>NZ_BDCE01000046.1 GCF_001613345.1 Nocardia uniformis NBRC 13702 | reverse complement strand
CCGGAGCCGGACTCGGCGCACTCGGTGCCGGAGCCGCCGCCGGCCTGGCCGGAGCCGTCGTGGGCGGTGCCATCGGCGGCGCGGTCGGCGCCGGTTCCTGACAAGCCTTTTGTCCCTGGCGGTGGGGGAGCGAGCCATTCCCGCCCCCACCGCCAGGGCCTGAACCAAACGAACGACATCACTTCGAGGAGGTGAAGAATATTGTCCACGCTCAACGACAACGGCCATTGGAGCGACTGGCTACCAGCTCCGCCCGCCGCCGCAGAACCGGACGGCGACGACGACAGTCGTGGGGTCGAGTTCGGTTCCGCAGGAACCGAACTCGCGTCCCTTACGCGGCGCGGTAGGTCCGCGGTGACGCTGTCGGCGGCATTGCGTCGGCATCGAGTGGTGATCAGTGCCAGTCTGGCGGTCGCGGTGATCGCGGGCGGGGCCGCGTGGCTGTGGCCGCACCCGAGTCCGGCGACGGAACCGGTAGCGCAGCACGCCGCCACCACGACCACGGTCGCGCCGGTGGCGCGGCCCGATACGACCCTCGGGGGCGGGCCGGGCTGTGATCCTATCCGAACCCCGAACCTGGTGCGGGGCAACGGAACCGGGTCACTATCCAACGGGCCGGATGCCATCCTGGCTTTCGAACACGCCTACTACACGCTGCGCTCGGGCACAGCGGCACGCGCGGTAACGACGCCGGACGCGGCGGTACCGTCCGCTGCCGACATCGACGCCGGTATCGGCACGCTGGCACCGGAAACGAGTGCGTGCGTGGTGATTGTGCCGATGAATCCCGGCCGGTACCACGTCTCGATCACCGAGACCGCCCCCGAGGCCGCGCCGCGTACCTTCACGCAATTGATCACCACCACCGGCAGCGGCGGGGACACCCGCGTCATCGCTATCACCGGCGCCGATTCCTGAACCCCTTTCCCTCCGGCACACGCCCCGGCCCTCGGCGTCGCTGTGCCCGCTTGCTTTTCGAACGGAGTATCGACATGTCCACTACCTCAACCATGACCGTGCACGTGGAGTATCCCGGCGGCACACGATTCGTCTACCGACTCCCCGTCGGCCAGATCGAGGAGTTCGTGGCCGCCGCACGCCTGCTCGGTGTGTGGGTCAGCGTCGTGCGCGAGCTGCGCCCGCGTCACCTGCACAGCGTGCCCACACAGGCTGCCGCGTGAGCGAGACCGTCGCCGCACAGGATGCCCACGGTGGGACGCCGATCTGGGATCGGCCCGTCCCGCACAGCGGAGCGCGCGCGCCGATGGTGTGGCTTTTGGGCGCGCACGGCGGCGCGGGTGTGAGCACCCTGGAACGTGTCCTCGCGCCCGCGGCCGATGCACAGCGTCGCTGGCCCGCCGTGCTCGACGGCGAATCACCGTTCGTCGTGATCGTCGCGCGCGAAACCCTCGACGGTTTGGCGCGCGCGCACGAACTGCTGCGCCAGCACCGCGCCGGGAACGCCGGACCCAGCCACGTTCTCGGGCTGATCACCTGCGCCCACCAACCCGGACGCGTCCCCCTGGACATCCGCCGCTACCGCCGCGTCATCGACGAACTCGTACCCGAAGGCGGGAGCTGGCGCGTGGGCTGGCAACCCGCGTGGCCGCTGACCCAACGCAGCGACCTACCGGTCTGGAGACCGGACAGCCCCTACCCCAGCCGTGGCAGCGACCCCCTGGCCGCCGCACGCGAACTGGGACATCACCTCCTGGCCGCAGTGAGCGCCACCGCGACCCGAGAAACCACCGACCAACTAACCACAGGAGCAGCAGCATGATTCTCGAAACACTCAGCCACGCAGTCATTTTGGCCGTCGATGATATCCAGCCCGAAGCACCACCGGGCTCGGGGCAGATTCTTCGCCTGGTCCGCTACCTGATGTGGTTCGTGATGTTGTGCGGTGTGGCGGCGATCATCTACGCGGGCGGCAAGTTCGGGTGGGAGAAATGGAACGGCGCCGCCCTGGAATCACCGAAGATGGTGGCAGCCGCCGCGATCGGCGGCATCATCGCCACCAGCGCGTCCAGCCTCATGAACGCCGTCGTCCTCACCTGATGACCACCGCCTACAAGCAGTTACCCGCCTCGGTCACCGGGCCGCTGGACCAGCTGTGGGGATGGGGCGCATGGTTCGCGCTGACCATCTGCCTGGCCTGGCTGATCGCCGCTGCGGGCCGGCTGTGGCTGGCCCACCGCCACGGCGAACCCATCTGGTCCGAAGGCACCCACAGCATCGTCATGAGCCTGCTCGGCGCGATCCTAGCCAGCAGCGCCGCCGCCGTCGCGACAGCCGTTCTCTCGCCGTTCTGACGCATCACCTCTCGGTGCACCAATAGGACTGCGCCGCAATCTTTCTCAAGGAATCAACCATGTCTCTGCTTTCGCATGCCCAAAACAGGGCAGCACTGAGCGGCCTCGCCGCTGCCCTCGTGGCAGCGGCGGCCCTCGCCGGGTGCGGCGCGGACTCGGAATCGAGTGCGCCGCAACCGGATCTGACCAGCGTCCCGGCCGGATTGCATTGGAACAGCTTCCAAGGCATCGCGATCCCCGCCGGGGAGGACGGACCCACCACGAATGGTGTGACCGCGACCGGCTACCGCCAGACTCCCCAGGGCGCGGCGCTGGCGGCCATCGCCCACACCGTGCGTCTGTCGACCGCCGACAACACCAGCTGGGCACACATCACCGCCGCCGAAGTCGCACCCGGTCCCGCCCGCGACGCGTGGACCTTGGCGCGGGCACGCGTCAAGATCGCTCAGCCCGCCGACCCCGCCACCGCACCCCGAATCCTCGGCTATCAGATCACCAGCTACCAGCCCGAACGGGCAACGGTCAACGCGGTCAGCGCCTACCCGGACAAGAGCCTGGCCGCCACCGCCATAGCGGTGGTGTGGCAGCGCGGGGACTGGCGGCTCGAGCTGCCCGACCCCGCCAGCACCACGCCCACCGTCTCCGCGATCACTTCGGTTCCAACCGATGGTTTCGTGCGGTTGGAGGGCACGCAGTGAAGCTGCGCGAAACCACCTCCAGCGACACCGGCCACGATGCACCCCAAGATCAGCAGCGAGGCAAACAGATCGGATTGATCGCCGCCCTCGCTGTGGTCGCGCTGGTCATCGTCGGCGGGGTTGCCGCCCTCAACGTCGGCCACGACAACGCCACCCCGACAACGAACGCGCCGGTCTCCGCGCCGAGTCACGGCGATTCGACCGCCACCGGTTTCGACGTTCCCGCGACCGATGTATTCGGTCGGCGCGTCGACACACCCCGCAATACGGCCGGTCAGCCGCTGACGCAGACCGGCAGGGGGCGTACATCGACTGATCCGGATTGGCTGACGGGCGCGCCCGTGCTTCCCACTCAGGGTGGATGGCAGCGAGTCGCCGGAGCGTCGGTACCTTTCTCCACCTCCGATGGACCGACCCGGGTAGCCGATGGTGTGGCGGCCGGGTGGGCGCACACGCCCCAGGGCGCGGCACTGGCGGCGGTCTACGCCGGCTACCAGGTCAACGCCCGCCCTGGTAGCCGCACCGTGCGCGAGCGCCTGATCATCAATCCTGCCAAGGGATTACGAGAATTCGAGTCGAACAAGGCAGCGGGACGTCTGCCGGACCAGCTGCCGGAGAACCTGACTCGGTACTTCGTCGCCCCGGATGCCTTCCGGATCGACAGCTATGCCGAGGACATGGCCGTGGTCGCGATCGCCACGCGCGGCGTCGATAACAACGGGGCACCGGCGTGGACGGCCACCCAGATCGTCATGGTGTGGGACGGCGGGGACTGGCGGCTGCAACCGCCGCCCGGCGCCACACCTCCCCAGCACGTCATCTCGACGCTGACCGGGGGGTGGATCAAGTGGTGATCGCCACCGCGTTCGGCGGTCGCACGGACCGCAATCGACTGCACCGGAGCCTGTTCCGAGTGCTCGCGCTGTTGGTCGCCGCGCTTGCCGTCGGCCTTGCCGGAGCGGGTGTCGCGACGGCGCAGCCGACGCCCGACACCGGCGGCTCGTACGGGTTCGACCAGACCTGCAACGACATGCACGATGCCCTATCCAGCGTCGGAATCCCCGGCACTCCATTGGATTTGGGCAACGCTGTCTCCGCAGCCTGCAAGGGCGCGAACGTCGCCTCCCATCCCGGCCAGGCGGTGTCCGCGGTGGCGGATGCGGCGTGGGGTACCGCGTTCGGCAAGGTCGTGGAGTCGCTGATCTCGGGCTTGAGCCAGGCGATCGTGTTGTCGCTCTCGTTCTGGGCGCGCCTGCCCACAGCCATCACCGACAGCCCGGATCTGTTCTCCAAGATTTCCGACTACACCTATCAGCTTCAGTGGTACCTGCTGGCGGCGAGTGTGATGCTGTGCGGGATTCGCTTGGCCCAGGCACGCCGCCACGCCATGCACGACGCCGCGCACGACACCTTCAAAGTGCTGGCGCGCACGATCTTCGCCTCCACGATGTGGAGCGCGGTGCTGGTGGCGAGCACCCACGCATCGGATGCGTTGGCGAACTGGATTCTCACCGAATCCGCGGGCGGTGACCCGAAGACCGCAGCGAAAGCGCTCGCGCAAACAGCGGGGTTGTCGGTGTTCTCCCCCGGCCTGGTGCTGATCCTGGCCTGCGTCGGCATCCTGGGCGCACTCGCGCAGGTGGTTCTGGCGGTGGTGCGCGAAGGACTGCTGGTGGTGGTCGCCGGAGTGCTGCCGCTGGCGGCTGCCAGCTCGGCTACGAACTCCGGTCGTGGTCTCTACGACAGGTTGATCGGCTGGTCGGTCGCGTTCCTGCTCTACAAGCCCCTCGCGGCGATGGTGTATCTGATCGCGTTCACCACCGTCGGGGACACCGCCCTGGACCCCACCGGCGGTGGAAGCGTCGATGCCGAATCGGCGCAACGCGCACTGGTCGGGCTGGTGCTGGTGTGCTCGGCCGCACTCACCTTGCCCGCGCTGATGCGATTGGTGTCCCCGATCGCCGGAATGAGCGGCGGGTCCGGTGCCGCTGCGACGGCCGGGGCGGCAACAGCGGTCGCGGCCGGGGTCTCGATGACCGGCGGGTCCGGCGGATCGGCCGGTACAGGCGCGGCCAGCGCCAAGGGCGGCGCGGGCAGCATCGCCTCCACCGCCACCGGCCACAGCGGCGGCAACCATTCCTCCGGCGCGATACCGCTGCGTAGCGCCACCTCTAGCGGCGGAGCCAGTGGCGCGACCGCGACCGCCGCGAAGGCCGCCGGCCCGGTCGGCGTCGCCGCCGCCGCCGGAATCGGGTTGGCAAGCAAGGGAATTCAGACGATGCAGTCCACCGTCGAGCAATCCACCACGACCGGCAACGCGCCGCCTCCCACGCGGCCCTACTCCGGTCCGTCCGGATCGCAGGTGCCGCGATGAGCGCCCCCGCGTCGCCGCAGCGGCGCACCTACGGCGGATGGTCGCGCCCCCGCTCGGAAGGAATGTTCGGCCTCGCTTGGGAGGCAACGGTTCTCGGGTTCGTGTTCGTGGTGATCGCGATGGTGACCGCCGTTTTCGTCAGTTTCACCGCCGCGCTGGTTGTCGCGGCGATTCAAGCAATCGTGTGGGCTCCGTTGGCTTTTCGTGTCAACGGGCGCACCGGGTATGAGAGGGCTTTGGTTATGGCGCAGTGGTTGCGCACCTGGGCACGCAAGGAAAACCTGTACCGCAGCGGCACGTTCTCGAAGTTCGGGACCGCGAAACTTCCCGGGCTCCTCGCGCTCTCGCGCCTGTATGAGGGTGTCGATTCCGATCAGTACCGGTTCGGCATGGTGCACATGCCGAAACACTCGCTCTACACCGTGCTCCTGCGGGTGTGGCCCTCCGGCGCGGAGAACGTCGATCAGGCTGTCATTGATCAATGGGTCGCGGCGTGGGGTGGATTCGTCGCGTCTCTCGGCGGTGCGAGTGACATCGTCGCGATCACCCCGGTGTTGTCGACGGTCCCGGAGACCGGGCACCGCCTCGCCGGTGAGGTCGCCGAACTGACCCGCGAGGATGCGCCGGAGATGGCGCGGGCGATGATGTCCGAACTCGCCGCCACCCTGCCCTCGCACACGGTTCAGCTGGACGCGTGGTGCTCGATCACCTTCCGCGCCACCACCGCTGAACGGCGGCGCGAACCTGCGGAGCAGGCCGTAGAGATCGGGCGCCGGCTACCAGGCATCGTCGCCGCGCTCGCCCAAGCCGGGGTGCGGACCCGGCCGATGACAGCGGCCGAAGTGACCGCGACAGTGCGGCGCAGTTTCGACCCCGCCGCTGAAGCCGACCTGGAAACCGCTGCCGCGAGCAGTGACGGTCACGGGCTCGGCTGGGATGACGCCGGGCCGATCTACTACCACGAACGTGTCGGCCGCCTCGAGCACGATGGCGTGGTCTCGACTACCTGGGAGATGGACTACGCCCCTTCGGGCACCGTGGACGAACGAGTGTTGCAGCGGCTGCTGGCCCCGACGCCGGACCTGCCGCGCAAACGCGTGGCCCTGGTCCTGCGACCGCACGCCGCAGCCGATGCCGCCAACATCGTCGACGACGATTTCAAAAACGCGTTGGTCGCCCAGCAATCCGGTCAGGGCGTGGTCTCCGCGCACGCGATGCTGCGCGTCGGCGCGACCGAGCAGGCCCGCGAGGAACAGGCCCGCGGACACGGAGTCTCCCGCTTCGGGGTCTTGGTCACCGTCACCGTTCCCGCCGGAACCGATCTGCCGCGCATCGACGCCCTCACCGGCGATCTCTCCGACCAGGCCCGGCTGCGGATACGCCGCGCCTACTACTACCAAGCCGCCGCCTTCGCCGGCTCGCTCGGCGTGGGCGTGCTGTTGCCTCAGATGGCGACTCTGCCACGGGTGATGTCGGCATGACCCGCAAACAATCGCACCGCGAGCGCGGGCCGCGCCTGCTCGACGCGGCAGAACGCGAGCGCCTGGAACGCCGAACGGCAGAGGCCGGAGTCCTGGGCTCGGGCTGGGCGCGGCTACGGCTGCGCACCGACGACAACCGCCAGGCCAACCGAGCCAACCGCCGGGCCACCACGGCGACCGGTCCGCAGCTGACGGTGTCGGGGGCCAGCGGTGCGGGGGGCGGCCGATGGCGAAGCATCGCCCGCCCGGCCGAATGGCGCGGTACCACCGCCCAGATTGCCGGACTGTGGCCTTGGTGCGTGGGTGCCGGTGCACCGCTGTTGGGTACCCCGCTCGGCTCGCACCTGACCACGGGTGCGCCGGTGTGTTTCGACCCGTTCAACTGGTTCTCACGCGGCTCGTTCTTGACCGCACCGAGCCTGTTCGTGCTGGGGCTCAACGGATTCGGCAAATCCTCGCTCGTGCGCCGGATCGTGCTGGGCGGCATCGCCCAGGGCGTCACGCCGCTGATCCTGGCCGACGTCAAACCCGACTACCGCTCCACCGTGCTCGCCTGCGGCGGCCAGGTAGTCGATGTCGGCTACGGGCACGGCCAGCTCAATCCGCTGGACCCGGCGCTGCTGGGCAGGGCGATGCAGCAGCTGCGCGCGGCCGGGCTGCATCAGGCGGCCGAGAATGTCGCCGCCGAATTGCGTGCCCGCCAAACCAATCTCATCGCCGGACTTGTGGAGTTGATCCGCGGCGAACGGATCGCCGACTACGAAGACACCCTGATCTCTACCGCGCTGCGCCTGCTGAACACCCCCGAGGCCGAAGGCGGGCGTGGCTTCACTGTCGACTCGCCTGCGATCCTGGACGACCTTTTGGAGGTGATCACCGGCGGCGGTGAGGAATTGATGCTCGATGCCGCAGCTGCGACACCACAGCGGTATGCCGAAGCGATTGTGCCGCTGCGCCGTTCACTACGGGCGTTGACTCAGGGTCCGTTCGGTCAGGTCTTCAACGGCCACACCACCGTGGCGCTGGATCTGGAGGCACCGGCGGTGTGTGTGGATGTCTCCCACATCCCCACCGGCGATACCAAACTCAAGGCAGCGGTGATGCTGTCGTGCTGGGCGATCGGTTTCGGGTCCATCGAAGCGCTGAACATGCTCGCCGAGAACGGGATCGGCAAGCAACGCGTGTTCCAGGTCGTCATGGACGAACTCTGGCAAGTCCTGGGCCTGGGTGAATTCATGGTCGCCCGCGTCGACGAGCTGACCCGGCTGCAACGCTCCCTGGCCGTGGCGCTGATCCTGATCAGCCACTCCGTGCGCGACCTGCACAACATCGGCGGCACCGCCGGCGCGAGAGCGCTCGGCTTCCTCGAACGCTCCCGCGCCAAAATCCTTGGCGCATTACCCGCCGAGGAACTGGAACTGCTCGACGGCATCGTCAAGCTCACCGGAGCCGAGGCCGACATGGTGACGAGCTGGTCAGCGCCACAAGCATTGACCGGCGAACCACTACGGCCGGGCATGCCCCGGCCGATGGCCGCAGGCGTCGGCAAGTTCCTGTTGAAGGTCAGCGAGGACCGCTCACCGGGAATTCCGTTCCAGCTCCTCCTATCTGAGGTTGAGCAAAATTTCGGGATTCACAGCACGTCCGAGTTGTTCTCGCAGTTTCACCGGGACGCGGCGGGGGGTATGGCCGCATGAGTACCCGCCGATACATGCTCGTGCCCGAGGAGGTGCGCGCCGCAGCGGTGACCCGCTGCCGCGAGCTTATTGCGGTCGGCTCCTCCCAGACCGCTGCCTGCCGAGTCGTGGCCGCGAGTCTGGGGGTGCACTACAACACCGTCCGCAACTGGGTTCGCGACAGCGGCCCCGACCCCCACGGACAGGCTGAGGTGAGCCCGCGCCTGGCCGCCGAGCTGGCCCGCGCCCGCGCCGAGCTGGACGCCGTCCTCGGGTTGAACCGCGAGCTGATGACGTTGCTGCACGACCGCGACCGACTACCGCGATGACCGCCGTAGTGATGAAAGCCGGTGCGGTCGTGAGCGCTTTGTTGTTCGCGGCCGTGCTGGTGATCGTGACCGTGATCTCCGGTGAGGAGATCCGCGGGTGCGCGGTCGCGGCCCCGATGGGACAGGGAACCCTCGGCCCCGATACCTCGCAACCGGCGACGCTGGCGGGATACGACAGCAAGCAGCTCGACATCGCGCGTGCCATCGTCGCGATCGGGGAGCAACGTCAGATCCCCGAGTCGGGGATTCTGGCGGCGTTGATGGCCGCCTCCACCGAATCCGGACTCAAGAACTACGCGAATTCCGGTGTGCCGGAATCATTGTCGTATCCACATGACGCTGTCGGGTCCGACCACGACTCCGTCGGCCCGTTCCAGCTGCGCGCCTCGATCTGGGCCGACCAGGTCGGGGGCATGGCCGGGCTGATGGACCCGCTGCGTCAGATCGGCTGGTTCTACGACCAGCTCCTTGCCGTGCCGGGGTGGCAGACCCGCGACCCGGCCGACCTCGCCCAAGCCGTCGAACGCTCGGCCTACCCCGACGCCTACGCCACCAAACGCGAAGCCGCCCACGCCCTGCACCGCGCGTTCCGCGGCGCCACACCCCCGGCCGTCGTGTCGGCCTCCGGCGCAGGCCCGCTGTGCACGACCGATCCCGCGACGGGGATCGCCAGCGCTGGAAGCGGCGGTGCCGCTTCGGATTTCGGTGCTCGGGTGTTGGCCGAAGGAATGCGGGGGCTCGGGCTGCCGTACGTGTGGGGCGGCGGCGACCACACCGGACCCACCGGCGGCGGATTCGACTGCTCGGGCCTGACGTTGTTCGCAGTCGCCCAGGCATCGGAAGGGCGAATCGTGCTGGGGCACTACACCGGTGACCAGCAACGCGACCCGCGAGGTGCCCCGGTCGCGCTCGACCGGATGCAACCCGGCGACCTCATCTACTTCACCTCCCCAGGTGAGGCCGACTCCCATCACACCGGGATCTTCGCGGGCCTCGATCCCGCCACCGGGGAGCCGCAGCTCCTCAACGCACCCACTCACGGAATCCCGGTACAGGTGCAGCCCCTCTCCGACTTCGCATCAGACCGGATGGACGTCCGGAGATTCGGTGCCCAGCAACAGGATTCACGCCCATGACCGATCCGCACACGGAAGACGACGCAATGACACCAACGATCGCGAGAAGCCATCGCGCACGCCTGGGCGTAACGGTGAGCCTGATCATGCTCGGACTGATAGCGGCCGGTTGTGGGACACCGACCCAACCTGCCGCGCCGCCGCCGGCGCCGCAGAGCAGCGCTGAAATCATCGCAGGCATCGACACCGGCGATGCGCTGGCGGTCATGGTCGCGGCCATCGAGACCGCCTACACCTGGCAACCGGGTCCGGACCCCGACAGCGCGGCCGGATTCGACCGCGCGCGCGGGCTGCTCACCGAGCGCTACCGCGCCCAGGTCGGAGCCACCGCCTCGGGGCTAACAGCCGTTCCGGCTGGTGTGTGGGCGCGCTGGGCCAGCGCGCACGCCTCGATCACCGCCACAGCGGTAATCACGCCCGATGATCACCCCGCCGACACCGCGCAGACCCGCCAGCGCGTCGTGGCGCTGCGCCAGCGCGTGAACACCGTCAGCGGCACCGAGCCCGACCGCGACTCCGCCGTCTACGTCACCGCCACCGCCACCCCCGGCGGGTGGCGCGTCTCGCTGATCGCGCCCCGATGAACATGCGCGCTATTTCCGGCCCGCTGCTAGGCGAGGGCGGGCGACACCGGCAGTCCGCGGTGGCGCTGGTGCGGCGTCGGCGTGCCGGTGCGACGGCTGTGGTTGTCGCGGGCGGCTCCACGGTGAGGGGTCCCTCGCCCGAGGCGACTGGGCACCCGGTGGCGGGGTGCCGTGTGCGCGGAGAACCAGCATGGTCACGGCCGTGTCGTCGGCAAATCCGGACTCACCACAAGGTGGCTCGACACCTCCGCCGAAAAACTGCCCGAAGACACTCGCTACCCGCTCGCCGGGAACTTTTTCGACTGCGCCGCAACCGGATTGGCCCACAACCCGACACGCGACCCCACAGGTCCCCGCCACCCACGGCACCACCACCGGGCGAACAGCCGCCCCAGGCGAGGAGACCACCACCATGAACCACACCCCCGACAACCACACCCACCACACCGCCACCACCGACTACACCACCGGCCTGCGGCAAGCCGACCTCGCCGCCGCCCTGGCCCTCGACCACGCCGCCGTGGCACAAGCACTCGAGCAGTGCGACCACCCGGCGCGTGAGGCCGAGTCCGCAAAGGACCGGGTGATGCCGGTGTCGCAGCTGACACGGCGGTTCGGCGCACGGGTACCGCTCACATTGATCCTGCTACTCGGGTCCGCCGGGGGCCACATGCCCTGGCAGGCCGCCCTCGCCGTCGTGGTCGCCAGCGAATCCGTCGTCGCTCTCGCCACTGTCACCCGCAATCGCGCTCCGCGCCGCTCGACCAGTCAGGAGAAACCCGCATGAACGGCGACCGGGACCCCGCGCTCGGCAACCGGGAAGCCCTCGGGCTGCTGATCGCGGGGGCCGCCGCGACCGCTGGGGGGACGCTGGTCTCCCTGGCCATCCATCTGGGCTACTGCCTGGACGGTCGCGCGACCGACACCCTGGCGATCAACCCGCTCGTGTTGATCGTGACGGCGGCGGCCGGGCAAGTCAGCTGGCCGATCACAGCGACCCTCGCCCTCGTCGCTGAACTCGTGCTCCTGGCGGCCGTGGTGATTCCCGCGCTGCGATGGTGGAAGGCCCGCCACCCTGCCCGACCGTGGATTGACGCCAAAGCCAAGCACCTCGCCTACGGCCCGGAACTGTTGCCGCTGACCGAATCCGCGGTCACGGCCAAGGCCGCGATGCTCGGAGTGCGGGTGCCCGGTGACACGGTCGCGGGCTTGTCGCTGGGGATCGCGGTCGCCGACCGCCAGAACCTGTGGGCCGATTACGAAACCCTGCACATCGACATCTGGGGACCACGCCAGGGCAAAAGCACCTCGCGGGCGGTGCCGGCTGTGTGCGAAGCACCCGGCCCGGCGATCGTGACCTCCAACAAACGCGATCTCGTCGACGACACACGCGGCATCCGCGAAAAGAAGGGCCGCTGCTGGATTTTCGACCCGCAAGCCGTCGCAGACTCCGGCGATCCGGATTGGTGGTGGAATCCGCTGACCTCGGTTCGGACCGAGGTCGACGCCGCCCAGCTGGCCTCGCACTTCGCCGACGGCGACGACGGCCAGGCGGTGCGCAAAGACGCGTTCTTCGACCCCGAAGGCGAATCCTTGCTGGCCGCACTGTTTTTGGCTGCCGCTGTCGGTGATGAGCCGATCACTCGCGTGTACGAGTGGATCTCCGATCCCGATGATCTGCAGCCGGTACGGATGCTCGAGCAGCGCTGGCCTTTGATCGCGACCGGGTTGCGCGCCCAGTACGAGCTGGATCGCCGCACCCGCAGCGGTGTTTTCGCGACCGGTCGCAAGATGGCGGCGAGTCTTCGCCTGGAGTCGATCCGCCGCTGGGTCACCAGCGACAGCCCCACCGACAAACGGCCTCAACTCGACCCCGCCGCGTTGGCGACCAGTAGAGACACCCTCTACATGTTGTCGCTGGAGGGCGCGGGCAGTTGCGGGCCGCTGGTCAACGCGCTGACAGCCTCGGTGCTCGAGGCTGCGACCCATATCGGCTCCAAGCAGCCTATGGGCCGATTATCGACACCGCTCGTGTGCGTTCTCGACGAGGCCGCCAACGTCGTGCGCTGGCGTGATCTGCCGAAACGCTACTCCCACTTCGGATCTCGCGGAATTCTCGTGCTGACCATTCTTCAGTCGTGGTCCCAGGGCGTGCGCTGCTGGGGCGCGGAGGGGATGGAGGCGCTGTGGTCGGCCTCCGGTGTCCGGGTGGTCGGCTCCGGTGTCGATGACAACGAGTTCCTGCGGCGGCGTTCCGACAGCATCGGTGATCGCGAACAACTGCGTGGCACTCTGACCCGACACAGCGGCTCGGTCTCTCGCTCGTGGCAACTCACCGACAAACGCATCCTGACCCTTGCTGATCTCACCGCGATCCCGCGCGGGCGGGCGCTGATCTGGACCGCCGGAATGAGGCCGGTGCTTGTGGAGACCGTGCCGTGGATGCGCCGCCCCTACGCCGACTTAGTAGCAGCCTCTCGCGCCCACTACGGACCGACCCAACAACCCACTGTGACAACACCTTCCGACCACAACGACTTGCGAGGAAAGAAGGAATCGCGGTGAACGAGGAGGAGCCGATGATGGGCGAGGAGATCGAGTTCCGGCCTCGCCGGCCCGAGTCCGCGAATACGGCCGACAACACCAGGTCGGCTCCGGAGCCTCCGAAGCCCGCGTTCACGAATCTGGTCGACTTCGTGCAGCAACGTCTGGTGTTCGTCTACCGGCGGGTGCCCGACAGCGCGGCGCGGCGGTGGTGCCCGGAATGGTGGCGCCACGACGAAGCCGTGTTAAGGCTGGCCGCGCTGTGGCGCGCCTACGAGGCGTTGCGCCGCGACGACACAGGGTTGGGCCTTTCGAACTGGTGGCTCCAGCACGCCGACCCGCACATGCGGGTCTTGATGTCGGTCGACGGCCCCTTCGAACTGTGCAAAAAGGGCCACCGCGACGGCGACGACGACGGGAACCCGCACTACGGCATCGCCCCACTGCCCCACATCGAAGCCGACCGCGACGCCTTCGCCGCCCTCGACGCATGGGCAGAGAGCGAAATCCCCCGCGCTGCCTAGCTTTCCAGCGCGCATCTCGGGTGCGCGTGAATCAGATCCGAACACATTCGAAGGGACACCGCTGATGGCGGATGATGAGATCGGCCGCGAGACCGCCGCCGCACTGCGCACCACTCTCCAGGTCGCCGGCCTGCTGGCAGAGCACTGGGGTCGGCGCACCGCATCGCGGGCACAGGCGGCCACAGCACGCCACGAAACCAGAGCCCGGGAATCCGCGGCTCGCTGGCAAGCCCAGCAACGAACCGCCGAGAGCTACTTGCGCACCACCGGCAGCGCCGCGTGGTGGCGGGACGCCAGCCGCAGCGACGTCACCGAAGCATGGTGCACAGCACGACATTGGCGCCACCACTCAACAGTCGCCGCGACCGCCGAAAAACGGCTCAACGGCCAAATTTCGGAACGCTACGGAATCGACCTCACCAGCACTACCCCGATCAACGCGCCAGCCGACCCCGCCGCCATCCACCACCTGCTCGCCCGAGCGGCGTGGCGACAGACCCTCGCACCCCAGGGCACCCCGCACGCTGACGTCCTGGCCGACGACGCCGCTACACGCCGAGCCGAAGCTGAAGCCCTCTACGCTCTCGTCGCCGAGCACGCCCGCGCAACCAGCCTCGCAGTCGACAGCACCGGAACCGCCGTTGCGGAAGCTGGATTGGAGGCGTTGGGCGGCCCTGGCCAGCAGTGGCTGCGGGAATTCGATCGCGCACCGCACCAGGCGTACGCGCGCGTCCTGGTCGCCCCCGACACCGCGACTCGAACCGCGATTTACGACAGCGCCGAGAAGCTCCGCGCCCTCGCCAACGCATCGGAGATCAGCGACGACGACCTGGCCACGCGCACAGCCAGCGAATTGTCAGCGATCGACGACCTCGGCGAACCCGCCCGACCCTGGCTCGAGGCATGGCACGCCGACCACGAGAGCGCGTACCACCACGTGCTGGACAACCGCCACGTCCAGGAGGAACTGACCAAGCGTGCGGAGATGGAATTCAGCGCACAAAGTCGCACGGCAGAAGCAGAGTTGCGAGGCCGGACGGGCAAATGGTTCGCCACAGCCGAGCGCGTCGAGATTCTCGATGCTTGGGACACCGCACGAACCTGGCGCGAGCACTCCCCTCTGGCCGCCACCGTCCACGACCGGCTCACCACCCAGATCCTCGAACGCTTCGGCGTGGACCTTTCAGCGGACAGCGCCATGGACCTAGCTCAGGCGCGCGGCATGCTCGACCATGCGGCCTGGCGGGTCGCCGCCGCGAAAATGGACTCCATCCGAGCCTCGCCGGCCAAGACCGAAACCGAGGAACATCAGCGCCTCGAACACGACCACCTCTACAAGCTTGTGGCCGACCATTCGACCGCCACCAGCGCGTACCTGGCGCACGGCGACAACCGGTACGAATCCGCGAGTCCCGGACGCGATCAGCGTCAGCGCGCTCTAGCGATCAGCGACGCGGAAGCCGAACTGCGCGATCTCGGGCCGCTCGGGCAACGGTGGCTGCGCGACTTCGACACCGACCCCCACCGCGCATACGCGCGAGTTCTCGTGGCTCCCAACTCAGCAACCCGGCGCCAGCTACACGCCGCCGTGCAGCAGCTGCACGACAGCGAAATCGTCGGACCTACCCGAACACCTCGGCCCGACCGAGATAATGCGATCGCCGCTGTGGGAGCCACCGGCGATTCAGGCCGACGCTGGCTAGATACCTGGCGATCCAATCCCCACGCCGCGCTGCATCGCGTCCTCGAAGATCCGTACACCGTGAACGAACTCCGGCTGGCACCAGCACAACCGACTGCGCGGAAGACCAGACGAAGTCGGGATGCCCGCCACCAGGAACCTGCACCCAGACCCCGGTCCAAGGCGTGGACGGATTCGGACCTCCAGGAGGCCCGCGGCTGGCTGACGGAGCACGATCCGGAATGGCTTGCCGTGCGCGACTGGAAGATCGCCAACTTGCCCGACACCAACTCTGGCCTTCAGAGCGTTCAGGAGGCCATAGTCGAACGCTTCCGGAGCTCGACCAGCACCGACCCTGCTAGGCGGGAATCCGCCCGCTCCACGGGAATCACAGATCACAACCAGACCGAGCGCACTACCGCCATCCGATCCCAGCTGAAGGATCGCAACGTCGATCCCGCGCTGCAACGAATCCGGATGAACCTCGAGCAAGACAACGCGGTGCCCCTCAGCGCAGTGATCACGAAGCCACCAACCCCTGTTGCCGACCCGATCGCAGTGGAGCCGGACATGCAACTGCATCAAGTTATGCAGGACTTCGACCACGACAGATAGCGGAGAGTCCGCTCGAATCGCATCAGCCGGTCCCGCGACGAACGGCCTGGGACGCACCGAGCGCTGAAATAGCCTGGGGGACAGAAGAAGTCCCCGGACCAAGGGGCTGTCCGGGGACTCAAAGGGTGAGGCTACGCCGAAGGTTCGTTACCCACTGCGAAATTTGCGAACCGCACTTGCCGAAGTTCATTCAAGACACGCGTAGGTCGGGCGACTCGCCGAATGCGATCGTATGTTCGACTACTGTGCGACGAGCTGTGCCAGGTCCGGCCCGAAACCCCCAGAGCACAAAGGAGTTCAGTGAAGGACCGATACCTCAGCGTCGTCGACGTCTACATCCTGCTCCGCCGAGCCGACGGCCACATTCTCCTGATGGAACGCGCCAACACCGGCTATGCCGACGGACAACTGTGCCCACCGAGCGGGCACCTCGAGGACGGAGAATCCGTGATCGCAGGTGCAATCCGGGAGGCGAGCGAGGAAGTTGGGGTCTTCATCGCTGCGCAGGACCTGCGGTGTGCCCATGTCGTGCACTATCGCAGCCCAGAACAGCAGGGCCGAATCGGATTCTTCTTCGTCACCGACACCTGGGACGGCGAGCCCTGGAACCGCGAGCCGCACAAATGCGCCCGGCTCCTCTGGACTGACCCTGCAAATCCACCCGCGACTACGGTCGCGTACACCGCTGGCGCCCTCCACCAAATCGCCAACGGCAACAGCTTCTCCCTCGACGGCTGGCCGGAATCGGACCTATTGCACCGGTGATCGGCCGGGGGCGATGACGAGCCACCGTCCGCTCCTTACGGTTCGGCCGACGAATCTTCCCACCTGCAAGAATCCCGTGAAAGGACTTATGCGCCATGCACTTTGGCGGCTGCTTGTGCGGCAACATCCGGTTTCGAGCCTCGGGCGACCTTTCTTTTCCTCACCTTTGTTCGTGTACCCACTGCCAGAAACTGTCTGGTGCCCCCGTGATGTCGTGGGTCGACTTTCCCCGGGAAGGTTTCGAGTGGACCGGGCCGGGCGGAGAGCCGGTCTGGTACAACACCTTTCCCAATTCCCAGCGTGGCTTCTGCGGCGTGTGTGGAAGTTCGGTGGCCGCCCAGGACGACGGCGACGCGAAACTGGTCGGCGTCACGATGATGAGCCTCGATAATCACGCCGGTTTGGTGCCCGAGCGGCAGAGTTTCCGCCCCAATGCCGTCCCGTGGCTGCCGATCGTCGGCGCACAGGACTGACAGAGAGGACCGTTGGCGGTGAGTGATGTGGAGCATTTGCTGACTCAGGTGCGCACTCCGGATGTGCGGCCGCTGGTCGGTGAGGCGTGGATCTGCTACTCCGCAGGCGCAGTCCGAGCAAGCATCGCTGCGACGTGGAGTGCGGTGACCACCGACATCATCGGGAAGCTGATCGAGCTGGCCGATGGCGACGACGGCAAGGCGAAGCTGTTCTCGGCGAAAGTGGTTGCAGCGCAGTCGAAAGGGATCAGCACCGACGGCGTGAAGCAGATGCAGCAGATCGAGAACGAGCTGCTCGACACCGCGGTCGAGTTCGAGCTTATCGACTCGGTCGGGAAGCGGGAGCTGGAGCGAATCCGTGAGGACCGCAACCTGTGTGTTCACCCCTCGCTGCGGCCATTCGGGGATGTTTACGAACCTCGGCCGGAGCAGGCGCGAGCCCACCTGGCGATCGCCTTGACGACGCTTCTGATTCACCCGCCGACGCAGGGCCGCAAAGCGATTGATGCCTATCTCGACTACACCTGCGACCCCATGTTCGCTCCCGAGTCGGTCTCCCACATCCAGGCCGTGTTCTTCGACCGGTTACGTGCCGCGACCCGCAAGGGAATCGCCAAACTCGCAGCCAAACATGCTCTGCTGGAAGTCGACCCTGGTGAACGGTTCCCTTCAACGCAAAAGTACGCGGATCGATCTGCAGTGGTGCTGTCAGCATTCGCGCAGCGGGATTCAACCCTAGTTCGGACCGTCGTCGCCGAGCAACGCGACAAGTTCGACAACCTCGACGGTGCCGCGCAACTGCGAGCGCTTGGTCGGCTCGGCGCCGAGGACTTCTTCTGGGATCTCGTCGACGGCCCTCTCACCGATCGACTCACGAACCTGCTGAACGTGCCGACTCCGCCCGGCCCCCTGGATCCAGATCTGACAGCCGGGTTAGCGATGGTAGGCAACAGCCAGGCACGAAGGCGACTGCCAGTGCTGGAGCGACGGTTCGACGAGATGAACTGGTACAGCAAGCTTTATCTCATCGACCTCAGGCCGGCCGAGTTCTACGTCCCGACTCTGATCGAACTCTTGCGTGAGGCACCGTCCTTCCGGGACGCCGAGCCTATCGGTCAGCTCGTTGTGGCTCATGCGAACTGGCTGCGACCGGACACGTTGCGTCAGGCGCTGCAGGCGTGGGCGGCCAACGACCAATGCCTGAAGGCCGCCCAGATGCCACAGATCGCGACTGAGCTGTTCGAAAGTACCCGTCATCTTGGCACCGACCAACAAGTCGCGTTCCTGGAGTTCCTGGCAGCGGCGCAGCAGAAGGCACCCGACCCAGAGGACTACTACCGGTACCCGGCGCTGACGGTGGCGATGAATGCGGCCGGAGTTCTCCCAACGGCAGCAAATGGAACAGCAGCGTCGTCGGGGTAGGCGAGTTTCCCAGACCGGATCCTGTCGTTGGCGTTACCTTTGAACAGAAGCACTTGACGGGGAACTCTGTAGCTGTGAACATTGCCAGAAACTCTCTGGTAGCCCGGTGATGTCGTGGGTTGACTACGCCCGCGAGGGGTTCGAGTGGACCGGGCCAGGCGGGGAGCCGGTCTGGTACAACACCTTTCCCGATTCCCAGCGGGGATTCTGCGGGATCTGCGGGAGCAGTGTTGCCGCCCAGGATGATGCTGACTCAAAGCTGGTTGGCGTGACGATGATGAGCCTCGACGATCACCGTGGCTTGACACCCGAGCGCCAGAGCTTCCGCCCCAACGCTGTTCCGTGGCTTCCGATTGTCGGCGCACAGGACTGAGTTGTCGTGACCGTCGGATCTCAAGCCGGACAGGACCAGCGAAGGTCACGGCTCTGGCCGCCAGATAGATGAATCCGACAGCGAGCGGGGGCAAGCGAAGGCACCAGCGTGAGCGTTTGCTGACAACTGCGCTGCAATCCGATTCAAATCCAGTACGAGCAAATCCCGTCAGCTGTCTCGGCGGCTATGTGCTCAGATCGCGGTAGACCGTGGTGCCGGGCCGGTGGCCGGAGGAGTCCGATTCAGTCATTCCCGCGCGGGTGCCCTTCTCACCGCCCGCAAGCACCCTGTGCGGGCGGGCCCGGCGTGATTGCCGTTGTCCGCCTGGGGGATTGGGAAGTCCAGCCCGCGCGGGCTTGTCGCTGTTGCAGCCACCATTTGGCACCGCGCGACTGCGGTGTGCTTCCGCCGTCGACAGGTGTGCAGCCCGGGTGCTCAGCCAGCCACGGCAGGATCTCCAGGTCTGCGAGATGGCGCCACTTCGGTGGAGGCTCATGGGAAATCGGCACGAAATCAAACCTTCCTCGGGTCGTGGTGGTTGTACTCGGGTTCGAGCCGCGAGAGGATCTCGGCGGCGGCCACGGCGGAATCGATGCTGTCTTCGTTCGGGCTCTGGTGGATCAGCCATGCCGTCGCCGTGAGCGCACCAGCGAACACCCCGGTCACGGCGACGGCGAGGGTCAGCTGCCACCAGGGCATCACGCTGTCCTCGGCAGTTGTGCCCGGCAGTAAGTTGTCTCGTCATCCACGGTCACGACCTCGTCGCACCAGTCGAGCACCGGCCACAGGTTCCCAGTTAGGTGGCCGAGATGCGGTGTGAACACCGCCCCGATCTTGACCCCGTAGACCCTGGTCAGATTGCGGGCGAGATTGTGCAGGCGCAGCATCGGGTAATCCACGTTCGCGTCGACGATCACCATGCGCGTAGGGATGTAGCCCCAGTCCTCGATGAGCTTCCGCGTGTGGATCTTGTCCCACTCGAGGTCGGCACTGGAGACTTCGCGGCGGACATAGGCGATGGCCGATCGTGATCTGACGACTCGCGGGCGCCCCGAATTGTGCCGGGCAAACTGTTGTTTCGGCTGATTCGCTGCCCGGGGATCAGATGAGGGCAGTTGAGCGGTCTCGTCGGATTGGCAGGTGGCAACGTGGTACATGAACCCTCTGACTGCAATGGATTTCGGAGGAAGGCGGCGCATGCGCTTCAGGGCCGCCGCCCGGCGAGGTGGGCAGGTCGCCACCGATCAGCGGGAACCCCCTGTACGCCGCCAGAATCGTGTCTTTGTCGGGCGCTGACGGTCACGATCACTGGGCCACTCCTGAAGGTGGTAGGCGTCGCGAGCGGGCCAGGACCTCGGTCGTCAGGTCGGTGTAGCCGTCGACCAACACGGCGAGGTGAGTCCACTCCGCGTGTACCCGGTCGTCGTCGGCTGGTTTCACGGTCATCAGCAGGCGGTACGCCCGGACCTGCGCTGCCGCCAGGCGAGCGATTACCGCTCCCATCGCTTCGTTGTGCAGGGACGAATTGGGGTGCGGAGTCGGCAGCCGTTGCGCCACCCACACATCGATGTCGTCGATGAGCATCGAGCGCTCACGGCGCAGCGTCAACGAGTCCGGGGTCGACAACTGTGCTTCACACACTCGCCCCAATTCGCGAGCGAGTTGGCATAACCGGTGCACTCCGACGTGCTGCCCGCGGATCGCGGACAGCAGCGCATCCGCGGACGGGAAGTCCAGCAGGGCTTCCGAGCTTACGATCGGCAGGTGCCCGAGGTAAGCAGGTGCCGCGCACATGAGCCCTCACCTCCGCGCCGGAGCCGGAATCGGGTCCTGCAACGTGTCGATGACCTCCCGGGCTGCGTGTATCAACGTTGTGCGCGGCGGGAATGCGTCCTCGGCCGCCGAAGGTGGTGAGTACCAGGTCCATCCGTGCCAGGCA
This sequence comes from Nocardia uniformis NBRC 13702, assembly GCF_001613345.1. Lineage (GTDB taxonomy): Bacteria > Actinomycetota > Actinomycetes > Mycobacteriales > Mycobacteriaceae > Nocardia > Nocardia uniformis. Next base: position 206,384 of record NZ_BDCE01000046.1, on the reverse strand, counting down.
TCGGTCATTGGCAGCCACACCCACCTGCCACTGTCGAGCAGCCGTCCGCCGCGCTGTTCGAGCGCAGTGGCCGCACGATTGCGGGTGAGTCCGCGATTCGGGCCGACCACAAAAACCCATGGCCGCTGGGGTCTATCGGGTTGGGCATGGTGGATGATCGGCGTCGGGAAACTTCGGTCGATCGCAGTCCACACGCGCCGACCGAGCTCGGGTGGCATCATCACCGCACCGAGGTTCGAGGTGGTGAGGTAACAGACTCGGCGGTCGACCACCTTGGCTGGTAGCCCGTACCGATGGGTGTAGACGTAGGCGACTTCCTGTGGGCTATGGCAGCTTTCAAACATTGCAGACCATGTCCTTTCCAGCGCGACCGATCAGCCACACCGAAGGGAAGGTCGGTGCCGCATGGAGCTCAGCATCTGCCGCCTTCTCCGTAGCCCGCAGCGCAGCCACAGCTTCGGCCCGGGTAAGTGCCCGCGCCGCAGGTACGTCCACTGATCGGGCGACGCCGATCTCTGAACGAGACGTCTTGTCCGGCTCGGCGTCCGCCCATTGGCGTATTCCCTCCCGGAGTGCATAGAGCGTCTCCACCGACAGTTCGAAATAGGTAGGTGCTCCCAGCTGATCTGGAATGTGTAGTGGTAGTGCGGAGTTCGACATTGGACCTCCAGTGTTAGGTCGCCGAAACAACTCTTTGACAAGGGTGGGAGCAGGTCAGGGGTGCCCGTACGGTCCCTGAAATGCTCGGGCAGCCTCAAATCTTTTCGTGGCATCCAGCATTTACACCAAACGATCAGAACGTAAGTCGGTGCACCAATTCGCTTGGCTAGTCAGTTCATCGACTAGTAGCGCTAGTCAATTTTCTTCCGACGCTCCCGTAGGTCACGTGCGGAAGCTAGTCTGAAGGCCGGTCACAAGTGGGTGGCAGCGACGAAGGAGTGGCTGTGAATGTGGAAGATGGCGCGCCGCCGGGATTGAGTGCAGCGATCTGGGAATCGGCAAAGATGCGCAATGCTTTAGCGAATCGCGACCTCAAGCAGGTTTACGAGTTCCTTGGAAGCAGCGGTGTCTCCCAGCGCGAAATCGGTTCGCGCACAGGGCAAAGCCAGTCCGAGATCTACGAGGTCCTTCACAAGAACCGGCAGATCCAGGCGTACGACGTGCTGGCGCGCATCGCCGACGGTCTGGGGATTCCCCGCGGCTACATGGGTCTGGCCTACGACCAGACCACTGAGCTGGCCTTGGATCTCGCCGCTGCCACGTGTTCGACTGACGCCGACGAACGCGATGAGGTCCGTGAACTGCTCTCACACGCAGCGAACGTCACGATGGGGACTTCCGCCGACGACATCGCCGCGTGGTGGCAACCCATCGATAGTGAGACCGCCCCCGCGCCCGAACGTATTGATGTAGCGGATGTCATCCGTATCCGCGCTCTCACCGATTCGATGCGCACCCTGGACTACCGCCATGGTGGCGGATCCTGTCGCGACGCCGTTGCTGCGCAAGTGCGCTGGGCACAACAGCTGCTCAATGCCGAGCGCAACGAGGTGACCGACCGGATGCTCCTCACCGCCCTCGCGGATCTCCACAACCTGGCCGGCTGGACCAGCTTCGACGTCGGTATGTACCGCGTCGCCCGGAAGCACTTCGGTCGCGCTCACGCGATGGCCCAACGAGCGGGAGATCATTCCCTGGCGGCGAATATCCTCTACCGCACCGGAAGACTGCACCTCCATCGTGGCACCGACTGCGACACCGAGAACAAGCGCGTGGCGATGTTCAAAGTGGCCCTGAAGTTCTTCCAGCTCGGGCAAATCACCGCACAAGACTCCGGTAGCTCGCTCACGGTGGCGATGTTGTGCGCCAACGAGGGATGGGCCTATGGCCTGCTCGGGGATCGCGCACAGATGTCGCGCTCCCTGGGGCGTGCACAGGATGAGTTCGCGCGATCGACACCCGGGGACTCGCAGGCTTGGGTCCGGTTCTTCAGCGAAGCCGATCTCGATGCCCTTACCGGCATCGCCTTGACCGCGCTCCCGTCCCCGAGTTCCGCAGATCTGGCCAGCGGAATCGAACACATCACCCGCGCCATCGATCAACGCGGCCCCGACATGACCCGCAGCCGCACCTTCGAGCTCACAGCCCTGGCAACTGCATACGTGAGGGAGGGCTCCACTGACCTCGGCCTGCACATCGGCCAGCAGTCGCTCAAGGCAGCGGCAGCAGTGCGGTCCGTGCGTACGGTCGACAGGCTCAGACCACTTCGCGACGCTGCACGTGCACGCCGGACAGCCAGCCTGCACCCCCTCGTGCAGGCCATCGACAGCATGAGGAAGAGCGCATGACCACCTCGATGACCGCTACCGTGGGCGGAGTGGATGTCGCATGGGCGCGTGAAATCTTGGATGGTGCGTGCGCGCAGGTCGGCTTGGATCCCCAGGGCGCCAAGCTCATCAAGTTCACCAACAACGCTGTCTACAACCTCAGAGCTCCAGTCACGGTACGAATAGCTGGCTCCACAGTCATCCAGCAGCGAGTATCGAAAGTGATCGAGGTGACACGCTGGCTCGCCCGCCACGACATGCCAACTGTCCGCCTGGTCGAGGACCTTCCCCAGCCACTCGTCCTTGACGACCAACACGTAATCACGTTCTGGCACACCGTGACACCCCCGCCACATTCTGCTGCTCCGGATGGCCATGATCTAGGCCGCATCCTTCGCCGGTACCACGCGCTACCTCGGCCGCCGTTCGATCTTCCGAAGTGGGATCTGCTGACCGGGATCCGTGAACGGATCGCAGAGGATGAGATCCTGACTGCCGACGAACACCTGTTTCTCCAGGACACGCATGACGAACTTGCTGAGCAGCTCGATGCGGTTGACTACCAGCTTCCGGCCGGGCCCATCCACGGTGACGGCTTTGTCGGCAACCTCATAGCAGGGCCAGCTGGGGCTGTGATCTGCGATTTCGACTCGGCCTCCGATGGACCTCGCGAATGGGATCTCACACCGGTCGCGGTAGGAAAGCTCCGTTTCAATTATCCAGCAGACCATCACAGTGATGCCGTAGCCGAATATGGCTACGACATCACTCGATGGCCGCACTTCCCCGCACTCCGCCGACTGCGTGAATTTCAGCTTGTCACCAGCGTATTGCCGGTACTGCGCTCCAATACATCATTGCTCGACCAGTGGCGCCACCGATTCACCACGTTCCAAAACGGTGACCTATCAGCGAGATGGACAACCTATAAATGACTTTGTCACCCCTCACGCAGTCAAAGCGGATTTGCCGATAGGGACACCCGCCCTCGGGGGGTAATGAGACGGCCTTTCCCCCGAATAGGTTTCGGGGGCAAGGCCGTCAGTGACCGGGTGATTCCACCGCGCCGCTATCTACGCTTTCCGTGGCCAACCGAGGCATCGACCAACGTCACTTGCCGCCGAGCCCTCTACCCGACACCTGGCTGTTCGCAGGCCCCCTCGACCGCCGAAGCGCCGGTTCCTCTACCTATACTTGCACGATGCGCGGTACGGGAGCCCATAATGACGACGAGCGTCGGCGGACGCCGGTCCGGCTGTTCAACAGCCTCAATCGGCGTCTGGAGGTCTTCACTCCGATGCACGGCAACGCCGCACGGGTGTACACCTGCGGCCCCACCGTCTACAACTACGCACACATCGGCAACCTGCGCGCCTACCTGTTCGCCGACACATTGCGGAGGACGTTGCAGTGGAACGGCTACGACGTCACCCACGTCATCAACATCACCGACGTCGGCCACCTGACGAGCGACGAGGACGCTGGCGACGACAAGGTCGAGTTGGCCGCCCGGTCCAAGAAGAGCTCGGTATACGACATAACCGAGAAGTACACCAGTGCATTCTTCGACGACCTGGAAGCCCTGAACATTCGTCCGGCGGCCATGTACCCGCGCGCGACCCAGCACATTCAGGAGATCATCGAGTTCATCAGGGTGCTCGATCGCCGGGGCTATACATACGAGCTCAAGGGTGGTCTGTATTTCGACACCAGCAAGGTGAGCAATTACGGGCAGCTCGGCGCGCTCGACCTCGAGTCCCAACTCGCCGGTGCCAGGGTGGCGGCCGATCCCGACAAGCGGCAGCCGTGGGATTTCAGCTTGTGGCGCCTCTCCCCGCCGGACGGCACCCGCCTGATGGAATGGGACAGCCCGTGGGGGAAGGGATTTCCCGGCTGGCACGTCGAGTGCTCGGTGATGAGTCTCAAGTATCTGGACGGCCCGTTCGATATCCACACTGGCGGAATCGACCACCGGCAGGTACACCACCCGAACGAGATGGCCCAGAACCAGGGGTACCTCGGCGACTCCGAGCCTGGCGCACGCCTGTGGGCGCATTCGGAGTTTCTCATCATGAAGGACCGGAAGATGTCCAAAAGCACGGGCGACTTCTGGCGTCTCTCGTCGCTTGTCGACCGGGGCGTTCATCCGTTGGCCTACCGCCTGTTCCTGTTCCAGGCGCACTACCGGTCACAGGTCGACTTCTCGATGGAGGCGGTCGTCGCCGCCCGGGTGTTGCTCGAGCGGATACTGCGCCGGGTCGCAGCACTGGTGGCCGAGGCCGGGGAGGACGGAGCGGGGTTGGCGATGCTGTCGCGCCAGGCCGCCTCCACCACGGGCGGCTCTTACGACTACCTGCGCAGCTGCTATGAGGACGGCCTCGGCACCGCTGGTCAGCAGGCCATCCGAGAGTTCGCCGAGGCTGTCAGCGACGACCTGGGCACGCCGAGAGCGCTGGCCGTGCTGTCCTCGGTACTGTCCGATCAGGACATCCCCGCGCTCGATGCGCTGAAGGTCATCGGCGTTTTCGACCTCGTACTCGGGCTCGACCTGCTCACCCTCGACCCGCGCGACCTCGTCATCCGGCCGGCCGACGCTCCGTTGGGCAACGATGACGTTGAGGCGCTGGTCGCGGCCCGGCAACAAGCGCGCGCGGCGCGGGACTGGCAGCGTGCCGACGAGGCCCGCGACCGCCTGACCGAGGCTGGCGTGCTCGTGCAGGACGGCACCGCCACCGTGCCGACAACCTGGTCCTGGCAGATCCGCGACTAGAGCACGAGTCAGCGTGTCGTCATGGGCATGGCCGCCGCGTACTACTACGACCGGATCAGACCCAAAACGTTCAAGAAATCTTGGATCACCTTCGGTGCGCGGGCGTCGCTGCCGCCCCCGGCGGCAGTCTGGCTCGCCAACTCGTCCGCGATGGCGACCGCTTCGCTCAGCTCGACATTGTTGTCGATCTTCGAGTAGAACGCCTCTTCGAACCGCTGGGGGTCTGGTCCGTGCCCCAGCTGCGCGGCGTGGGTCCATAGGGCGAGCCGTTCTGTGGCCTCGTCGATGTAGTGGTCCTGCCACTCTCCGCCACCTCGCGGCGAGTAGTGGCTGAGCGTGGCAAGACGGACGACCATGCCGTCATGCTCGGCCAGCAGGTCCCGAGCCAGCACGAGGTTGCCGCGAGACTTGGACATCTTCTCGCCCTTGTAGTCGAGCAGTGCGGAGTGGAACCAGATACCGACCTCGCTGCCATCGCGCATGCTGCGGTCTTGCGCAGCCTCGCACTCGTGGTGGGGGAAGATGAGGTCGGCGCCTCCGCCGTGAATGTCCACCCGGCGTCCGGAGTGTTTCCGACGCATCGCCGAACAGCCGATGTGCCAGCCTGGACGACCGCGCCCGAACGGCGAGTCGTACTGTGGCTCGCCTGGTCGGGAGGGCTGCCACAGGATGAAGTCGAGCGGGTTCTCCTTGCCCGGGCGGTCCGGGTCGCCGCCGCGGTCGCGCGCTATGTCGACCATCTTGCCGGGACTGTAGTGGGACACTGTGCCGAACTGCTCGTCGGGGGCCACCCGGAAGTAGACCGTGTCGTCGATCCGGTAGGTGCGACCGTCCGCGGCCATTTCCTCCACGGCCGCGACCATGTCCTCGACGTGCTGCGACGCCCTCGGCTCGACATCGCAGGTCAGGTTCAGCTGCTGGACGTCCGCATTCCACTGGGCCACCTCCTGCTCGACGAGGTCCCAGTACGGGATGTTCAGCAGCTCCGCCCGTGGCAGCAGGGGATCGTCGATGTCAGTGATGTTGCGAACAAGGCGCACCCTGGCTCCGAGGTCACGCAGCCGCCGAGCGATCACGTCGTAGGTTGTCGCCATGGCCAGGTGACCGGTGTGGGCTGAGTCGTAGGGGGTGACGCCGCAGACATACAGCGTCATCTCGTCGGACATCGCGACCTCGACGTCGCTGCCTTGCTTCGTGCAGTAGAGCTTCACGTGGCCTTACTCTTCTCTCCGTGTGTTGCGGTTTGGTGAACCGGCCGGGTCAACGGGAGTGGCTCGCACTCGCACACAATCGACGATAGCTGGCCACTTCCGTTCGGCAAGAACCAACCTCCATGAACCGGCCGCTGACCAGGTCTTGCGATAATGGGACCAACTCCCGTCTGGTCCACGGGCTGTGACGGGTCGCCCTGGGCGACACTGGTGCCACACCTGGATCCGACATCGCTGGCCTGGTCGAGGAAGTCCCTGACTATGGCGGCGAACATCTCGGGCTGGTCGTCGTGGATGACATGTCCGGCGGAGACCTCGACGAGGCGGGTGCGTGCGCGCCTCGACGCCATCGCAGCGGCGTGGTAGGAGGATAACGTGTGACTTCGAGTCCCCCTCAACAGCAGCGTGGGGCAGTCCGAGGCGAGCCAGTCAGCCCAGTGGTCGCCGTTCAGACAGCGCTGGGACTCCACCATGTGCGCGGGGTTGAACGCCAGTCCCCAACCGTCCGTGTACTGGCGGAACGCGTCCACCAGGTGCGGTGCCAGTCGGCCCAGCGCCGTGCTGAGCGCTTCCCGATTCACCGCACGGTTGGGCCAGTCCAGGGTGAACGAAAGGTCGCTGTCTACGACGGCTCCGATGTCCTCGATCACCAAGGCGCTTACCCGATCGGGTTGTGCCGCCGCGAGTTGGTACGCGTTGACACCGCCGAGGGAGTGCCCGATAACGGGGAGTCGGTCGAATCCCAGATGATCGAGCAGAGCGACTGTATCCCGCAAGTAGCCGTCGCGGGAGTAGTCCCCCACGGAGTCGGATTCGCCGTGGCCGCGCTGGTCCGGGGCGACGAGCCGCCAGCGGGGAGTAAGTACCTTCGCCAGCCTGGTGAAGGTACGACCCTCCCCTAGGTGACCGTGCAGAGCGAGCAGCGGGTGCCCGGGACCGCCGTAGTCGATATATGACAAGCGCCTGCCGTCGAGCCAGAGGGTCGATCTGGCCGGCGCATCTGGCCGGTCGTACCTATTGTCCAACTCGCCGTCCATATTGCCATCCTTCCTCGCGCTGAATGTCCGACGCGGCATGACATCGAGCAGAGCATGGCGCATCGTCCGACACGCGGCGATCAGTTCTCATTCGGAGGTGGGCGTGCCTGCCAGCTGCGACTGGGCCAGCGCCCGCTCCTGCTCCCAGATCCGCTGCAACTCCTCAATCTCCTGCTCGGTGAACCCGGACATAGCGCGTTCGGTGACGTTGACAGGGTGGTTGTGCTTCACCCGCATCCCGTGTGCGGCAAGCAGCTCCCGCACATCGCGGTCCAGTTCGCTGAGCCGCTCGGGGGACACTGTCAGCTCCCGCAGCCATTTGTTCCCGTTGCCGACATGGGTGAGTTCGTCGGCAATGATGTAGTCGTAAATCAGCATCGTCTTGAGGTCGCCTTCCTCGCGGAGAGATCGGAGGACCTTCACCGCGCCGTCGAGACCGGTTCCCTCCCCGAGCCGCTGCTCGATCATCAGCCGCTCAGGCAGGGTCCTGCCCAACACGAACTTGTCCCAGACGTCGAAGGCCAGCGGGTAGTCGCCTTCGGACACTCCAAGCTCGTGCATCCGCTCGGCGAACAGCTCGAAATGCCGTGCCTCGTCACGGACCTGCTTGGCCAGGTCGAAGCGCAGGCCCCACGGAGCATCCGGGTGGTGGGCGATCATGGCCGCGCAGATCTCTGCGGCACACAGCTCGATCCGGAACACCGAATCGTGCAGGAGCGAGCCCCGACTCCCGTCAGAGACCCCCTCGCCCTTCGACCTCTCGCGCAGCGTCGACTCCCGACCGGGCCGGATGGGAATCGCTGGCAGTGCGACCACCCGCTCTGGCAGCCCCTCCGGAATCCTGCCGGTCACACCCCCTGCATCGGCGAGGAGATCCGCCAGGGCGCCGATGCATGGCGCGCCGGCCACTCCACCGGTCGGCACGGCGTCGAGGAGCTCTAGGACACCGGTCAGGCAGGACACGGTCAGCTCATCGGCCTTGAACGGCACCCGCCCGTGGTGGGCGAGCACCGCGTCACGCAGGTCGGGATAGGCGAGATGGCACAGTGCGGTGTACTCCATCTCCGGGTTCTGCAGCGAGCAGACCGCGTCGGTGAACGCCACGTACTCCGCTGTCGCCGCGGAAGCGTCCACCGTGGACCGAAGGCCGACCAGTCGGTTGCCGATCAGCTCCGCTGCCTGTGCCAGCGCCCAGATCTGGTGGCTGAGCTCAAGTTTCCGTTCGGTGCTTGCGGTCCGCACCATGATCGCCGAGCTGAGCTCCAGCAGCCGCACACAGCCGAACCTAATCGCCTCGAGGTAGCGCCGATTGTGGTCGACCTCGATCGTTCCCCCTGCTTCAGTCATCTGTCTCCGTCCATCGATTGTTCAAAGGCCACCATTGGCCACGTTGCCCAGTGCATTGTCAGAAGCGGACGCCGAGGAGGGTCTGCGCGCTATCGCAGCGCCACACCTCACCGGTGATGTGCCGTGCGTCGTCGGACAGCAGGAAGAGCACCAGCGCGGCGGTTGTCGCCGGGTCCGCGAGCCCCAAGGGCAGGACCCGGTCGGCGTGGTCGTGCATGGAATCGCGCCGTTCCCCGCTACCTGCAATCTCGTCGATGAAGCCGGTCCGCACCGCCCCCGGCGCCACTGCGTTCACGCGGGTCCTGCGCCCCACCCACTGCTTGGCCAACCCCACGGTCAGCGAATTGACCGCCGCCTTGGACGCGGCGTACGACAGCGCGTCCCCGTGAGGTACCAGTGACTGGTCCGAGGACATGTTGACCACACTCGCGCACCCGGTGGAGTCCAGTGCGCGGCCGAACGCCTTCAAGATCCTCAGCATTCCGATGACATTGGTGTCGAAGACCTGGTTCCACTCCGCGACATCCTCGTCCTCCAACGGCACTCCTCCGCGCGGGGGCAGGATGCCGACACCGTTGTAGATGTGGTGAACGACGGGGGTCTCGGCCAGGACGGTTCGCTGTGCGTTCTCTACGTCCTGGTGGTTGGTCACGTCACAACGGATGATCCCGGGCCCCTGACGCCGATCGAGCCGCCACACTTGGGCGCCCTCGCGCGACAGGGCTGTGGCCACTGCCGCCCCGATCCCTGAGGCAGCGCCGGTGACCACGCAGACCCGGCCGGTGAAGCGCTGCTGAATGGTCACTCCGGCGTCCTCTTTGGCGGAGTGACCGCTGTGCGGGCCTTCTCGTATTCGGCGCGCTGCGCTCGTGCTCCGGAGAGCAACAGCGACACGTCGAGTCCCGAGCCGATCAGGTCGAAACCCATGGCGCGCAGGCTTGCCGCCGTTCGCGGGTTCTCCGAGAAGATGCCGCTGGTCAAACCACGTGCCTCGCACAGGCGCACGGTCAGTTCCAACCAATCCCGCACCTGGTTGTCGGCCAGTGGATCCGCGCCGAGACACCCCAAGGCCATCATGAGGTCGGCAAGCCCCACGAACACGCCGGTCACTGGTTCGTCCAGGATCGCGTCGATGTTTGCGAACCCGACTGGTGACTCCACCATCACCATGCAGTGCGTACTCGATGTCGCCGCCGCGACGTAACCGGGTCGCAGGAACCGTGCACGGGTGGCACCGACGGACCGTGTCCCGAGCGGTGGGTAGAACGCAGCTTGGCATGCCGTGTGGGCCTGCTCGCGCGAGTCGACATTGGCCACGAGCACCCCGTCTGCCCCCGCGTCTAGTACCCGGCTCGCCAACGCAGGCTCGCCCGGCGGGACCCGAACCAACATGGTTATGTCCGTGCCCGAAGCTGCCTGCAACGCGGCTAGACACGCGTCGAACCCACCCATGCCGTGCTGGAGGTCCAGGCAGATCCAGTCGAACTCGCCGCTGCGCGCCAGAAGCTCGACGGCGAGCGGCGAGCCGAGCGCGCAAAAGCAACCCAGTGCCGAGTCAGTGCTCATCGGCGGAGCCATGGTAGTCACCCACCTCGAAGATGCCGGACAAACTGGGGCAGTGGTCGAGCTCGACCTCGATGAGCGCGGGCTCGTTCCGCTGGCAGAACCTGGCGAGGATCGGGCCGAGCTCCTCGGGCGAGCGCACACGGGTGGCCGTGATCCCGAACGCGGCGGCTATGGCAACGAAGTCGGGGTTGACCAGCCGGCTGTACGTCACGGCGGCGCTGTGTCGGGACGCGAGCACAACCTCGGAATAGGCGTTGTCGTTGAACACCACGACGACCACGCCGAGCCGCTCCTTGACCATCGTGGCGAGCTCGCCGAGACCGGCAACCAGACCACCGTCCCCAGTCACGCACACCACCTGCCGGTCGGGCTGGGCCAGCTTGGCACCCAGCGCCAGCGGCAGCGCACTCCCCATCACTCCCTGCTGACCGGCGGAGAGCGTCAGCCTCCCGGAAGCGACCGGAAGTGCATACATCGCGTGGTAGCTCATTTGCGTGGAGTCCAGTGCGATCACCGCGTCCGCGGCCAGCGCCTCGTGCAGGGCGGCCGTGTATCCCGCGTGCGGGTCGGCCGTCGCGAGCGCCAGCATGCACCGCGACCGCAGATCCGCCAGTCCTCCAGGACTCCATGTCGAACACCGCCGCACCGGTTCATCAGGGGCTAGTTCCGGGATCAGGAGCTCCGCGCGCCCGGTGAGGCCGACAGTCACCTGTTGGAGATCCTCTGTACGGCGCGGATCGGCGTCGACTCTCACCAGGGAAGGCCGCACGGTGCCGTGCTTGTCGCTGCCGAAGACGGCGGCGAGGCGCGTCCCTACCGCGACCACGACGTCGCAGTGGTCCCACAGCACGCGGAGCGCTGGAACTGGCAACAGGCGTGGGCTGTCCTCCACCGTCGGGCAGCGTCCGTTCACCGTGGCGACGAGCGGTGCGTCCAGACGCTCGGCGAGTTCGCACACCGCACCCGCGGCGTTCCTGGCACCACCGCCTGCAATCACCAGAGGCCGTGCTGCACCGTTCAGCAGCGAGTTGGCGGCATCGATGGCCAAGCCTCGTGCTCCGCCAACACCTCGGCGGGGCGCATCGAACACTGCGCCGGCCATCGGCACGGTCATCGCCCCGGCCACGTCGACCGGCACCTCAAGCAACGCGGGCGTGTTAGGGGGCATCAGCGTCGCATTCGCCAACCGACCGACCACAGCGAGGATGTCGTCTGTGGGCATCAAGCGGTGTGCCTCGCTCACCGCTCCACTGGCGGCCGTGAAAACCTGGGGCGTCTCGTGCAGGAGACCAAGGCCCTCGCGACCGTTGGGTACCCCGCCCGCGATGCACAGGAGTGGGACGCCAACGGCGCGGGCGGTCATCAGCGCGGTACCGAGGTCCAACAGACCTGGGCCGGGGATGGACAGACAACAAGCGATCGTGCCGGGACGTGTTCGGGCATGCGCGATTGCCATCATCCCGCTACCGGATTCGGTCCGGCACACTACTAGTCGCAGACCTGGGTGACGCTCGATGCTCAGACACAGGTCGTCGATATGCGCCCCGGGTACGGTGAACACGGTCTCCACTCCGACTGAGACCAGTGCGTCGGAAACAGCATCCGCCACGGTGCCGCCCATTACGCCGCTCACAAGGACTCTGCTTCCAGCGAGGCCCGTTTGACCCGCAGACCGAGGCCCGGCTCGTCGCCGAGGACCCACGAACCGTTCTCGATGCGCGGCGGCTCCTCCAGCAAGTCGTCGAGCTCCGGCTGTTCTCCAAGGAACTCCTGCGGGGGCAGGGGCAACGGCCAGCACGCCACCACGGCCATGCTCGCTGCTAGACCGATGGTCGCCTGGTTCTGGTGCGGCACCAGCCGCCGCCCCAGGATGTCGGCGAGATGCATGATCTTCCGCAGCTCGGTGATCCCGCCGCACTTGGTCACATCGGGTTGCAGCACATCAACCTCGCCACGCAGAGCCAGATCGCGGAACTGCCACCGGGTGTACTCCTGCTCGCCCGCAGCCACCGGAATGTCTACCGCCCTTGCGACCTGAGCCATGCCTGCGAGGTCGTGCTGGGCGACGGGCTCCTCGATGTGGAACAGGTCGAGGTCCGCCAGTCTTCGGCACTGGCTGATCGCGGTCTTGGGCGTGTAGCCGTTGTTCACGTCGAATCCCAGTGCACAGTCGCCGATCTCGGCCCGCACCGCTCGTAGGACCGCCAGATCGCGCACCGGGTCGACGTCGACCCGGTGCGCGCCCCAATGGGTGCGCACCTTGAACGCGGCGAAGCCGCGGTCGGCGAAACGGCGCACTTCCGTCAGGTACTCGTCGAGATCGCGGTCCGCCGAGCCGCCGATGCTGGCGTAAAGCGGTATCCGGTCGTGGTGGGCGCCGCCCAACAGCTGATGGACTGGGACGCCCTGCACCTTGCCCACAAGGTCCCACAGCGCGATGTCGAGACCGGAGATCGCCGCCATGTACGGGCCTTTGTCGCCCTGTCGGGGAGTGAGTTTGCGGTAGCACAGGTGCCAGATCACGTCGATGTCCCGGCAGTCCGAGCCGACCACGGCACTGGCCAGTCCTTCGTTCACCACATCGGCTGTCAGTCTGGTGGCCCAGTCGGCCCGGTTGGGGTAGCACTCGCCGAAGCCGGACACCCCGGCTGCCTCCACCTCGACCCAGACCGCGTGTGAACGCAGCGGATAAGCACGGACCTTGGTGATCTTCACAGTTCCTCCAGCGGACCCGCGACATTGCCGCTTGCAGCCAGCCACTCGGCTAATGGCACGTCCTTCCACGACGGCGATGAGTACGCGTAGGCGCTACTGGTCGCGCCGAGGAGCTGTCGGCGGACGGGTGAAGCGCTGTCCAGGTAGCGCTCGACCGTCATCTCGTCCCTGGGCCGCAGCCACCGGTAGCTGTACCCGTAGAACAGAACCATCCGCGTCCGCGAGGACAGGTTCGGCGAAGACGAATGGATCAGCCGCCGGTCGAAGACGACCACGTCACCAGCGCGGGCCAGAATCTCCACCCCCGCATCGGCGGGTGCGCCTGCGCACGGGAGGGGGACGTCCCGTTTGTGACTGCCGGGAACCACGGCCATGTTGCCGCCACTGGGCTCGGACAGGTCGGTGAGAAACACCCCGGCCTTGAGGGAGAGTCGGGGCTGCGGATGTGGACCGAGCTCGTTGTTGATCTGGCCGCCGTCACGGTGCCAGCGCCAGAATGTGTCGGCTCCGATGACTTCAGCGCTAGCGTCCGCCGCGTCGTTGTGCGCGTGCAGGAAGTGCTGCCGGTTCGGGAACGTCTGCCCGCTGAGGGACGGCGCTACGCACCAATGGGTGTGGTACAGATAGATATTGCTGCCCAGGATGGCTGCCACAACCGGCAGGAGGCGCGGGTGATCGACGAGATCGACGAGTCCCTCGTCGAAACCGAGGAAGTCGAGGACCAGGGCACGTTCGTCCGGTGACTTTCCCCGCTTGTCCAGGATCTTGTGGGTGTTCTCGCCCACCACCGTGGCCAGCCGCGACACCTCGGCCGCGTCGAGGACGTCCCGCAGGATGACGTAGCCGTTGGTATCGAACTCGCGTAGAAGTTCCGCGTGCGCACTCATGAACGTTCCCCTTCCCATTCCGCGAGCCCGGCGGCGAGTGGGACGTCCTCCGACGTCGGCAGGTGATGGCCCATGACAGTCGTCTTCGCCCCGAAAAGCTGCTTGCGAACAGGACTCATCCCGGCCAGCCGAGCAGGTTCCACCTCCCCGTAATCCTGCGGCCGGAGCCACCGGTACCCGTAGCAATAGAACAGCGACACTCGCGCCTGGCCGAGGATGTTCGGGGTAGCCGTATGCCAGAGCCGCTGCTCGAACAGGACGATGTCGCCGGCGTCGGCGAGCATGTCGATCGCGCCATGCGGCTGGTTGGTCAGCTCGTCGAACGCGAGATCACCGACCAGCCGGTGACTGCCGGGGACCACCCGCATCGCGCCCTGCGCCGAACCGGTCAGCGGCGTGAGCCAGATGGCGGCCTTGACCGCGAGTCGTGGCTGCGGGTGCGCCATCTCCACTGAGGAGATACCGAGGTCCCGGTGCCATCCCAGCCGGGTGCGGCTGAGCTGCTCGACGGTCAGATCGCTGACAGGCGCCCGGACTGCCGCATGCGAGCTGAGGAGCGCGATTCTCGGGCCGAGGATCTGGGTGATCGGCACCAAGATGCGAGGGGCGTCCACCAGATCCTCGAAGACCAGCTCGCTCATCGCGACGTTGCGGAAGTCGAAGCTCTCGCGGGCCTGAGGGGTCAGGGCGCCGTCGTGGAACTCACGCCACCAGGCGCGAGAGTCGTCGTTCGCCGCGCCATCGGCCTGGAGCTTGGCTATTCCTGCGAGCAGAGCCGACACTTCGCCGTCGTCCAGGGCAGCGGGAAGCCGGAGGAACCCGTCGGACTCGAAGCGCGCTATGTCCGCTTCGGACAGTACAACCTGTTTCATCGTCATTCCTAGATTTATCGGCGGTGGTCAACCTATTGCTCCGCCAGCGCGCAGCCACTGCCGTAAGGCGGTGGCCAGCGCATCCGCAGCCGGGGCGAGCTCAGCCAGGTTCGTGTCCCAGAACGGGTTGTGAGGAGGTTCGTCCGACACCAGCAGCAGGCTCGCCGCCCGCACTCCTCGAGCGGCGGCGACGGCCAACACATGACTGGTCTCCAGGTCGACCACGTCTGCCTGCTCTCGGAGAGATTCCGTCTGCGACCACGACTCGGTCAGGGAACCGACAGTCACAGCACGCACCGAGGGCAGCTCAGGAACGGGTTCGAGGGTGGATCGGTGCCACGCATTGCCGTCCCACGCCTGCTCGACCCGCACCCACCGGCCGACCTGGGCAGGCGATCGGAGTCCTCCGGCGAGACCCACGAAGATCACGGCCGACCCGGGCGGCATGGCGAAGACGCAATCCACCACGGGACGACCCTGTGGGCCGACGACGACGGGCACCCCTTCCACAGAGCGTGCGGGCCACAGGCCAGGCAGCTCCACTCCTCCCTCACCCAGAGGTCGCACCAGGAAGCCCACCGGGGTGAGCACGAGGCGATTCGGTGGTTCGGCCAAGCCCAGGAACCTCGACCGGAAGGTGGCCTCACCGTTGCGTGGTAGTCCCTGGCTCAGGGTGCCGCGCGTCTGGGCCGTCATCGCGTCGGGTCTCCGGCATCCTGGGTTCTGCGGCGCATACTCTGTTCGGACAGCATCGGAATCGGGCAGCCGGGTTTGCCCGCGTACTCGCCGACGACGGAGTCGAGCTTGCCGATACAGTCCAAAAGGGACTCGTGTCGCAGGTTGCCAAGTGTGAAGCGCTTGTCCAATTTGTACATCCACGAGCACGGGCTCACGTCACCGTTCGGCGAGATGTGTAGCAACTGCTGCCCGGCGATGCAGTGGGCGGGGTTGCTGCTGCCGTCCATGCCGTGCTGGATGCTCAACGCCGAGCTGAACTCCTCGACCACAGCGGCCATCGTGCTCGCGACGTCGGACGTACGAGATGCCGACATGACCAAGTCCGAGGACGAGACGGCGGTGCCGGCCGGGATGACGGTGTGCAACGCGACGGTGGGCACACCCAGGTCCACGGCCAGCTGGCAGAACCGCCGGACGTTGCCGAGGTTTGTCGGCGTGATCATGTGACTCAGCCTCACGGGCAGCCTCGCCTCGACACACCGGCGGATGCCCTTCTCCGCCTTCTGGAAGGCTCCCGGACCACGGATGGCGTCGTGGCTCTCGGCATCGTGCCCGTCCATGCTGATGGTGATGCTGCGTACTCCGGCGGAGCGGAATGCGGTGATATGCCGGTCACGGATGAAGATCCCGTTGGTGGCGACGAAGACGCTCAGATCCTTCGCGGTCCCAGCCGCTTCAAGCAGTTCTATGAAGTCCCGACGCGCCAGGGGCTCACCGCCGGTCAAGTAGAGCTCGCGGACCCCTGCGTCCTCCAACTGGCGCAGCGAGGCAATCGCGGCGTCCGTCGGTACGTCGTCGGCCATGCTGATCGCCGGGCTCGAACCCGTGCAGCAGTGCCGACAGGCCAGGTTGCAGAACCGGGTCAGCTCCCATAGCACTAGTCGCCCCATGGCAGGCGGCCGGAAACGACACGACTCGTCAATGATCTTCAAATTGGTCATACGGCGGCCGCCGCGAGGTGGAGGAAGCCGAGCCCAAAACCCTGATTGGCCCACGCAGGCAGGGACGGGTGGACGCAGGACGTGTTCACGACGGCGACATCAGGTAAACCGGCGGAGCGTAAGACCCGTTCGAGCCCGCGGCGGGAGTAATGACGCTCGGTCCCCTTGCCGCCGCGAAGCCAGAACCCCAGCAAATAGGGGTTGAAGTAGTTCGGCACACCCACCACCACCTGTCTGTCCGCGTGGTCCCTCATCAGGGAAACGACTCGCACTGCCTCACTCATCTCCATCTCCTCAATAACGCCCGCGTTGTGCACCAGGTCCGCACGCAGGGATCTGTCCAGACTCGTGAAGTCCGCGTGCAGGTATCTGACCGACCCGACGAAGGTCAGCTCTTCCCGCAGCGCCCGCTCGATGACACGCGCGTAGGCCAGGCCCGGCTCGCTACGGTCGACCAACGTGACGTCGCTGCCGTCGGCGGCAAGCAACAACGACAGGACCGCGGTCCCACACCCCATCTCGACCACGCTCGCCTGCGTGCCCACCAGTGCCGTGAGGTCTTTGTGTAGGAGGCGGTAGTAGGTGCGGGATCTCGGGTTGTCCCAATCGGTCAGGCCGGTCTGCTCGTGGTGCTCAAGCTTGCTCGTGAACAGCGTGTTCCAGAACAGGCGCTCGTCAGGGTGGCGTTTCACAGCATGGTCGAAACCGGCGGTGAGCGCGTGGGAGACGAGATCGTCGACTCCATCCACTATGCGGGTGATCACTGAACTCATGGGCGGAAGTCCTCCAGGGCGTCGATCAGGGTGTGAATGTCCTCTTGTTGCAGGGACAACGAGGAGAACGTCAGCCGCACCCCACCCGTTGCGCCCGGTGCGCTTCCGCGCACCTTCGACGAGCCCATCAGGTGGGTCCGGCAGCCTCGTTCGCCGAGGTGGCTGAGCAGCACCCTCGGATCTGGGCTACTCAGCAGGGCCATATTGCTGTTGGCGTGGAAGATGTCGACACCGGGAAACGTCCTGCCGGTGGTCAGTTCTCGGAAAGTGCCGCTCAGCATGCGGTTGGCTTCAAGGGAATCCGTGTCGAAGGCGCGCTCCGCCGGACCCATGAGATTGGCCGCCCACTGTGGCAGCAACGGGTTGAACGACACTGAGACGGGCTCCCCGAACTCCGCGAAAGACTGGGAGGCAGGGGTCGGGAAGATGCCTTCGATCGCAGGCGCGCGGACACCAGTGTGCAGGGACACTGACATGCCGGGAAACCCGAGTAACCACTTGTTGTGGTCGAAGATGTAGACGAAGTCCTCGATGTCCAAGCGCTCGCTGAAGGATGCTCGCATCTTGGCCACGTCCGCGATGGTGCTGTTGTTCCCGATTCCGTGCGCACCATCCACGATTACGGTGAACCGGAGCTCCTGCGCCTGCGCGGAATCAGCGAGTACGTCGATGACATCGTCGACGATGTCCTGCCCGGTGATGTAGTCGACGTGACTTACGAGCAACACGACGTGCCCCGCGGCCGGTGACCGCCATCTGATCTCGTGTGTGAACGGGCACAGCCAGGCGGCCAGATCGCAACCAGACCGCTGGAACTGGCTCAGCACAGCGGGGAACTCGCAGGTCGTGGCCAGGAACGTACGAGGGAGGTCCGGCAACATCGCACCGATGGACGTCGTGATGTTGAATCCCAGCAGTGCGCCCAACCCGTCACCGGCCTCGGCCTTGAGCCGCCGACAGTAATCTGCATGGAGGCCGGCCGTTTCGGTGACGTACCCGAGGTCGCCACATTCCTGTTTTCGCCACAATGCAATGGTGTCTTCCGCGTCGAAATGACGAGTTGCGAAAATTACATCAAAGAAACGCACGTCATCTCCCGCTGTGCTGAGCGATCAACCGGCCGACGGCCGAAATGGAAACGTTCGGAGCCTGTTTCTTGGCTAACTCGTGAAGTCGAGCAAACATCTCACCGTGTTCCGAACCAACTCCGGGTGCCACCGAATCCCACGGAATCGCTCCATGCCTGAGCGACTTGCTCATTTTGAGACCCGGCGTGGACGAGGCCACCAAAGGTGTCAGAATGTAGGTGAATTCCGGTGGTTCCCGGTGACAATAGTGGCGCGTCCACTCGGCGAATTCTTGATCCCGATACAACTTGTAGATGAGTTCCACATGCCGGACCTCGTCGTAGCCGTATACCGCACACACGACGTCGTGCTCGTTCGCGATGAACACCGGCAGCAGCAACATGGAACAGATCCCCAGGACGTCTGACGTCGAGATGGATTCTCCATAGATCGATCGCACGAGATCAGGCCGATCACGGGAAAGATAGGTGTGTAGCAGCAGCGAGGCGTAGACGAGTTCACCATCGGCCAGCCGGGAGTGAACCTCGAAACCAGCACCCTCCAGTGCGCTTCTTATAAGACCGGCATTGCGCATCGCCACCGGCACCGGTATGTCGCGACTGGTGCCGCTCTCGACCTCGTTCAACGAGACGATATAGCGACCGCCTGCGCTTTCGGACAGACACTGGCCAGCGGCAAAACAGTAGAGATGTCCCAGATGCAGCGGGCCGGTGACGTCGGTGCCTCCGAAGTACAGAGTGTTCGGGCTGGCGACCAACCGCTGGTCTCGGGCACCCATGTAGATCCTGGAACTCGGATCGATCTGAAGCGGAGTAGTGGGCAAAACTCGAAGCGGCTCCGACAGCATTTGGTTGTTCCATGGGTCGACATCGAGCCCGCCTGCCGAATTCACCAGCGCCATCACTCTCCTCCCCAGGCTTTGCCGACTATGCACTTCCATGAGCCCAACTCAGAGTCGGCCTGGGCGTCCGCGCCGATGGCCCGGCAAGGGACGTCCTGTCGCACAACGAAGTTCCCTATGTGACTCGGTCCGCGATGATCACCGACCGGTCCGGAATTGGACGATCCCCCTGCATTGTCATGCTGGGATGATGCCCGAGAACGGCGGAGCTGTCCACTACGTTTCCATTCCTGTGGGCTGTCGTCTGCCACAGGATGCGAACCGTCTGGACGGTGAGACATGTGGTGCCGCAGCAGGATTCGATCGGCGTTGTCGTGGCAGACCTCGATGGCCATCTGGCACGGTGTCCACGCCTGATACCGCACCACCTGCCGAGCGACGGCAGCGACCCCGTGAATCTCTCGCTCGCGCACCAGGTAGTCGAGCACCTGGTCTGCGAGCTGATGGTTGACTTGTGCCAGTGCGCGGACCTGTCGCTCACCCACGGCCTCACAGGTCGGCCGGCTGGCTTGACGGCCGCAGTCGTAATAGTTTCTACCGCACAGCATCTCGTTGTGCATCGGAGCTGGCGATGCCGTGGCCAAACGGTCGGCGATATCGGCCGCGCTGCGAGAGCTGTTGACCCAATGGCGATTTGATCGGCGGCGCAGCATGCAACACACTGCCGCGGTCGCTCCGCCGTGCTCGATGATCTCGCGGGCTGCCGTCAACGTGGTCGGCGTGTCCCCCGCGCACAGCGACACCGAGGTGGGGGTGTCAATCAATCGGACTCCGAGACGCCCCTTATCGGTCGCCGCAGCCGTAAACCCCCACACCGGACGGGCGTAGTCCACCCTGTCGTCCGACCCGATTGCCGCATTCATCACGCCGACACCTCTTATCCGATGCCATCGACGATGACGTTGCTGATGGCGAACATGATGTACGGGACTCCGGCCAACGCCAGCCCCGCGATCGGCGCGACCAGCCAATCCGCTTCGGCGGCAGGAACATACAGTCGTCTGGTGTCCTGGAGTTGCCCCTGACCGGAGAACCGGACGGCCGCCCGCTCGAGCACCACCCGGTGCTGCGGCGTCAAATCCGCCAGTTCTCCGACACCTAACATGGCGACCCGCCCGCCCTCCCAGGTGCGATATGCCGGAACTGAGAAGCCCCCACGAGCAGCCGCCGACCGAATGCCCGGATATTGGTGTTCTTCGACATCCCAGCAGCACAGCAGGCATCCGGCCAGTGCCGGGATCGGGTGGCCCAGCTCCGCGTACACGCCTTGCTTGTCAACGCTCAACGACAGACCCCATTGGCGTTGCCGATCAACAAGTGGCTCATGATCACCGATGGCCCTGCTGGCCCCTCGGTCAACCGTCGTGGGCTCGGACACGGCTCGGTCGATCGGTTGAGCTCCGGCGCCAACGCCCGGTTGCCCGTTACACGAAATATGTTGGCGTGCTGACACAGCTCGAGGATCTGGTCCTCGCTGAGGTGGCGGAGTCCCGGCACTATCAGCGCGCAGGCGTGGTGTCGCAGCTACGCGTCGCGTGGCCTGGTAGCCCTCTCCGTCCCCGGCATCGATGAACACGGCATCGCCGCAATGCGTCCGAGACAGTTCTTCGCCCATGCATCAACTCTGGCCGCACCGGTTGTCGGCCAGCAAGATTCATTTCTGGTGCATCTATGGGAAAATGGTGCGCCCTTGGTTCATTGTGTCAAAGTCTGTGCCATGTTTCGGGGCCGTGGTCGATCCGGCGCAGTACTTCGGCGGCGGCCGGGGAGGCGGGCGCGGACTTGCGCGCGTTCGTCGTGATCATCCGCAGCTCACGGATCATCCGAAACGTGTTGTACCCGTTCCAGTCCCGCACATCCCACCCCAGCGCCCCGCAGAAGCGATCGTAGTCGTACTGCGGGTAGCCGAATCTGCGGGCGTGAACCTCGACCGTGATGGCGTCCCATTCGGGTTGGCCAAACGCGCAGTTGTCCCAATCCGACAACACCGCACGACCGGCTATGTTGTGCCACAATGCATTACGGTGCTGAGCGTCACCATGAATGACGGCTGGTGCATGATCGTAGGAGATGTCGGACAGCTCGATCTTGGCCCGTTCACACCACGAGTACAGGGCGGCTCGTTGCGTGTCGTCGAGGATGCTGCTCATGTCGATACTGCGTTCCACCCCGTCCATCGGATCGTGCACCGGCAGCCGCAGAGTGAACTCGCGCACCGCATGCAGCTTCGCCAGGGGCTCGGCGAGGTCGACCGTCGTGACCTCTCGGTCTTGCGGCAGATACTCCCAGAACGTGACGGGGCATCCGGAGATGACCATCGGCTGGCCTGGAACCGGTCGTAGTGGCGCGGCCGCGATCCCGTGACGTTCCAGCCAGCCAAGCAGCGGCACGACTCGGGCGGGTGCGGTGCTGCCGGGCCGGTTGATCTTCACCACCACGGGTTCGTGCGCCAGCCGGTAGACGGCGTTGGTGTGGTGCCGGATCAATGTGTAGCCGGTCGGGTCCAGTCCTGCTCTCACACAGGCGACCTCGACGATGCGGGCCGTGAAACCCGGCGTGAATTCCGTCCCGGTCGCGTCGGGGCGCGGCATATCGGTGCTCACTGCGGTCGCGTGGTGATCGCGGCGTGCAGTTCGACGGCGCGCGGAAGTGATTGCGACGGCGCGGGCAGCGCCCGCAGGACGTCACCGGCTCGGGTGAGTACGATCCGTGTGCGGTGCTCGGCGCACAATTCGTCGGCCACCGACCACGCCAGATCGCAGGCGACGGTGGCGTCACCGGCCACGGCGAGTCCGACCGCCTGATCCAAGCGGATCAAGGCCGGATCGATCACTAGGCCCGAGTCGCCGCCGTAGAGCCGCAGCGCCTCGTCCTGGACCGGTTGGGCGTTCGCGATGTCGCCCATGTTGGTCAGAACGCCGCTCATATACAACAGGTATCGCTTTCTGTTGAATCGGAACGCGTCGTCCGAGGTGGTGCCGAGCCGGTCGAACATCACCTCCGCCCGCCGTCTCGCCTCCTCGGCTGCGGTGGGATCGTAGCGGGCCAGCGCCCGCGCTTCGGCGGCGCACGCCAAGGCCGTCGCATCGCATACCTCGCCGTGGACTGCTTGAGCCTCCCGTGCCAACTTCACCGCATCCTGCGCTGCGCCGTAGTAGTACGGGAGCATCGCCGCTTGCGCCCTGACCATCGCCTGGAGTCTGGTGTTCTCGGTGTCATCTGCGGCCAGTCTGGCGCTTCCGTGCCAGTGGGCCGAGCGGCGAACGTCGCCGAGCTTCATGCAAGCATCCGCTGTGAGAGAGGCCAGCACGGCCAGGGCTTCCGACAGCCTGCCCTGCAGCAGCGTGGGTTGTCGCACCGCCGTCAGACCCTCGACCTCCAGCAGATCAGACACCATCGACTCCAACATCTCTGCCGGGGCCGTGCGAGTGTAGAGCGCGATATGCTCGGCCACCCGCTCGTCGATCAACGCCACACGCGACCGCGTCACCGTGCCTGTCGACAACGTGTCATCGATCCGTCGCCGCGTCCGATCCAACTCGTCCAACAACGTCGCTGGAGTATCGGACGGCGAGCCCAGCAGAGCGGCCAGCCTATCCGGTGTCACCCGCAGCCTCTCGGCCAACCTCGGACGCTCATGGGGAAGCGGATTGTTCTCCCCCGCCTCCCACCGCCGGACCGTTCCCCGGTCGACACCCATCGCAGCGGCCAGGCTGGCCTGTGTGAACCCGGCAGCCTTGCGTTGCTCGGCCAACTCCGGCCTACGTCTGGGCATTACGGTGTCTCCCCGCTGTGACGATCGTGCGCCGATCACAAGCCTACTTCCCACATGCGTCCCTTCGTCGGCGAGCGCGGACGGTTATTCTCTCGGAACCTCGGCTCAAAGAATTCCTCGCGACTCGGCGTCAGCTCGGCGACCGTGCGGCAGCAACGAGCCACCACTGCGTGGCGCCGCCGGCGTCGGCCGCGGCCATCGGGATGAGTGGCGTTGCATTTGTGCGTCGTAGCCGATGTCCTGTGGCGCGGCACGATCGCCGGTAGAGCGGAGAACGTCGAGTCGGTGAAATGTCGCTGGAGCGTTTGGATCTCGCAGTCGCCCGCATCGCGCAATCGGACCTGGAAGCCGCTGCCGAACAGGAAAGATTCGAGATCATGTCCCTCGGCGAGTGCTGCCACCGCCGTCAACTTGACCACAAACACGGGATCGGGTTGCTCATCGGCAAGCGGCAATGTGGGGTCTTACGCTGACAGAAAGACTCCTGCCTTCGCGAGATTGTCCCCTGCTCCGCGTATGGTCTCCGTGTGAGTTCACAGTCAGGGCCTCAAACGACACTGTTCGACGTGCAGCCCGATGCAGATACTGCGGGTGGGCTTGAGACGCGCTATGACGCGACGTTCGTTGCACGGCTAGCCCTACGGGAGAAGCAGGTCCAGCAGTCCTACCGGCCGATCATCCAGATCCACAAATGGTTTGCGCGCCGTCCGGGCTCGGTATTCAGGTCTTTGATGCATGCCGAGTTCGACGGCCGACCACTCGCAAGCTCGTACACCTCAGCGCACGATCTCGCCGGAATTGTCGCAGATCCGTTCATGGGTGGTGGTACCACCGTGTACGAAGCCACCCGGCTCGGTCTGAGCGTTGTTGGCTGTGACGTGAATCCGATGTCGTTCTGGACGGTGCGCCAAGCCGTCGCACCGCTCGATCTCGAGGCGTTCGAACGTGAGGCCGCCCAAGTTATCCAGGACGTTCGCAACGAACTGGGCGACTACTACCGGACACGGTGTACCGAATGCGCTGAACTCGCAGACGTGAAGTACTTCCACCTGGTCAAGCACTGCGACTGCCCGTCCTGCGGCAAGCAGGTGGACCTGCACCCGGGGCTGAGGCTGGCCGAGTCCGTGCGGCATCCACGCGAGGTCTACCACTGCCCTCGGTGCAACACTCTGAAGGAAGTCACCGCAAGCAAGACGCCTCACTGCCCCCAATGTGACTACGATCTCGCCCAGCGACCGACCGTGCGGAGCGTGACGACCTGTCAACACTGTGGTAACAAGTTCAGGTTCGCGGAGCATCTCGGGAAGCCTCCGCGCCATCGCCTTTTCGGCATCGAGTACCACTGCACCCATTGCTACGAGAACATCCGAGGGCGGCAGTTCAAGACGCCCGATGCTGACGACCTTGCGCTGATCGACCGGGCGGCCGAGCAACTGCGCGCGACCCGGGATCAACTCCTTATCCCCGAAGATGCGATCCCCGCAGGCGACGAGACTTCACGACTGCACCGCTGGGGATACCACAAGTGGAACGAGTTGTTCAGCGACCGCCAGCTTCTCGGGCTGGGAACGCTCATGAAGCGGATCTCCGAGGTTCCGAGCGACGAGGTGCGGTACGCCCTTGCGACCGTGTTCAGCGATTTTCTCCGTTATCAGAACCTCTTGTGCCGGTACGACACGTATGCGCTCAAGTGCCAGGACATTTTCGCCGTACACGGCTTTCCGGTCGCACTCCTCGCATGCGAGAACAGCCTGCTCGGGATACCCAAGGTGGGCTCGGGCTCATTCGTCCATTTCGTCGCCAAGTATCTCAAGGCCAAGCAGTACGCGAAGCACCCGTACGAGATCGTTTACGACGGTAAGCGAAAGGTCATTCACCCCATTGCCGGGGAGTCAATCGAGACCCCGCTTGTCGAGTCCGAGCCTGAGGGCCGACCGCAGGAAGTATGGCTGTCGAACGGCCCCTCACAGAAGCTGATGCTGCGCGCCGAATCGCTGGATGGCGTATTCACCGACCCTCCCTACTACGACAACGTGCAGTACGCCGAGCTGATGGACTTCTGCTACGTCTGGCTGCGGAAGTTCATGGCAGCACGGGCGGAGTTCTCCCAGGAGACGACCCGGACTGATGACGAGTTGACCGGCAACGCGACGCTACTTCGCGGCCTCCAGGAATTCACGTCAGGCCTCAGCGAAGTCTTCTGCAGAATGTCGTCGGCGCTCAAGCCCGGCGCGCCGCTGGTGTTCACCTACCACCACAACGACCCCAAGGCGTATGTGCCGCTCATCGTCGCGATTCTTGATGCCGGCCTGACTTGCACAACGGTCCTTGTCGCGCCCGGAGAAATGTCAGCGTCGCTCCACATCGCAGGGACGAAGTCGTCCATCCTCGACTCGGTCTTCGTGTGCCGCAACCCGAGCTACGCCTCGGGAGTTTCCGGGGCTGACATCAGCACTCTGGTCAACGCGGATGTCGCTGCGATGCAAGCGGTCCCGTATGAGCCGACAAGCGGCGACATAGCCTGTCTGACCGCTGGACATGTGGCTGCCGCAACAATTCGACACCTTCGGGTCACCTGGGTCGCGGGTGATCCCCTGGAACAACGCTTCACGACCGCAACAAAAGCCGTTGCCGCAATCCGCGACGAATTGGAGCGCACCACCGCATGACCGTTCGCCCGTACCAGCTCAGCCCGAACGAACTCCAGCACAATCTCGATGAACTTGTTCAAGCAACTTTCGACGACCTCACCTCGCAATTCATGCTCTTGCCCCGAGGGACATCATTCCTCGAGTACCCCCACTTCCAGGAAGGCTACGAAGCACTGAGGCAGTGCACGGACGGGTTCAAGACCCTCACTGTGGACCGATGCTGGGTCGCGGTACGCCGCCACGCGGTGGCCGGGATCGTCCTACGCACAATCCTCGGAGTGACACCTCCAGAATGGCAGGACCTTGCCAAGGAGGAGACGGATCAGGAGTTCGTGAGCAACTGGGCTCGCGGTCTCGACAAGAACATGCGGACGAACCCGAAGTACTTCCACACCCGGGGCGGGAATTCCGAGCTCACCATCGCCAGAACCACCGCGCTGTTCGCCGCTGCGTGCAAAGCGCTCGGCGAAGGCGCGCTCGAAGCTCCTGAAGGCATGATCCATCGCCTCGACAAGATCGACACCAAAGAAGGTCTGGACTCAGTTCGGTACGCCGCCGAGCAGCACATCCCGTATGCGGTACTCCTTTACGAGCGCTACTTAGGGCGACCGTTCTCGAGTCACCGCGACGGAGTGTCCGAGCTGGTGGGCGATGTGATGGAGAATGCCATCGAAGACCAGCTGTCAGCAGCCCGGATTCCGTTCCGCAAGACCAAACGCGCCGAGCGGGTACCCGGCTTCGAACAAGCTCCAGACTTCTTCACCCCGGACGAGCTAGCCCCTGCTGTCATCATTGAGGCGAAGATCACCGGAGACGATGGCACAGCACGGGACAAGGTGACCCGAATCCTCCGCCTGGCGACCATGCGTGATGACCGCGAGCGCGCGGGTAAGCCATCGTTCGAGGTCGTCGCATGCATCGACGGCAGAGGATTCGGCGTCCGCCGTGAGGACATCGGGCAGCTCATCACCGCGACCCGGGGCAAGGTGTTCACCGCGAACACGCTGCAAGACTTGATCGCCCACACCAGGCTTTCGGAGTTCCTGCCAACCGCCGGAATCACCAATTGATACAGCTTCTCGCCTTCGGCGCGGACGCCGTTGACCGAAAGCGGTCACCGCCAAGGCGGCGATGCTCGTGGTACCAGGAGTTCGAAACACCGATGGGGGTCCGCGGCTACACCAATGTGCGGACTCTCTACGACGGACGCGTGCAGGCACGCGAGTGCCGAGCAGCTCGGAACGATCCAAAGACGACCTTCGACCTCGAGATGGACCGCTACCTGCTCAAAAACGGCGCAATCCACGAGCTCGAATGGGTCACTGCCGAGTAAACGTCCAGCCGATCGACACCCCAGAGCATGATGCCGGGTAGTTGCACGACCGGTTCTCGTAGGTGTCGAATTCGCAGACGGTGGTCGTTCCGGTGGCGTACGCGATGGTCTTCGTTCACGGTTCGTCCTTCCCGGTCGATGGTTCGTGTCTGGCGTACGGATGACTACCGCTGATGTCCGTAATCCTCGGACTGATCGAGCCCGTGCTCCTGATCGTGGTGCGGCCGGTCGTCGTGCGGGGTGGTCGGCGGCGGGTGGCTCGATTCGACGGAGGCGACAGGGCCGAATTCGATGGCGCCGTCGATTACGCGTTGCATCTGGGCTGACAGCTGTCGGTCGTGGTCGGCGGGAGCTGGTGTGTACCGGGCGTGAACCGCGACCAGCTCTGAACGCATCACACGATCGAGTTCCGCCGCGCGGTGCAGGTCACCCATCGCGGTATGGGCGTCTCGCACAGCGTGGGCCGCGCGGGTGAGTTGCGCGAGCACCAAGTGGTAGGAGGCCGACGAGGACTGCTGACGTGTTTGGAGCATGATCAGCGCCGCACCGCCAGCCGTCAGCGTCCGTGCCGGTTTGTGCCATCGGGTGTGGGCGGGCCGCTGCGCGGACTTCGCCAAGGCACGGGCGGCCGTGGCCAGCGGGCCCGGGGTCGTCTCCGTCCGCACCGACCATGCGGCCATAACGCCCGCAGTGCGGGCCGCCGCGCGTGCCCACTGGTCATGGTCATCGAGCGGGATCTGCGCCAGGTAGCGATTCCACCATTGCAGATCCTGAGCCGCGCGCCCGACCTCAGCCGCATCCACAGGCACCGCCTCGACTCCGTCAGGATTGACCGGAGGGCGATTGCGGTGAGCGGCCCGCCACTCCGCGACAGCTTCGGCATCGAGGGCCGGGCTGGCGTCCCATTCGTTTCGCAATGCCGGAAGGGTCAGATCGGAGGCGAGTCGACCACCGCCGTAGTACACCAGTCGCCCGCGGCTGCGCGTCGGTTCCGCGACCGCGTAGCCCATGACCACGGAGGTGTCGCCGTGGGCGTAGCGCGGCAGAACAATCAAGTTTTCCTGCCGGAGCCGGCGAACGAACTCCCCCTCCTCGCGGGAGGCCACCGCGCAGGCGCGCACAACACGCTCGATCCGCCACCGCGCCGGCTCCTGCGCGGTGCGCTCCGGGGTGGTCGGTAGTTCGGCGCGGGTCAGGCCGCGCGTGCCGATGCCACTGTGCCGGGATTCGAGGACCTGTAGTCCGAACTCCTGCTCGAGTTCTCCGGCGGCGCGCTGGGATCGCTTCTCGTCCCGCCACAGGTCGACTTTCGTGCCGTCGTCGCGGACAGCGGAGGCGACGATGTGGATGTGATCGTTTCCGCCCGTGGACAGTCCGTGTCGCACCGCGACCCATCGTGCGGGTGAGCGACCGGACCCGTCGGCGGTGAATCCCATCTTGGTCATGAACCCCTCGGCGATACGGCCCCAGGTTTCGTCGCCCAGTTGGCCTTCGTCAGCGCGAAGTGACAGCGAACAGTGCCAGACGTGGCCGGGAGTCAGCGGCCTGGCGGGGTCCTTGAGCTTGCGGCCTCGGTCATCGAGGCGGACTCGCCCGTCCTCGTCGCGCAGGTAGTTCGGCACGCCGACCTCCACACCGAACAGGCGGCGTGCCCGATCCAGGCGCCGGGCGATCGACAGTGCTTGCACCGGGGACAACTCAGCGCCGACCGGATAGTCGGTGGTGACCGTCTCGTCTCCCGCGACCAGGTGCGGAAAGCGGTGCTCGTCGGCCCGACCCGGCCCGACCAGGTAGGCCAGCAAGCCGCCCATGTGACCGCCTCGGGTCACGTTCGGCATCACGCCGCCGCGCTCCAACCGTCGAGTGCGGTATCGACTCGATCGCGCAACCGGCGCAGCAATGCCATGTTCGCGGACAGACGCTCGTGGTCGACGGTGCCGCCGGAATTGGCGACCACCGCGATCTGGTTGACGTTGTTCGCGACGTTCGCCAACAGCCGTTCGATACCCATCAGCCGATCCGCCACGTCGCGACTCGCACCCACCGAACTACCGGCATCCGACAGCGCGGCTTCTACCAAGAGACGCGACACCGACACCTTCGCGCGCGCCGCGCGCGCCACGAGCTCGAGTTCTTGTTCGGGCGTGACCTTCACGCAGTGCGCCTTGGCCCGACCGCCGGTGGTATTGGCTTGGCGTTCTCGGCGCTGCGCGCGGGCGCGAGCCGCCACGGGGAACTGCAACACCTTCGCGTCGCCAGTGCCACGTTCGCCGACTCTCGCCTCAACCTTTGCCCGATTCGCACCGGAGTTCGGCACGCCGCCTGGCTTGGACGAAGTCATTGCACCGCCACCTTCATTAGCTGTTGACTAACCCAGCCACCAAGACGGGCAGTTTCGAATGAAAGTACGGAATCACACGGTGTCGACACAAGCCCTTGAGCTCGCCGAATAGCGGGCTTCGTTGGTTTCGTCAGCCCTGAAATGCCGTTAGCCCTTCAGATGCCCAGCGCAGCGCCACGCCGCAGGTGGGTCCGGCGCCCGCCGCCGAGCGGCAGCGTGAGCGAACGCACAACCGCTTAGATATCTAAGCATCCAGCTTGCTCAGGATTAGTAAGGATAGGCTCAGCAATCCTCGGGTCGCTGAGCTTTCGGGGCCTCTGGCCACGGTGCCCCCAACAGGCACGACGGGCTGCCGCGCGGCCGAACGCTCCCGAGGGAGAGTTTCCGAATGGATGCTTCCATTGGTGGCGTTTCGCGGCCAGCCAGCGCTACGGTCTCTCCAACCCCAGACCGGCCGAGGACTATCGCAGCATCCAGCAACGACGGTAGGACAAGATGACCGACGACGTTGATCAGCATCGGAACTGCCCCAGAGAGTGCCTGCTGAAACTGCCCCCTGCGGGAGTGGCAAAGCGTGCGTCGAGACATAAGTTCACCAGGGGGCAGCTCGAGGAATTGGTGCGGTTACTCGGTGGGCGGTGCATGGTGTGCCTGAACTGTCACGCGATGGTGGTCGATACCACGACCCGTGCGGCAGAGCGCAGACCGCGCGGTGTGCTGTGCCTGTTCTGCAAGGACCGAGTGGCTGGCTACGAGGGTTCCTATGGAGACGGCGCGCCGTTGGCCCTGGGGTGCCGGTGCAGTCCCCGCGACACCGCCGAATGGGAACCGCGAGTTACCGCGGCGACAGCGCAATACCTCGACCGGACCGCACGTCTCGAGCACTACCGTACGAACGCGGAACGGCTGGCAGCCTTGATCGCAGATGTGTCCGCGCACGGCGCCGACCCGCATCGGATCTGGGACGGTGCGCCTCTCGCCGATCTGCCGCAGCTTCCGACAAGGGAGGCACTACCCAGCCACGACTACAGCGACGACCCACCGCTCACGCGCCCCCGATGCGCAAATGAATGCCGAGAGCATGCAGAGCACATCTACATCGCGTGCTTCGAAGAGCCGACCCAACTACGTGACAGCGACGCCGACGGCATCGCCATCCGGCACTATGTCGGATGGACGCGGCAGCACCCGCCGATACGACGGGTCAGCCAGCACGGAGCGATTTGCCGCGAATCGCTGGTGGCGATCATTCCCGGGAGTCTCGCCGAGGAGGACTCGCTGAAAGTCAATGAGCGGTGCCCCAAATGTGGCGATCCGCTGTGGTACGGAGCAGCACGCCAGAGGGCGACGTAGAGCCAAATGAGGTTGTGCCGCCACCAGAGACAGACTGCGGATGCGGCGGTGCCATCCTGGACAGCGACCCGCCGCCACAACATCGTGTTCCTGCCGAGGCTAGAGACCGTACGGTCTTACATTGGTTGGGTGACCACACCGACACCGGAATACGCTCAGCTCGAGGATCTGGTGCGCGCCGAAGCGGACGCGAAACTCGCGGCGGTCAAACCGCTCGCGGACGCCTACCGGAAACTCCTTGCCGATCGCGACGAGTTCGCCGGCCTCGATGCGACGAACGTGGCCGCCGTCCGTGCCACCCGCGCGGCGGCGTTGAAAGCCGGATTCACCGAACGTGCACTCAACGAGGCGGGCTACCGAGCGATCAGCGACCTGACCAAACCCCCGGCGGCACGCAAGACCTCCGCGAAAAAGCCTGTCCCAGCTGTGCGGCAAGCACGCAAACGCGCTGCCGCAACCACCCCACCAAGCAAGGCCGCCGCCCCCTCGTCTGCGAGCGAACCCCAACCACCTGCCTCGCAGTAGCCGGGCTCGCGCTGGCCGGCGGCTCGCGCACCCGCCTGCGCGGCTCAGCGAACAGGGCGCGTGGGCTTGTTGCGCAAATAGGTGTGCGTGGAGCGCCCATCCTGGCCCTTGACCTTCACGACCTCGAACAGCCCGCACGTGGCAAGGAAACGGCCGGGTTTTGCGCGAGCCTTCTCCGGTAGCCGGGCGGTGATCCCCTGCGTGTGCATCCGCAGACAGACCTTCGGCAACTCCGCACCGTTGCCACCGGTACTCAGCACGGCCACCACCTCGCGGACCGAGGCCGCCCAGCCGTCAGATGCCTCGCCAGACTTGGCCGCCTTGACGGGTGCCGCTTTCGATTTCGCCGTCACCTTCGCGGCGGAGTTGCCCGCCGCAACAGCAACGGATGCCGGTGTGACAGCGGAGCGCGCGGGTAGGTCCTCGAGGTAGACGAACCGATGGCATGCGGCGACCATGGCAGAGGAAGTCTTGCGTTCCCCGTACCCGTGCACCGCGCATCCGATCTCTCGCAATTGCAGGGCCAGGTCGACGAAGTCGGAGTCACTGGATGCGATCACGACCGTGGTCACGTCCGTGGTGAGGGCCAGGGTGATCGCGTCCGCAACGATCGCATGATCAACTGTGTCCTTTCCCGGTGTCACGGTGGTGACCTGACGGGCCAAAATCGCGTGCGCGATCATCGCGGGCCGCCACCCCGCCAGATGGGTGCGGAAGAAGTCGCCATAGGCGCGCACGATCCGCAGCGAACCCACTTGCGAGACCGAGGCGAGGACCGCGCCTGCCTTGGCCGGCGCGATGTTGTCCGCGTCGAAGAGCACGGCGACCACCTCACCGGTACCCGCCCGCCGAGGCACGGGCATCGGCGACGGTACGGGAGGCCGGATCACTGACCGAAACCATCCGGCAATGCGTGGGCGGCGAAGCCGCGCGACCGGTCCGGCGCCCGCTGTCGTCTCGGTGAACATCACCTCTGGCAAGGTAATCGCCACTACGTGCCAACCAGTGCATTGCGCGCGCACTGGGCGTGCCGGGGCGCACCGGCCAGCGACACGCCCCACGCGACCTCCACACGTCAACAGATGAACTGGAAGGCTGCCGCCTCGATCGCCTCGGAACCGGTCGCGAAGGTTTCGACACGGCACTCCGGGAATCGGGTCTGCCCGCATTCGCACGCGCGGGTGAATCGCCACGAATAGTACGGCTCGCAATCGGCGTAGGGGTCCTCGCTGATGTAGATCGAACCGACAGGTTCGGTCTCGGCGCTGCGGTACAGCAGACCGCCGAAGCAGCCGAATCGAAGCCAGTCTCCTTTGCCTTCGCGGGTGATGATCCACCAGCCGTCACCGTAGGCGGCACTGATAGCCGGGGACCGGAAGGCGTAGCGGCTGCCTGCGGGATTCGGCCGCCACATGGGGCGGGTGTGGTCGGACATAATGGGCTCCTCGGAAAGTAGGTGATGCGGTGTGGACTCAGAGCCGCGCCGGGGCCGAATGGCCCACTCGTGGTGACGGCGAGTCGGTGCGGCCGGGTGTCCCCTGCCAGGTGCCCGCCGGTATGGCGGGCACGCTGTGCCGGGTGTCAGGCCGCTTGGTCGGTGCGGACGGGGCGGATGATCTGGAACTCGCGGAAGCGGCAGCTCATGCTGAGGTCGATGCCGAAGGCTCGGATGCTGGCGAGCGGTTCGCCTTTGCGGGAGGTGAAGACCTCGGTGCGCAGGTTGCGGACCTCAGCGCTGACCGGGTCGCCCTTGTCGAAGGTGCCCAGCACGCGCATGGCCATGGGACCGGAGTAGCGGACCTCGTAGGCGGTGGAACCGGTGTCGGTGTAGCCGTCCTCGGTGCGGCGCTGGTGGTTGTCGATGATGGTCACGTAGACCGCGATGGTCTCCGGCTGGGTGCCCGTGGCCTCGTAGACGACCGGGTCGCTGATCTTGGCGATGTTGCCCTTGACGATGGTGCTCATCGGATGTTCCCTTTCGCGGTTGGTTGCCTGTCTGGCTTGTCTCGTGGCCAAGGGCGGGACCGAGGAGAAGCACAAACGGGGTCTGCTGGGAAGCGACGAAAAAGTTGTTTCAGCGAACGCAGTGAGCGACCCGCGTTCTTTCGGGGGAAAGAAGTTTTTCGGTGCCGACCGGCCGAGCATCGCGAGCCCCGTTTTGCTGCGACGCGGCCCGCCCTACAGTCGCGCGACCTGCCAGCCAGGCGGACCAACGCAACAGGGACCTACCGATGCGTCCCTCGACGAGGTCACTCGACTCGATCTCCCCGCGACGCGCACGAAACGACCCCGACAAGCCGAACCAAACGCGACAAGCCCCGACGTACCGAGGACGGCTACACCGTCACCGCGCCGGGCCGTAACCGCGAGCCGCTGCTCGCGGACCGCCCGAACGTAGTGGTGGGCACCTTCGACAAGGGGGCTCGGCGCGAGCAAGGAGCGCCTGACTGTGAGCGACGGGAGGGGCACCGTCAGCAGAGATGACAGGACCGCCAGCATGACCGACGAGAACGATCCGCATCGGTACTGTCTCGGTGGCTGTCTACTTGGCAATCCAACCCGCGAGCTTCTTGCGGCGGGCCGCTGTCCACGGTGAGCGGGCTGGCATCAGGGTCTGCGCGCACGCGTAGCGACGGACGGTTTTCCGATCGAGGTAGGGCTTGGTCGAGATCGAAGCCGTTGCCGACAGCGCTCGCAATACGCACAGAGTCAGAGGGTCTTAGCGACCACAGCAGGGGGTCGCGCGAATGCTTCGAGCTGCTCTACACCCGCTTTGTGGCGCGGCAATCGGCGGCGGATTCGGAATCTGTGTCCATGCCTGGATTGGACGCGCACCGCATAGGTGGTTCCGAGCGGCGACACGAGTGTGCGTCCGCGCACTGTCCGGCGTTGTTTGATCGGTGATATTTCTGATTGCCTCTGAGCTCGTGCCACTGTGGCATGCCCACCTACTGCGCTGTCTCACAGGAACTTCTACGCCCCGCCGAGGTGAGGACGCGCGGGTTCGATCTACTGTGCAATGGAGCGTGCCGGATTTCGGACTCGCGACTACTACCGTTCGTTGGAGAGTGCATGTCGGACCCGATAGGTGAGGCGTTGGGCTGGCTGCACCAAGACCTGCTGGCCGCCCAGCTGGTGCTGGCGGCTGCGGGGCTGCCAGCGGAGGTGCCCTACCACGTCGAGGTGATCGAGGACATTCTCAGCGATCACGAGCAGCGTTGGAGCGGCGAATGGAAGTTGACCGTTGCCCGAGCTGTGCTCGCCGCCCGCGACGCCGCCAGGTGACCGGAACCTCGTCCAACGCAGCCAATCTCACGTCCTGGAACAGAATCGGTAGCCGAACTCTTATGCGCTGCGCCCCGACCGGAACGCCGATATCGTCGGAGCAATGCCTTCACTGACGTCCCGGCCTCCGTGGCAGGACACGGTTCTGTGGCCACCGCCATGGACGCCGTTGTTGATCGCGGCCCGCTGGTGGGTTCGCTACGGCACAGGAACAGCGCTCAAGCGGGCGCTGGTGCGTGAATGGCTCGACGTCGGCCTGCGCCAAAATCCCCGCCCACCACGGGTTGTCCGCACTCGACACCATGGACAATTCCACATCCCGACAACCATCGACTTCATACCGAGGACGATCTATGTCCAGGGATGTTGGGAGCCATGCCTTTCCACGCTAATCTCCGCGCGCCTACGACCCGGTGACGGGTTCATCGACATCGGCGCGGCCGGAGGCTGGTACAGCGTGCTCGCCTCACGCCGGGTAGGTCCCACCGGCAGAGTCGTCGCCGTGGAACCCACGCCCGCAGCACTCGAGCAGCTTCGGATCAACTTGGCGCTCAATCACTGTGGCAATGTGCGGGTCGTGCCCGCAGCCGTCGCCGCCGAACACGGACCGATACAGCTGTACCTGCCCGATCGTGGAAATACCGGGGCTATCACCACGAGGCCCCTCGAGAACCCCGCATCGGAGATCACCGCCGATGGGCTGCCTTTGGCGGACATCCTCGATCGCGGCGATCTGGCCAATGCCCGTGTGATCAAAATCGACGTCGAAGGCGCGGAGAGTACCGTCCTGGCGCAACTGGCGCGGCTGATTCCCCAGCTGCGCGCGGACTGCGAAATCCTCACCGAGATCACTCCGCAATGGCTAGCCCGCGACGGCCACACCGCCGAAAGTGTGCTTAAACCGATGACAGACAACGGCTTCCACGCGTACAAGGTGCACAACTCCTACGCACCCGAGGATGTGACAGTCGCTGCGCGCCACCCAATGGCGTTGAGCCCGACCGCCATTGACTCCGCCATCACTGGCCAGACCGATCTGCTGCTCACCCGCACAAGCCTCTAGCGGGCCGCCCGTCACCGAGGATCATTGATCTATCAGGCGCGCCGTCCGGGCGCACCAAACCTCCTCAATCGGGTCGAATGTCGTGCGGGCTCGGGTGGTGCCAGTCGGCGTTGTCTACTGTCACCGGCCGCAATCGGTGGTGATAGTCGCGGGTCGATCGCTAGAGTCGATACGCATGGGGCTGACGGAATTGGTGCAGTGGGAAAGTCGCAGTCGCGCCTGGCGCGTCGAGCACGGCCGCGCGCGGGACGGACGAGACTTGCAGGCGCCGCCGGACTCCCGGCGCGAATTCACCCCGCCCGGCGACATCGAGACCCGCGAAGTGCAGTGGATGGTCCCCGAGAGTCGCGTCCCGCACACACGGGACATACCAGCAGGCCGGCACCTCATCGACGGCCCGCAGCGCTACAGCCTGCTGGCCTGGCTGGGCACCGTCGCCGACTGGCGGATGAACCCTGACGAACTCTCTCTCTACGGAGAGCTGCCCCGTCGCGCCGACATCGCCGACGCCGCAGAGTGGCTGCACGACGAGGGCTTCGCCACTGTGTGGCGCGGGGACCTCGCAGGCAAGAACATGGCCCTGCTGGTGCATCCGGCCGGAATGCTGGCCGAAGTAGTGCCCCAAGGGCGGGGCTCCACTGAACTATGGGCGATCCACATCTGGTGGATGGCCGAACCCGTCGACACTTTCGCCTGCTACATGGCAGGCGTGGGACCACTGCGGCCATGCGCCGATACCACCTCTGGATGGATCAGCGGCGGTCGAACCGACTTCCAACCCGGCGGGTCCACCGGTGCGCTGCGTGTACAACTCGCGGCGCTGCGATCATTCGCCACGCTCGTGACGCCCTGGCCGCATGACTACAGACACATACATCTGTCCTGGCTCGGCGGGGAGCCCCACGGCCCCCGCAGCCAGAGAGAGATGATCGAACGCACCGATGAGCTGCTGAAGCTTCCCGAGATCCGCGCGCTGTTCGGCGACATCTACGACAAAATGCGACGCCTCGACTCCCCGCTGCACCACTACATCAGCACCGCCCACGACGGCTACGTCAGCGAAGTGGCAGACAAACTCGTCCGGTGGGCCAGCACCGATGACGAGACCGGGTTCGACTTCAAGGCATGTCGTCTACTGGATGGCCTCATCCACCGCCAGGCGAGCGTGCAACGGCTGCCCGACGCCGAACACGCCAACGACCTCAACACCGTCGACATGGTTGCCATCCACTCACGCCTACGCGGCCTCGATTCGAACGCGGCCAATATCGTCGACAACATGGACCTGTGGGATCGGGTGTACGGCGACGGCACCATCCTGGTCGACTACCCCCAGCTGCTCCCGGACTGGGCCCAGGCCATCACCTCGGCAGCGACGATCCTGCACGCCCACCTCGCAGCGGCGGACGCCATCGACGCCTCGACACTGTCAATCGGCGAACGCTGGTCGCGCACCGCCGCCGACCCGTACGACCCGCGATGACATGCGCTGGCAGGCGGCCCGAGGATCAAGTGACAAAGGTGATAACTGTGGGTAGGACCCAACACTGGCATTTCGGCACGTACCGAGCTATCGCCTGGCCGCCAGACCTCACTGCCGAATTCTCGCCCGCGTTCCCGACTTCGGCGGCAGCGAAAGCGGAGATCGTGGGTCATGTCTGCAACGACGTGACCTCGGATGAGGGTGCGCTGCAACTGATCCAGGTCGCACCACAACGGCTACGCGAGTTGGCGCGAGAGTGGGGCGCATTGCCCGACGAGCTGTTTCTGCACTATTTTCCCTGGATACAGGAGATTTTCCCCTGCGAGGGAGACTGCGCCGCAGCGGCGTATGCGAACGCAGTGGAGATGACGGAATGGCTGACCGACAACGGAGTAGTCGACGCCGAGGTGGCCGGTTCTGCTTCCGAATTCAGTCTCATCGCCCGACAGCCCAGCGGCAATTCACGCTTTTCCAGAATCCTGCTGGCCCAGGTCGATTCAACCGACGGCGCCGCGGGCGTGTGAAACCCGAGAGAGTGTCAATTGGACGGCGTGTGACTTCTCGCCCTCCACGCCGGGATCCCGAAACCGCACCGGCGAGGTCGGTCTATCGGCGTCCCTGGCGTCGTGACTTGCGTGCCGTTTTGCGGGCCGCCTTCTTTCGAGCATCCGCCGACTGAGCCGACTTCGCCGGTGTGGGTGACATCGAGGCCGGTGCGCTGGTTTCGGGCTTGTCGAACTTGCCTTCGGCCATGCGCATGCCTTCTTGCGCTAGGCGCAGGGATTCGGTTTTCGGATCGGGGACGCAGGTTCGATTTTGATACATCGCGCTGGTGAACGCGGCGGCCAGGTGCAGCGCCTCGAACGGTGCCCCTTGCGCTGCCCCCATGAGCCGTAGCCTGACTCGGTCCAGGGCGACGCCCCCGCCCTCGATGATCACGTTCAGCACGCGCTGCACGTCGCTGCGCCGTTCCGGTGCGACCAGCCCATCCAGCAGCACCGTCATCGCGGGAACAAGGTCGTCGATCGTGCCGCGGTACCCGGCCGCGGTCCACCATCCCTTGGCGACTTCGGTGATCGCCTCGACCGCGTTCGTAGCGTCGGATGGTCGGATGTGCATCAGCTCGTCGGCGACAGTGGGGCTCCAATCGGCGGCGAGCACATGGGTTTCGAGGTACAGCGTGGACAGTCGCTGACGTTGGGCGTACTCGTCGGCCGATTCTCCGGGTTTACGCGGGGCGGTCAGATCGGCCGGGACACCGATATCGCGGTCGTCGACCGAGGCCATGTAATGCATGAGAAGCATCCGGCCTCCGAGATTGCCTTGCATGACACGCACCGCCCACGGACCGGTGCCGCGCTCGGGCCACAGCTGGTCGGCAGCCATATATTCCGACACCTGGAACGCTTGCGGCGCGGGCGGATTAGGGAGCGGGTCCTGCGCGTCTGGGGTGCCTTCGGCCTTGGCGGTGAGGAACCGCAGCGGTGTCCGGCCGGCGTCGCGGTCGGCCGGGGGGATGTAGGTCCATAGCGTGTACCCGACGAGGGCCTGCCCGTCCTCACCGCGCGCGTACCAGGCTTGCTCGCCCCCGCGCGCACCGTGGGATCGTCCGTTGGCGTCGACCTCGGTTTTCATCCGGTGGAACAGCGCATGCAGTGGGTCGCCCTCGGCGGGGGCCACCGCGTGATCGGTCGGCGACGCCAGCGCAATCGACGCCATCAGGGGATCGGTGGCCAGGCGTCGCCACAATTCCTTGATCGACAGGTCCGCGAGGTCGGCGGGCCGGGTGACAGTAATGCCTTCGGAGCGGGCGTAGTCGGCGAGTGCGTAGGTGATGAGCATGATCGTCACATCGAAGTCCGCGGGGTTCCCGTCATCCCCGCCGAGACCAGATGTCGACAGCTCGAGCATCGCTGCCGCGTAGGCGTGCGCCGCGCGCCACGGTGTCCAGGTGGTCGGGGAGCCGGCCTGCTCGCTGCCGCCGAGGTCAGGGTTACCGGTGTTGCTCACGGATCCGAGGTTAGCAGCGCCACAGCGCATATCGCCTCGTGTAGCGGCCCTCGCACCACTAGGCCGGGGAGCCGAAAGCGGCGGATCTTGTTTTGCCGGAACGCAATCGGGATCGCCGGTGCGGCCGGTAGTCTCGGTGCCCGTGCAGTCGTACACCTTCCAACTCGGGACCGACCCGTGGCCCGAGGCAGTCACGCTGCTCCAGTTCTACGCACCCGTGGATCTGAGCCTGCCCGCCAACCACGAACTCGCCGAACTGATTTCCCGCTGGCGTGCGGCGGTGCTCGACGAGCCGATCACCCTGCTGGACTCGGACTACCTGCACGTCACCCTCGAATGCGTGACCGATCGCGTCGCCGCCGACATCCCTGCCGGGGAACGCGCGGGGCTGGTCGAGGCGGTGCACCGCGCGCTCGACGGCGTCCCGGCCTACCTCGGCCGCGCGGGCAGCTGCTACTGCTACCGCTCCGGCCCGCTCATCGACGTTTCACCCGCCGCCCCACTGACCACCGACATCCATCGGCGCCTGCGAGGTGCGGTCCAATCGGTACGTGGACCGGACTCGACGGCGTTCCCGGTCAGCAAAGCCCACGTCTCGCTCGGATACGGCACCGCGACCACCGACAGCGACCCGATCAACAAGAAGCTGCGCCAGATCGACCCCGCGGGCGCCCCGTTGTATCTGCCGCGGGTCGAGCTGGTCGAAGTCGCGATCGACCAAGCAGCCGGACAGCTCACGTGGGAAACTCTGGAGTCGTTTCCCCTCGGCCCCGCTCTGAGATCGGATACATGATGGCGGGCAAGAGTTGGACGGAAGCGAGCGAGGGGGAGCGACCGTGCCGGGTGAACTTATCGTCCACGGTAGTGCGAACCTGCTCAACCGTGGACTGGGCGACCCGGGCCTGGACCAGGAGCTGCGGGACCGGCGTGACCTCCAGGTGAGGGTGCTGACGCAGGCCGACGCACCCGCCGAGCAGCGCGCGCACAGCTGGAGTGTGCAGGAGATCGTCGCCACCAGCGAGGAAGCAGCCGCGCGAGAGCTGATCCAGCTGGCCGACGCCTGTGGCATGACCTGTTTCCATACGCAGCCGCCGTGGGACGCGGCGCCGACGTCGAAGCATGTGGCCGTGGCCCGCGCCGAGAGCTGGGCCAGCCGTACAGGCCACCGCTTCTACGTGGGCTTGATGTGGCGACCCGACATCGAGGCCGTGCCCGGCACATTCCAGTCTTATGGGCGTGGCCGCTCCCGCCTATGGCATTGCCTGGCCGCCGTCGAACTGGACTACGGCGGCTCACGGATGCGGGCGTGTTCCTGGCATGCCGATGTGTTCGATCCTCAATGGCGGATCTCCGAGGCGTACCAGATCGCGTGGATCGCGAACAACGGCAACGTTCCGACGTTGATCGGCTGCGACTCGAATTCTCTTCCGGCGTCGCGGGTGGGGGTGCCGTGGTCGCGGCGCTGGCGGCGGCCGTGGCAGCCGACCACGTGGTCAGACCCCGACCCCTATCCGGGCACCGGTTGGTTCCCGGATCGGGTGCATCAGCTCGACCCGACCGCCTCGGGGGTGCGTGGGGACCGCCGTGCCGACCGGATCCTGGTCGATCCGCAGTTCGGGCAGTTGATTGATACTGCGGTCGAGGCCGGACGCCCGCTGGAGTGCTCGACAGGGCATTGGCCGACCGACCGGCACCCACCGCGGCGGGTGGATCGCATCTACGGCACCCATCACTTCCGTGGCCGCGTGGCGGGCTTCGAGGCCATATCGACCGACGCGGCCAAGCGCGCGTCAGACCATCTGCCGGTACTCGCGCATGTTCAGCTCGGCGATACCCCACCCTGATCCCCGTGCGCCCAGGGAGGTGGTTTACCGGATCTGCGACACCGAATTACATTGGCGTGCATGCTGTCCGCGCCAGCGACGGGTATTGGAGGGGTAAGGATGCAAGATTTCGGGGAGCGGGTGTGGGCACCCACGGGTAGCCGCCCGCACGTCTACATCACGCCCGGCCCGGCGCTGGATGCACTGTGCGCGTCGCTGGTCGCCGAGTCTGGGCCCGTGGCGCAATGGCGACCGGACTGGCAGGACATCACTCGGCCCGTGGTTCGCCAGTTCTGGCACGTGACGCTGGCGTGGGCCGACATCCCGACCGCCGCGACCGTCCCTGGCAGCTGGGGCGACCTGCACACGGCCCTGAGCACAGCAGTCTCCAGACTCGACCCGGTCACCCTCACCCCAATGCGGGCCGAAGCCACCACCAACAGTGTCGTCGTGCGCATGGATCCCACACCGGAACTACTCGCTCTGGCCGATGCCGCCGGGGACGCGCTGCAATCGGTCTACGGCGCCCGGGTCGCCGTAGAGAAGCGCCCGCACATCTCTCTCGGCTACGGCCGCCGCACAGTCGATACCGCGCACTGGTCGACCTCGGTTGACCCGGTCACCGAAGTGGTCGGGCAGATTTTGCTGGTAGACACCGATACCTTCGGCGACGACGGGCTTTCGTGGAACCTGAACACACAACGCGCCATCGGGGTAGGCGACCAGCGAGCTGGAGCCGTCGACGCAACGGAACCCGGTAGCCCCCGAACAGCGCGCGGGTAACTAATCTGGCCGCGCTACAGCGACCCTGCGACGAGCGAACCCGGCCCAAAGTATCGCTCTACCTCGGCGACCGAGGGGGTCCCTGATCCGTTCGGTGGCTTAGCCAGCGCGTTCCAACGCTGCCTTGCGCTCATCGAATTCGGTGCCCAGCGCCACCTTCAGGCGCGGGCCGACCTGCGCCGGTCGGCTTCCGATAGCACCAGTTGAGCAAGCTGCTCAGCGGCGTCGGGATGGCCGCAGAGTCGAGCGCTTTGCGCGATGGCGGTTCGCTTTTCGGTGTCGCGGAGCAGTGGTTCGAGTGCTTGTCGCAACGTGTGCGCCGACACCTCATCGAGCAGTGCTACCGCAGCGCCGCGTTCAGCGAGAACGCCGGCGTTGTGTGCTTGCTCGTTGCCCGCGGCCGAGGCCAGCGGGATGAGCACCGACGCCTTGCCCAGGGCGGTGATCTCCGCGATCGTGCCCGCCCCGCTACGGGAGATGACGACATCGGCCAGGTCGAACACATCCGCCAGCTCCGGGCCGACGAACTCGGTCACCAGGTAGCGGCCGGAAAGGTCAGGGGCGAGCGTCGCGGCATGATCGGTCAGCTCGTCGATCGAGGACTTTCCGCATTGATGAATGACGTTGGCCCGCTCCAGCATCCATGGCAGCACTTCTCGCACCACGCGATTGATCTGCACCGCGCCCTGGGCACCGCCGGTCACATAGACAGTAGGTACACCGCGATCAAAACCACCGAGCCCGAGGACCGACACAGCCTCCTCGGCGTCGCCGCCGAACAGTTCCGCGCGAACGGGGTTCCCGGTCACCACAGCCGAGTGGCGCAGCTTTCCGCCCAGCAGCGACAGCGAGGACCCCGACGACAACGCTATTCGGCTCGCCAACCGAGACAAGAGCCGATTAGCCAAGCCCAGACGGACCGTCTGTTCATGGACGACCAGAGGGCGCCGAGCCAGCCAGCTCCCGAGCCCGGTCGGAACGGCGACATAACCACCCGTCGTGAGCACCACATCGGGACCGAACTGGGCGATGAGACGACGAGCCTGCAACACCCCGAGGGGAACCCGGCACATATCGAGAATGTTGCTGCGGCTGAACAACTTCAGCGGATTCGCCGCTCGCCGGATCTTGCCGGTGGCCACCGCCTCGAATCGCACGTCCTCGGCTGTAGCCACCCGAGCTTCGAGGCTGCCCGCAGTGCCGATCCACAACACGTCAAGCTGCCGGTCCGTCGCGGCAAGCTGAGCCTCCAGGGTGCGAATCGTCGTCAACGCCGGGTAGATATGCCCGCCGGTGCCTCCCCCAGACACGATCAACCGCAGAGGTGGAGCCGAATCGCCCGAAACCACATCGCTCGCGTCACGGTTCACGAATTCAGATTGTAGGCCCGGACTTTCGGGATCTTTCGAGGCGCAGATGCGATCTGGTTTGACGCTGACTGCGCGCCAGTATGCGGCCTTTTGATGGGCCGCTGGAATAAGTAGGCCCGTTTGCGCAGCCGGGCTCCTGGGGGGTTGCACCGTCCCTGTGGTTACGCGCTGGCCCGTTTCATATCTGGCGTGCAGTGCGTGGGTCGTCCGCGCACTGCACGCGAAATGGCCCGACGCGCGCCCAGCGCGTCGGGCCATTTCGAGCGAAGCCGCTGTGGCTTCGCTCGCCAGCGCATATGAGGCCCCGCCTTGAGGCGGGGCCTCATATGCGCCCGGTTCTATTCAGGTGAGTCGGGAGCAGTGGCGTAGTCGTGATCGCAGGCGACCAACTCAACCACCGTTACCAGGTCGTACACGCGGTCATGGCCATAGAACCGTCCGGCGACCTTCACCGGCCCCGCCCAGGTGAGCGCTCGCGCAGCGCGGATGTCCAGCCCGGCGTCCGGGGTTCGCGGTATCGGCATGCCCGGGATGTCCCGGGTTATCGCCTCGATGACGATGGCGTATCCGGCCGGGCTGTAGCTGCGCCGGAATCCGGAATCGCGAATCCAGCTCGCGGCGTCGGGTTGGATAACTTTCCATTCGTGGCAGAAGGCGGCGACCGCGCTGGTGGTCGGTCCGTCCTGCCATGTGGTGATCACGGTGAACCATCCGCGCGGGGCGGAGCGGACCGACCAGCGGACGCCGGGCCAGTGCGCGCGTAGGGCTTGTTTCCAGCGCTTGGCGGCCTCGGGAATCTCCATCATCGCTTTTACTCCTTCCGATT
The DNA here is from genome assembly GCF_001613345.1 of Nocardia uniformis NBRC 13702. Lineage (GTDB taxonomy): Bacteria > Actinomycetota > Actinomycetes > Mycobacteriales > Mycobacteriaceae > Nocardia > Nocardia uniformis. The sequence goes on along the minus strand of NZ_BDCE01000046.1, from coordinate 162,590 downwards.
TGGTGCGGCCAGCTCAGGACAGAAGGCGGTCGGCGTGGGTGGTGAGTGCGTTGATGATCTTTTGCCAGCTACTCGCTTTGATCTCGGCGGTGAGGCTGTAGGGGCTGGCAATCAGGTTCGTCGCCGGGTCGGTGACGGCGGCGGTGTCCGGGCCGTCCTGGTAGGCGTAGGTGCCGGGGATGATCGACCACAGCAGGTTCCAGCTCAGCTCGGGCCGCGAGAATGCTTCCACGGTGAACCGGGATTGCGCGCGATAGCTGTCGACGTACAGGACGAACCGGAGTTGAACGCCGTGGCGTTCGGCGTACAGGGTTGCCCTGTTGATCTGCTCGCGCCCTCCGATGATGTCGGCGGCGGTGATTGTGGGCGGGTTATCGGCGGGATGTGGGTTGTAGCTGGTCATAGCGCGGGCGCGCTCCTTCTCGAAAATAGTTGTGGGAGTGATGGTTTCCAGACGCTGGCGCGGGCGGTGACCCTCGTGCGCCCGGCGGGCGCTTCGTCTCGTGCTGGTCAGCGGATCGTGCGAGCGCGGGCAGTGGTGTCGGAATCGCGTAACCACCAGTCGCCGTGGGCGTCGCAATAGGCGGTGGATAACCAGCGCTTGCACCCGTACCGTTCCCAGTCGATCCAGCGGGTTGCGGGCGCGTCGCATTGGTGGCACCCGATCGCGCCGTCCGGCATCCTCCGGTAGTGGGCCTTGTGGCTGGTGTTGGTCTGTCTGCCCATGTCATCGGGCCGGGGTGAGGACCTGGAACATTCGTTCCAGGGTGAGGGCGTCCGCGTCGGCGGTCTTGCCGGTGACGGCGTTGGTGGTGTTGCGTCCGGCGCGGTTGCCCTGGGCGGGGCGTATATGGTGCTGCCAGGTGTTGACCGTTTGTAGCCATCCGAAACCGGTTCCGGTCCAAGGCTTTACGCGCTCGTCGGATGTCCAGAGCAATTCGAGCTGGTCTCGCTTGTTCTGCACGCGGGTGCGCGCGGATTTGCTGGCCTCCTCCTCGGGCAGGGGCGCGAAATCGTCCAGGAGCTGCCGGAACTGTGTGGTGTTCACCGAGAGGTCGCACAGCTTCGCGATATCGGCGGCGAACCCGTCTTCGGCCTGCACCACCATCTGCAACGCTTCGCGGGCGTCCTTGAACGCCAACTGAGACAGGGCGCTGCGGCGGCGCAGCTTCCACACCCGCCCGGATCGCTCGGCCTCGTCCAAGGCCCACGCATGCGTGTTGTCGCACACGACAACCTGATTCACCGCCGAATACGACAGCGGCAGCGACCCATCCATAGACGCGGACGCCAGAATCGAGGTTCGGAAATCGACGCCTTCGGGCGTGGCTACGGTCTCGGGGCGTTCGATCTGCACCCACGCGACCGCGCCGCCTTTGAGCAATCCCGCCGACCCGATACCCAGCGAATCATCCGACACCGCCAGCCCGTCCGGGGTGACCAGCGCCGCCAAGCCGTCCAACAACATTTCCCCGTACTGCATCACCGGGTACTTGCTCGAGAACACCCCCAACGGGCGGCCGGTGTCGCTGCGGTACACGATGCGCCGCGACAGGTCCGCGATCATCGGCAACGGCGACCCGGGCACCTCGACCAGCCGATAGCCGGGGTTGGCTGGATCGGCCGGAGTTTCCGGAGTGGTGCCGAACGGCACCGGGTAGTGCGGCGCGACAGCTTCGGCGCGCCACCCGAACAACCGGCGGCGCACATCGCCTACCGGGATATAGCCCGGGTAATGGTTGGGTTCGCTGCCCTGGTCCTCGGCGCGATAGTGCCACGCCTTGCCGCGCTGCTCGGTCATCCCGATCAGCGTTTGAGTGTTTAGCCATTCGCTGGTCTCCCGCGACATTGAATATTCCTCTCCTACAAAGTCTTTGGCATCTCTGCGGCCCGCCCTTGGCTCGACGGACGGGGCGGGCCGGACAACGGTGCTCACGCTGCGGCGGCGAGTGCCTTCTGTTCCTGGCGCTGGGCCTTCTGCCGAGCGCACAGGGCCTCGATGTCGATATCGGCCAACTCCAGAACTCCGGCCGTGACCTGCTCCACCGGGGCCAAGATGTGGCCCTGCTCCGCGAGATGGCACAGATAACGCCGATAGCCCGGCCCGTCGCCCCACCAACCATCGGTTTTCGCGCGCCAATGGCTCTTATCAACACGAGCCTCGTGCGCCCCGAGAACCAGCCCATACACCACGACAAGGCTGCGGTTCGCGGAGGCGTCGGCGTTGTGCTTGCACGCCTTGTCCCTGTCGCCCAGATTCAGCAAGTCCAGTCCACTCGCCTGCGCAAGGTGCCGATTCAACAGATCAGGCTCGAGTAGCAGCGAATCGGCAATGAACGCAGCGGCATCACTGGGCAGGGTCTTACGAGTGAGCAGTTGGGCGACGAACGTGCGCCGCTCGGTCTTGGCAGTCGCGCCCTCGATGTTCAGCGCGGTAACCCGCTGTCGTTTCCGGGCGGCCTCCTCGCGTTCCTCCTCGGCCTTGCGTCGCGCCTCCAGCGCCGCGATCGCGGCGGCTCCGGCGGCGTCGCGGTCCTCCTCGCTGACGCCCTCGGCGGTATCACTGACCACGACCACACCGGGCGCGAATTCCTCGTGCACAACCAGCCCGGACGCCTCCAAGTTCTCCACCGGTAGCCAGAACTCGGGTTGCCAACCGTCTTGGAGGGTGACGCTGTCGAAGTGCCGCAAACCTTCGTCTGCCTCGGCGCTCCGGTAATAGCGGGTGTCCCAGTCGATCTGGCCGAATTCGACCGGCTCCCCTGTCTCGGCGTCCACTGCCACCGATTCCGGATGCAACTCCAGATACATCGACCACAGCAACGGCGCAGCGTCCACCACTTCGGGGGTGACCTCGCCGCCCTCGGCGGTCCTCAACTCCTCCGCGCGAATGAACTCACCATCGGGCAATTCCGTACCGGCGCAGCCTGGTTCACGGACTACAAAGACGAATCCGCGTTCGGCGTAAGGCAGCGACTCGCGGAACTGTTCGGCGATTTGGGCACGGTCGGCCGCGATGCGGCCCGCCTCAGCTCCGAAGTCCCAGGCAGGGGCTCGCATAAGTCGCGTGACCGCGTCCAAGTCTCCGGCTTGCTCGTACTCGGCGATGACGGCGGCTTGCTCGAAACTGAATTGCCCGGCGTCGACCGCGCCCATCGCTGTACTCGAATCGACGGCGGCGAGAGCGGCTTTCACCTCCTCGCGCTTGGCGGAGGTGTCGCGAGCGATGCGGGCCACGCTCGCCCCGTACAGCGACATTTGCGCCCACCGGTTCGCACGCTCCCGGTCGGTGTAGTCGATCCTGCGGTCGTTGGTGTGCATCTCAGCCGCAATGGTCTGGATCATCGTTTCCGACTCATCCCCGGCCGCCCCGTAACGCACGACAATCGGAACCTTGTGCCCGGTCAGGCGAGCGGCCAGCACCCGGCGTCGGCCCCGCGCGACGCGGTACCGGCCACCGGCACCGGGGTAGACCGTGACCGGTTCCAGCACTCCCCAGGCCCGAACGGATTCGACCAGTTCCGGGTCGTTGTCGAGGTCATACCTGGCTTCCCCTTCGGGAATGTCGAACTCCAGCAAGTCCGCGTCAACCTCCGGCGTCCGGAACTCTTCGGGGTGTTCCTCGATCAACTCGGCGTCATAGACCACCTCGGCCGGTTCCAACGCAGACGCGTCGAACACCGCCACCTCACCGCCCGCAACGCTGGCGGCGTCACGAGGCTGATTTTCGGTTTCAGTGGGCGCGCTGTCGGTAGCGGTCATTTCGAGTTCATCGGTGTTCGGCGTGTCGGTTTCAATGCTCTGAGTCATGATTTTTCGCTTTTCTGTGAATGGTGACGATCGGCGCGAGCAATCCGACGCGCCGCGTCAAGGGATGGTGTGCCGCACTGGGGATAGTCAGTGCACGGCCGACCGGCGGGATAGCAGTCCGCTAGATCGGATCGGCGGTTGTCGTGTCACGCGTTGTTGCCGCTGGATTCCTCGTCCGGCTGGGAATCGCGGACCAGATTCACCGGCCCTAAATGCATCCCGTAAGCCCCAGCCGAGACATGCCAGTTCTTTCCCTTCCAATCGGGATACAGATCCTTGAACCGCTGCACTGTTTCCGGCATCAAATCCGACACCGGCCCGGCCTGCTGGTTCTTCCGCTTCGCGCTGTATTCACTGCGGGTCAACAAATCCGTAGTACTGCTCATCGTGAGTTCGCCTCCTGACTGATAGTGCGGCTCCCCACCTACCGCCCGTTCTTTTTGCCCTTCCGGCGAAAGAGATTTCGGGCCGGGAGATCCGTCGGGGCGCAACCCCTGTCCCGGAAAATTCCGCACGAGCACAGCGAGCCTGCCCCTGGGGGGCGGAAATTTCCGGGACAGGGGTTGACGAACCGCCGGATTCCCGGCCCAAAATCGATCGCCGGAAGGGAAAAAAGAAAATAAGAACTTCGGCGAAACGGCCCAAGGTCAACACAGCCCGGCGACGAAGGAGCCTGGCCGGACCGGGGCGTTTTCCATTACGGTCGACTGTTCGAGGCACTCCGGGAGATGAGATTGTTCGAGTGCACCCACGGGAACATGCGCCCACCCTTGTCGGCGGGAGTCGCGGCGACTCGGCGAGCAGCGCGGGTTGCAAGGATCGCGGCCTGGCGCAGGTGACGCGCGGCGGCCAGCGCAGCGATGTAGGCAGTCGATCATCGCCCAGTCGAACTGGTCGATCTTGTCGACCGCCCCGTATGCGCTTGAACGCGTCTGTCGGACCCGACGTTCGGGAATGGTGTTCGCGGAGGTCCGGCGCTGTCGAGGACGCTGATCGTGGAGGCGTATACGCAGCTGTCGAGCTGTACCGTGCAGTAGTGCGTAGGCAGCAAGATCCCGGCGGTCACAGGAGACTGGCGAGGGGGCAGTAGCCGGTGCCGGGCGAACTACCTACTCCGGCTCGACGGGCGCAATCGCGGTTGGCTATCGCTCCCAGAGGGCCGTGGGAACTTCAACTTGGGGTCCACGATGGGTCCAGAATGAACGAGATTTGTCGAGAAGCAGTGAGATGCTATGGGTTTGCTGTCGGCCACCATGGCCAGGTCAGAGAGGACTAGCTGAGGTAGCTGATGGTCTGATCTAGATCAGCGGGTTCGGGGTTCAAGTCCCTGATGGCGCACCACAAGCTGGCCCCTGACCAGGCAACATCGGTCAGGGGCTTCTTCGTTTCATCCGTTGGATCGGGCTATTTCCAAGAAAACACCAAAAATTCAGTACCACAACGTTCGTCAGCTGATCGCCGCACCAATGTCCCGTGTCACGTAGCTGGCAGGTTTTCGGTCTCGGGAAAGTTGGGGACCATCGGATCGGCGGTGCCGAGGTGGACCGCGCCGGGCCGGTTCCGGAACGAGCGGAACGAACCACCGCTGTCGGTCACAAACATCACCGTCGGCACGACGGCGTCGGTGCCGTGGTTGTCGCGTCGACAGGCGTCGACGATGGCGGGCTGCGCTGGTGTTGCGGTGTTGCTACACCTCCACAATCGTCGAGCAGCAGATCGTGAAGGGCGAGTTCCAGTCCGGAAACCCTCCCCAGAACTCAGAAACTTCACCCAAGTCCGGTTGAGTATCACCGATCTCGTCGACAACCCCTTCATGGAAGATGCCACGCCTGCCGCGGATGCTCATCACGCTGCTCGGGTGGAAAGCTAGGTCCATGGCATATCCATGGGCCTCGACTGCTGGAGTCGAAGCGATGACGGTGCGCATCATGGGACGAGCGAACACGTCCTCATTCGATATCCGCAGCTCAGTGACACCTTCGATGATCAGAAGCTCGACGTTCCCACCATCGAGCTGGAGTGCCGCCCGCAGATCAACGATTACGCCGACCGAGGATACGAGCGGGAGATATCGGATGTCGGCGATCGAGCATTCCTGAAACATGTCCGCAGTCACCAACGGATCCCATTCCCGCGCTACCGGCTTCCCCCCGATGTCCCTGCAGTAGTAGTGATCCGATTGTCTCTCTAAGCATGAAGCCTCTCCTCGCTACTTCGGGCAGTCGGCGGAAGTGGGAGATGCGCGCACGAATCATTGCGAGGACTGCTTCCACACCCTCGCCTCATTCAACGCCTTGGTCAGACCCGCGATCTCGGCCTTGAGCTGCTGCTCCTGCGGCGATTGCCCGATTTCCCAGCCACTAGACTCACAACGACCGGCCTCGAAGAACTGCCGTTTCCAGTTCCCACCGACAGTCGGACACCCTCGCCCGCCGCGCAGCTAAGAAGCGGTCAACTCACCGGCCAGCGTGGACTGACCTTCTCCCGATACGGCCGCCGGTCTCGTGATAGAACGATCCGATTTCTCTTCGCAGGAAACTCCCGTGAGAAACGGGCCCTGTCACAAAGCTTGACGCGCGACAAGCCAGCCGTATCGATACTCCACCACGATCAACGAGTCCAGCCGACGCGTGGGCCAGCTGATCATCGAGGGTTGACTCAAGGAGTTCCTATTCGATATCGGTGAGGAAAGCTCCGACCACTCCCTCACCGTCGTACGCTCCGATGAGTATGACCTCCAGCCAGTCGCCAGTGTCGTCGGCCACCACGGCAGGGAACGGCCGCGCACCATCGATGACGAATGCGTTGTAGAGGAAGGACGGATCGTGTTCCAAAAGAACCGACCTCGCTCGTTGTGGTCCTTCGTCGAGCCGACATACGGCATAGACGCTGTCGTTCCATACGACGAGTCCCTCGTCCGCACCGTTTTCGACAAAATGATCGGTCGGCTTGGCCAGCGGCATCTCGACGACAAGCTGGCTGGATGGGAAGCGGACAGCCAGATCGTCGGCCAGACGTTTCCCAACCACCGTGGGCCATGACTTTCCTGTAGTGAAGTCGGATAGGCGGCTGCCGGACGGATCGCTGGAAATTCCCGCGAAGTACCGGTACTCCCGTAGCGGGCGTGCCGCAAGTGCGGTCATGGACAAATCCAGGCCCGAGCGTAGCGCTTCGCCCACGTACGCTCCGGCCACACTGTGCGGGAGCAATGACCAGATCACGGTATTCACCTCTCATCACTCCGGTTTCGGCAGTACACGTCCGTCGGGGAAGATGCGCCATCCCGGTTCGTTGCGTGGCTTGAAATCGAAGTGGGGTCCGATGGGGTCGGGATGGTTGAGATCGGGATGGATACTCTGCTGCGTCTGCGGGTTGAACCAGGCGCCCCTGTCCCCGCCGGGGGGATTCTGACCGCGCCACTCCCATCCTGGCCCGGCGGGGGGCTGGGTGGGATCGTTGAAGTTGAAGCGCGGTATTTCGACGTCTGTGCCTGGCACCTTCTCCGGAATCTTGACTGAGGGCGCGGCCGGGCCGGGGTTGACCACTCCGCCCGGCTTCGTCGCCTCGGGCGGGCGCGGTTTCGGTCCACCCAGGCCTTCTTCGATACCTTTCCCGAGCTTCCCACCGCCTTTAGGAAGGGGAAGTGGCACAAGGGCCATACCTCGGTTGATCCAGACATCTGCTGTCGATGGGGCGTTGGTGACGCGATGGAATCCGTTCCCGTCTTCCACGACCAAGGTGCCGTCGTCGAGCATGTACCACTGTTTGCCGGGTGTGTCTGCGGGGACAGGGTACTTCGTACCAGGGATGGTGACCTCTTGGAGAGGGTTGGAAGGGTCCAACGCCAGCACATCCGGCATGCCACGGTCACGCCATTTCTGCGGAGTCGCCTCTATGCCGCTGTCGTCGACACCCGAGGGGGCAACGTAGTTGCCGTCGTTGTCGAATCGCAGAACGTGGCCGTCGACGACGACTAGTTGGTTGCCGTCGGCGTCGTACCAGTGCCCACCTTCGTAGTGATCGAACTGTTTGTAGAGCTCTAGCTCGGAATGTGCCCGGTCGAGGTTGTAGACGCGGTCTTCGAGGGGGACGTGCATATATGCCTCGCGGGCGGCGCGGTCGTAGTTCTGTTGTGCGCGTTCGCGTAGACGGTTGATCTCCTCTTCGCTGTAGTTGCTGGTATCGCCATCGGCGGCGGATTGTTTGGGTGGATCGTAGGAGCGAGTGTTTCCGTCGCCGTCGGTGACGGTGATCGACGTGAGGTTGCCGTCGGAGTCGTAGTGGAACGACTGCTTGCCACCATCAGTGAGTTCGTGGCTTTGGGCTGTGCCGGTCGAGGTCTGCCCACCCGGGCCAGTGACCGTCGTAGTCGTTGTGGTGGTGGGACCGGTGGTAGTCGACTGCTGCTGAATCTGAGTTTGGGTCAGCTCGCCCAGAACTGCTGCGTTCGAATCATTTTGCGACGATGGTGACTGCGGCCGCGCGGGTGCCTTCTGTCCCCCGCCGCCAGGTTTCAGAGCGTCGGGCGTGGGACCAGTCTGAGTCAGCGCGCCCAACAATGCGGCCTGCGAATCCGAGGACGACTGCGGTGAACTCGAGGACGGCGGGGTGGATCCCTTCCCGCTGCCGCCGGAATTGCCTGATCCGCCATGCCCCGATCCGCTTCCATCGGAGGGGGCGTTCTTGGCCTGATGCATCAGCGATCCGAACGGCCCACGCGAAGAGGCACCTCGGGACGGCGACGACACTGCACCGGATACGAATGCCGCACTACCGACGATCAGCAACGTTGCGATCCGATCGTCGGCCCCCGATCCCTCGCCGGGTTCGGTCGCCGTCGGCACCTGTTGCACGGGCGACGGCGCGGGTGGACTCGGATTTCCTTGCAGGAGAGTTCGTTTGAGGTCAGCAAACTCCGCGTCGGTGAGCACACCCTGCTCGTGTAGCTTCGCCGCGCGTTCGAGTTGGGACATGACATCGGACCCAGCTGGCGGGGCGACGGGGGTCGGGGTCTCCTGTGGTGGGGGCGGGGCCTGCACGGTGACCGGCGGGGGCGCCTCGCCCGGCGGCACCGGGGCGGGGGCCTGCGGCGCGGGAACCGGGGCCTGGACAGAACCCGGCTGTTCGACCTCGGGGCCGACGATGATGGGGTTGTTCGGATCCCCTTGGGGCGCAACGGGTCCGTACCCGTTGCCCGCGCCACCATTGGTGCCACCAGAGGGCGGCGCTGTGTACGGTGCCGGAAGTGCCGGTGTCGGGACCGGTGGCCCACCAGTCGCCGGTGGGCCACTGTCCTGCCCCGGTGGTTGCGGTGGTGGCGGGCACCCGTAGGTCGGCGGCTGCGGGATACAGATCGGCGGCTGTGCATGCGCGGTAGGTTCCGGACCGCACAGCACCCACAGCACCGGAGCCACCGACAGCATCAGGGGCGCGACCGCCGTCACAGCGCGGCTCGTCTTGCGTGAACCCTGCGGCGCTAGAGCCATTTCGGCTGCCCGTACGCGGGAACCTGAATATCGTCGGTGCTGGTGGACACCGCGCCGATCACGTAGGTGCGGATGTTGGTTTGCCCGCCACAGGCATCGACCTTGATATAGATATTGCTCAGTTTGATCGCCCCGTACCCACCCTGCAACGGCTTCGAGGCCAGCGGCACCACCGCGATCGTGCCGGGCCGGATCGTACCGGTCACCGTCCCTCCGGCGTTCGCGCCGACCCCCGGGGTGACACCGGGGTATTGAGAGACGGTGAATGACACCCACGGGCCGACCGACAAGGCTGCTCCTACCTGCATTCCGCCGCCCAGATCGACTTGGCAGCCGATCTGCAATCCCACGGTCACCGAGCCCGCGTTGACCGTGGCCTGCGCCGAAGGCCGCACTTGCACAATGCCTTTGACGGTGAGGAAGCCCTCGCGGCTGAGTAGAGTACTTGCCAGGTTGGGGGTGCGGTCGAGGTTCTCCATCGCCTTCCACACCTGGATCTCGGTGCCGTCATCGAGGAACTCGGTCGCGGTCTCGTCCCAATTGCCTTCCGCGCTCGCCTGCGGTAGCACCGCACCGAGCACACACGCGCTCACCACAGCGACAACAACACTGAATACCCGACCCGCACCCCGCACCGACAAACCTTTCTGGTCATGGCCAACGAGAAACGCCAAAGGAACTATCGAATCCGAAACGACACCCGCGCACGGGAGAAACGGACAAACTATCAGTTTCCGGAAACCGGAACATATCCGTTCAAGAATTGCGGAGTCGAGCAATCACCGCGTCGGCTCCGACCCAGAACAATCGGCCCGCGATCGACATCGTCAGAAAGAATAGGAAATACACCAGAATCGCACCGTGGCGGTCGGCCCAGCCGGGAATTCGGGACAAGAACGCGAACGCCGTGATCAGTGCTACGGTCCCGAACACCAAGCCCGCAACTGGCTTGACCAGTGACTCCGACGAATCCACGTCATCCCCTATTCCTTTGACCACCCAACGACTATTGAGACACCGCGCAGAACTCTAGTTCGGCAATCATTCGGTTACGGTTCGCCACGCCGTATTGAGATCGCGCTGCGACTCGGTTAGCCCACCGCAGCCCTGACGTGATCATTCCGTGCAATCGGTGGCATTCCGAGAAGGGACGTACAAAGCCTCGAATATCGCGCGGATAGCGCGCAGCACAGAACTGACCCCGCTGCCGCACCTTTGGTACGGCGTGCGGCCACCTCCATCAACCTGCTCGGTGTGACCTGCAGCGATCGCGGCCGCACCAGCGCATTAACCCACAGAGGCTCCGTCGCCGCTGATAGACAACCACCGACTCGTATCCAGCACCACCGTGGTTGTTGTATCCACCGCCTCTTCGATATCGCCGCTCCGAACGAGGCCCCCGCCGCCGCTGACGATGCAATGTTCGTCAGCTGGTTGCCGCGCCAAAACCCTGCTCCAGCACCGCCGATGAATCCGGCGCCTGCTCGGGTGACGCGATGTAGTGCCGCTCGGTGATGCCCTCACGGGAGTGCCCCAACTGCTTGGCGGCGGTCTTCGAATCCGACGCTTCGGCGATCAGCGTAGCGACCGCCTTCCGGAACGTGTATTGAGTCACATCCTTGTACAACGTGCCACGGGCAGCCCGCCACGTCCGGTTGAAGTTGTGCGGATCGCGAAGCACTCCACCTCGGCCGGGAAAGACTAGCGGGACCTTGTCCCCAACCTCCTCCACGTCGCCGCCCACCTCGCGCAGTGCCTTCACCTCGCACATCCGCCCGTGCGTCGGGTCGTCGCGCAACCGCTTCAACATCCCGATCGTGAACTCGGGCAGTGCGACAATCCGGTGTCCGGCATCGGATTTGGCCCATTCTTGTCGGAAGAGCCCCTTTCCGGCGAGCCTGACGACGGTCGCCGACACGGTGAATGTCGCCGGTTGCGCGGCGAGGTCGAACTGATCCCAGGATGCCGCCAGCGCTTCCCCGGGGCGCACTCCGGAGCCGAGGACCAGATCGGCCACATCAAGCACGAGGCGATCCCGTTTCGGGCCGTGCGTATACGCGGGTGTTCCCGGAATTTCTTTCCCTGCCAGCCACTTCCGAAGCTGAGCACGCAAGCCGTCCAAGCGGTCTCGATCGATGGTTTGGGGCTTGGTCTTGCGTCTGCGCATGCGGGAGGTGTCGCGTACCGGGTTCTCCGTCAGGACCCCGTACCGGACGGCGACTCCCATGATGCCGGTCAGAATGACCTTGTGTAGCCGCGCCTTCGACTTCAGTCCGGCAGCGGCGATCGACTGGATGTGTTCATCGAGGCGGCCCGCGTCCGCTTCCCATACACGAAGATTGCCCAGAGCGGGGCGCAACTTGATCGCATCCTTGCTGGCCCGTTTGTCTTCGCTCGCGTCGATCTCACCCTTGTATCGGCCATAGGACTGCTGACCGATACCTTCGTCTCGTTCCACCTCCTCGAGCCACATGTCCATCAGGAGCGTGAGACGGGTGTCCCGGCTGATCTTGCCGCGGGTGCGGCCCTTGTACTGCTTCGCGCGTGCCGTGAGCTTCTTCCGCAACTCCGCTTTCGCCTTGCTCTCCGTCGGCCCGTACGCCTCCACTAGACGGCCTCTGCCGTCGTAGTCACGGAAAGTGGCCCACGCCCTCCACTTCCCGTTCTTCTGCTCTTTGGCACCGATGTCACCGTAACTACCGAGTTCGGTTACTGGCCTTGGCATTTCCGGTCCCCTTCGTCGCGGGCAGGTCATGCAGCTTCGGGCTGCTCCTCGGTGTGCACCATGTGCGCCTCGAGGTAGGCGTCCAGATCCGCGAGCCGATACATGCACGAGTTGCCAGACGGCTTCGAGTAGCGGGGTCCGTGCCCCTTGGCGGCCCAGTTCGCGAGGGTGCGAGGGTGAACACCGAGGTATTCGCCCGCTTCCTCGCGAGTGAGCCACCGCTTGCCGACCAGGTCATCTCCCATGTCGCGCTCATCGGACCCGGCCTTCACAGCCGCATTCCCGTCTGATCGGCCGATTCGAATCCGGACGCGGCACGATCAACCCTCCCTACGACCGGAATCGTCAAGTCGACCCTGAGCGGGCGGTCTTCGCGCGGCCCGGTGCCAACCCGGAACATGCCGTAGGGCCCGTGGGGTATACGGCCGGGGACCTGCACAGCCGACGCACCGATCAGCGGCCCATCCGTCGCACCCGACACCCAGACCGCGTGGCGGCAGGGATTGCCGACCGGCGGGTAGCTAGCTGCGCGTACCAGCAGGTGCAGAGTCCGGGACATGGGCAGCCCTTCGGATCGATGGAGTTGCGTGTACCTAAGGACTGGCACCCCTCACCACGAAAATCGCATATCACTTCCGTGAACGTCGAACGGCGTGTGGCGTGCCAGCGGACGCAGGCTGAAAGACGCAAGCTTCCGTTCAGCACGCCGTCACGAAACAGGAGCTCCGAACTCTCCAAGTCCCCGGGAGTTGGCCCACAATGCCGACGCCGGTGCCCGTCACTCTGCCGACTCGATCGGCCTACCCGGCACGGGCTTGTGCACCCCGCATAGGAACCAGTACCGACCGGGCAACGACCGGAAGGGCTCGTCCAGCACTTAGCCGCACGGCGGGGCCAGGGCTTGGTCGAATATCGGCTGGTCACCGCTGGTAGCGTGTACCGGTGCTCTCCAGCCCCGCTACCTCAGACACTCGCGACGCCACCAGTGAGGCGTCGTGGATCGCCCGCACCGCCGACGCCGTGATCGAGCACGCGAAACAGACCGGTGCGACCAAGCTGGTGTGCGCGTCCGGTATCAGCCCTTCCGGCGACATTCATCTTGGCAATCTGCGGGAGGCGATGACCGCGCACCTGGTCGCCGAGGAACTCCTCGCCCGGGGTCTCGACGCGATTCACCACCACTCGTGGGACGACTACGACCGGTTTCGGAAAGTGCCGGCCGGAGTTCCGAAGCAGTGGGCCGAGCATGTCGGCAAGCCTCTCGCCGCTATCCCGGATCCGGCTGGGGAGTTCGAGTCGTACGCGGTGCGGCATATGACTCGCTTCACCGACGCATTGGAACGCCTGGGTGTCCGCATGCGAGAGGTACGGCAATCGGTCGCATATCCCGATGGCACCTACAACTCGCAGATTCGTGTGGCGCTGGATCGACGCGGCGACATCTTCGACATCCTGGAGACCTTCCAAACCGAAGGCCGCCACGAAACCTCGGTCGAGGAGAGACGCGCCGCCTACTACCCATATAAGCCGTATTGCGAAGTGTGCGGCAAGGATTCGACCGAGGTAACCGGTTGGGACGGCACCAACATCACCTACACATGCCGGTGCGGGCACGTCGGCGGGCACAGCCTCGCCGACGGCAGCCAGCCTTCCGGGAAGCTGGTGTGGAAGGTGGACTGGCCGATGCGGTGGGCGTTCGAGGGCGTCCAGTTCGAGCCCGCGGGTGAGGACCACCACGCTCCGACCAGTTCGTTCGCATCCGGTCGCGTCATCATCCGTGCGCTCTATGACGCGGAAGCCCCGTCGACGGCGGTGTACTCGTTCGTTCGGCCCGCCGGAGGCGGCGGCAAGTTGTCCAGCAGCGCAGGTGGTGCGGCTACACCCGATACGATCCTCGCGATACTCGAGCCCCCGATGGTGCGGTGGCTGTACGCCCGCCGCCTCCCCTCTAACGGGTTCACCATCGACTTGTCCCCTTCGGCCATAGTCCGGCTCTACGACGAGTGGGACCGCTATAGCGCGAAAGTTGCTGCGGGAGAGGCATCTCCGACGGAAACGCATCTGCACGAGTTGTGTGTACAGACCCACGTCGGTGCGGTCGAACAGTCTGCTCGTCCGGTGTCGTTCCGGTTGTTGTCCGCCCTCGTCGATATCACCGCTGGGAGTACCACCCAGATCGCACGACTGCTGCGGGAACAATTGACCGTTGAAGGCACTGGTCAGGACGTTCCCGAGACCGACGACGCGCTGCTAGCCGAACTGGAGCCGCGTCTGGGCAACGCGATCCGCTACACCGAGTCTTTACCCGAGGGCGACCGAACAATCGTCCGCACAGAATTCAACGCCGAAGCGTGGAGCGGGCTCGACGCTGCCACTCGTGACGGTGTCGCGCTGCTCGTGGACCGGATGGGCGAGAACTGGACGCTGCCCGATCTCACCACCACTGTGTACGCGGTACCGAAGTTGATGGTCGGGTTGCCTGCGGACGCCGAACCTACGCCCGAGCTGAAAAAGCAGCAGCGCACCTTCTTCAAAGCGCTCTACCAGCTGCTGGTTTCTCGTGACACAGGCCCGCGCCTGCCGACTCTCCTGCTCTCCCTCGGCCCCGACCGCACCCGAACTCTGCTCACACCCAGCTGAGACCACAAGCAGCGGTAGCGGGCACGCTGATTGTCCGTTGCCAGTTGAGGTGGTGCAGCTTGCGGGTCATGAGCAGGGCTGCGTCAGGTGTATGGCAGGCCATCAGACTGGATCTCCGCCAGATTGTTGACCTAAGTCAGTGTTCGCCGAAGTCCGAAGCTGATCGAATGCTCGACGCAATCGGCCTTGGTCGAGGAATTTCTTGATCCGGGCGGAGCAAGCCTCGATCGTGTCGGTGCTGGTGTCGACTTCGAGGTCATAGATTGAGTGGGCGTGGACCGGTTCGATCTGGCTGGCGGCGGTGCCGACGGGGCGGTCGCTGCGCTGCTGTTCGCGTCGGCGCAGTTCGTCGAGTGAGCAGTGAACACCGACGAAGACGACGTCTATGCCGGTCATGACGGTCAAGCAGTCGCGCAGCCGCCATGGCTCGCTGAGCACATGGTCCATGACAATGTTGTTGCCCGCCAAGGCCATCGCAGCGACGGCTCGATGGAAACCGGCGCGGGTTTGGCGCAGGACATCGGTGAGTGCGATCGCGTCGAGTTCGTAGGTTCTGGTTTGCGACCGCATCGCGCCGATCATGTCGACGCCCATGTGGAAGAAGGGTCGATCGAGATCGATCAGCAGTTGACGCGCGATGCTCGACTTGCCCGAGCTCGACACACCGTTCAGGAGAACGACCTGACCGGGGCGACTTCGCCTGGAACGTCGGAATTGTCGGCGGCGCTGGAGAGGCTACGCATGTCTTCCATGGTGCCGGAGGGCCCGGTGGCCGCCCCGAAACGGCAATCGGAACGAACGATCCGCACCAGGTTAGTGGCAGAAACCCCGCACTTGTGTCAGAACGCTGGCAATACCTCAGGTCAACAGGCAAAGGACACTGATGTCGCAACGCCGAAAAGTTGTGAGGTGCAGACGTGGTGACATCGGCGAATCATGACGCTGTTCATCGGTGAATCTCGACGGCGGCCGGACCGAGCGGCATGTCCTATGGGCGATAACTGACGTCACGATTGAACTTGACATCCGCCGTTTCGAAGCACGCACTATGCGGCAAAGTAGTGCGTTTGAGTCGGCGTTGCCTGCTTGCTCGTTCCAGGCAAGCAATGCCGATCAATGATCAGTGACGTGCTACGACGGGATGATCGTCGATCAGATGCAGTCGGCGAGCGAGATCTGAGACGAAGATCCGTTCGGGATCGACGAGGTCGCGGATGCGCCGCCATTCCTCCAGCCGTGGGTACATCGCACGGATCGTTTCCGGGTTGGTGCGGGAGTCCTTGGCGAAATACAACCGCCCCCCGGCGTCGAGGACCCGCTGATCGAATTCAGCGCAGAACTGGTTCAGGCCTGACTCGATCGGGAAGTCCAGGCTCAGCATGTATCCCGGGTGCGGCCAGGACAGCGGCGCCCGGTTGGCGGGGCCCATTCGCTTGAAGACGTTGAGAAATGATCGGTGCCCCGAGTACGCGATGGCCCGAACCGCGTCGGCGAGCTGTTGTTCGGCGCCGAACGGCATCGAGAACTGGTACTGCAGGAAACCGCGGCGGCCGTAGGCGCGATTCCACTCGCCGACCACATCCAGCGGGTGCAGGAACTGGGTGATGTTTTGGATCAGACCGCGCCCCTGCTTGCCGAAGACCCGGTAAGTGACCTCGCCGCCGATCCGGGTGGTGAGATTGTTGACCATCCCGCTGGGGAAGATGTCGGGCACCGTGAGCAGTTGCGGCGCAGCGAAGTACAGTGGATTGCGTCGCAGCTTGGCCGGTAGCTCGTCGCGCTTGGCGAGGTTTCCTCGGCTAAACATCGCTCGCCCGAGTTTCGCGCCGGTGTTGATGGTGTCCGGGACCGCCACCGAGTACTCGTAACCCTCGTCGGATCCGTTGGTCAGCAGCTCCATCGTCTCATCGAGAGTGCTGGTGCGGTCGCAGTCCACGAGGAAGTACGCGGTCTCGGTGCGCTTCAACTGGATCCGGGCACGCACCACGATTCCGGTCAAACCCATGCCGCCGACGGTCGCCCAAAACAGGTCCGCGTCGGCACCGTCCGGGGTGAGCGTGCGGATTGTGCCGTCGGCGGTGAGCAGATCCATCGACAACACGTGGTTGCCGAAACTGCCCTGGGAGTGGTGGTTTTTGCCGTGAACGTCGGAGGCGATCGCGCCGCCGATGGTGACCTGTCGGGTGCCCGGCAGCACTCGAACCCACAGCCCGTACGGCAGGACCGCACGCATCAGCGCGTCCAGGCTGACGCCGCCGTCGACATCGACAACACCGTTGTCCGGGTCGATGGTGTGGATGCGGTCGAACACAGTCATGTCGACGACCAGACCGCCACCGTTCTGTGCCGGGTCGCCGTAACTGCGGCCGAGTCCTCGCGCGATGACCCCTCGGGGGCCTGCTGAGCGGACCGCTTCGGCGACCACATCCAGATCGGGCGTGGAAAGTACCTGTGCCACTGTGGATGCGGCACGACCCCATCCGGTCAACGAACGTTGATCGATCACCGATTCCCCTCGAACGAAATTCACGACGCCACGGTAGCCGTCCACCGCGCGACGCCGCCACCGCGCACGGGCCGCCGGAGTCTTGACCAGCTCGAAAGGGCGTGACCAGCGGCTCGGATACCGCGGTGGTCGCCTCAGCCGATGCTAGGCTCAGACAACCACTCCGTCATCGGCCAGGCCATCTTCGGCGACGAAGGGTTGGGAAGCGGCGGCACTCAGCGACCACCGCTGGCGGTAAACTGAAACCTTCCGGCCTGACCCCATCGCAACCGCCGAATACACTCACCTCGGCATGTGCGTACGTCGGGAAGCCTTCTCAGCCAAGAGATCTGTACGGCCGCCCAACGCGCGGGTCGCGGCAGGAGAGGACGTTGGGAAACCCGCGATGGGGGGACTGTGGATCGCTGGTGAAATGGAGGTCATTGCACTGCCCGGCCCCATATCGACCGTGGCTAGGAAGGGGGAAGCGGCTGTGCTCGGCGGCGGACCTCGATCATGTGGTCACGTGGGGTCCACGCATCTTGCCACTCAGGGGCCGCGATGCCAGTCTCGGTGACGCCGAGGTCGTTGCGAGCCGCCGTACTGAATTCCTTGCGCAGCCGGTAGGCCTCTCGGATGATCAGCAGCCAATCTGCGTCACCGCCGAGTTCCCCGTATGCGAAATACTCCAAGGTCCATGTGCATCTGTTCAGTTCGTCGCCGATCGCCACCGCGTTGGGGCTGCCGAGCAACTGCACTTCCTGCCACCGCTGAATGCGCTCACGCTCGAGCTCACCAAGCTGAACGATGCCCTCTTGCAAGGACATTCCTTGCTGGTCGGGTTCACCTGCTCGTATCCGAACCACACGTGTGGCCAGGGTGTGCATACCCCTGGTGACGATGAGGAAGTCCGAATACGCCTGTAGTCGACGTTCGTCCCACCGCGTGGCCTGACTCCGGTTCCACTTGGACCGTTCATTGACGTAGGACGCGAGGAAGGCGATCCCGCCACCGATCACTACCCCGCCCAGCGTGCCCAGCAACTGAGATAACACTGCCAAATACTATCCACGACAACGGCTTTGCCGTCCCATTCTCTGCGGCCTGGAATGTGCGCAGTGAGTTGATCTTCCGCAGTCCCGGTCTGGCCGCTCCGAACAGTGCATGTCGCGGCATGAGCGCTCACTACCGTTGTATGTAGTCAGCCCTGTGGATAGAGACGGGCCAGTCGCGGCCAGTCGTGCCAGCATTGGCAGTCGGCCGCGCGGCAGTGCATCCAGCCGCCGCACTCCTCGTCCGGCTTCCACACCGTGTGTTCGGAGATCGGGTGCGGGCATCGATCACAGACTTCGGGCGGAATCCACTGCGGGCTGGGCTCGCTCATGAGCAGCAATCATTGATGATCGACCGCAGTGCACGCCGGATTCAATACCCGGCGCGTTCTGCGGACCTACCCGGCTGAAACGCGCGGGTCGCGGCATGAGCGTGCTGTCAGCGCTCTTCGAATATCGAAGAGCGTCGACACGTGCGTTTGCCGGGCAGGCCCAGGGCTCCTGACACGCTCGTCGTTGAGGTCAGAGTTTGCCGATGCCGACAGATCTCGGCCGTGCTGTCCGAGTGTCCGAGTCCATCGATAGCTGCCGTCAGGATTCACCTACGTAGCCAGTCGGCGTCGACCGCGCTGGGGTTCGTGGGTCGCTTCAAAGTCGCATATCTGCTGCGCAGGTGCCGCCGCCAGCGCATAATCCCCTCGTGGGGCAGGCGCTTCGTGAACTCGATCCTCGATCGTCGGCCGCTGCCGCGTTCGGTGCCGAACTCCGTGATCGCAGACTCAGGTCCCGCCAATCATTGCGGGAACTCGGCAAGACCGTACTCGTCAGCGGTGACCTGCTCGGAAAGGTCGAAAAGGCACAGCGGCGGCCTCAGCTGGATCTTGTCCAGCGGCTCGACGAAGCACTTGGTGCGCAAGGCGATTTGTTGTGCCTTGCTGCGGATTTCATCGACCTCCGTGATGATTCACAGCTCCTGGAGCTGGACTCCTTTACTCCGGATGTGGCCGACGAACGGCTGCGAAGTCTGATCGGGCAGGTCCGTAGTGCGGACCACACCATGGCAGCGAATCGACTGGATGAGGTGGTCGGCCATATTCGAGTCGCCCAGAGTTTCGCTCCGAAAGTTCCAGTCGGCCAACGGGCATTGCTGTTGCGCACGGTGGCCGAAGCTCAGCAATTAGCGGGCTGGATGATGTTCGATCGCGGCCAACGAAAAAGGGCCGAGGACCTGTTCATGAACGCGCGTGTGTCAGCGGAACGGGCGGGAGCTCTCGATCTCATGGCGTATGTCGGTGGGCCGAACGTGGCATTCATGAGTACATGGAGCGGGGAGCCCGCTCGGGGCGCGGAGCAGGCTTACGGCGCGTTGTCGTGGGCATACCGCAGCGGAAATCGGCGTCTGGTGGCGTTCGTCGCGACTATGGCCGCGCGGGCACACGCCAGAATGGGCGAAGCTGACCTCTGTCGCCGGATGCTGTCCACGGCCGAATCCGAGCTTGCATGCCATCAGTCAGAGGATTCGGACCCCGAATGGCTCACAGTCTTTGACGCGGGGGCGTTGGCGGGGCATCGCGGATCGTGCCTGCTCGATCTAGGGAATCCTCGTCAGGCCATAGCGGCACTCGAGGAACAAGAGGGTGCCGGGCCGACCAGTTTTGTCAGGAACAACATCATCTGGCAGCTCGAACGCGCCGACGCCAACCTACGCCTGGGCAGGATCGACGATGCTGTGGCCGGAATCAATCAAACGCTCGACTATGCGCAGCGCGGGCCGATCACCCCGCGCGTGGTCCGCGTCTTCCGGTCGGTCGATCGGAAGCTCCGAATGACACTTCCCGTCGACACCGGACTCGACGACACGCGCGAGCGACTCCACCGCCTCATCGCGGCGTGCGGGTGAGCGGATAAGTTGCCCAACACAATTCGACTTGTCTCTGGGTTCTTGTCACGACGAGCAGCTCACCCTGTAGACGTCCTGCGACAGCTCGGAAGCGCCCGGTGCCCTCAGCAATGAAGTGCGTATCGGTGGTGGCCGGGTTGGAGGCCAGGTGAGCATGCAGGCCGTCGCTACCCCACCGCAGAACTAGTTCGTCTGATTCGGTCCACCAGATGCCGAGTAGATCTCGCACGTATTCCGGGCACGGGGGTGCAGGTTGCCACTCCGATATCGGTGGCTCTGCTCGACCAGCGCTCGCTTCAAGCGCCACCTCGGTGGTGAGGTCGCTGAGGGAAATGCCGCGGGTGACGTTGGTGAGCCCGGCGACCACCGTGCGGGTGCGCCGATCGATGCTCAAGGCCGACTGGAATCCCGGCATTGCCCCGGTGTGTCCGCCGAGTACGCGATCTCCGTGCCGGTCGAGGATGAGCCCCAGCCCCCATCCGCGTTTCCAGGTCTGGGTGTCGACCATGATTTGCAAGGTATGCATGGCGTCGATCACGGCGGGCGGTACTACGGCCGGTTCGCCGCCGCATAGCGCGTAACCCCACTTCAGCAGATCAGCTGGTGTGGACCACATTTGGCCGCCTACTCCGGCTGTGGCCTGGTCCATGACCGGCTCTCGGTGGGCGCTATCGGTGTACGGATCGAGGCGGTATCCGAGAACGGCATCGGTTGGAGGCGTCCAGCTGGTCCGGGTCAAGTCGAGGGGTTCGAGGAAGGTCTGTTCGATCGCTGTCTCGCACGATTGGTCGGTGACCTGCTCGATGATCTGTCCGATGACGGCGTACCCGAGATTGGAGTAGTGCCACCGTTGTCCCGGTTCGGCGACGAGTTCGACGTGGCCGAAGGCATCGAGGAGTTCGCGCTTCGACGGCCCCTGCATGCTCTCCCACATGTCTACGGGGACTTCTCGTTGCAGTCCGCTGCTGTGGGAGAGAAGCATCCTCAGCGGAAGGTGACCGAACGGAGTTCCGGGCAGGTACCGGCTGACCGGGGCCTCGAGACCCAGCGTGCCCCGACGGCACAGTAAGACCGCGAGGGCGGCGGTGAAAGTTTTGGTGATCGAGCCTATCCGGTAGCAACTCTCGCTGCTGGTCGGGACGAGGTTCTTCAGATCGGCGAACCCTGCCGACGCTGCTGCGAGCAATACGCCGTCGACAGCTGCGGCGACGGTCAGGCTGGGCAAATGGTTGGCGCTCTGCTCATGTGCGACGCGAGCTGCCAGTTTGGACTGGAAGTCGGTGTCCATAGGCCCCTTTCCGTCAACAACCAGCATCGCACACGGCCGTGGTCCAGTGGATGCGGACAGATTCATTGTCCGCATCCCTGACCTTCCGCGGGAGCATCGTCTCGATACACGCTGGAAGCGCACAGTGCACCACGTGCCAGGCAGTGTTTCGAACCAGAAGCTCAACCACACAGCCGACTGAACGAATGCGCGATCGCGACGAAATTCTTTGGTTGGCAACGAGTTAGCCGTCGCAGAGGTGATCACCGGTAATGCGGAGAACACAGCAGCAGCGCGTCTGATTCGGGACGTGACTCTGCCGGAGCGCGGGGATACAACCGGAAGGGAACCCCATCACATGACAACCATCACCCCCTCCTCACTACCCGGTGGCAGCCGTCGCGGAGCCGTTCCGCGAACAGTGCGGCCGGTGCTGCTGGCTACTTTCTCGAAAGCCGAACTTGTGGAGGATGTTCCGGACATCGACCCCCATATTCACGCCTCGCAGGGCAGCTGACCGGGACGCGGAGGGTACAGGTAATGCGGTACAACACGCTGGCCGTGCACATCACGAACCGGTGCCCGCTCACCTGCGCCCACTGCATCACCGACTCGTCCCCCCGTGCGCGGGGGGACCTGTCGTGGGAGCAGGTGGAGGCAGCAGTGCGGTCAGCAGCCGCATATGTGGACGGGGTGTGCGTCACCGGTGGCGAACCGATGCTGCTGCCGGAGCTGGCGCTGGCGAGTATCGAGCTCACTCGCTCGCTGGGCCTGCGTTCCTCGATGGTGACATCCGGGTACTGGGCACGCGACGACAACAGGGCGACCGAGATCGTCAGGCGACTCACCGCGTCGGGCTTGGACAAGCTGGCAGTGAGTTTCGATCAATACCACTTGGTCCAGCCGACTGCCCCGTACGTCGGTGAGACCACCTTGCACCACTTGTTGTCCGCCTCCAGCGGCACCGACCTGGAAATGGTGGTGCAGTACTGCGGACCGCAGGACCACGACGCTTACGACATAGCCACGAAGTCGGCACACCGGTTCGGGGCGCGATTCGAGGCAGCCGAGGTGTTGCCGTTCGGACGCGGTATTCAGCTGGCACGGAGGCGAGGCGCGACGGTGGACGAGGTGCCCGAGACGGCGTGCGGTGTCGTCGGGCGCCCTGTCCTCACACCGGAAGGCGACTTGTACACGTGTTGTGGTCCTGCACGGGGTGCACCACCGGACTCCCCGCTGCGGTTGCCGCTCGGCCGGGCCGACGATGTCGGTGACGCGCTGTCGGTGGCGTCGCGCGATCCGATCATCAATGCGTTGTATGTGCGGGGGCCGCGCCGAATGTTCAACATGCTGAGCGATCCTGCTCGGCAACGGATTTCGGCGAATCTTCTCAACGGGTCGATGTGCTCGCTGTGTCGCGCTATCACCGACGATCCGGGTGCGGTGGTTGAGTTGCGTGCTGCGTTAACGCCACTGGCGTTGCAGTTGGTCGCGCAAGCCGGTGTGGTACACGTCCGCGCTAGCGACCGGCCCAATCCCACAACAGCTTTCACGAAATCCGAGGAGAACGAGTGCCTTCGATAGCACTGGTACAGGCTGAGAACGGCCGCGACCCCCGTACAGACATCGCGTCCATGACACGCACGATGCTCGACCGATCGGTTGAATGGAAAACCGAGCACAATTCGTCGGCCGCCGTGGCGGTCGGCGCGGGTTGCGTTGACATCGCCTACAGCAACCTCCACACGCTGCCGAGCGGCACTGTCGTCGCGGTGTCTGCCCCGCCTTGGGTCGCCACAGAGGTTGCAGGCACGCTCGACGGTCTCGACCCGGCCGTCACCCAACGTCCGGACCGCATGGCCACTGCGTTGGGCGCGATAAGTGGCGACGCGCACTGTGTTGCGATGACCCCCGACGGGGGGCTGGTCGTGTATCGGTCACCGATGGCGACCCGGCCCTTGTTCTACAGTCACGGCGGTGGTCCGGTGCGGGTGTCATCGACTGTCCGCGGATTGAGGGCAGTCGACCCGAAGGCAGCTGTCGACAGGGTCGGGCTGGCGGCGTATCTGGTGCCTCCGCTGTGTGATCGGACCGGGTCGGCGTGGGCGGGAGTTCGGCGTCTGCCACCCGGCCACGCCCTCATCGTGCACGCGGGTGGGGCGGTATCGATACGAGAAGTCGGATACATCGAGACCGCCGATACGCACCGGCTGTCGCGCGCGGAGATGGTCGAGGAGTTCCGCACTCGTCTACTGACGGCCTTGCGGCGCTGCGGGACCGGTCACGACGCGGTCTTGCTGTCGGGCGGTATCGACTCCGCCTCGTTGGCGGCAGCAGCAACCGTTGGCCTGCAATCCAGACCACGTGGATTCGCACTCACATACAGCGCACCGGCGCTTCGAGCGTGCGACGAACGCCGCTACGTCGACGCCGTGGAGGAGGCGACCGGCATGCGTGTGGTGCGCCTACCGGCCGACGACCTACTGCCGCTGTGCGCCGAACACCCCTTCGGTGATGAGCCGGAGGCATGGACATACGCCGCACGGAACTGGGCAATGCTCCAGCGCATAGCCAGCGACTCGGAACCGGTGAGCTCGATCTTCGCTGGCGAGGGCGGGGACGAACTCCTGCTGGGGCAGGTGTTCGCGGTCGCGGACCGACAAGCACTTGGTGACACAGCAGCCGCAGAGTCCGAACTCAGCACCTTCCCTGACCCAGCGGGTGCGGGCTCGGTCACGCAGGCACTCTTGGAAGGTGTCTATGAGCGACGTGGGAGCCGAGTGCAACACGCCCTCCGTGATATCCCGCCGTGGCTGACGGCGGAGTACCAAGACCAATGCGGCCTGGTCGACCGGCTCGCCGATAGCTACCCACATCTGACCGAGCCCGGCCATTTCACCGAAGCGTATTCGCGGGCGCTGGTCGGCGAGGCGGGGGCCGCCGGCCGAGTGCACTGCGGCGGCTGGTGGGAGGACACCGCACGGCGCGCCGGAGTAACCGTCACCTACCCGTTCCTGGATCCTGATCTCGCCGCGTGGACCTGGGCGCTGCCACCGGAGTTATTCCGTGACAAGGGAATGGAGAAGGTCGTACTGCGCGAGGCACTGCCGGAGCTTCCTGCGACAGTGGCCGCGCGTCGCGACAAAGCGGACGCGCGGGCGCTGATGCGCGCAGGGTTGGAACGTGCCGCCGACACCATCCGAACAGTCGCCGACGGCGGGCCGCTGGCCGATTCCGGCGTGATCGACACAGCGGGGTTGCGGACCGCACTCGACGACTACCTGGCGGGACGAGCACCGGAACACGGACCAGCGCTATGGGCGACGGTAGCCGTTGACTCATGGCTCACACACGTAGGAGATGCGCTGCGATGACAACACAGCAATCAGCCGCAGCCGGAGAAAGAGCTCCGGGACTGTATCCGAAAGCGGTTGCAGCACAATGCAGTTGCACCGGCGACACCTGGGTTATGGTGCCCAACGACGACGATGGAACCGTCGCCGTGGTCGACGACGTCGCCTACCGGGTGTGGGAGTTGTGCGACGGCACCCGCACCCCGGACCAGATCACAGACCTGGTATCGCGGACCATCGGAAATCCGGTCTCGGGGGTATCCGAATTCGTCACGCAGCTGCGCCGAGTGGGCCTGATCACCGTCTTGGACTAGCCGATACAAAATCTCTCGTGGATTGCGATCGTGACATGAGGCCTACGACAGGTTCGGGGTGGCCCAAGACATTTCGGCCGTGGGTCACCCCGACAGCTGGGAACTACCTACGCAGGTCTGTCGAACTGCCGGTCAACGATGCCCTTCAAGAACGCGTCCCATTCGTCAGGGGTGTAGTCCAGGGTGTGACCAGAGCCTGCGATCGATGCGCCCCCGTCGTTGTGCACGGTCACGGCCAGCTCGCCCAGTTGTGCGGAGCGGCCATCGAGGACGAGTTCGAGAAATTGTGCCCAGTGCGCAGCCGAGACTGTTACCAGTGGTCGAATCTCTTCTGGCCCAACGTACTTGCTGTCTCGGATGAGGACGACGTCGGCGCGGTGGGCGATCTCGACGCAGCTTTGGTTCGCTCCACTGTGGGTGGACTTGAAGAATTCGGTGCTCACGTTTGCCCTGTTCGGTTTGCGATTCGATCGATGAGCTGCAGAGACTCGTCCCCGCTCAGGGCAATTGCCCAGGCCTGCTCATATAGGTACTGCAATGCGTCCACTTTGCGCGCATCTTCAGTGAGTTCCCCGTAGATGGCCGTTTCCAACCAACCAACGGTCGGTAACCGTGCACTTTGGAAATCCAGAAGATGGAAGGTTGCCGCATTCAGTCCCGCGAGCGAGTCACCGGCCTCGAACGGGATCACCCGCAGATCGATGGTGTTGGAGCGATCTGCGGCGAGGTTTCGCAGGTGCAGCAGTTGCTGTTTGTGTACTTGCGGACCTCCGACCTGGCACATCAGCACGGCCTGGCCGATAACCACGGACAATTGCAACGGGTCCGGCGGGTCAAGGCGACGTTGGCGTTCCAGCCGGGCGCGTACGCGCTGCTCGGCTTCCGTGGGCCTGGTTGCCGCGGTAGATCGCATGAGGGCACGGGCGTAATCCTCGGTTTGCAGAAGTCCGGGCACCACGCTGTTCTCGAAGGTCCTGACGGCGTGAGCACCCGCTTCGAGCCCGTACAACCGCATCAGCGATTCGCCGAACAACGCGCTGTACGCAGCGAACGGCGCGCGTTCCTTGGCTGTGTCGCGCAGGGTCAGCAGCTCGCGCCGGTCGTCGTCATCGAACTCCAGCAGGTCGAGGGTCTTCTCGAGCAGCTCGCGTGGAAACAAGAACTTGCCGACGGTCACGCTCGACCAGTACTGCGGCGTGATGCCGAGCGCTTTGGCGATCGCGCCGCCCTTCAGTCCGTGTCGTTCGACCTGCTCGCGAATGCGAAGGCGCAGCTCCCAATCCGCTACGACCGGCGAGGTCGCGGTCACGAGCACTCCCTTCCTCGAAGGTGGACATCTCGTCTCACCCTACTACGGACGCGCGCCCGATAATGATTCGTTATCGGACTATTTATTTTAGTAAAATCGCGTCGTATGATCTGTATCACTATTCATATTCCAATCGTGCTACGACGTAGCTGAGGGGATTCGTAGTGATGGCGATACATGTAACTGGGACGCTGATAACCAGCGACCAGACGAACCATTCAGCCCGATCAGTCGGGCAGACCCGATGGGTTGTGTCGTACCTGCCGGGGCGCACGGTCGGTATCGAGCAAGCAGTGGCTGCACTCCGTATCGCCGAAGTCGTCGATGAACTGACAGCGTTGACACGTCTACTGGCATTGACCCCATGTGAGGCGATCGGGCAGGCAATGCTGCAGCCACGCCCAGCAACCTCTAGAACGCCAACATGGAAGCGGCGATCAGCGATCTCGGGGGCTGCTGTGAACCAGGAGCAGCTCCGATGACGATGCTGCCCGCAAAAGATCGGTTGCTCGCCGCATGCCGAGGCGAAATACGCGACAATCACCCTCTTCTTCGGTGGGCCTGCGAACTGTCGGAGATTCACCACCGGCTACTCGCCGCAGCGGAATCTACTCACGGCGACATCGACCAGCACAGAGCGACGTTGATTCATGCCATCGATTCGTGGGTCGCGCAGCAGGTGCCTTCGCCGTCCGGGGGCGCTCGCCTGCACACCGAAACGCTGGGTGCGGTGATCAACCGGCTGGCGGAGTTCAACGCCCTCGCCTTCGCTGCACTGGCGAACCCGTGCGACTCCGAACCTTTCATCGCCTGGGAAAGGTTGGCGGAGTTGGCCGTCGGCTACGAGGACCTCATCGACGAAGTGTCGTCCGGGAGGCGGCGATTGCCTTGCGCGTCATGAGAAGTCGCATAGTCACGGACCGTGAGGAGACGATCATCATGAACCGCGAGCCGATAACCCCGGCCTGGGACCTGCTGTGCGAACTGCGGCGCGTCAGCAACTACGACAGCGGCGTCCTCGACTCCATGACTCAGCACTTGAGTCTCACCGAAAGCGTCTCGCTGGCAGCGCAATTGAGCCGGGTGGCCGCCTGCCTATTGGCGCGGCACCCGATCGTCCAGGAACGTCCTCCCGAACTGGATGTGGGTGAGATCGCCGAGGAGATCACGGTGACCGCACAGTTGAGTGCGGTCGCGGTGACGCAGGTCTTCGTCCGCAACGTTATGCACAAGTGGACGTACCCATCACCGGGGGCAGCCATCGAACGCGCCGCCGTGGACCTGGTGCACGAACTGGTCCTCACCGACCGACCGCTGGCGCACCCCGGCAACCTGTTGATCCGGCTGCGTCACCTCGCCGATCGGCGGGTGGTGATCGAGGCGCACGCCATGACCGTCACCAACCCGAACCGATCCGAGTCCCTGATCACCGCACGGGTGGCGGCGATCAGTCGGCGTTGCGGCGAATACGTCGCCTTCGGGCACACGGTCGTGTGGTGCGAACTGGCAACCACCGACAGTCCGAACCGGATCTAGCGGGGCCGGTCGACTCGTTTTCGCAGATAGTTCCACAAGATCAGGAGGGTGAGATGGTGACAGCGATATGGACATTCCTGACCGGCCTCGGCCTGGGCGGGCTGGTGGTGTGGGTGCTGGTGTCCTACACGGCAGTGAATCCCGCTCCTTCGTCTTCACCGAAGGAGTGCTGGACGGTGCAGAACATCACCGCGCGGATCGAACGCGAACGACTCGATGCGTCCCGCCCGGCACGGGTGGGCGGTCCCGTGGGGTGTGGATGAATCACGCGCTGAACTCCGAGAACCATTGGACAAAAACAGAATTGAGGTGGCTCCGATGCCCATCGTCCTTCACGGTAGGCATGATGGCGCGCTCGCCGAGCGCATGATCGACCAGCGCTGCCAGATCTACCGGACGCGCTTCGCATTGGATGCGTTCCGCGATCCCGATTACGGCGATATACGGGTGACGACCGGCCGTGCCACGGCGGCCATCCTCGTTCCGCGCTCCCTCGCCGCGAACGCTGCCTCGCTGCTGGCCTCCGAATCCACGCCCGTCTTCTCCGTGGGCCGCAATGTCCGGGTGTTCCTGGCTCAGGGCTTGCCCGACGGCCAGGAGGCGTGGCGATTGTCGATTGCGTTGTTCCGGTGCGCGGTGGTTCCGATTCTCACACCATCGCCGCTGGTGCTGCCGACCCCTGGCGATCCCCGACGGTGCTGGCTGTCGGTCCCGCACGGCCCAGCGCGGCCACCGATCGACGTTGTCGCCAGCGCGCTACTGCGCGCGGCCCAGAAGTAGTTCCCGCACACCGGACAGGAAGCCCTGTGATGTCCGAACCCACCTACACTCATATGTTTGTCCGCGCCGACAGCTTGCTGGCCGAGTATTTGTGCCACGTCGAACTGCTGGATCTGACGGAACCTCGCGCCGAACAATTGCACGCGCTGCATCGCGACCATGCCCGGGGGAGCTGTCTGGTGCTCGCGGCGACAGATCGCCAATCGCCCTGACTCACGCGAGTCCTTCGCGCCCTACGGCGCTGCTCAGAGTCCTGTGTCAGGTTCCTGGCGTGGGAACCGCTGCCGTGTTGATTCTGATCTCGCTAGGAATGGCGTTCGCTGGTGTCGTCGCGCTCCGCAGGATCGGTGCACCATCCGGAAGGAGCAGCGGCAGTTGGCATTCCAGCGACAGTTGGAGCGATGAGTCCAGAGGCGACAGCAGTTCCAGTGACAGCGGCAGGGACCAACGCCGACGCATGTGATGGGACTCCTGCCGCTCTAACGATCTGGACACGCGACCACCTGCCGTATCGTCGTCTACTTCTTTCAGCTAGAGCCCGGGTCCGGCAGGAATTCGTCGCGGATCCGGTCGAACAGCTGCTGATAGTTCATGCCGTAGGTGGTGGCGGTGATCGACACGACGGTGAACATCGCCTTCAACGGATCCGGGATGGCGGTGTAGACGTAGGCCGTCATCGCTGTGTGCTGCAGGATGTGTTGGTGGGCACCCGGCAAGCCGTCAGAGATCGTGAGCGGGATGGCGGGGTCGGTGTCGATGCGGTGCCGCAGCAGTGAGCCGTTGGCGAAATCCTTTGGCGGTGTGCGATCTTCGTCCATGGCGTCGAGCGCTTCGGCGAAGTCGGGGACCCGGTCGAGGCCGGCTTGTTCGAACGCGCGCCGTACACACCACCGAGCAAGTATCCGCTGCCGATCCGGGGGTAACTCTTCGAGTTCGTCGATCAGCGCCCGATCCAGACCGCCGATGCTCGTCGCGGAGATCGCGGCGTCCGGGTAACGAGGGGGACGTCCACCCCAGTTCCGGTTCTGTTCGTGCACCTGTGCGGCTTCGGGGCTGTCGACCGGGACGCGGATCGCCGATCCGTCCGCCGCGAACACCGTGACCGTTGTCTGATCGGGTTGCGGGATTGTTTTCGCTGGTGGCGAGTAGGCGGCGTCGGCCTTGTGGAGCGCTCGGACGCCGGTGTCGGTGTTCGGTGTTGGCCACAGGCGCAGCCAGTAGGACTCGGTGGGTTCGGTGACCTCGAGTCCCCAATCGGTGTCGCGGCCGCGGGCGTGCGCGCACACCCGGTACCGGCCCGGCGCGATCGGATCGAAACCGGGGGCAGGGTTGCCGTCGAGGGTGAGGACCTGCAATGGCTCGCCGGATTCGATGACGGCTTCCTCGACGGCATCCCAGACGTCGATGGTGTCGTCGATGGGGGGTGTGTCGTCGAGTTCGAGAGTGAGGGTGGTTGGGCCGTAGGCGATTCCGGTGAGGATTGTGACGAAACCGGGGCCGGTCCGCAGCAGTGTTCCTTCGTGCTGGGTGTCGAGGGTGTCGGTCTCGGGGTGGGCGAGAACGAACTGTTGATGATCGACTTGAACGGTCCCGGTTTCGCGCATTGCTATCCCTTCACGTAGAACGTGTCATTATCGAGGACCCGGTTCTTGGTGTAGAACCAGGTCAGAATCCCTCCGGCACGCTGATTCTGCGACGCGCTGAGCAGGCACATACTGATCCCCGTCGAAGACTTGAACGGGACGGGGTTCGTTGCCAGCGTGTCCACCCACGCTGGCTGCGCGACGTCGCAACTGCCCTGATAGGTGCGGGCCGGGCCGTTGGCTCCACCTCCTTGGTAGGTGGCGGCGAAGGGGTACTCGTCGCATTGCTGGCCCGTGGGCCGGGGTCTGGGCACGCGGTTACAGGAGATGTTGCGGTTGGTCTGCTGCGCGACGGGGTCGGCGAGCCGCCTCAAGGGGCTGGTGCCGGCCGGGTCGCCCGGTAAGCCGCTGGCTTGGGCGTAGCGGACGTGCGTGGCCAGTTCGGGGATGTTGCGGGTGCTGTAGTCGAGGATGGGTTCGGCTGCGGACACAATGCAGCCGGTGGTGTTGCGGTTGCCGATGGCATCGCAGCGCACGGTCGGCGCGACGCCGGCCTTCGTGGTCACCGATCGAAGGGGCGCGTCCTCATGACCGCGAAGGTGAGCCAGACGATGAGGGTGATCGCGACGAGCGCCCAACCGATGATTCCTGTAGGACCGGATGTGATCAGCTTGGGCAGCATGACACCGATGATGACGAGGATCGGGCATATACCGTTAACTACTAGGAAAGCACGCCGCGAAATCATAAAGCCGTCCTTCCCTGCGGTACTACGCATCAGAGGATCGGGCGATCGGTGGAGCACACTCGCCAGCCGTCCGCGCTGTGTTCGAGCATGAAGCTCACATCCTGCAGGCCAGCCATTGTCGAGATCCGCACTTCCGTATCGGCGACTGCGGTCTGATCGGTGACATCGATTGTGGCAAAGCGCTCGACTTGGATCTGGCGGCCTTGCCCGGGTCCCTGCCACCAGATCGCCAAGTCGACCAGTGGCCCGAAATCGCGGAAGTCCTCCGCCATCGCACCGCACGCCGTATTTCGCAGCGTGACCACATCACCGGCGTTCCTGGCATCGACGTGTTGGCGTATCGCCTGCTCCACCGCCGATTCGGCACTGATCGGTTCTTGGGCATTCGCGAGTGGCTCGATCCCGCTAGGGCCGACCGCAACCAGTGTCACGGCTGCAGAAATCATCGCCGCGACGGACGCCGTGTACGGAACCCGCTTCGCGATCTGACCTGGACCAAGCATCACAGTCCCTTCTTTCGGCCGAAGTACAGCATCAAAGGTTGGGCGAGACGAACGCTCAAGATTGCAGCAGCCTGAGAGGCTGTGCTCCGGCTTCCGAATACGGACCAGCTATCGCCGGGCCGCGTTCGGGAAGTCTGCGGCGGTCATTCCACAACAATCGCTTCCTGGCAGCCTGCGCCGGTACTTCTGGTGATGACGGAGTGGTGATCGAGAAACCGTAGCTACCCGGCCGACTGGCGATGAGCAGCCAGTTGATTGGGAGTGGTCATGGGGTGGGCTGGCCCGCTTGCCACCACAGGCGGTTGCATTGACTGAGGAGGTACTCGCGGACGGTGCCCTCCGATGTCGACCGGGGTATTGGTGTGGGGGTAATGATTTCGTCGCTGAGCAGGTTGCGGACGTGGCCGTCGCGGAGGTCGACTCCATAGAGTTCAGCGGGGAAAACCGCGAAAGGAACCGCGGGGATCTGGGTGATCCGTTCCGCCACGGGAGCTTTCGGCTCGATAGGTGACCCGCCGTACATCTCCGCCATCAGCAGACTGTCCCGGAGCTGGCGGTCCTCGAATTCCTGTGTCCGAGTGAGGGCTTCACACCAGACGACACCGTCGTGCAGGTCGGCGACGGATAGGATGCGGCCGAGGCTCCAGACGCTCATGCCGTTGGTGGTGGCGAGCAGTTCTCGGTGCTCGGGATGCAGTGTGCCGCCGAGCTTCTCGTCGAGGGCGTCGAGGTCCGTTTGGGATGCGCCGGGGTGGAGCTGGGCGGGTTGGTCATTGGGTGCGGCGCGGGTGGACAGCTCGGCGAGCTTGGCGATGATGTCGGCCATGGAGGGCGGTTCCCGGCGGATGTCGCGTCCCCACGGGTCGGAGTGCGGTCCGAGTTCGGCGCTGACGGCCCACCGAGTAAGGGTGGCGAGCTGATTGGTGAGGAACGTATAGAGGTCGGGCCAGATGGTGTCGACACCGACGTAGAGTTCGAAAACGTTGCCCGCCTGGCAGCCGGGTGCGTCGTGAACGAACTGGTAGAGGCAACCGTCGTAGCCGTTGTCGGTGTCGCCGGTCGGCTGCCAGTTGTCCGGGTCCTCGTCGACGCCGAGGCCAGCGGCGAAGTATCCCTCACTGCTCTCGGAGAACTCTTTCACCGCGTCACTGGCCGATTGCCAGCGTGCTCCCGCACCGATGTCCCCGGTGCCGAGCAGGCTGTAGCCCAGGTAGTAGAGCTCCCACCCGTCGGCGACGGACAGGAATTCGCGGTAGTGCGGGTCCAGCGGTAGTCCGAGCCGGGCTTCGGCTGCCTGTAGCTGTTGTTCGGAGGCTCCCGGCCGGGGATAGGTCATGGGACGGTGGAGTTCGTCGTGCTGCGCGAGTCGGCCGCGTTGAACGACGAGGCGGTCGATCAGATTCCGCCACGCGGCCTCGCCCACTGGTTCAGCCATGCGTACTCCTTCGTCTGTTGACCTCACTGGTCGCAGTCGACCGCGACCATCCTTGCATTAGCTCAGCATTTGCTAGCTTTGGGTTCTTCGGTAAAGTCTGCGACCAGCCCTGTTGCAGTCCTGGGTGGGGGTTGTCGGTCGAGTGTTCGACCCGAGTACGAGGAGAACGCGATGCCGTACGCGGTCGTCGGACTGATCACGCTGGGTCTGTGGGTGTTCTGCCTGATCGACCTCATCACCGCGCCCGAGACCGGTATCCGCCACCTGCCGAAGGCGGGGTGGCTGCTGGTTGTCCTGTTCATCCCGACCGTTGGCGCGTTGCTGTGGCTGCTGCTCGGTCGCCCGCTGAACGAGTCGCGCGGGCCGCGGTCGAGGACCCGATATGCCGAATATGACCGGCCCGGCCGGTACGTCGCTCAGGATCCAGCTATCGATGAACAGTTCCTGCGCGGGTTGCGCGAGCGCGCAGGACAGCAGCGCGCCGAGGCGCGGCGACAGGAGGAAGTCAGGCAGCGCGAGGTGGACCGCCGCCGCGAGCAAGGCGAACAGGTGTGAGCGCGGCCCCCGCGTCCCGCCGCGCCGCATTCGTCGCGCGGTCACAACGAATTCTG
Organism: Nocardia uniformis NBRC 13702; assembly: GCF_001613345.1. Classification (GTDB taxonomy): domain Bacteria; phylum Actinomycetota; class Actinomycetes; order Mycobacteriales; family Mycobacteriaceae; genus Nocardia; species Nocardia uniformis. The sequence continues at coordinate 129,053 of NZ_BDCE01000046.1, read as the reverse complement.
CTCGCCGTGTCCGGGACGGCGGTTGCGTTCGGTGCGATCTTCGCAGGCTCGGCCCCAGGAGCCTCGGCGTTGGTCTACGGGATCTGCGGGCTCATCGGAGGGGCACCCGGCCTCGGACTGGCGCGGAAGCTCGAAGGCAGCAGGATGCACTTGGTGTATCCGCCACTGCTCGCCGCGGGGACCGTGACCTACACGGTGTTTCTCGTCCTCCGCACGGGTGCGGACGCGGCGAACATCAGCCTCGGCTTCGTGGCGCTGGCCGGAGCGATCCTCGCGCTACCCGGACTCGCCGGCACCATCGCCCTTCTCGTCACCGTTCACAGCAACCGAGCCACCGCATAGGTTGAGTCTGGATCCACACGCGTCGTCACGTCGATGCGGCATCAAGGTTCAGCCGAGTCGGTTATCTGTTGGCTATCGTGCTGAGCATGGCGAACGACAGTGGTGGCGCGGAGAGCCTTTCGGCGGAAGGTGAAGCTCGGGAGCCGGTGTCCGGTGAGGGCCGGAAGGGGCGACGATGGTGGCTGATACCCGTGATCGCCGTCGGGGTCGCGGTGGTCGTCGTCGCGGCCGCCACCGTCGCACTGGTGCGGACCTACGAGATTCCGGGGCGGTCCATGCAGCCGACCCTGACCGGGGGTGACCGCATCTTCGCGGAGAAACTGAGTTACTACCTGGGTGATCCGAAGCCTGGCGATGTGGTGGTCTTCGTCGGCCCGACGGACTCCTGGAACCGCGGCAGGCCCCGCGACAAGGACACCCGCGTCGCGCGCGTGATCGCGGTGGGGGGACAGACCATCCAGTGCTGCGACGCTCAAGGGCGCGTCGTCGTGGATGACGAACCCCTTGACGAGCCGTACGTCGACCCCAAGCGCAACAACCCTTTCGATCCCAGTCGCCCCGATATTCGGTTCAACCTCGGCGGCCGCGCTTTCGGTCCGGTGAAAGTCTCGGACGGCCACCTTTGGGTGATGGGTGACAACCGTCGCGAGGCGGCCGACTCGCGGTACCACACCGACGACGAGTACCAGGGCACCGTCCCGGCGGCGGACGTGCGCGGCAAGGTCGTGAACGTTGAATAGGGAACATCGATGGACGAATGCGACTACAAAGTGGCTATCGAGAGAATCGGCGCGACCGACTCGGGGCGCTGCTCCGGTCGAGGGGTGGAAGGGAACCACGCCAACCTGCGGACGGCAAACCGCCAGGTGAGACCAAAGGTAAGAGCGGCGGCGGCTGGGCCGGAGCTGCGGCTGGCGCGGCCATCGGTGGTGCCGTGGGCGGACCGGTCGGCGCGGTGATCGGCGGTGGCATCGGTGCCTTCGCAGGCTCCACATACGGAGCCAAGGCCGGCAAATGGCTCGGAAGCTTGTTCGACTAGGAAGGCGTGTGATCAACATGGAAATCTTCGCGGCCCTTACCGCAGTGATCGCCCTGGGCGTCGGCGTCTTCTCCGCCCTCGACGCCGAACGCGGGCACCCACGCCGAGCCACCGCCACACTGACCACCGCGCTGGCGGTAGGCGCGGCCGCATTATGCGTCCTCGCTCCCCCCGACATTCGAGCAGGCATCATCGTCGGCACGCTGGTCATCCTCGCGACGCAGCTCGCGCCCACGAGCTCGCCCTACCGGATCTCCCGAAGCTAGCCCGATGGCTGCGATTCTCATCACCGGGGCCATGCTGATGGGCGGTGTCATCGGCTACGCGGTCCTCACGGCCGATTCCAAGCCCTACAACGCACGCATGTACTGGTGTTCGGCGGCGTACGCGGCGTTGTTGATCGCACCACTGATGCCGTCTCTGACGCGGGCAATCGCGGCAGCGGGCGGTGTCGCCATAGGCGCCATCGTCCTCGCTCTGCGCTCGACACCATTCCTATCCCGCCGCCGCCCCGACGGAACACGCAAAGTCGGCCACAACGACATACACTGGCCACCCGCTGGCCGGGCCGTCCCGCACCACGCGTGAACCGGTACGACAAGCGAACGCGCGCCGCGGCGCGCCGCAGAGGAGACACCGAAAGCCAGCGATCCGCTGATGGACCGGTGTGAGCGTTATTGCCTGGAACGGCCATTGCAACGGGATTCGACGAAGAGCTCTGGAACGAGAGCCTCCGACAGCTTCGGAGACCTCTCCCATTGCTAACGCGGACAACTGGTTCAGGAACCATCCAGGGCTGGCATCGCCGCGCGGTGCTGGCCGATGTAGACGGGTTCCCTCGTCGCGGGCGCGGCGACCGCCCGCGCTCGCGCGGCAGCTGGGCCGCATTGATGGATCCGCGACCGCATTGGCGAAATCAGCGGAGACGGCAGCGAATTCGGTCCGGCAATGCTGATGACACTGTTCTGTCGAAACGTGTCGGTGGTCTCCGGCACAATTGCGGGGATGAGCGAGAACGAGTCTGCGATGTCGGAGTCCACGACCGAGATCACCTCCTACGACGATCCCGATGCGCCCTGGAACCAGGAGTACACCGAGGCCGAGATGGCCAATTGGAATGACGGTGTCATTGCCGAGTTCCGCCAGAACCAGGGCAAAGTCGGCGGCGCGTACGAAGGCGGCGAACTGGTGCTGCTCACCACCACCGGTGCCAAGAGCGGCAAGCAGCATATGGTGCCGCTCGGGCTGCTGCGCCGCCCGACGGAGGCCGGCGAGGTGTTGTACGTCAGCTCGTTCATCGAGGGCAAATACCCCGCCTGGTTCTACAACGCGAAGAAGAATTCGCAGGTCACCATCGAGCACGGCGCTGAGACGTTCCAGGGCACCTGCAAGGTTCTCGAGGGTGAGGAGTACGACGAGTTCGCGGCCTGGGCGCTCGGGAACAACCCGATGCTGGCCGAGTACCAGGCCAAAGTCGACCGCCCACTCCCGTTGGCAGTCCTCACGTTCGGCAAGTAGTACTCGACGGCGCGGCATGGGCTTCGAGCATGAAGAACTGTCGGCGATCATCCCGGATCGACGCCTGGCCGATCCAGGATGATGCCGCCGATTCCGAGATCCAGGTGGAGCGCGCCGCCGATCGGTGACCGGGCGCTCCGCCGCACCCGACCGGGACGCGCTGCCGCCTATTCCGCCATGGCAGGCGCCCCGGCCACCATGGCGGTCGGGATCTTGGGCAGTGCGTAGGGGTGGTTGCGGGTCAGCCAGCCCAGCAGTTCCTCACGCACGGCGCAGCGCAGATTCCACACATCGTCGGCGTTGCGGGCCGACATGGACGCGCGCACCACAATGCTGGTCGGCATGCTGTCGGTGACCAGCAGATTCCAGGAGCGTCCGTCCCAGTCCTCGCGTCCGCGCAGATAGTCGTGCAGGTGCTGGCGCAGTTCCGGTACCGGCGTGGTGTGGTCCAGGTACAGGAAGACGGTGCCGGTGATCTGCGGGCCGCCCTTGGACCAGTTCTCATAGGGTTTGCTGTTGAAATACGAGACCGGCATGGTCAGTCGGCGGTCGTCCCAGATGCGGACGGTGAGGAAGGTCAGGGTGATCTCCTCGATGGTGCCCCACTCCCCCTCGACCACCACGGTGTCGCCGATCTTCACCGAATCGCCGAATGCGATCTGTAGTCCGGCCATGAGATTGCCGAGGGTCGACTGAGCGGCCACACCGGCGATGATGCCGAACACGCCCGCCGAAGCCAGCAGTGAGGTGCCGAGGGTGCGCAGGCTGGGGAACAGGATCAGCATGGCCACCGCGGCGGTCGTCACGGCCAGGACGGTGGTGATGATGCGGCGAACCAGACCGAGTTGGGTGTGCAGGCGCCGCACCCGCGCGGTATCCGCGGTGCGGGTGGCGTACTTGTTGAGCGTGTTCTCGGCCACCGTATCGGCGGTGCGCATGGCCAGCCAGGCCGCGGACATAATCGCCAGGGTGGCGAGCACGCCGCGGATCACCTCATCCTGGTCCAGGTCCAGCTGTGCCAGCGGATAGGTGAAATGCAAACCGGCCGTGGCGAGTAACGCCTGGAGGGGCAGCTGGATACGGCGCAGCAGGGTCGCCACATGTGATCCCGGACGCCGATTGCCGCTGTAGCGCAACACGCGGTCGACCAGCAATCCGGCGACGACGGAGACAGCGAGTGTGCCGCCGAAGACGATAAGCGGCCGCAAGACCTCCTCCACGGTATTCAACTCCTTGTATCGGGTACATCGATCCCTCGCCCCACGTTACAGATCGATAACGGGCACCGTGCGAGTTGTCGATCACCTTCCGCCATGACCGGCACCGAAGCGGGCGAAATCGTAAAACGGTCTCGCCCTTGTCGTTTCACCGTGGACGAGCGATCGCAGGTCAGTTCACCCACGGCGGGTTCACGATGGTGCCGTCCGGGAGTTCGCCGGTGAAACCGACCGAGGTGGTCACCAGGAGCGTGGCCGGATCCGCGCCCGGATTGGTGAGGCTGATGATCGAGCCCGCATTGGCCACGGCGGCGTCACCGACCTCCACGGGCGATGCCTCACCATCGATAGTGAGGATCGCCGTGCCCGACAGGACAACGAAGGCTTCCTCCCGGTGAATGGTGTGCGCGACGCCCACGGTGCCGGGGGCGATCTCGATCCGCCAAACGCACAGTTCGGTGCTACCCGTTCCGGGCCGGACCATAGCCGTGAAGCGGGTGTTGTGCATTTCGTGAACGACGGTTTCGGCAGCACGGATCACAGGCATGAATTTCTCCCTTTAGTCAAGCAGCTTGCCTATTCGATAGATAGTCAAGCTTGTTGACTTTCATGTCAAGTGTCAAAATTCCAGTCATGCCCGAATCCGCGCAGGATCTGCCGCTACTGCTGCTCGCCGCGGCCGCCGAGGTCACCGATGCCATCCACGCGGGCGTCGTCGCCGCCGGATTCACCGATGTGCGCCCGACCCACGGCTTCGCCTTCGTGCGCATGGCCCCGCACGGAGCGACCGTGGGCGAGATCGCCGAACACCTCGGCGTCACCAAACAGGCCGCCAGCCAGATGGTCGACGAACTGGTGCGCAAGGGGTACGCCGAACGCAATCCGCACCCCCACGATTCTCGTGCCCGCCTCATCACCTTGACCGGACGCGGCTGGGCGTGCACCCGTGCGGCCGACGCGGCCATCGCCGAATTCACCGGAGGGTGGGCGACAACGCTGGGCGACGGTGGGGTTGTCGAATTGCGTAGTGCCTTGGCCCGCGTGGTCACACCGGGACGGGTGCGGCCCGCAGTGTGGTGATCGACGCCTCGTACCGATCGAAGGTGGATTCCGGCCAAAAAGCACGCCGGAATGACGGGACGGCGTGGCGATGGCCAACCTCCACCGCCTTGACCAGCCCCTTTGTTAACGTCACCGGGTGGACCCGAACCAGTCCCAGCCGCCACCCACGGTGTCGCGGCGTACGGCCCGGTGGACTATTGCCGCGTGCGCTGTCCTCTTGATCGGCTCGCTGACAGGCGTCGCGTACCTGGCCGTATCCCAATGGCGTTCGAACTCCGACGCGGCCGACCGCATCGTAAGTGAGGCCGCCGGAATGAGTTTCGTCGCACCGGAGGGTTGGCAGGAGGCGTCACAGGAGGGTGGCGGCCGCCTCGTCTACGGCCAGGTGGCGCTCGAGCAGCCCGGCGGAGAAGGCGCGATCCTGCTCGGCAAGCTGGACTCCTCACTCTTCGCGTCCGCGGAATCCGACAATGCCAAGGCCGCCTGCACGCTGGGCTCCGGCATGGGTGAGTTCTTCCTCCCTTCCTCGGGTGAGCGCGTCGATCGGGAGAACAGGGAGGTGAAAGGCCGTGAGGTGGACGGTGATTCATGCTTCTACCGGGTGCGGTTCGCAGATGACGATCCGCAGGCGGAGGTGTATGCCGCGGTGGTGAGCTCCGGCGATGAACGCTGGTGGATCACCTGGCTCGGCAATGCGGACGCACCGGTGGACCGCGCCGCCGCCCATGCGCTCGCCGAATCCATTCAGCCCCTGTAGGTTCCGAATTCAGTCGAGGTCGCGGAGATTGAGGCAGATCGGGTGGCCCTCCGGATCCAGGACTATCGCCCAGGGCTGCTGGGCCTCCCAGTCCGGATTCAGGCCGGGCTGGAAGGTGGGTACCGTCGCGCCGAGTTCGACCGCCCGCGCGCTGGCCTGGTCGATATCGGCGACCTCGAGGTCGAGATGGACGCGCTTGGGGTGGTCGCGATCCTCCGGCCAGGGTGCGGCGGCGTGTCCCTCGACCAGGCCGAAGCGCAGTACCGACCGACCGTCGGTGATCAGGACGTATTCGTCCTGAGCGTGCACGATCCGCCAGTCCAGCAGCTCGCTGTAGAACGCGGCGAGCCCGCGTGGATCGGCGGTGTCGAGAGTGACGCAACTCAGCGCGATCGGGGCGGTCACGACAATCCCTTTCGGTCGATCGAACGAGTGGGCACGAACCTTTTCAAGTTACGCCGAGACGGACCGTCCAGTACGTGACGACACCCACTTGCTAGCCGTTTGCTACAGCAGTCGAATCAATCGATACCGCCGGTATCTCGCTCGGTCTCCGTCGGATCGTCCACTGGTCGCCGCAGTTGCGGGAAGGGTTGGGCGATCTCGTAGTCGGCGAAGACTCCGCGCCAACCCGATGCCTCCGCACCGAGCTCCACCGGGTGCGCGATCCCGATCCGGGCGGTCTCCGGAAGCGTGATGGTGGTGTCGTCGATATCGGTGGGGGTGAAGTCCTCAGCGAGCCGGAAGGATATCTCGCCCGTCGTCCACACCAGGCGGCGCGCGATATGCCGGAGCAGCGGGTGTGTCACCAGGTAGCGCTCGAATTCCGCTGCGCTCCAGCGACGTCCGGTCACCATGGCCAGTTCCAGCCGCCGGATCTGATCGCCGGCAACCACGCGCGCCTGATTCCGCAGCTCGTTGAAGCGATGGTAGGCGGCGGGTGCGAGTGTCCGGTCGTCAATGATCCCGGGTTCGGGCAGGGTCTGCCTGTTCACCCCCGCTTCGTCGACCGCGAAGGGCGTCAGGTTCTCATCGAATCCCACGGTGAAGCGGCGCGAACCGTAGTCCAGCGCGAGAGTGCCGTCGGCATCCAGTCCGAAATCGGGGACGAGCCGGTCGGCCAGCTCGTCGATGCCGAGCCCGCGCTTCGTCGCCGCCCGGGCCAGGCATTCCTCGGCCGTCGACCTGAGTCCGGGAGCCTTGGCCCACTGCGTGATTCGATGCAGTTGCGCCAGTGCGGCATCGGTGCCGATCTCGCCGAGCACACCCGCCGCGTGCTCATCGGTGCCGACTCCGGGCCAGCTCAGCAGGAGTGCACCCAGCTGCCGTACGGAGTCATCATTGGCCAACCACAGAAATTGGTCGATCACCCAGCCGTTGCCGGGTGGCATTCGGGCGCTCACCCAGTCGTCGAACAGTGCCCAACCGAAGTCGGCCAACGCATCTCGGTCGCACTGTTCGAGTGTTTCCGGCAGACCCGGATAGCCGTGCGGGTCCGCGTTCGACACCGGTCCGAGGGCGAGCGCGCCGATCAGGTTGTCCACGGCACCGGCGGGCAGAACGCGCCCGTTTCGCAACCACACCTTCGGCAGCTGATCCCGGTGCAGCCAGGGCAGTTTCGGCGGACCGGTGGGCTCGGCGACGGCGGCTCGGGCCTCCCGCTCCCATGGTGGATCCACCAGCAGGGCGGGCAGTTCGTCGCTCATGGTCCCAATCTTTTGGTTTCCGAAGATGTTTCGCGCAGTATGCCGGAGAACCGCGACATCCCTCCCACACCGCGTCGATCGCTTTCCGCTCTCATGGCAGCTCGAGCGCCCTCGCCACCCGGTAGCGGTCCGTGCCCACAGTAGGCTGGACAGAGATCCCCAGCCGATGTGAAGAGCCCCGATGAACGAATTCGCGCACACCGATTCCGCCGAGAACGCCCGCCTGCTCAAGGCGCGGCGGCTGGCGGCGTACGTGTGGGAGCGCGGTGTCACCGGGGCGGAGCTGCTGAATCTGCCGATGGCTCAGCGCCGCAAATTGGCGCGCGAGGCCGATACGAATCCGCCGAGCTCCGAGGAGACCTGGCAGGTGGTGGGGCGGTTACTGGATGAGAAGGATGCGTGGGCGGCGCGGCATCCGGAGCATCCGGCCGCGCGTCGCACACACCTCGACGAGAAGATCCTCTGGGTGAAGCCGCCCGTCAAACCCTGGACGCCGGGCGACCGCTGATCCCCGCCGGTCCCGTCATTGCGGTGATCCCGGCCCGTTCCGTCATTCCGGCTGGCTCGGCCGGACTCCACCACCATCGGTTGATCCGCAGCGAGTTGTGGATTCCGGCCGAATACCCGCCGGGATGATGTGGAGACCTTGACAGCAAGAAATGAACGGGGGTTCACTGCTTGCGTGTCACCCGACTTCGAGAACCACTCCGGAACCCGCCCCGCGGCCTGGCGCGACGACCTGACCGGCGGCGACGAATCACTGTTCGTCGACCGCCCGGAGCCGGAGGGCGCCTTCACCGGCCGCACCCTGACCTACGAGGTGACCGGGCGGATCGCGCGGATCACCTTCAATCGCCCCGAACAGGGCAATGCGATTACCGCCGATACCCCGATCGAGCTGGCGTCAGCGGTGGAGCGCGCCGATCTCGACCCGCGCGTGCACGTCATTGTGGTGAGCGGACGCGGCAAGGGCTTCTGCGGCGGCTACGACCTGTCGATCTTCGCGGAGAACAGCTTCGGCCCGACCGAGGGCGCGGCCCCCGTCGAGGGCACCGTGCTCGATCCGGTCGTCCAGGCGCGCAACCACAACCCCTGGGCCAATTGGGATCCCATGGTCGACTATCAGATGATGTCGCGCTTCAATCGCGGCTTCGCCAGCCTGCTGTACGCCAATAAGCCGACCGTGGCCAAGGTGCACGGGTTCGCCATCGCGGGCGGGACCGATATCGCCCTGTTCGCCGATCAGATCATCTGCGCCGAGGATGCCCGCTTCGGCTACCCGCCCACCCGCACCTGGGGCATCCCGGCAGCGGGCATGTGGGCGCATCGGGTGGGCGATCAGCGGGCCAAGCGCCTGCTGTTCACCGGCGACAGCCTCAGTGGCAAGCAGGCCGCCGAATGGGGCCTCGCCATCGAGGCGCCGCCCGCCGATGAGCTCGATGAGCGCACCGAGGATCTACTGCAACGCATTTCACAGATGCCGATCAATCAGCTGATCATGGCGAAGCTGGCCCTCAACAGCGCGCTGATCAATCAGGGTGTGGCCAATTCCGGCATGGTGAGCACGGTGTTCGACGGCATCTCCCGGCACACCCGCGAGGGCTACGCCTTCCAATTACGATCCATGACAGCCGGTTTCCGCCAGGCCGTGCGCGAGCGCGACGAGCCCTTCGGCGACTGGAAGCGCGCGCAGTTCGAAAAGCCTTCCGCCGCGCCGGAATCCGGCGTCGGACAATCCGGCGGCGTGGATTAGCGGCGCTCAGCCGAGCGCATCCTCCCGCTCGACCCGACCCACGACCTTCTTCGACAGCGACCGCAGCGCCTCGGCCTCCGAGGTGCTCAGCTGGTCGATGAACGCGTGCCGAACCAACTCCACATGGTTCGGTGCGGCATTCTCGAGGGCCGCCTTACCCGCATCGGTCAACCGCACCTCACGCCCGCGGGCATCATCGGTGGCCGTACACCGCGACACCAGGCCACGCTTGTCCATCCGCGCCAGATGTTTGGACAGCCGGCTCTTATCCCAGCAGATCTCCGTGCCGAGGGCATTCGCGCGCATCTCGCCACCCGCACCGGAGAGCGCCACCAGAATCTCGTAGTCCGAAGTGGACAGTCCATCGGCGGCCAATCCGGCGGCTATGGCGGCTTCGAGCCGCTGCCGCATCCGGATATAGGACTGCCAGGTTTCCTGTTCCGCGTCGTTCAGCCAGCGCACCATGAAATAGATCCTAACCCTCTTTGGTTGACATGGACACTAACAGTGCCGCGGGTTCGCCCCCGGCCCCATGGAGGAGGTCCCCATGCCCGCCATCACCGTCGACAACATTCTGGTGCTGCCGCGGCTGCCCCGCCCGGACGCCGCCACCTCTCGCGAACGCGCGGTAACCCGTCTGGTCACCGCCCATACCCAGCGCGAGGGTGCGGGCTTCGAGGTGCGCCGCCCCTTCCCGAGTATGGATCTGCGCAGCGCGGATCCGTTCATCCTGCTCGACGAGATGGGTCCGGTCACCTACGAGCCACACGAGGCGAAGGGTGCGCCCTGGCATCCGCATCGCGGATTCGAGACCGTCACCTATGTCCTCGACGGCAGTATGGTCCACCACGATTCACACGGCGGTGGCGGGACGATCGGCGAAGGCGATACCCAATGGATGACGGCAGGTTCCGGCATCCTGCACGATGAATTGCCCGCCGAGGATCTGGTGGTGCGCGGCGGCGATATGCACGGTTTCCAGCTGTGGGTGAATCTGCCGCGCGACAACAAGATGGCCGCCCCGCGCTATCAGGATTTGCGGGCCGCCGAACTCACCCTCGTCAGCTCACACGACGGTGGCGCCCTGATGCGAATCATCGCGGGCGATATCGGCGGCTTCGCCGGTCCGGGGTCGACGCATACGCCGATCGCGTACGCGCACGCCTCGCTCACTCCGGGCGGACAGTTGGAAACGCCTTGGCCGCAAGACTTCACGGCTATGGTCTACGTGATCTCCGGCAGCGGCACGCTTGGTGCCGACCGTCGTCCGGTCGTCTCGGGACAACTGGCGGTACTCGGTCGCGGCGATTCCATCACCGTCGGCGCGGATATGAAACAAGAAAGCCGCACCGGCGATATGGAAGTGCTGCTGCTCGGCGGTCAACCCATTCGGGAACCGGTCGTGCAGTACGGCCCGTTCGTCATGAATACCCGACAGGAGATCATCGATGCCATCGAGGATTTCCAAGCCGGACGAATGGGTCGTATTCCCGCAGAGCATGGCGTCGGACACCACTGAAAGGGTCCTCGCGCAAGGCTTCTGCCTCGATGAATAGCCCATCCGGTTGACAATGCAACGGTCCCTCGCGAAGGTGGACGGCGGTTCACCCCCCATCGCGTACAAAACATTGAGGAATACATGAACGTTCGTAGGCTTCTCGTCACGGCCAGTGTCGCGGGATTGGCGGCATTTGCCCCCGCCGCCGTCGCCTCTGCCAACGTCCCCACCGGTTCCACCGGCACCGGTTCATCCACCATCGATACCGGCTCGGCCGCCGTCGGTTCGGCGCAGCTGACCCAGACCGGTTCCGCCGGTGGCTCGTTCCGCAACTGCGATGACGCCCGAAACGCGGGCCGCGCCCCACTGTTCCGGGGCGAGGACGGCTACGGCCCGCACCTCGACCCCGACGGCGACGGTTTCGCCTGCCCGACGGTCTGATTCACGAATACCTGATTCAGACACAAAACACCCGGTGCCTCGACCGCACCGGGTGTTCGTCTTTTCGGCCTCGCGTCTTCTGGACAACCGGGGCGATCGAGGTGGCCAAGGCGGGCGCAGGCACCCCGCAGCCGCGAGTATCAGATCACGCGCCTCGACCCGGCCGCCCATGTGGGGTTTCCGGGGGCGAAGCCCCTGAGAGCCCCGAGAGTTGGGCGAATTCTCAGCGGAAGATCTTGACCAGCAGCAGGAGTACGAAGAGGGCACCCGCGCCGATCAGGCTGTACTTGATCTTCGGCTCGTTCACCTTCGCCACAATGGCGTGCTTGGTGTTGTCGGCCAATCGCTGCGGATCGGCGCGCACCGCGAGTTCGTCGAGCGTGGTCGCGAGCCGATGGCGCGCGGCCTCGATCTCGCGCTGAATGTCGTCGGTATCCCTCGCCACGTCACACTCCTGTCTTCGGCCGCCTCAGGTGCGGCATTGTCGTCCGATGGGGCCATACCGACTTTCGGGCTGCCACCGCGATAAAACACGGCACTTCCCGGCCTGTGGTCCCGACCCGCTGCGAGTCTAACGTCCGAGATGTCCATCGCCTCGGTACAGCGGCTGACCACCGTCCGTCCGGTCGGCTAGCGTGCAGGGCATGACCGAGAATTCCCGGCTCAGTCCCGGCGACACCGCCCCCGCCTTCACCCTGTCCGACGCCGATGGCAATTCGGTATCGCTGTCCGATTTCCAAGGACGCAAGGTGATCATCTACTTCTACCCGGCGGCGAGCACTCCCGGCTGCACCAAGCAGGCCTGCGATTTCCGCGACAGCCTGGCGGCGCTGGAGGGCGCGGGCCTCGAGGTCGTGGGCATCTCCCCCGACAAGCCCGCCAAGCTGGCCAAATTCCAGGAGAACGAGCAGCTCACCTTCCCGCTGCTGTCCGACCCGGATAAGGAGGTGCTCTCCGCGTGGGGCGCCTTCGGCGAAAAGATGATGTACGGCAAGAAGGTCACCGGCGTCATTCGCTCCACCTTCCTGGTGGACGAGAAGGGCAAGATCGAACTCGCCCAGTACAACGTCCGCGCCACCGGCCACGTTGCCAAGCTCCGCCGCGACCTTTCGGTCTAGACACCGAGCCGAAATCCACCGCGACCTGTCGGTGTAATCACCGACAGGTCGCGGCGTCCCCGCTCAAAACCGTCGGCACGCATACACAACGGTCGACGGATCTCTACCGAGCGCTGAAGTTTTCGGGGAGGCAGGGGAGCTATGCGCGGGGCATCAGCTCGACAGCCCACTTCAGCATCATCGACCAGTGCCCCTCCCACCACTTCTGGAATTCCGGAGAACCCACCGGCGGCGGGGCCGCCTCCCCGGGGAACAGACCGAAGCCGTCGGGTGCGCCGACCTGGTTGGTCGGGGCGGGAATGATGGACTGGTGGCCGGGTCCGGTATTGGCCTCCGGCTCGGCCTCGAGGAGCGGCTTCGGACTCATGAGCCCGAGCGCTCCGGATTCCGAATCCGGACCCCAACTACCGCTCGGATCGATGGTCACCACATCGAGTTCGGCCACGGGTGCCGACTCCCGGGACAACTCGGCCCCGACTTCGGTGGGTGCGGTGATGCCGGGTTCCCAATGCGTTTCATTGGAAGACCCGAGAGCCGAACCGGTATCGGCGATCGGTTGATTACCGACACGATTACCGTCGGCGCGTACCCGGGCGTCGGTGAGCATGGGTTCGGGCACCGTGCGCGAGTTACTGCTCGCCGTGTACACCCCGCCTGCTACCAGCCCGCCAGCGAGCACGCTCGCCGCCGCGAACAGCGCCGCCGTGCCACGGGTGCGCTTCAGCCGTTCGGCCGCCTCACCGGCGACCTCGACCTCCGGCAGCGCGGCCAGCGCCGCGCCGATGGCCGGAGCGGCCGCCGCTACCCGGCACGGAATGATCGGCGCACCGAATCCCGCCTGGAGCGCCGCTACCACGCCGGGTTCGCTTGCGGCGGAACCGATCAGCACCACGGCATCCGGGCGGACCCCGGCAGCGTCGAACTGATCCCAGGCCGCGGTGACGGCGGCCCGCATGGCCTCCTCACTGGCCGCACCGCCGTTCAGTGTGACCGCCGCCAGCACCCGGGTACGTTCGCCGTCGATGAGGGAGAACGCTTGGAAGCCGGGAACGACCTCACAGATGGCGAGATCGTCGAATTCATCCACCCAGGTCATGGCTCGCGCCACCGCCAGATGTGAGGACTTGGCCGAGACCAGCGACGCCTCATGCCACCGTCCGGCCGCGAGCCGCGTGACAATGGCGCGCCGTTCGGCGGCATCGCGGTAGGCGACAGCCGCCCCCACGATGTCGCGATCCGGCCCGATTTTATCGGCGACGGCATCCATAACCGCCTCGACGGCGGCGGCCAGATCGGCCTTCGTCTCGCCGCCGACCTTTCCGGTGATGTGCAGCAGTACCCGCTCGGACAACTTGTCGCCGTCGTCTGCCAGCGCCACCGCATGGACGGTGCCACGCTCGGTGGAAACACCGAGCGTCACCGCGGATCGAACAACCGCAGGAACAACCACTGATTCAGCCTTCCGCCTTGCGCGTTTTAGTCCAGCCGCTGGAGCAGCTGCAATGAGTGTTCGGCGCCACACTCGGTGTGGATTGGTCATAACTGTTGGGCCTCTTGTAAACACGCAGGACACCACCGCGTGTCATCCGCGTGTCGCTACCAGTAGCCTGTTGAACGTGGAAATGCGCACGGGAGCGAGGGCAACGCGAAGGCCCGACCCTGCGTTGGAGTTGCAGGACGACCCGCAAGAGTTGATGCCCCGTCGCCGCCCGACGCAGGAACGGAGCAAACGGAAATTCGACGCACTGCTCCAGTCGTCCAGGGAACTGCTCGTCGAAGTCGGCTTCGAATCCTTCACCTGTGAGGAGGTCGCGGCTCGCGCGGAAGTCCCGATCGGCACCCTCTACCAGTTCTTCGCCAATAAATACGTGATCGTCTGCGAGCTCAATCGTCAAGATCTGGTGGCGGTTTCGCAGGAGCTGGCCAACTTCCACGGCGAAATCCCGTCCATGGACTGGCTGCGGTACATGAACAGCTTCGTGGACCACCTGGCGCAGCTGTGGATGACCGATCCGTCACGGCGCGAGGTGTGGCTGGCCATGCAGTCGACCCCGTCGACCCGGGCCACCGGCGCGATCCACGAGAAGGAATTCGCCGACGCGGTCGCGCAGATGCTGCGCCCGCTCATGCCCCGCACCCCGCGGGCCCGGCGCGCCATGATGGCGCAGGTGCTGGTGCACGTCGTGTACTCGATGCTGAACTTCTCCGTACAGGACGGACTCAGCCACGAGGACGCGGTATCGGAGCTGAAACGACTCATGGTCGCGTATCTGCTGATCGCGGAGAAGGAATCGCGCACCGGCGGACAGCGCGGCGGCGACTAGCTGCGGCGACCAACGGTGCTTCAGGCGTAATCCCGCCCGTCATTCCGGCATGCGTTCGGCCGGAATCCACCGAGATAGGTTGCGGCACTACGGAACGTGGATCCCGGCCAAAGCACGCCGGGATGACCGGTACGGCGCACGCCAAGCTGACAGGGGCGGCGCACACCAGGCTGGCAGGGACGACGCACACCAGGCTGACAGGGGGTGCGCACGCCGAGCTGACCAGGACGGCGCACGCCAGGATGTCGGCCTGCCCGGCAGGATTGTCGCTCAGCCTTCGATGAGATCGGCCAGTTCGCCCGGATCTTCCAGCACCACCATGGCCGCCGCCGTATCCCCATCGTGGGTGAGCGACAGGTGAACTCGGACGCGCGGCAGGAATTCCGCCGCGAGGCCGTGCAATTTGATACTCGGCCGCCCCCAGGCATCGTTCACGACCTCGATGAGCGGATACGGGTTGTCACCGACCTGTGGGCTGCGGGCGAAGCGCGAATTGGCCCACGCCTTGATCACGGCCTCTTTCGCCGCCCAGCGGGCCGCGTAACTGCGTGCCGGGTCGGTGCCCTTGCTCTCGCAGTAGCGCCGCTCCCCCGCGGTGAAACTCTCCCGGATCATGGTGGTTCCGGCACGCTTCATCTGCTCCGTGAACTCGGAAATGGTCACCAGGTCCAGGCCGATACCCAGGATCGTCACAGACTTGCAGCTCCTCCGTCGATTACGGCGACCACACAGGCCGCCGCCGTCCGTTCAGCGGACGTGAACACGGTGCGACCCTTTGTGGGGGCGGTCACCAATTCGGCTGCAACATACCAGCGGAACCGTCGTATCCGCCGCTATACAGCGGGGCCAGCACGTCATCGAAGCGCGGCCACTCCTTCACCGAAGCGCGGCCGGTCCGCCATCGAAGCGCGGCCGCCCGCCCTCGAAAGCGCCGCCGCTCCGTCATCAAAGCGCCGCCGCACTGCCATCCAAAGCGCGGCAGCTCCGTCATCCCGGCGTGCTTTTGGCCGGGATCCACTACTGATCGCAGGTGTGGATTCCGGCCATAAACATGCCGGAATGACGGGGCTGCGTACACGCCGGAATGACGGGGCTGCTACGGGGCCGCGCCGCGCTGAATTACTCAGCGCGGCAGCGGCTTCCACTGTCAGCTGCAGGCGGGACCGTAACTCGCGACGTACACCCCGTCGGTACCCAGTCGTGCGTCCCGCGACAGCAGCATGTCGGCTTCCAGCTGCCGCGACTGCTTGGCCGGGGTGCCGTCGCCGCCGAGACGACGGTCGGCCGGACGCTCGTAGAGGGCGTCGCCGCCGCACATGGCCTCCACGAACCGCTGCCGACCACTCAGCTTGCGCTCCTCGGCCTTCCGCAGGTACTCCTCGCGCCGCTCCGGGTCGATGGCCTGTACGAACGCCTGCGGATGCACGATCGCGAGCAGTCCGGACACATGCCCGAAGCCGAGTGAGGTGACCAGACCGGCCTTGAGCGGGAAGCGATCTCCCAACTTCAGTGCCTCGCGCAGCCACACCAGGTGCGGGTAGGCCTTCATCTTGTCGTCCACGCAGTCGAGGCTGCGGTTGGGCGGGATGATGCCCTGTTCCAGCACCTGGCACAGGCCGATGAGCTGGAAGGCCGCCGCGCCCCCCTTGGCGTGCCCGGTGAGGGCCTTCTGCGACACCACGAACAGCGGTGCGCCCTCGGAGCGGCCGATGGCCGTCGCGAGGCGTTCGTGCAGCTCGGACTCATTGGGATCATTGGCCGCGGTGGAGGTGTCGTGCTTGGAGATCACGGCGACCTCGTCCGGGGCGACGCCCAGCTTCCGCAGGGCGGCAGCGAGTTTCGACTCCGGGCCACCGCGTCCGGCGGCGAGTGCGCCGAGCCCCGGGGCCGGGATCGAGGTGTGCACACCGTCGGCGAAGGACTGCGCGAAGGCCACCACACCGAGTACCGGCAGCCCCATCTCCGCCGCGACGCTGGCGCGAGCGAGGAGAACCGTTCCGCCACCCTGGGATTCGACGAATCCGCCGCGACGGCGGTCGTTGGCCCGGGAGAAGTACCGGTCGCTGATGCCCTTGGAGCTCATGGCCGCCGAGTCCGCGGTGGCCGACATATCGCCGAAGCCCACGATGCCCTCGATACCGAGATCGTCGTATCCGCCGGCCACCACCAGGTCGGCCTTGCCGAGGCGGATCTTGTCGACGCCCTCCTCGACCGAGACCGCCGCGGTCGCACAGGCGGCGACCGGGTGGACCATGCCGCCGTAGGAGCCGACGTAGCTCTGAACCACATGTGCCAGAGCGACGTTCGGCAGCGCCTCCTGGAGGATGTCGTTTGCGCGCGGCTCACCGAGCAGGTTGTCGATGTAGAGCGAGCGCATGGACGACATGCCACCCATACCGGTGCCCTGGGTATTGGCGACCATGGCCGGGTGCACCCAGTTCATCAGTTCGGCGGGGCTGAAGCCGGAGCTCAGGAACGCGTCCACGGTGCAGACGATGTTCCACAGCGCCACCCGGTCGACCGAACCCGCCATATCAGCGGAGATGCCCCACTTGGTGGGATCCCAGCCGGTGGGGATCTGGCCGCCGACGGTGCGCGACAGCTTGGCCTTGCGCGGCACCCGGATCTCGGTGCCCGCCTTGCGGATAACCTGCCAGTCTGTGTTGGCCCCCGCCCCACCGCCCCCGCCGGTGCCTTCGACCGGCGTGATGACGGTCTGCTCCGGGCTGGCGGCGTAGAAGGCGCGGGCCTCGGTCTCGCTATTGACGACGAAGGTGAGGTCCTTGTCCAGGAACACCGAGGTGAGCAACGGGGCAGTGTTGTCGACCATGGCCCCGTCGTCGCCGTAGCGACGCACACCGCAGCGCTCCACCACGGTGTCGTGGTAGCGCTCGGCCAGCTCGGATTCGTCTACATAGTCCCCGGTTTCGGTGTCGTACCAGCCCGCCTTGGGCTCCTGTTCCCAGGTGACCAGACCGGTGGTCCACGCCAGTTCGAGGACACCGGCGGCGGACAGCTCGTCGGAGACCTCCATCTCGAAGCGGGTGCGCGCCGAGCCGTAGGGGCCGAGCTCGCCGGCACCGACTATCACGACCATATCGTCGAGATCGGCGGTGACCGAGCCCCATTCGGGAACGGGCAGTGCGGAGGAGAGCTGTGTCGGCGGGGCGGGCAGCGCCGCGATGGTCGCGACCTGCTCGGCCGAATCCTCCTCGGCCGCGGCCGCTTCCGCGGCCTCTTTACCCAGCGCCGACAGATCCAGCTTGGCACTGGCCAGCCCGCCGGTCAGGTCGATCTGCTGCGGTCCGGTGGCGGTGACCGTGCGGGCCCGGTCGGTGCACCACTTGAGCAGCTCGTCGGCCATCTCCTGGGTGGACCAGGTGTGCACGCCGGCCTTCTCGACGGCCTCGACCAGCGGATCGTTATGACCCATCAGGCCGGTGCCGCGCACCCAGCCGATCAGGGCGTGCACCAGGGTGACCCGGGTCGACCACGACTTCTCGGCCCGCCACTTGGCGACCACGGCATCGAGGGCGGCCTTGGACTCGCCGTAGGCGCCATCGCCACCGAAGAGACCGCGGTTGGGTGAACCCGGCAGCACCACATGGAGTTTGGCGTCCACATCGTGATCAGCGCCGATCTTGGACAGCCCGCCGATGAGGCGCTCCACCGACCAGAGCAGGACACGCATCTCCATTTCGGCGCGCGCACCCGCGTCGGCGAGGTCACCGGCCACCCGCGGTGCCGCGAACGGCATCAGCATGGTGGGGGTCATGGCCTCCTTGACCAGGATCTTCGCGCCACCGGCATTATCGATCTGCTCATTGCCGACCCAGTCGATGAGCGCGTCGATATCGGTGTAGGAGGCCATATTCGCGGGCACCACCCACAGTGCCGCGCCATTGCGGGCATTGTCGCGGTAGAGCTGCTTGTAGAAGCCGATCCGGTTGTCGTCGAGCTTGGAGGTGGTGACGACGACGGTCGCGCCGCCGCCGAGCAGTCGCCCGGTCGCCGCGGCCGCGATGGAACCCTTGCTGGCGCCGGTGATTACCGCGATCTCGCCGGACCATTCACCCGGCTCGCTCACCTCGACAGCGGCCTCGGCAATGCGGCCGTAGAGTCCGGCCAGCACTGAGCGGGCTTCGCCCATGGCGCGTTCGCGCCACCAGTTCGCCTGTACCGCAACGGCTTCGCCCGCACCGATGAATCCGTCAACCGGCAGGTCGGCGATATCGGCGTCATTGCCCAGCCACAGCCGCGCGAGATCCTCACGGGCGGTGGCCCAGCGGTCGTCGATGAGGAGGGCCTTCTTGGCGTCAAAGGCGGGCGCCACCAGGCGCGGCCAATCGGAACCGAGTTCCGCGGAGACCAGATCAACCAGGGTCTCGTCGCTGGCCGCCGGGGCGGACAGCTGCTCGGTCAGGCCGAGCTGCTCGAGCACCACCCGGGCGGCGGTGGCGAGAACGCCGTCGCGGCCGGTGATCTGCTCGGTGAATTCGCCCAGCGCGGCGGCGTCGACGGTCGCGCCGCCGCCACCACCGGAGGACGGCATGGAGACCGCGATACCGCGGCGTCCGGCCACCGCCTGCACGGCCGCGTCGATGGCGGCGTCCACGGACGCACCGTCACCCAGCGCACCGGAAACCAGGCCGCCCAGGTCGCCGCCGCGGACGGAAGCGCCCTCGCGGGTGCCGAGGGATACCTCGGCGGTGACGTGGCTGGCCCAGCCGTCGCCGAGTTCCCACACCTTCTTGACGCGTTCGGCAATGGCGGCGGGCCGCTTCCCGGAGGGACCGAACACCTTGCGCAGGTGGTCGCCGATCGAATCGGACAGCACCGAGCCGAACGGCTTGTAGGTGCGGGCCAGGCGCTCGACGGTGGCGGACAGGGCGCCCATATCGGCATCGGCGGCACCGTCGATGGCACCCAGGGACAGCTCGGAGCCGAGGTCGACCAGGAGCTGATTGCGGCGCGAGGACACGCCGTCGCACAGGCCCTCGATGGTGTCGACCGGACCGATCTGATCCAGGCGCAGCTTGGTCCACAGCGCGATGAGTACGCGGGTGGCGTCGGCGGCGGTGAACGCGATGTCGTCGGGGCGCGGTCCACCCGACGGCGCGGCCGGGGCCGCGACCGAGGCGGGAGCGCCTGCGGCGGTGATGGTTTCGGCGGCGGCCGGAGTCTCCTCGGGCTCCTCCACCGGCGCGGGATCGGTATCGGTTGCGTATACGACGGCGGCTTCGCGCTCGATATTGAGCACCTCGACCGTGGCGTTGGAGAACGCGGGCAGCTTGAGCGTATTGGTCGCCAGGTTGGCGACGGTAGGCGTTGCGGCCACACCGATTTCGATGAAGCGCTCGACACCGAGGCCCCCGTGGGCGGTATCGGTGAACAGCAGATCCTGGGTTTCGATCCAGCGCACCGGGCTGGCGAACTGCCAGGCCAGCAGTTCGATCAGCAGCACACGGCACAGTTCGACCGGGTTGGCGGCCCAGGTGTCGAAGTCCGCGAGCACCTTGGCGAGCGGCTCGGACGGCACGTATTCGGCGACCTCGGCGATGAATTCGCGACTCAGATTGAACGGTCGCGGCACCAGGTTCGGAATGTAGCGGCCGACGAGCAGTTCCGGATGCAGATCCTCCGGCAGCAGTTCGCGCAGCTTGGACCGGAATTCCGGCACGCCGGCGCGCAGCACGGTGGAGTGGAACGGCACATCGATGCCGGGCACCACCACGAAGGCGCGCTTACCGCCGGTTTCGGCGCGGCGACGCTCGATTTCGGCTTCGAGGGCCTCGAGTCCGGCGACGGTACCCGCGATGGCGTACTGGGAACCACGCAGGTTCAGGTTCACGACCTCGAGGAATTCACCGGCCTTGGCACCGATGGTGGCGACGAAATCGATCACCGCGGCATCGGGCACGCCGATCTGCGACGGACGGATGGCGGCCATCCGATAGTCGCTGCGGCCCTGGGCATCACGGGGCACCAGCTCGTGCATGGCGGACCCACGCTGGAACACCACCTCGAGGACGGCCTCGAGCGGCAGCACCCCGGCGACGGCGGCGAGCGCGTTGTACTCCCCGACCGAATGTCCGGCCAGCATCGCGCCTTCCACGAACGCACCCGATTCCCGCAGCTCCGCGACCTGCGCGACACCGAGGGTCGCCATGGCGACCTGGGTGAACTGGGTCAGGTGCAGAACGCCCTGCGGATGCCGGTATTCGACGCCCCGGGCCTTGAGGTAGGTCGGGTTGTCGCGTACCACGGCGAGGATCGAGAAGCCGAGGGCGTCGCGGGTGTGCTTATCGGCACGGTCCCAGATGTCCTTGGCCGCCTTGGAGCGGGTGCGAGCGTCCAGACCCATCCCCTTGGTCTGAATGCCCTGGCCCGGGAAGGCGTACACGGTCCTGGCGGGTGCGATCCGGCCGGTGCCGGTCATGACGAGGTCACCGTCGATCCGGCAGGACACCTCGACAATCTCACTGCCGCGATCCACCGCGACGCGCTCGACGCGCACGTCGATCTGCGAGCCCAGGCGGACCATGCCGAGGAAGCGGGTGGTCCACGCGGTAATGGTGCGCGGCGGCACCTTATCGGTCGGGTCGATGGCCGAGACGGCGTGCTGCGCGGCGGCCGACAGCCACATGCCGTGCACGATCGGGCTGCCGAGTCCGGCCAGCTTGGCGGCGGCATCGCTGGTGTGAATCGGGTTGTGGTCGCCCGATACCTGCGCGAAGGCGGCCATGGCGCGCGGTGCGGTCAGCGTGACATCGCGGCGGCGGCGACGCGGGGTGTCGGCGGCGTCGGCGGTCAGCGCGCCCGCGGCACGTGGCGGATCGGTGAGTTCACCGGCGCCGGTGCGGCCGCGAATGGCGAAGCGCTCGGTGAGGGTCGCGATAACCGGCATGGACATACCGGTTTCCGGCTTGTCCAGCATGCCGGTGATCTTGACTCGTACTTCGACAACCCGGCCGAGGTCGGTATCGAGGGTCTCGCCGGCCTCCGCACGCACGGCCAGCACGCTTGCGCCGTCGGGCAATTGGCCGACCAGGTTGATCTGGTGGTCCAGGTGGACCAGGTCGAGCATGCCTTCGATCACGCTCGTGCCCTCGGCGGTGCGGGTGGCGCCGAGCACCGCGAAAACGGCGGGCCAGCAGGCACCTACGAGTACGTCGGGCACGGTGCGGCCGATGGTGCTGAGGTGCTCCGGCAGTCCGGAACCGGTGACACCCGCGTGATCGGCGATGAGGTCGGAGGTCCACGCCAGATTGACGTGCGCGACCTTGGTGCCGTCGAAGGTCTTGACCTCCGGCAGCGACTGTCCGGCCGCGACGCCGAGCAGCGCCGACATGGCGGCCTCGGCATCGTCCGCGGTGACCACGGGCGCGCCACCGTTGTAGACGGAGACCGGCACGGTGATGCGAATGCGCACGGCGTCACGGCCGAGCAGCGGAACCGTCAATTCCACGTAGGCACTGTCGGTTTCGGGTCCGGTGCTGGCGATCAGGGTCGCACCGGTGCGCGGGTGCACGGCGCCCTTGCCGTCCGCGGTCCACTCGTGCACGTCGCCGAGCCGGTGGACGGGGTTGACAGTGGTGCGTCCGGCCCATTCCACATCGGGGGCGGCGATTACGGTATCGATTGCGCCCTGGGTGATTTCGGCGCGGCGGCGACCGTCCACGGCGGCCGGGACACTGCCCGAGCGGACCAGTGAGTAGGCGGCGTCCTGCTCGAAGCGGTCGAGCAGTTCGCCGACGGGCTCGTCCACGCGGGTGATGCCCGCGACGGCGACGGTGCCCGGGATGACGCACACCTGATCGGCGCTGTAGCGCGGATCATGGGCCTGCCACAGCGAATCCGAGCGCCACCAGCGACGGACATCGCCGTCGACGACGGGGACGAAGTTGACCGGCTTGCCGGGGGTCTTGCACAGCGAGATGAAGAACGGCACATCGGCCGGGTGCAGGACGGTGGCGGTGGCGGCCGGGTAGCGCTCCTTGAGTGTGCACAGGGCGCGCACCGGCTCCTCGAAGACGGAGTCGTCGGCGAAGAGGGTTTCGATTTCGCCGCGATCGGCCGCATTGAGGCGAGATTCGGTGCGGCGCACCATCTCCGCGAAGCGATTGCGCCAGGTGATGTCCAGCCATACCGAGCTGGTGGCGTCGGCAATGGCGTCGGTGAAATCGCCGCCGCAGTCGAAATCCTTGCGGCGGTCCAGGCCCACGGCCAGTTCGACGTAGCGCTCCAGCCACTCCACGTAGGTCATGGTGGCGACGTCGCCGAAGTACGGCTTGGCGGTGCGGTCGAGGGCCTCGATGATTTCCGCGCGGCGCTCGGCGACCGCGTCGCTGTCACCGGCGACCTCGTCCAGCAGGCGACCGGTGCGCGAGGCCGCATTGTCGATCTCGTGGATGTCGGCACCCAATTGGCTACGGCCGGAAGCCATTCCGCCGGTGGCGGTACCCGCGCCGACCCAGTTCGGGGTGCCGGGGGTATCGACCAGCAACTGCTTGACCTCGGGGGCGGTGGTGGCCTCGAGGGTGGCCATGGCGGCGGTGCCGACCAGTACGCCGTCCAGGGGCATGACCGGGTAGCCGTAGGGCTGTGCCCAAGCGCCGGTGAGGTATTCGGTGGCGCGCTCGGGGGTGCCGATGCCCCCGCCCACACAAACGATCACATTCGTGCGGCTGCGCAGTTCGGAATAGGTCTCGAGCAGCAGGTCGTCGAGGTCTTCCCAGGAGTGGTGACCACCGGCGCGGCCGCCCTCGATATGCATGATGACCGGGTAGTCGGGCGCGGTGTCGGCAATGCGCAGCACGGCCCGGATCTGGGCGACGGTGCCGGGCTTGAACGCCACATGGGTTATGCCGATTTCGGTGAGTTCCTCGATAAGCGCGACGGCCTCTTCGAGCTCCGGAATACCGGCGGTGACGATGACGCCGTCGAAAGGCGCACCGGCGGAACGGGATTTCTGCACCAGGCGCTTACCGCCGAGTTGCAGCTTCCACAGGTAGGGATCGAGGAACAGCGAGTTGAACTGCACCGCGCGACCCGGGTGCAGCAGCGTCTTCAGCTCCTCGACGCGATCGGCGAAGATCTGCTCGGTGACCTGGCCGCCGCCCGCGAGTTCGGCCCAGTGGCCCGCATTGGCTGCGGCGGCAACGATTTTCGCATCGACAGTGGTGGGGGTCATGCCCGCCAGCAGGATGGGCGAGCGGCCGGTGAGACGGGTGAACGCGGTCTCGACGACCACGCGGCCATTGGGCAGGCGGATCGGCTTGGGTGCGAATTCCGCCCAGGCGGGAGCGATTTCGGGTGCCGCGCCCGGAGTGAACAGGCTGCGCTGGCCGGGGCGGGTGGAGGCGGCGAGGACGCCGACGCCGGTGCCCTTGAGCGAGCCGGAGGTGAGGCGGGAGAGCAGATCGCCCGGACCGAGGTCCAGAATCCACTGTGCGCCACTGGCGACCACTTCATCGACGGTGGCGACCCAGTCGATGGGGTCGACCAGGATTTCCTGGGTGAGGGTGGCGGCCAGCTCGGTATCGAGTCCGCACTGTCCGGCCCACTCGCTCACCAGCTCGACGGTTTCGGCCAGCGCCGGGTGGTGGAAGGCCACCTCGACCGGAATGTCCTCGAAGACGGGAGCGAAGACGGAGCCGCCACGCTTCTTGGCGTCACGGTCGCGGGTCTGGTCGGCGCTGATCTCGGCGCAGCGCTGCCGCACCCGATCCAGCTGCGCGACGGGACCCGAGAGCACCGCGCGGCGGCGGCCGTTGCGAATCGACAGCACGGCGGCCTGGCTCGGCTCCACGCCCGCGGAGAGTTCCTCGATAACGGCCTGCAGCTTGTCGGGGTCGACGTGGGATACGGCCACCATGGGCATGCGCTCGCCCACCGGTACCAGCCCGCGACGGCGGGCGACGAGACTCGCGGCGGCACCGATCAGCTGGGCCAGGGCGAGCATTTCCCCGTCGCGCTGTCCGTGCGCCGCGGCGGCGGTGGCGGCCAGGCGACCCTGCGAGTGCCCGACGTACGAGACCGGAGCCTGTGCGGCGATATCGAGGCCCTGCAACCTCAACGCACGCAATGCGGCCACCTGGGTGAGGAAGACGCCCGGCATGGATACCGCGGCCGACCGCAGCACCTGCGGAGCAGGAGCCGCCGACACATCCCCCTGCTCGGGATCGGCGATCTCTTCCTCGAGCATCCAACCAATGGGGTCGAAACCAACCGGCCGGACTACGAGCAGCTGCGCAGCAACGGGTTCCAGCCGCCGCGCCGCATCGTTCACCAGCGCGGTGAGTTCCGGCTCCAGTGCACTGTCGCGCCCGATCTCCTCGAGCTCGCGCAACCACTGAGCACCCTGTCCACCGAAGGCCAGCGCATACGGCACACCGCCCAGCAACCTATCCAGCAGCGACGATCTGACCCCGCCCTCCGAGGCCTTACGCGCCACCCTCGCCTTGGATCCGGTCCCGGTGCTCTCGTTGATCGTCAAAGCGTCGACTTCCTTCTCGTAGCGGCTTGCCCCCGCAGGACGGGGCCGCGCTCTCGTTGCGCAGGTCTTCCCTCGGCCAACCGGCCCTGGTGGAGCCGAGGATTCCACAAAATCATGAGGAGTTCCTCATGTTTCCCCCTATGCCAGACCCCCTACCCCGGAGTATTCATGCACACACGTACCAGAACGATCAGAAACATGACCCCGCCTCATGTTTGAACCCCCAGGTCCACGCGGTTACATCAGTGAAGGAAAGTTGAGCCCCCCTCATGTTCTCAGTTATCGAATTGTTATATTCCCAGGTAGGGTTACCGACCAGTACGCCACACCCCCGGGTACTTCGCGATCCATGTTCAGCCCGGTAGAGTTTGGACGGTCGTACCATCAGCGCGAGTGGCGAAATTGGCAGACGCGCCAGATTTAGGTTCTGGTGTCCACGGACGTGGGGGTTCAAGTCCCCCCTCGCGCACGAAAACCTGACAGATCTGTCAAACATTGTCCCAGCGTGTGAAAGTGCACTTGAGCACGCGCCCGCACCCGCGATGCGGGGATGCCCGCTACTGCCAGGCAACCTGCAAATAGCCGCCCGTCCAACACCATCGGTGTGGGGGTGGTTCTCATGATCGGCGTGATCGCCCCGATCGTTCCCTCCCCTGCTCCCTTGCAGCAGCTCATCCACGGGCCCCTCGACCCGCTGCCGGTACCGCCGGAACGTGGGGCCGCTGTGGTCTACGGTCTCGGGTCGGTATCCGACGGTGGCCGGGTCTCCGACAAACGCACGGTCGAAGCTCTCGGGTGGGAACCGCGTACCCCGGTCGACATTCGTCCGACCGAGCATGGCGCACTGCTCATCCGGACCACGACCCACAGCGCGGTGACGATCACCGGGCAGGGCTACCTCCGTGTGCCCTACCGAATGCGCCGACGTGTGAACCTGTACATCGGCGACCGCCTCCTGATCGCCGCCTATCCCGCACACGGTCAGATGGCGCTCTTCCCACCAGGTGCCCTGCACTCGCTACTCGAACCGGTCCGGTCCGAGCTGGTGCGAGGTGATCGCGCATGACCGTCCCCAGTTCACTTTCCGGACCCAGCCCCAGCGCCGAAACCGTCGCCGCCGCCCGTCTGCTGCTGTCTCAAATGGGCATCGCCCCAACAGATCTCATCGGCGATCCGATCCTCGCACCCACCTTCGCCGAGGTGATCCCGTTGGTGCGGGCGACCCTGACGCCGGGTACTTTGCGTACCTATAACACCCACTTCCACCGGCTACTGAACGAATGGGGCGATCGCCGCCTCGATGAACCCGCCCAACACGAACTCACGGCCATGGCCGAACAGGTCAAAGTTGGTGCGCAAGCGGGTGGTTCGCGCTCAGGCCGCGGAGCGGTCGAGAACTTCGTCGGAGCTGCCCGATGCGTGTACCGGTTCGCCGAGGAACGCTGCTGGATCCGCCCCGCAGACAATCCCGCTCGCAAGGTGTCGAAACCGGCACGCCGTTCCGCTGGGCGCTACGCGATCCCGCCCCAACAGCTCGCCGACATCAACACGGCGGCGGCCTCCACCGGCGACGACCCGGAACTGGATTGCCTGATTCTGCGCCTGCACACCGAGACCGCGTGCCGACGCGGTGGCGCGCTCTCGGTGAGACCAGCCGACCTCGATCCCGACCAATGCCTGATCCGGCTTCGAGAGAAGGGTGACACCGAACGCTGGCAGCCGGTGTCCCCCACTCTGATGCGCCACATGCTCCAGCACGCCCGCGATCGCAAAGCACCGCAATCCGGGCAGCTGCTGCGCTACCGCAACGGCAAGCCGATCACCTCACGGCGCTACGACCACCTCTGGGCCCGTATCGGCGAGGAACTGCCGTGGGTAGCCGTCCAGGGCATCACGATCCACTGGCTCCGCCACACCACCCTCACCTGGGTCGAACGCAACTTCGGGTTCGCTGTCGCTCGCTACTTCGCCAGCCACGAGGACAAAAAGTCCGGCACCACCGCGACTTACGTCAAATCGAATCTTCCCGAAATCGCCGCCGTCGTCGCAGTCATGACCGGAGAGCCGCACCCTCTCGTGCCCGCTTTCCCATCGCCTCCGCGCATCACCGCCGCGCCCGCACGCTGACTCAGACCTCCTGGAGATACCGCATGACCATCGCTCATCACACATCCGTGCGCACCGACACCCACACGCACGCGTCCGCTGCTTCGCCAGACCCGGACCTGTCCACAGGAGCACGCCGCTTCTTCTGGTGTGTTCTCGTCATCGCCGTCACCATGAGCGTCACCGGCAACGCGGCCCACGCGGCGCTACATGCGTCCGCACGTCCAGAAATCTCGGCGACGGTCGCGATCGTTCCGCCGATCGCTCTGCTTGCCGCTGTGCACGGAGTCGCGGTCTTGTACCGTGCGCACGCAGGGGCCCGCCTGACGAATCTGCTCGCGACCCTGATGACTGTATTGATCGCGGCCGGGGCGTTCTGGTTGTCCTTCACCGCATTACGCGATCTCGCCCTGCTCGCTGCCATATCCGAACGTGAAGCATGGCTGTTTCCCTTGATTGTCGAAGGCTCAATGGCACAAGCAACTGTCGCCCTGCTCGCACTCGCGCAAGCCCCACCCCGGCGTGCGCACGGAGCCGTCCATGCGGTCGGGGTACTTGACCTTGATCGCGATACGAACCTCACCCCGCACGAACGCGTCGATGCCGAAGCATCGCCCGGCACCAACGATACGCACATCGCCGTGCGCACGCCTGAGCTGACCGCCGCACCCGGGCAGCAGTGGATCGATCTCGCAGAGCTGGTCTGCGCCAACGATCCCGCGCGCCGCCGTGACCCGGCCGAGGTAGCTCAGGTTCTCGCGCACCACCACGATGACGGGTGGAGCCCGACTCGCATCGCACGAGAGATGGACCGCAGCCGATCCACAGTCAGCCGAATCTTGACCCAAGCACGTCGCCTCCAATCCGACCACGCCGCCAGGACCACACCAATGACCGCCGAACCAGTCTCGGATGAGAACGACCCACCCAGTGCCAAGTTGGTATCGCTCATCCCGTCGGCGACCGTCGACCGATCGGCGCAGATCGGTGGTGGCCGAGCGTGATTGGCTCGCCTTGAATCAGAAGATCTCGATAGCCGTTGCGGTGGCCACGAACCCATGTCCGGATTTGCCGTGCACACATCGGAACTCGGTCGCGGTCGAGGTGCAGGTGATCGTGTTGGACGTGTCCGGCCACCCCAACGTCATCGTGATCCGAGAATTCAACGGCAAGGCCGCATCGGTGAACCGACCGTCCGCGGCGACCGCGGCCGGTGAGTTGAAGAAGGCGTTCGCGATCCGACACGTCGATGGCACCTGAGTGGTCAACTCCTCACTCGATCGCCACCCGATCGCCGCGTACGGCATCGGCGTATCACTGCCCGCGCACACCGGCACCGAATCCGCCGCCCGATGATCCGGCGCGGAGAACACACACCCGCCTTGCGCAGGATTGAAATTGCACGCGATCCGCCCCGACGCATCGGTGAAGTGCGTGCCAAACGCCTGCCCGGTGTAGTGATCGGCATCCACTTCCGTCAATGCCACCGACGCGGTCGTCGAGGCGGCAGATGTCCCCTCCGGAGAACTGGCCACAGATACGGGCGCTGACGGCGACTGGACAGCCTGTCGGTTCTCACCGGTCCCGCAGCTCACCGCGGACATCACCACGAGAGCCGAAAAGCCCACCACCACAGCATGTCCCACACCGTGCATCTGCATCCCCTCTTGAACCACGATCGGAGCCGACTGCCAGCTGACCCTATGCCCGAACCGCCATCGAACTGGCGTATTCCCAAACAATCTCGCTTCCACTGGCAGCGCAGCACCGGACCTCCAGCACTCCACCAGTCCGCACGGTCACCCACGGACTCGTCGCCGCCAACTGGCGGCGACGCCACCAAGCTCACGCGCGACAGCTCCAGTACCAACGAAACGTTCTGGCACAACAGAACATGACTGTCGCGCTACGCGGTCACCCGCCTGGCACAGGGGATCCCCAAGTGCGTCTGCGGCGACCACCGCGAAGCTTCCGGAATGCAGCTCTCGCTGCTGGCCTCAGCGGGAGTCGATCAGCGGAAAGCCTACCCACGCCGAGTTACACCGTCGGATTCGGCGGCCGGGCTTACAGTGGCGACCGTTAATTCACGGTACCGATTCGAGCGATCCGCGCGGACGGTTACGAACCGACTACTCGCTTCGTGGTCGTGGCGGATTGTCGACACGCTAGCTTTCGCGAGCTTTCGAAACGAGCCATTCCTGCAACATTGCATGCCGGAACCGGTAGCCTGCCCCTTCCACTCGAAGGATACCCGCCGTGCGAGCCCAATTACAGAACTGCGCTGGACGACCACAGAATTTTCCGTTTACTCTGCATATCAGAGACGCTGCCAGAAATCTCTGGCCGTTGAATCCGACAACAAACCACACGACGAACGCCATCCATACCGCACACTGCACACCGGACTGTATTGCACTGGCATTGTTCCCAATTACCACAGGTGCAGCGACTGCCCCCGCGCTACCGAAGATGATGAAGGCCGCCGCGCCTGAGAGCAATGCAGCCACTTGGCCCTCACGAATTGGTCGGCGTTCATTTCGCCCCAGTGCAACACGTTCTTCGAAGGTGGTGGTGAAACCAACGATAAGTCCAGCGATGATTCCGAATGCGACGGCCAAGCTGGAGAGGAGAAGGTATGCGGCGGCAACTTCTCGTACCGCAGCTTCCGGGGTGAGCAGCCAAGCGATCGCAGTTATAACCGCAAAGAAGGCAAGGGCGCATCCGCCAATTACCGAAGCGCTTTGCAAACCTCGGCGCCAGCGGCGGTGCCCTGGAACCTTCCAAGCAAAGCGCTCCGATACGCCTCGAAACCCTGGAGCGTGGATTCGCAAACCAGAGTCAAGCCCGTATAGAACCAATCCCATCGGAGCAAAGATGAGCACGAAAGTCATCACTAACTTCCACTCAAATCCACTTGCCGTAGGAAACAGAGAGAGAACACCCGCAACTATCAATGACACGGCAAGTATAAAGGCAGTATGAACCGCCAGACACTTTCCGCGCCCAGCCAGTCGCCAAAACTGATCGAGTGTTATTTCCTGACCATCACGCCCCGCCGTTTGCTCACGATCAAGATGTGCGGCCAGGTTGCCGAGCCACCCCTCCACCGCAGCTGCACCATATGAGCGAGCTCGGTCAGACTCATCGATTCCCCCAACCGCAACTCGGATCCATGAACTCAGGAGCGACCGTTCGATCTCTTCAGGCGCCGCTGGTACCGTAATAGAAGAAACTGCTTCTTGATCTCCACTTCGCAGCAGATCTGCTGCAAGGCCAAGCATGAGCGGCGTACGCAGGGTGCGAGCGAGCGAACCATCCGATTCTTCGGCAATGTTATCGAGCACGGTCTCCCAACGAGTTGAAGGAAGATCGAATCGTTGACGATAGTTTTCGAGCTGGACCCAAATATTCGACGGGTCGAGACTTTTCAAGACGTAGATCTTCGCATCAACGAGTGGCATCCCACCGGATTCGCGCAATCGATAGAATGCGCTCGTACGGCACGACACAATTAAAGGCCGAGAACTCCACGGGGCGGTAGTGCTGAGAAGTTCCAGTGCGCTGCGGGCGTGTACTGGATCGGTATCGTCGGAGTCCATCTCATCCAAGCCATCGAGAACGGGGAGTACATACCCCTTCCTCATCAGAGCGGCCGTGACTGATCGTGGGACCTGGTATTCGGTCGTCAGTCGAATCGCC
Source organism: Nocardia uniformis NBRC 13702 (assembly GCF_001613345.1). Lineage (GTDB taxonomy): Bacteria > Actinomycetota > Actinomycetes > Mycobacteriales > Mycobacteriaceae > Nocardia > Nocardia uniformis. The sequence continues at coordinate 97,975 of NZ_BDCE01000046.1, read as the reverse complement.
ATCCACTCCGAGAATGGTTGTTTTCCGTCCCAGCCGGACGGACCCACGCGGACCGGCACTGGAGTGTCGTATCGCCCGGAGTCTGAAAGTGCCGACCGGCGTGCGAGAAGATCGAGTACGAGCTGGTTCAGCGTCACAGTCTTGCCGGCACCGAGTTCTCCTAGGATGACCAATCGACGCGGGCTGGCGAGGTTTTCATAGCGTTGCTCGATCGTGTTCAGCTCCAGTAGATCTGCGGGATCCGATGATGACCCATCCGACGTCTGGAACTCCAAGTCGATGGACATCCCCGCTCCGCCACGAAGTTGATTTCGCGACTGTTCCTCTTTCTGCCTGACCTCGACTGCCAGATCATTCGCCGCACGGATCAATCCTTGCCTGGAGCAGTCTGGGCGCAGCTTCTGCCAACCCCATCGGGTCGATGTTCCCGCCAGGCCCGCCCCGACCTTGATCGCTGCCGTCTCCACGCTACCGGTCACAAAGGCCCAGTGTGCCACCAGCTGCCGACAACACGCGACGCTTGAGCACAGGCTGAGGTCACATCGCCGCAAGTGCCATGCGCGACATCGTGCTCGCACAGCCGAAGTCACCGGCGACGGGAACCAGTTGCTACTCGGTCCAGGCCAATTGAGGTGTCTGAGTTGGATGAGATTTCGCGCGGCGCGCTTTGGGGCGGTGGGCGGGCGCACGCTACACCGGCGGCGTGGGTGGTCAAGCCGCGCGGGTGCGAACACCCGTGGGTGCCAATAGATCGACCGCGGCTCGGGCATGGGTTTCTCGGCTTGACCGCCCACTGACGCCGCCGGTGTCGACGCGTTGCGCCCACCGCCCCGAAGGCGCGGCGCGGACATCGGTTATTTCGGTGGTGTCCACGCTGCGCTGTCGGGCTTGTCTCATTGAGGAGTCCGCTTATGTCGTCGTCCGAAGTTTTGCTCAAGGAACCGGGTCAGTTCATTGCCGCTGTGCCCGCGCTGTTGGGATTCGTCCCGGAGCGGTCGTTCGTGGTTGTCGTGCTGCGACCGGCGTTGCCGGGCAACCCGCTCAAGGTACATGTCGCTGCCCGTTTCGAGCTCCCATCAACTGACGAGTATTCCCAACTCGCCGAGCGGGTTACCGGCGTCTGCCGCAGGTCTGGTGCTGTCGCCGCACTCGTGGTGATCGTCGATGACCGCATCGCACGTCCCGGCCGCGGTCCTGATGGCGGTGCAGCCGAGCAGCGTCCGCTGGTTGATGCGTTGCGCCACGACCTGGCCGGTTTCGATGTCGCACTTCCTGGAGCGTGGGCGGTGCCGCGCATCAGCGAAGCCGCGCAATGGTGGAACATCGACTCACCGGAGCTCCGTGGTCTGTTGCCGGATCCGTCGGCGTCGCAGGTGGCGGCCAAGCACGTCTACGACGGTCGTGTGCTGCACTCGTCGCGAGAGGACTTGGCGGATTCGATCGCTGTCGACGAGGCGCTGCGAGAACAGGTATCGGCCGTCTTGCCGAACGCCGCTGCTGATGCGCAGCGGCGGCTGGTCCGGGCAATCGTGATCAACAATCCCGATGCCTACACCAGAATGGCGTTGTGGCAGGTGATGTCGGTCATCACCCACGCCCGTGAGGGGATCCCGCTCCCCGCACAGACGATCGCCGAAGTCGCTGTCGCGCTGCGTGATCCCGCTGTCCGCGACAGCATGTTCGGCGTGGCGGGTGGCGTGCACGCACACGCCGCGGAGTACCTGTGGGGTGTCCTGACCCGCGCTCTGCCCGATCCGGACCGGGCCGAGGCGGCGACCTTGCTGGCGTTCCATGCGTATCTGCGTGGCGACGGCTCGCTGGCAGGGATCGCTCTCAGGCAGGCGCTGGCGTCAGATCCCGAACACCGGATGGCGGTCCTGCTCGACACCGCATTGCAGACCGCGATGGATCCCACGCGGTTGAACCGGCTCGTCAATTCTGGCATCGAGGTCGCTGCCGATCTGCGGATCGATATTGGCAGCGCGGCACGCGATTCCAGCATGGAGGTCGCGCGGTGAGTATCGACCGTCTGGCGTGGGCGTTGCTGTCTCGCGCGGCATCGGGTCCGTGCCAGCCACTGACGGCGCTGGTCGGCGAGGTCGGCCCCAGCCGGGCAGCTCTGATGCTGCAATCTGGCGATCTGCCGGTAGATCAGGATGTCCTCGTTCGTGGGGCCGGTGGGCTGAAGGCCGCAGCCCGAGACCTGGAGGTGGTAGAGGGGCTCGGGGGCCGGTTGGTGACGCCCGAGGACGACGAGTGGCCTCGGGAGCTGTTGGAATGCTTGCCGCCTGGCTCGGGCGATGTCGGTGACGTGGCGCCGCTGGCGTTGTGGGTGCGGGGAGACCGGTCGCTGCGCGAGGTCACCTACCGTGCGGTCGCGGTGATCGGAGCACGCGCCAGCACCGCGTACGGCAACCACGTCGCCACCGAAATCGCCGGTGACCTGGCGGGTTCGGGCCGGACCATAGTAGGCGGAGCCGCGTACGGTATCGACGCCGCAGCTCATCGGGCTGCGCTGGCGGTCGGCGGGGTGACCGTCGCGGTACTGGCGTGCGGTCTGGATCGGCCATATCCGGTGCAGCACGACCGGCTGCTCGCGGAGATCGCCGATACCGGCCTGGTGGTCACCGAGTACCCGCCCGGTGTCACCGCCAGGAAGCACTGTTTCCTGGCCCGCAATCGGCTCATCGCGGCATTGTCGACCGCGACTGTCGCCGTGGAGGCCGGTGTGCGGTCGGGGACGGCGTCCGCGGTGCGCTGGGCCGGGCGGTTCGGTCGGCCGGTGCTCGCGGTTCCGGGGCCGGTGACCTCGGCGGCGTCGGCGGGCTGCCATCGGTTCATCGCCGATGGTGATGCGGAGTTGGTGACCTGCGCCGACGACGTCCGCCGGGCCGTGGTCGAACCGTCGTGGACCCATACCGTCGAGGTCCCTGCCCCTACGCCGCGTGCGCCCGAAGGAGGGGGATCGATGACGACTTCGGTGGATGTCCCATAAGGCACCAGATTCTTGTGTGGTGCCGCCGCGCCCACCGTCGATGATCTGAAGCATGCACTGTGGTTCCGCCGCCCGTCGTGAGGCTGATCGAACAGCACCACGGCTATGGTGATGCAATGGCGTGATCGGCTGCGTGCGTGTCGGTTTCGCGTCGTGTGGGTGGTCGGTGGGGCGGGCGCACGCTACACCGGCGGCGCGGACGGTCAAGCCGCACCGCGCCGCCCACCGCAGGGCACGAACCGTCACAACACTGGCACGGGTCGTCAGCGGAACGGCTTGACCGTCCTTTCCGCCACCGGTGTCCGCGTGTAGCGCCCCACCGACCACCCCCGCACGACTGCGTCCAGTCCTGATGCCGTGGCGGGTGTGGCCGGTCCTGGGCGTGTTGTCGTCGGCTGGCGTGGGCATGTCGTCGTGGCCCGCACCAGCCGTCCCCATCCTTCACCCCGCCGTCTCCCGCATTCCCACGTTCCCCGCAGGGCGGTCGGTTCGGTGAGTGTCGTTCTCTTTCAGGGAGTTTGCATGTCCAAGCTGACCAAACAGGCCGAGGCCGATCATCGGGAAGCATGTCGCCTGGTCGATCTGCAGCGAGAGTTGTCCGAGGAGGAGAAGGAGTTCGTTCTCGAGCATTGGCAGGAATCCGCGCAGCGGACCAGCCAATGCCGTGACGGAGCGTTCTTCACACCGTCGGAGCTGGCATCGGAGTTCACGTTGCACGTATCCGGTTCACGTGTCATCGATTTGGGGGCCGGGATCGGTGCACTGGCGTTCGCATGTCATCGGGCGTTGATGTTCGCTCACCGGTTCGAAGGGCTGCCGGTGCCCGACATCGTGTGTGTGGAGCGCAATCCCGAGTATGTGCGGGTCGGGCTGAGGGTGCTGCCCGAGGCGGTCTGGATCTGCGAGGACCTGTTGCGGGTGCCGCCAATGCGGTTGCGGCCCTTCGACACCGCGGTCTCCAACCCGCCCTATGGCCCGGTGCCGCGCTGCACGGATGCGCCCGGGTATCGCGGTTCCCGTTGCGAGTACCACACGATCGCGGTGGCTGCCCAGATCGCGGCTCGTGGGGTGTTCCTGATCCCGCAGCAGTCGGCGCCCTTCGCCTACAGCGGCCGAACCGCAATGCGTTTCGGTACCGGCGATGCCGAATACACCCGCTTCTGCGCCTCCACCGGTATCACGCTGCGACCGACCTGCGGTATCGATACCGCCTATTACCGCAACCAGTGGCGGCATCGTCCACCGCCGACCGAACTCGTGTGCGCTGATTTCACCGCGCCCACCGTGCTGCGCCCGACCCGCGACCTACGCGGAATCGATCACCAGGCCAGCTGACGCAACCCACGGCTCTCTTCCACTCACTCATGGAGGTCTTCTTCGATGTCGGTATACCAGAACCCGCAAGGCAGCACCGTGGTCGTGCACCGCGAAGGCTCGCTGCTGCACGTCACGCTGTCACGGCAGAGCGATGATCCGCCGATCTCCGAGGCCAGCTGGTCAGCCCAGCTCGCCGCCGCCGCGCGCCGCGAACTCGGCCGCCCGGCACGCCGGATCTCCTCCGGCGGGGCTCTCACCCGCGACTGCACCGACGCGCGACGCGAGCGCCGCACCGCGACCTACACCATCGATTCCGCGTTCACCGTCGCCGATCGCGGTGACGAGGTACGCGTCACGGTTTCCGGGCCGCTCACCGCGGACGGTGCCCGCGCGCTCACCGCGCGGCTTCCGCTCGACTATGTGGTGCGCCGCCACCGTGGCGGGTGGTGGATCGCGCGCGACGACCGCGTCCCGCACAAGCTGAGCGTGGGCGCGAAAGTCGTTGTGGCACTGCCGCCGCGCTGCGAGCTGGCCGAGCATTTCGGTCACGGTGTCCTCGCCGCGACCCGCATCACCGTCTGCGGATCGATGGTTCCCTTCCTCACCGTCGCGCACGCCTGTACGGCGCACACGCCGACACCGGAGGAGATCGTCGCGCACAACCGCGCACACGGCGAGACGGTCGATTCGATCGAGATCACCGACCTGCCCTCCGGTAGCGCCCTCGAGTCCTGGACACCAGAACCAGCTGCGGCGACACCGTGACCTGTCGACCGAAATCAACTCTGTCAGAAAGGATTACCTCTACCATGTCTCTTCCTTCCTTCGATGAGGAAACCTACGAGAACTCCTCCGATCACGGCACCTGCTACACCATCGAGTCCACCGACGAAGTCCCTGTCAGCGGGCGAGTATTCGTCGACATGGCCGAACACACCGTGCTCGGCGACGATGGGCAGGAGCGTAGGCCCAAGATCGTGTTCCGGTTCTTCGGGTTGTTCGTGAACGGCCGTTGGTTGGGGGCGCCGGTCAGTACCGCGGCGTTCTACCCGAGCTGGAGCGATCACCGGCCCGGGATATCGATGCTCAGCCTGGGCGAACCCGGACACCTGGTGATCGAGGTGGGTCGGCTGCTCACGAACCAGCCCCCACACGTGCAGCAAGCGGTGGACACCGTGTTGGCCGCGCTGTCGCACCGTTTCCTCACCGACCTGCGGGTAGCGCAGTACCAGCAGGCGCGGGCCGCGCAGCGATGCGAACGTGCCTCGCGCGCCCAGGAATTGGCCGAAATGCGCAAGGACATCGCACGCCTGCGGTACCGCCAGGCCCGCATTGCCGCCGACGGGGCCGATGCGTTGCTCACCGCCGTGCGCCACAAGACCGGCTCCTGACCGCTCTCGGCACCGATGCACAGCCTCGACTGTTCTCTCCCACCACAGTCGATCCCCTCCCATGAAAGGACGAACTTCTCATGTCATTGGACAGCTATGCCCGTCATTTGTCGTTGCAGGATTTGGTGCCGCTGCTGCAAGAGCAGCAGGCCGCCAAGGTCGATGTCGTCGCATCGGCGTCCTCGATTCGCGCCCACGACGGAATGGTCGAACTCTTCGGTGTCACCCCGGTCGTCGACGAGCGGGGCGTCACCGCCGTCGACGGCCTGTACCGCCCCACCGGCGCGGCGGATGGGCAGATCGCGGACAAACTCGGCATCCCGGTGCGCTACCTGCGTCGATTGCGTGAACGCGAGCGGTTGGATCTCTACGACGGCAACGTCAACGGCTGGCTGCACGGCCACACCGACACCGACCTGCCCGAACCCGACGATCGATCGTTTCTGCTGCGGCTGTTCACCCCACCCCAACAGAATCAGCCCGGCATACTTCGTGCTCTCGTGTCCGACCGGTACGGAATTATCGACAACCTCGATGTGCTCACCGCCGTCCTCGAAGGCGTCCATGCCGCAGGGGCCGACACCGAGATCCGCGCCTGCGATCTGACCGATTCCACCATGCACGCCAAGGTGTATTCCCCGCAGATGTCGGCGCTGGCACCGAAGTTCCTGGCCAACTACCGCAGCGCGTTCTCCAACCCGGACCTGGAGACCGAACGCCGCCGTGTGGCAGGCGATCTCGACCGCTGGCGACCGATCGCCGCCCGCGAGGGGAAGGGATACGCGCTCGGTGCCGAGCCGGTGGTGTTCGCCGGATTCCGGTTCAGCAACGACGAAACCGGCCATCACGCGGTCCGGCTGACCCCGGAACTGGTCGTGCAGATCTGCGGCAACGGGCTGACCATCCCCATGTTCGCCCACACCCACCGTCACGTCGGCGAACGCCTCGATGCCGGGACGGTGTCGTGGTCCCAAGACACGCTGCGTAAGAAGCTCGCGGTCATCACCGCCGAAACCCGTGACCGTGTCGCGGAGTGGTTGTCGCCGGAGTTCTTCGCCGCCCGCGTCGAGGAGTTGGAGCAGACCGCCGGTGCTCCGGTCACGCAACCGGACAAGACCCTCGACGTGCTGGCGAAACGGCTCGGGTTCAGCGAGAGCGAACGGACCGAGATCCTGTCGCATTTCATCGCCGGGGGCCAGCTGACGGCTGCGGGTGTGGCCAACGCGGTCACCAGCTACTCGCAGACCATCCCCGACCCCGACCGCGCAAACGCCCTCGATGACCTCGCCTACCAGGCCATGACCCTCGCATGAGGTCAATCACGCTGTACCAGCGTGCGATTGCACTCTGTTCGCCCCAGATCCACACCGCTCCAGCCGATTTCCGGCCAGGCGAGGCATCGCGACCGTTGGTCGCCTGCCTCGCCTGTTCTCTCAGGAGGTTCGTTCCCATGATCGACACGTTGTCCCGCACCGACTATGAACACGAGCGGCACTTCGGATCCGCCGGACCCGTCTCGCACCTCGACACGAAGACCATCGATGCCTGGCGTGCCAGCGAGCCCCGATGGTCGGGCAAATACTGGCTGTTCGTCCGTGGTGAGGACGGGGTCTGGTCGCTCCATCCGATCAACGTCACCACCCGCGACAAAAAGAAGTAACACTCGCCTTACCGGTCGCGCGTCCTCGCGGGAATTCGCTGTCCCGCAGCATGATTCGCCGATCCAACCATCCTTTTCCGATTTCAGGCGGTTACCGGCCCACGCTCTGGGCTGGTAACCGCCTGTCGCTTTTCTAGTAGGAGTTTCGATGACCACCACGACAATTGACACCACGGAAACCACCGTTGCCGCTGCCCAATCCGATATCGAGGAACCTGCCACTGGCCTCGGCGATTCGATTGCCGCTGAGGCATTGTTCCTGCCGCCGGAGCGGCTGGTTCTCGATGAGAACGTGCGCAAGTCCTTCGACCTCGATGACTATCCCGAGGTCAAGGCATCGATTCAACGCGGGGTGGAGATTCCGATCATGGCGCACCGCGAATCCGACGGCACCATCACCGTGGTCGACGGCCAGATCCGCACGCTGGTCGCCATCGAGCTGAAGGTTCCCACGGTCCCGGTGTGGGTGACGCCCGCACCGCAGACCGATCCGGCCGAACGTGAGATCTGCCGTACCTCGCAGCAGATCAGGGTCAACGATCATCGGATCGCGCTCACCGACGGTGACCGTGCCGCAGGGATGGCGCGCATGTTCGACTTCGGTGCCTCGCTGACTCGCATCAGCGAGGAGATCGGGCAACGGCGTGAGCAGGTCAAGCTCGCGGTCACCGTCGGCCGCAGCCAGACCGCGTGTGCGGCCATCGATGCCCACCAGCTCGATTTCGAGCAGGCCGCCGTACTCGCGGTGTACGAGAACGTCGACGACACCGACGCGGTGGCGCGTCTGCTGGCCGCACCACGGTCGATGTTCACCTATCACGTGCGCCGGATCGCCGCCGAGCGCGAGGAATCCCGTGATCGGTTCCGTGAATCGCTGCCCTATGCCGCCGAGGGCTTCGGCGTGCACAGCCGCGACCCCCGTGACGACGACGGGTTCATCGCCGCCGAATGGCTGCGCACCAGCGACGGCGCGCAGGTCAGCGTCGCGCAGATTCACGCCGCTCCCGCCCTGTGGACGGTCTATTGCCAGCCCACCGAGGTCGAGGTGCTCATCGACCATGACACCGGCGAGGTCGTCGACCCCGACAGCATCGACCCCGCCACCAAGGACCATCCGAATGCTGTTGCCGCCGAAGGGCTTCGCCACGCTGACAGCGTCGAGCGCGGCTATTTGTGGGCTCCGGAATACTACCTGCGCGCCGACCGCCTCGACGAGTCCGGATTCCGTCACGCTGGCGACTTCGTCGAACCGATCCCGGAGGAACCCGGTATCGGCCCCGACGCGCAGCCCGACCCGGCCGAACCAGTCGATCCCGAGGCTGCTGAGGCTCGCCGCCGTGCAGCAGCCGAACAAGCGGCAGCGGCCCAGGCCGCGGCGGAAGCGGCACGGGCGCAGGAGGCTGCGGCGAAGCATCGCCGCGATGAACTCAACAAACAGGGCCACGCCGCCCTCGAGGCGCGCCGCGAGTTCCTCACCCGGTTCCTGTCCCGGAAAACGGCTCCGCCCGCGGCGGTGTGGGAGTTCGTCGCACAGGCCCTCGCCGAAGAGCCCGATCTGCTGCTCGGCCCCGATGCCGACCGTCTCGCGTACGGGCTGCTCGGAGTGAAGGGTGGAAAGCATGCCTTGCTCACGGCGATCGAGCCGGCCAAACCCCCACGCTGCCAGGTAATCGTGCTCGCGCTGGTGCTGGGCGCCTACGAAGGCAAGGTTACCAAAAGCGCCTGGCAGTACCGCGACGCCGGTGTGTCGCGCTATCTGCATTTCCTGGCCTCGCTCGGCCATGTCCTCACCTCGGTCGAGCAAGCCGCAGCCGGTGACCTCGATCCCGACAGCATCGACATCGACTCCTGACCGCCCCATCCCCGCAGCGCGCCGGACCGGCCCTTCCGCCCTCCGGGGGCCAGGCCCGGCGCGCTCAGTAATCGGAGGAGTACCCGTTGTGCCCCAATAGATTCCGAGACTCCGCCCTGGACGCGGCCCACCGCGGCTGGCACGTCTTCCCACTGCGACCGAACTCGAAAACCCCTGCCATCAACAACTGGCCGCACGAAGCCACCATCGACGAAGACCGCATCAAAACCCTCTGGCCCCGCAACTCCAGAAGAAACATTGGAATCGCCACCGGCCCCAGCGATTTGCATGTGCTCGACCTCGACACCCGCCACGACCGCGACGGTGTCGATACCCTCTACCAGCTCGCCGCCAGCGTAGCGGCTCGCGCATCGTTGATCACCTTCGCTGTGGCGACGCCGCACGGCCGCCACCTCTACTACGGGGTTCCCGCCGGCATGCGTCTGCCCAATACCGCCTCTCGTATCGGTGCCGGAATCGACTCGCGGGGCCACGGCGGCTATGTCGTGGCCCCAGGATCGCGGATCGGACCAGACTCCTACCGCATTGTGTCCGCCCGTCCACCGGTGATGCTGCCGGACTGGCTGGTCGAACTGCTTGCGCCACCGCCACTTTCCCCGCCCAGTCTGGTGTCGAACCCGCCATACAGTCTCGACGCCTACCTCAACGCCATCGTCGCCGCCGAAACCCACAAGGTCCGCACGGCTGAACTTGGCGTACGCAACATCACCTTGTTCCGGGCCTCGTTCACTCTCGGCCGGCTTGTCGCCGGCGGAGAACTCGACCAGCTGCTCATCCGCGACGCTCTTGCCGCTGCGGCCCAAGGCCACATCGGAATCCAGAATTTCACCACCCGCGAAATGTTTCGCACCATCACCAGCGGCCTCGCCATCGGCGCCAACAGACCCCGCCGTCTCACCCGACGGCGCTGATCCCGCCGCTGCCCTTCCTTCCCGCGTTCTTTCCTTCCGCTCCCGAGGAGTCCTCATGCCCGACTTTCGTGTGCTCTGGGAAATCGACCTCACCGCTGCGACTCCCCGCGCCGCCGCCCGATTGGCCAGAGACATCCAGCTCGATATCGACAGCACCGCAGCCGTATTCATCGTCACGAGCTCGGTCGACACCATCGCCCAAACGGTCGACCTCGCCGTCACCGATCCACCCCCACGGTGACCCGATGTCCTGCGACCCGATCACCGCGGCCGGGCTCTCACCCAGCCGCATCACCCGCAACATCGCTCGGGTATTCGCCGCCGCGACGCCTCACGATCTCGACGCCGGACGCCGCTGGTATCCCGACGCGTTCGCTGTTGCCACCCAGCTCAGTTCCGAAGGCGAGGTCGCCGTCGAGGCGGCCGCCATCGTGCTCGCGCACCTTTCACCTCGCACGCCCTGGGCACGCACCATCGGTTTCGCCCGCGCGCTGCTGACCACCGGGGAGGTACGCGGAGCGATCGGTGCCAACGTCGGCCGTGCCCGCACCGCTCTCGAAGTGGCCGATCCGTGGACGACGTTTTCCGCGACCGCACCGAAAACCCGGGCGTTCGCCGCCGCGATCCTCGGGGACCCCGACGCCGTCGCCATCGACGTCTGGTCCGCCCGCGCCGCCGGAATCCCCGACTCGGACCGCTGCCTGCGCCGCGTCGGCTTCTACGACGCCGCAGCCAAGCTCTACCGGCATGTCGCCCACGACCACGCGATCGCCCCGACTGTCCTGCAAGCAGTCACCTGGACCGTCATCCGCGGCAAACCCTACTGAACTCACCCGAGCCTCGATCCGCCAGGTTGCGGGCGTGGTTCTGCACGCCCCTGCCCTCACCTGGTGAATCCCGCCCTATAGCAAAGAGGGCACCGGGCCGTCTGTAGCGACCCGGTGCCCGATCTCATACAACCCGGCACCGCAAGGAAGGCACCGTCATGGCCGCACAAGCCCTGGAAAAGCACGCCCCGACTGCCGCGCAAATCTTTGCCGACCTCACCGCCGAGTGTGCGCCGATCTTCGATCAAATCGGTTGGGCCGAAGACGAAATCGCTGCGGCCCAACGCCGTCACCGTGGCGCAGCCGATCAGCTGTGGCATTGCTTTGTGCTGCTCAAGCACGAACACGAACTGATGCGCCGAGAAATCCTGTTCCGCGCTCACTGCCGCGAAATCTTGGAGCGGGTGGCCGCCGGTCACGACACCCGCGACGGGACCGCCGCCGAAGTCGTGGTGGTTCTGCGAGCAGCATGCTTGGCTGTCCCGCTGACCAGCACCGGAGCAGGGCTGTATCTGCGGATGTGGCGCGCGGCCGGACTGCCGCCCCTCGATCGCGACGGTCACATCGCCGATCAAGAACACTATGAGGCATTGGTCGGCAGGCAGATCGATGACTTGGAAGCCGACCTGCGTCACCGGTTGCGCCGCCCCGACCGCGTCCAAGACCCCGACCTGACCTGCTGCGGTGTGCACAACGGCACGCCCGTGAAATGCCAGTACGCCACTCGCCGGCCCGCACCCGCGCGGCGTGCACCTACCGCCGCCGAACCCCGCCCGAGCGAACCACCCGAACAGCTGTCGCTGATCTGACCGTCGGCACGAGCACGCCTTTCGCTGTCACCGCGGAAAGGCTGCCTCATCCCGAGCCTCGTGAAAGGCCCACTGTCATGCCGGAATTCGATCGGCCGCCCTGGCACTCGTGGTGGTCATCTCCGGCTCTCACGCACACATCTTCTGATGGACCCGGCCGCGCACCCGACCGTTGCGCCTCTGCGTTTTGTCGAAAGGACTGAAATAGCAATGGATTTCGACACCATCGGCACCGCCACTGCCGAGCTGATGTTTCGCCAAGTCGCCGCAACATGTGGCAACTACGCCGAACAGCACCAGTGGACCGAGGTGGAGATCGCGGCAGCCCAGCAGCGCCATCCCGCCCACGCCGACGTGCTGTTCCACGCGTTCTATCTGATGCAGCTGACCAATGCGCGCATGTGTTGCGAGATGCTGCTGCGCGCGCACTGTCGCGAGCTTCTCGAACGAGTCGCCGCTGGCGAGGACACCCGCCCCGGTACAGCGGTGGAAGTCCTGTTGCTCACCCACCGTTCGAGCCTCGCCGCACCCCTGACTACTGCCGCGGTCGGGCTGTTCCTGCGCATGTGGAAAGCCGCCGCACTGCCTGATCCCGACAATCACGCCGCCGTCCTCGAATACTACGAATCCACCGTCGGCAGCGACATCGACGAACTCGAAACCTGTGCACGGCAATCCGAGCAACAGGACCAGCGAATCCCGGACCCCAGCCCGGAATGCGCGGGCGAACACCTCGGGCAGGCGGTCACCTGCCGCTACGCACCACCGTCGTAGCCGTTCCGTTCGGGCACCGGAAATCCTGGATTGCTGCCGTGCCTCGATTTGTCATGGGATCGGCCCCGCACTGTGTCGCTCCCTTTCCAATTTGTCACCAAGAGAAGGGAATTCACGCATGTCCGGCATGCATTGGTCGGAGGTGCTCGGCCTACGGGTGGATATCTACCGGTCGTTGCACGGCACCAAGACCGGTATCACGGCCAGCCATGACCAACTCACCGTGGTCGGCATCGTCGATGAGACCGACGGCGGGCGGGTGCTGCCGATGCCGCTGTGGCGGCAGAGCCGACTCAGCACGTACGCCCCGGCGGTGGTCGTGCATATCGAATACCGCTGGCGGCTCGACGGCAGACAACCGCCACTCAAGTACGCGTACCTGACGCCGCTGCAACTGGATCCGAGCGAACCGGCCGTCTATTTCACCGCGCACGGCGGCAACTACGCCGGCGGCACGCCGATGCTCACCGACCCGCTCGAACCCCTGCTCGGCTACCCGCCAGGGCACCTGTTGCCCGTGCACGACCACAACCCCTTCTAGCCGCTCACCGACCCCATTCCCGCACGTCGAAGGCCGGGCAGTCCTTACCTGCCCGGCCTTCGACGTGTCCGCTCACACATCCAGATGCGAAGGGAGGCAACACCAATGCTCAAAGCCATGTCGTGGTTCTGCGGTGCCGGTGGCGACTCGCAGGCGATGGACCAGGTCCCCGATGTCGAAGTGTTCTTCGGCGCGAACCACTGGGACCGCGCCATCGAATCCCACACCGCCAACTTCCCCAGGGCCGATCACTTCTGCGGCGACCTCAGCAGTGAGGACGGCCGCAAGCGCGTCGCGAGTTTGCCTGTCGCCGATATCTTCTGGGCCTCGCCGGAGTGCCCGCAGTGGAGCGTCGCGCGGGGGCAAGAAGCGTGATTACGACGCCACCATGCAGGGTGAGTTGTTCGATACCCCGCGCGACGAGGAGGCCGACCGCAGCCGCGCCCTCATGGAAGAAGTCCCGCTCTACCTGCGCGCGGTGATCGCTCGCGGTGGACGTATCCGCGCCGGAGTGGTCGAGAACGTGATCGATGTCCGTGCGTGGGACAAATGGACGCACTGGCTGGCTTCGATCCGCGAACTCGGTTACGAGACACGGGTTATCGCGTTGAACTCCATGCACGCCCAACCCGCCCGCACCCCGGTCGCACCGCAGTCGCGCGACCGGTTGTATGTCGCCTACTGGGACAAGAAGCTCGGCAGGACCCCGGACTGGTCAAAATGGCTGTGCCCACTGGCCTATTGCCCCACCTGCGATCAATGGATCCACGCCCTGCAAGTCTTCAAAACCCCGGGCACCGACATGGGCCGCTACCGCCAGCAATACATCTACCGCTGCCCCCACGTCACCTGCCGCAACGCCATCGTCGAGCCGCCCGCCTACCCCGCCGCGAGTGTGATCGACTGGTCGATACCCGGCCAGCGCATCGGCGATCGTGAACGCCCGCTCGCCGAGAAGACGATGGCCCGCATCCGGGCAGGGTTGCAGCGCTACGCGGTCCCGCTCGCGGTCCCTGCCGGCGGCACCTGGCGCGACGCGGCCAGCCCAGTCACCGCGCCGCTGCCCACCCGTACTACCCGCGACAACGATGCGCTCGCGATTCCAGCCCCGTTCCTTGCGTTGTTGCGCTCCGATCGCGCCCGCACCATCGCGCTGACCGATCCCCTGGCGACCATCGTCGCCGACGGCAGCAACCACGCACTGGTCGTGCCGTGCGAAGGCCGCGAGGGCAAAGAAGCGCAACCGGCCAGCCTGCCGCTGCGCACCCAGACCACCCGCGCCGAAACCGGGCTCGCCTTCCTGCCTTTCATTGCCGAACTCCGGGGCGGGTCCTCCGACGCGCGCCCGGCCACCCACCCATTGGCCACGGTCACCGCCAGCGGCAACCACCACGGCCTGGTCACCCCCGACGCGGTCCCCGAACACGCCCGCGAAGCCCTGCTGCTGCCCTACTACAGCAACGGCTCCGCGCGCCCGATCGTCCAGCCGGTACCCACAGTCTCCACCCGCGACCGATTCGCACTGGTCAATCCCGAGACCCTGACCGAGCTCGACATCGACGACGTGCGCTTCCGCATGTTCGAACCCGACGAGATCGGCCTGGCCATGGCGTTCCGCGGCAGCTACGTCGTGCTGGGCAACAAACGCGAACGCGTCCGCCAATACGGCAACGCCGTGACACCGCCCGTAGCCGAAGTGATCGTCAGCGCGCTCGTCGAAGCAATCACCGGCGAACAGCTCGAACGATGGGCGACCCCACTCGCCGCGTAACCCCCGCACACACAGTGGGTCCCGAGCAGTCCTTACCTGCCCGGGACCACTCCGACTTTACCCGCAGGAGCCCCGATGCCGACCAACAACACCATGCAGTTCGCACGTCTGATCGCCGCGTTGGACGCAGCCGGAGCATTCACCGACGAAGCCATCACTTCGGCGACCGCCTCCATGAACCTGGAATCCGAGGATGTGCTCGAACTCAAAGATCGCGCCGTTCACCTCTGGAACGAAGCGCTCGCACTGGCCGAGACCACCACCGCCGTCGACGAGGTCATCGACATCCCCCACCGGCCTCGGTCCCGAGGCGGCCGTCCTGGCAGCTGATCACGAGGGAACAGGCCGAGAGCTGGGCTGGCAGGTTCCTGTCCGAGGACGAGATGGATCGTCTCGACAATGCGATCCCGACCTCCAGCATCCCCGATGCGATCGCAACGATCGTCGCCAACTTCGAACGCAACGATTAACGGCTCATTCCCCAAGTCCGGTCTCGCAGCCACGCCGCGAGGCGAAATGTGGCGGCGGGGGAGTTCTCGTCGATCGACCTGCCCATAAATCCTGCCGCGAACCGGTGGCGTTGAGGCGGGGAGGGGTTGGGAGGTCGAGCTGGTGTCCGGAGTGCTGGCGATCTGCCCCAAGGGGATCAGGGGCGAGCCGGGTACCCGCCGATGAACCTGTGGAACGGGGTGGGACGAGCCTTCGCTGGCGCTCAGGTCGCCGCAAAAAGCGCGGCGATCCCACCCCGCCCCACAGAACCCCCGCCGGCCCTACGGGCCCGGCACACCCCTGATGGCACAGCCGCAGATCGCCAGCCCTCCAGGCACCACCCCGATCACGGAGTTATCCGGATCGCGGGGTCGGGAGGTGTTGGCGGTCAATCCAATTCCGTTTCTCATTCGAGGAGTGCATTGTCATGGCTGGAGAAATCACGCTCACCGTTGTCGGTAACCTCACCGCCGATCCGGAGCACAAACTGTTGCCCAGCGGCCAGACCGTCGCCAATCTGACCGTCGCGCAGAACTCGCGTGTCTACGATCGCGCCTCCAACGAATGGCGCGACGGGGCCGCGGTGTTCATGCGCTGCTCGGTGTGGGGCGACATGGCAGATCATGTCGCGGCCAGCCTCGCCAAGGGCATGCGGGTGATCGTCACCGGTCGGATGCGTCAGCGCAGCTACGAGGACCGCAACGGCGTCACTCAGTGGATCACGGAGCTGATGGTCGACGACATCGCCGTCTCGTTGCGGTTCACCACCGCCGAGGTCCACGTCCGTGACGCGGGCGAGGACGAGCAGCAGCCGAGCACCCGCCGCGGTGGCCGCGCTCTGGTCGGTGCCGCTGCCGGTGCCGGGGATCAGCCCGACTTCTGACCGCGGATCAGGCAGGGGGTCGCTCACCACCGTGAGCGGCCCCCTGCAGATCTTCCCACTCGACCACCCGTTGGGAGGTGGTTACCGATGACTGTCCCCGAATCCGCTGCTGCCTTGTCCGCGGCCACGGTCGTACCCGCGGTGTGGTGGGCGGTGTTGAGTCTGTCTCGTCAGGTCCGCGAGTTGAGCGTCGCCCGCGACGATCTGCTCGATGCCGCATCCATCCACACGCCCTGTGTGAGCACGAGGAGCGCCTGATAGGCCAGGCCCGCTACTACGACCGAACGCGCGCCGCGCGGCGGTGACCAACCCACGCAGCCGCCCCGCGCGGAACCCCGCTACAGAGGAAGGAAATCCCGCCATGGGTTTGATCTGGATCGCGGCCGTCGCCGCACTCGCCGCGCTGCTGCTGTGGTGGGCCTTTCCCACCCTGGCCCGCATCGCCGGGTTCCTGCTCGCGATCGACTCACTGCTGGCGATCGTGCTCGCACCGGCCCGCTCCATCCCCGGCAAGTTGCCCTGGCTCGCGCTGGGCCTGGCCGTCTGGCTGGCCGGCCATTGGGCCTATGCGTTCAAGCACGGCGCGTGGGCATCACCCATCGCACTGCGCATCTTCGCCCTGCCCGGCCTGCACTGGATGATCCCCCGCGCCACTCTCATCCACTTCGACGACCGCGACTACTACCGGTAACTCCCGTCCGCCGGCCCCAGAGTCCGTATCGGGCTCGGTGCGGGCCGTACCGCCGCCTCGCATCAGTTGACGTAGGCGGCCCGCACCGAGCCCGGTGATCGCACACAACTGCGACTCGTTCATTCCCCGCTCGTGCAGCCGCGCCAATGCCGCACCAGCGGCGGTCTCGGCTTCGCTCGCGATCCGTTCATATCGCGCGTGCGCTGCGGCGATCGCCGCGTCTCGCCGTGCCGCTGCCCGGCTCAGCCGCCCGTACTGCTTACGGAACGCCACCAAGTCCGATTCGTTCGCCTTCACGGATCGAGCTTGTTCGGCGAGCATGCCCGCCATCACCGTGTGCGCCCACTTGCGCGCATTCCCTGTCTCCGCCATCGCGGACCTCCCTTCACGCCCCGCCCGCACAGTCCACTTGCCCGGGCCGTCGCGTGCTGCGGCTATCGATTTATTTCATTCCAGCTTTTCCTTCTCCTTCCACACTCCCATTCCTTCCATTCATTTCTAAATCCCACCCGGAATCCTTCACCATTACTCCCCATATGGGCTTTTATCTCCCCTCCTACACACCTCTTGCATTCACATGCTTACTCGGGAGTAATGTCTTTTTAGAGTTTAAATTCCGCGCTATCTTCGAAGAGGTGATGACGCTTCACCGCTTACACGCCGGAGACGGATACGAGTACCTGACCAGGCAAGTGGCCAGTGGTGATCGTCTGCGCGACCGCACTCGTGACCTCACCGACTATTACCGTGAACACGGCACTCCGCCGGGTGTGTGGATGGGTCGAGGCGCGCACGAACTCGGCCTCTCAGGAAATGTCACCGAAGCGCAAATGCAAGCGTTGTTCGGGGAAGGATTGCACCCGAATGCCGATGCCATCATCGCCTCGGCAATATCCGACGGAAGAACCGCGAAACAAGCCGTCGAGGCCGCGCAAATCGGCCGGATGTTCTACGAATACTCCACAGAACCGTCGCCGATCCGCGACCTCTACGACCGCAAACTCGACGAGTTCACCCTCGCCCAGCGACGCCGCCCGAACTGGGACGAGCGCACCATCCTGCGCACCGACGCCGCCCGCGAACACCTCACACGACTCCTCGGCCATGTTCCCGACCGTGCCGAGATCGACCAGGCCCTCGCGGCGGAGAAGGCTCGCACGCGCAAGGCGGTGGCCGGGTTCGACCTCGTGTTCACCCCGCAGAAATCGGTTTCCATCCTGTGGGGACTCGGCTCGGACGAGGTGCGCCGTGAGATCTGGCAGTGCCACATCGAAGCCGTCCGGGAAGTGCTGGAATACGCCGAATCCCGATACGCGGTAACTCGGCGCGGCGCCAACGGTGTCATGCAGATCGACGCCACCGGGCTCATCATCGCCGCGTTCACCCACTTCGACAATCGCGCCGGGGACATGAATCCCCACACGCACGCGGTCGTTTCGGGACGGGTCCTCGGCTCCGACGGCAAGTGGTCTGCCCTGGACGCACGCGCGTTGTACGCGGCGGCGGTGTCGTTGTCGTGTCGCTACAACGCCACGCTCGTCGGAAAGATGAAGCGGCGCATGGGCTGGCGCTTCGAAGAACGCACTCGCGGTCGCGGCAAGCAGCCTGTGCTCGAAGTCGTCGGCGTCACCGAGGAGATGAACACCGAGTTCTCCCGGCGTGCGGACATCCTCGCCCGCTTCGAGCAACTCGCCGCCGCCTATCGCGACTCCCATGGGCACAATCCCAAACTCGTCACCCAGTACAAACTCGCCCAGCAGGCGACGCTGGAAACCCGCCAGCACAAACCGCTGCCGAAAACGTTGCGGCGCATGATCACCGAATGGGACGCCCGTTTCCGTGCCGTATTCGGCCACCACAGCGGGCAAGAATTCGTCGACCGACTGCGGTGGGAACACAACCACCCCGACGCGCCCCGCCCCTTCGACCCGCAGGAGACCGCGATCGCCGTCGGTGTCGAGCTCGGCGGTGCCGCCGCAGTGTTGGCTGCGTCCCCGCAACACCTCGCCTACGCGATCGACACCCAGCTCAACCGCTGCATTTTCGACTCGTTGCCGGCTCGTGCTGAGGCCCACACCCGGTTGACCGCACGGCTCACACCCGAGCCCGACGCTGCCCTTCTCGATCGGATCGACGAGATCTGTGCCGCGCACCGACGTGCGGTCTACGACCCGACAGCGATCGCGGTCGAGGTCGCCGAGACCGTGGCTCGGCGGCGGGCGACGTGGACCGAAGCCAACATCGCCTCGGCGGTGGAGGAGCGGCTCGGGGTGTGCGATTTCGCCTCCGATGGCGCCCAGCGCGACGCGGTCGACCACGTGATCGCGCTGGTCCGCGACGCCCATTCGATCCAGCTGAGCATCGACCCGGACCCGGTCCCGGCCGCGATGGCGCGCGCGTCCGGAGAGAACATCTTCACCACCACCGGCTCCATCCGCTACACCTCCACCGCGGTCCTCGACGCCGAAACCCGCCTGCTCGACGCCGCCCACACCCCCACCACCGAATCAGTCTCCACTCGCGATGTGGACACGGCGATCACACGAGTCCAAGCCCGCGAATCCCGTCACCTCAACCCCGGCCAGAAAGCGATCGCCCGCTACCTGTGCACCATCGACACACAGTTCGCGGTCGCGGTGGGACCGGCCGGCTCGGGCAAAACCACCGCCATGAAAGCCGTCGCCGAGGCATGGCAGGCGTCCGGGCGCACCGTCATCGCACTCGCGCCATCGGCGTCGGCCGCCCGCGAACTCGGCGCCAGCCTGCACACCCCGGCCCGCACTCTGCACAAACTCCTCGCACAGATCCGCTTCGGCGTGCCCACCGGATTGACGCCTGGGACAATGCTTTTGGTGGACGAGGCCGCCATGGCGGCCACCTTCGACCTCGACGCACTCCGGCAGGTAGCCGCCACCCACGGCGCGATCATCCGCGGCGTCGGCGACCCCGAACAACTCTCCGCCGTCGAATCCGGCGGCATCATCCGCACCATCGCCCGAGCTACCCGCGCACCACAGCTGACCGAGCTCGTGCGCTTCGACGACCCGGCAGAAGCCGAAGCCACCCTCGCCGTCCGCGCCGGAAAAGTGAAGGATGCGTGGGAGTTCTACCAGGACCACGGCCGCATCACCCACGGCATGAGCGATCAACTTCGCGACGCGATCCTCACCGCTCATCTGGCCGATGCCGACGCCGGAATCTCCTCAGTCATGATCGCGGCCACCCTCAAAGACGTCTCCGCGCTCAACGCCGCCACCCAGGCCGCCCACATCAGTACAGGACGGGTCCGCACCGATTTCGGTCGGATTCTGTTGTCCGACGGGCATTCCGGATTCCCCGGCGACATCGTCGTCACTCGCGCCAACAACCCGCTCCTGAAGATCATCGGCGGACAGCGGGAAGGTAGCCAGGTGAACAACGGCGATCTGTGGCGCGTCCGCCGCGTCCACACCGATGGCTCGATCACCGTCACCGGCACCAACCACCGCGGTTGTGTGCTGCTGCCGCCGGACTACCTCGGCGAACACGTCGAGCTCGGCTACGCCACTACCGTCCATCGCGCTCAGGGCATCACCGTCCGACGCGCCTATCTGCTGCTCAACGACGTCCTCGGCCGAGCCCTGGCCTATGTCGGGTTGACCCGTGGATCGGAACTCAATCGCCTCTATGTGGCCACCGACGCCCTCGTCGACATCTCCGGCGACCAGCAACCCGACGACCCGCAAGAACCGCTCCGCTGCTTCGCCCGCGTGCTGGCCCGCGAGGACGACAACCGCTCCGCCATCGACATCATGCGCGCCGAGCAAGCCGCCGCCGACCGCCGCATCCACGCCAGCTACCACCACGCCTACCAGCTTCTCGCCGACGCCCGCGCCGAGTATCTGCTCACCCGCGCGTTGCCGGTCATGTTCTTCCACGACGCGAAACAGTCACCGACCTACCAGGATCTGCTCGACACGATCGCTCTCGCCGACGCCCACCGCCTCGACACCGCAGAGCTGGTTGCCAGTATCGCCACCAACAACTACGAGGACCTCGGCGAATCCCTGGTCACTGCCCACGACACCGCCGCAGTCCTGCGCGGCCGCGCCGACCGCTGGATCCAACAACGCCTCGCGCCCATCCCCAACCCGATCACCGTCGCGCCCCTCGAAACCCTCACCACCACACACGGCCATGCCCTCACCGACACCATTGATCGCCTCAACACTCTTCCCGTCCTCACCACGCCCGCCGCACAACGGTTCCGCGCCTTGCGTGACGCCCCGTACCCAGGCCCCTACCTTCCGGTACCCACCCCGTGGTCTGGTGTGGACACCGAACTTGTCGACTACGCCCGCGAACTGCGACGACGACTCCTCGGCCCCACCGCCGACACCACCCTGCCCGACACCGAGAATCGTCAGAAGCTGCCGCCAGTCGCGGCCCGCAATCTCCCGGACCCCAAAGAAAGTCAACGGCTCCACCACCCCACCACCGTTCTCGGCCAAGCCGAAACCCTTACCGCTACCGATAGTTACGACTCAACCGCGTTCATCACGCGGATCAACGCCATCGAGACCCTCACCACCGAGCCAGAGCTTGTACAAGAAGCCGACGCCCGCAGTCAGCCCACGCCGGTCAGCGCCGAGCGTCTGGCCCGTATGCACGCTGACTACCACACCTACGTCAAACAACTCGCCGACACCCACACAGAGCGCACGCTCTACCGCGCGATGCCGGCGGTCCTGTACCGATTAGCCGCCAACTCCCGACACTGGAATGCCCTGCTGGACACCATCGCCCTCGCCGCCGCCCACCGCCTCGACACCACTGCCTTGATCGCCGCGATCGCTACCGACAACGGCAACGACCTAGGCGCCTCGCTCCTGCTCGTCCCCGACACAGCACGAGAACTCCGCGACCGCGCAGATATCTGGATCCTCGACCACCTCCCAGACCCACAACCCACACCGAAAACCCGCCGTTTCCGCCTCGCCGACACCGCACACGACCACCACTACACCGGCGCCTGGATCCTCGACCACACCCCCAACCCCGAACCCCAGAACCGGGAGTTTCGCGCGCTGATCGACCTGCCCTACACCGCCCAGTTCCGGCCGATACCCAATTACCCCGGCCGCGACGACAATCTGGCCGACTTCGCCCGCGAACTCCGCACTCGAATCACAGAGGCCCAGTCGCGCCACCGCAGCGCTATCTCGGGATCTGCAACGTCCCCACCCGCACCCCCAACCACCCCCGCGCCGCGTTCACCGGCTCCCCGAAAGACCGCCGTGTCGGCGCGCCGTCGCATCCAACCTGCCAGTGCTGCCCGGCGACCACGTCGTCGCGGTATGTGATTGCCGCAGGTCGCGAATGAGTTCCCCCATTGAAGTTTGCAGGAAAGTTGCCGCACTAGGGTTTGAGGTGAAGTTCCTGCGACTATGCAAGGAGGCACCGTGGCAGAACCGGTCGGAGGCCGCACTTGGCGCGAATTCCTCGATCTCCTTCTCGAGCAACATCGCCGCAGGGCGCGCCTCAATCCTGAGCGGTATCCGCTGACCCTGCCGAATCCTGGCGCTACCGAGCAGCAGCTTCGAGATGCCGAGGACCGGCTCGGTTTCCGATTGGACCCGCAGTATCGCGAATTCCTGTCCATCGCCGACGGCTGGAACCGGTACGACCTCTGCACCGATCTCCTCGGAACCGGTGACCTCGGTATCGGGCCGCGCTGGGACGAAGCTGTCGAATCGCTGCACTGGTTCGTCGATGACATCGGACCCGACACCGCACGACGACTCGGCATCCCCGACGACTACGCCAGCAGCTACCTGCCGATCGCCGACCGTCTGTGCCTGCTTCTCCGCGACACCGCCCAAGGCCCAGCGGGATCGATCTTCTCCCTCTACGTCGACTTCGGCGGCGGCATCTGGGGCGACCTGCACTCCTACCTGATGGCAGAGCTCCGGTTCATCGTCCGACTGACCGACGAGGCAGTGCTCGGCCCCCACTCGGAGACCTGGGACCGCGACATCCGCATCGATCCACCCACCCTCACCGACATCATCGCCAAACTCGTCGACCTGAGCGTCCACGCCTACCCCGACCAGCCCGTACAGCCCAACCGCGGCGCGGACCCGGCGCGTCTGGACGCACTCGACCGCGACCTCGCCGGAGCCCTACATCCCGAGCATCGGGAACTGCTGTCGATCACCGACGGCCTCTCCACCCCGGAACCGATGCTCGGCCGCGTGCTCGCCGTCGACGACCTCGGTGACGGCACCCATTGGCACAACGCCCTCACCCACGCCCAGCACATCGAAGACGACTACTTCGGCGGCCTCGCCGGCGAAGCGACCCGCACAGGTGGGCATCGACCACCGCCGAAACCTCCGGTGCGCGAACGCATTCTTCGCGTCCCCGCCGTCCCGTTCTCCGTACACGAGGGACGCGTCTACGGAATCGACACCGGTACCGGCATGGTGCGCGAACTGCTCGACGACGCCTTCATCCCCGGAGCCTTCCCCGGCTATGCCATCTCCTACGGCACCGTCCGCGAACACCTACTCACCGTTTGCGATCGCCTTCGGGGCTTGGGCATCGCCAATCGCCCATCGAACACCGAACGGGACGCATGATCTGGGAACAGTCACCGCTGATATCGCCGACGGCACGGATGTGGTGCTGACTCAGGATCAGCAGCGCGGTCTCGACGTCAGAGTGACCGTTTGCTGGAGGACGCGCCCCGCTAAAGTCTTCCGCCCAGCTTCATGGCCACCAGCGCGAGTAGAGCCATCAACCGCTCAGTGAGGTAGTCGCTGTCTGCGGATGCGGCCTCAGCGAACAGTTTTCGTGCGGCATCCATATCGCCGTTCGCGCGGGCGGCCACCATCCGCAACGCCCACAACTGGTCCGGGCTGGCACCGGCGACGAACACCGGCACATACGTTGGTGTCGGCGGGCGACCGACCGTGGTGAAGAGAGTGTCGATCCACATCAGCGGCGCACCGATCAGCGCGGTGCCAACATCGTCGACGTTGATCATCCGCACAATATGGCGCGCCGCTTGCACGTGGTCGCCTGCGATCGCCTCACCTAGCGCCGCCCGCGCGCAGGGCAGCCAGGCCGGCTCCGCATCGGTCATAGCCGAGAAGTACACCACCACGAACACTCGCGACGACGGGCCAGGATGAAACAGCCGTCATTACGCGTGTCCGGTCCTGGCCGCTGGGAACGACGCCCAGCCGCCACAACTGGGCATAATGCGCGCCCCAACCTTGGATATTGTCGACCAC
Organism: Nocardia uniformis NBRC 13702; assembly: GCF_001613345.1. Lineage (GTDB taxonomy): Bacteria > Actinomycetota > Actinomycetes > Mycobacteriales > Mycobacteriaceae > Nocardia > Nocardia uniformis. The sequence continues at coordinate 73,766 of NZ_BDCE01000046.1, read as the reverse complement.
TCCACGCCGAGCCCATTCGCTGACCCTGAGTCCGACAGCTTTCGCTGTCGCTCTGGCACACTGTGGCCCGTGAGTCCTCGAAAGACGTGGCTGGACGGCAGAGTTGACGTTTTCCTGGACGAGTCCCGCCACCTCGGCCTCACCTGCTCGCGCGACCCCGTCAGGCACGAGATCGAGATGCGTGTCAGCGCTGTCGCCGCGACCCTGAGGGTCAGCGAGGCCACAGCCCAGCGCGAGTTCGACGACCACACGATCCGCGAGATGGCACGCCGGATGTCGACTGTTCTCGAAGCGGAGAAGCCGGGTTCCGATCTATTGACCCTGCCGCCAACCCATACGGTGCCGACCGCCATCGCCGGGCGCACCAGTGCCGGCCTGGCGATCGTCGCTGAACTCGCGGCCACGGCAGACCTGCCCAATCTCGACGAGAACGCTGCGGACACCATGCACCAAGCGATCGCACTGATCTGCACCTGGGGAATCATGACCGAGCGCTCCAGCAGCCTCCCCGGAATGGTCGCTGTGCCGGAGGCACTCATCCATCGCACGATCCGTGAACTCGCCAGGGGCATCCATCGCCTCGATAGCGGCACTGTTCCTTATGATGGCGGCGACCCCGACGAACTTCGAGCGGCGCTGGAGGACAACATACGTCAGCTCCGAAACGAGGTGTAATCCAGCCGATTCCAGCAGGGATTCACGCTTCAACGACGATGTCGTACACGCGGTCCGGACCCGGTACCCACTGCGGATGCTCAGTGCTGAGTCTGGCTGCCACGTTCCCACCAGTCGATCGCTTCACCCCGACACTTATGCGTTCGATCAGCGCCGCAGTCGATTCCACCTACGGGCCAGACTGATCACAAAACACCCAAAGCCGCTGCACGGCACGGTGATACCAGTAAATCACCTCGACGCCGGAGGCGTCCATCTCCCGGGGCGGCACGTACAGCATCCACAACATCCCGGACCCGTGTGAACTGCGGATTTCTGCTGAAATGGAGGTTGCGCGACGGACACACCACCGGTCCGGCGACTATTGAGGTTTCCAGAGTGGCGGCCTGCACACTCTGAGCCAACCATCACTTGATCGCGGTCGCGGGTCGACATCAGGCTGACTGGATTGTCGGCGCAGAGGACCTTGTGGCGCGTGGCACCCACAACGCGCACTGCACCCTGCCAGGCCGCACCACCGATGACGATCGCTAACATCGGGGGCCGCAACGGCATTCGGCCTGACGGAGATGCCTAACCGCTATGGGGGGTGGGCGCCTCGTTCCCCTCCAACAGTTCGATCCATCACTCGCACACCTGGTGTACTCGCGCAACTTCTCCGTCAAACAAGTAGTAGTGCCACAAGCCAGCGCGCGTAACCGGATTTACGAACCATAGCGTTGCGCTACGTCCTCACTCATGTTGAATGAGGAATGTTTCATAGCTGTCGATAATGAATTCGGATGGATCCTCTCCGCGTTCCTTCATGTCGATCATCTCTAATAAGTGGCTAGTTGTCAGAAACAATATCACCTTACCTTCGTCAGAAAATACAATGTTTCGACGTCTCAATGCGGCATCGGAAGGCAATTTATTGCAGCAAACGATGGCCAATCTTCCCATTGCAGTCTTCATGTAATTTCGAGTCTGGTCGACTTCGTCTTTTCCGATTTCGATTCGGTCGTAGTTCTTGAACTCCACTAGGATGAGTCTTGCTTTTAGCTCCTGGTAGAGAAGGCCCCATGGACTCCTTGAATCTGTTATCCGGTTCGGAAAAATGGCGTCGCGACGATCTATTCCTGACAGGGTTTTGGCTTGGACCTGCGGGCGCGAGAGCGGGGGGACCAGCAGATACGTCAACGCCTGTACTCCAACATTTTCATACTCCTGCCACCCCAGCCTCCCCGCAGGGCATGTGGTGAGACGTCGACGGATCCCGGGTACGTCGATTCGAGCCCCTCCCAGAATGGTCACCGACCAACCTCGCTCGCTGGGAAATATTTCGCCACGAGGTCAGGCTCGTTCAGCAGCAAGTTCTTGATTCGCAAGCCATCGAATACGCGCAGTTTCGCATGCTGACTATTGGCATCAACAAGGCTGGCCATTGCCAGGCTCGTCAATTGAAAATTGGTAACTAGCAGTATATGTGCGGCCGTATTGCGTGCACTATCTGCGGCCATCCAGAGGTCTCGAACCGAGATTCGGTCGCTCTGTCCGTACTTCACCTGAATGACGTACTCGGTTGGATCGGAGAGCCCGAGGCGATCGTGATAGACGCCACGGAAGTCGATTCCTGTGTCGAAGTATTCAGGCTGCTTTTTCAGCGAAAACCCTATTCGCAACAGCAACTCGCCTATTAGGTTAGAGAATTCCGTTGGTCGAAGGTCAGGCAGGTCGACGATATCAACCCATTTCAAGGTGTTGACCACCCCATCAAGGCTGTCGGTCGCGTCGACCACGGCGTGACCAGAGAGCGATTGAGGTATAGCGCATGGCTTGAGAATTGCAAATAATAGAGTGGTACCACGGCGCGCAAAGAGTCTGTCCAAATCACCCTGCAGGCGCGGGTCATCGACACTGTTCGGCGACAGGCAATATATGACAATGTCGCCCTTCCGCATCTCGAACTGAACCTCGGCAACAGGATCATCCACGCTAGCCGTGCTAGCAAAGTAGATTCTAGAATCGAAGCCCGAATTGAGCACTTCGGAGTGGAGTTGAGAACCCTCCGGCCGGTCCTCGTCTGCGCAGACAATGAAGATTCTTCCGTCGGTGACCGGGGCTTTCTTACCCCAGCCGAACGACGGCAGGGCTCGGATAGATCGGTGATCGACGACGACGCTTTCTGCCAGTGCTTGATCGAATGTGTACTCGAATTCTCGATCCTCTATCGAAGCACCAGACGATGTAGCGAATCGCACGATGACTACATCGGTCATGTTATCCAAGAATCCGGCGACGCGATCGTATCCAGCGAATTCATCACCGCTCCATTCATCTACGACGACGAGATCGAACATGTCACCCGAATCCAGCGTCCTTGAGTCGAAATCACGGCTCTCGTTCGATTGGCCATCTGCGATAGATCGATTCAATTCGAAAAGCGACGAGACACAGAGCAATTCAGAGGTTCGATCCTCCTCATGAATCGAAGCAGTCGAGGCAAGTCCCTCAGCTCCGGAAAGTATCCGACACCTACTCAGGTAGTTGCTATTCCCTGGCCCGGTGAACCGCCGTGCCACATCGACGGCTTGGAGCGCCATTGCTCTGGCGCGAGCGAGATACAAGACTCGATTGGCTACTCCGGATTCCCCGAGTCGGTCGATCAGCCGAAATGCTGTTCTGGCCTTTCCCGTGCCTGGTGGCATGTACACCGTCAAGGTGCGAGTTCCCGAGGCTATCGCATGCTCGACCCGGGCAATCAGCTGAGCCTGGTGCGGCCTTAGGTCATGTTGGACTGGCAACGCTTTCAACCGGTCGAGCGCATCACTATCCCGAACCACCTTGCTTCCCTTCATGCGAACTGTTCACCCGCAGTGGTCTCATGAGCTCCCCGTGCGGGAACCCGTGGTCCCTGCTTGAGTTTCGCAGATGCCGGGCACAGTACGCCGAACCACCGACAGCTCCAACAAGCTGATCGGGCTGTGCCAAGGGAAGCCGGCACCACAAGCGTTACGCCCGGCTCGTCGCCACGCCCGGAAGGTCGTCTCGAATCGGACTGCACGAGAACGGGTTCGAGGGCACCTGCTAAGTCCATACTCGAAGATGACGGATGCGGGGCCTGCTTGACTGGAGATAAGCGTGTTACCAATCCCCGTTGCACATCGTTGTCGGTCTCGCGATCGGTGGTGCTGGTGTTGCGATCGTCTCGCCACCGCCGGATGAGAGGAGGAGGCCAAGATGACGGATGTCGTTCTTCATACATGGCACTTCGCAGGGACCTGCCGGTTGGGATCTGTTGACGGCGCGACTGGCCGCGACGGGTCATCGGACACATGCGGATGAGTTGGACAGCAGTGACGAGTTGACCTGCGAGGACTATGCATACGCGGTAGCTGGGCAGATCGACCTGCAAGGCTCGCCGGTGGTGGTCGCGCACTCGGGGGGGCAGGGCTGCTCCTCCCCGCCACCGCGCGAGCGCTCGGCGCGAAACATCAAGTGTGGCTCGACTCAATGGTGCCCGATGGACGTTGCTCGCTGCTCAGTGAGTTGCGGGAGGTGGCGACCGAGATCGTCAATCCCGAATGGCTCGGCGTGGATCCAATCGACGACCACCAGGCCGCTGTCCGGTTCCTGTTTCACGACTGTCCGCCCTCGACCCAGTCGTGGGCGCTGACGACACTGCGGCGCTTCATCCCCAATTACGCCTACGCCCACCCGATTTCGCTGGTCGAGGAGATCCCATCGACGTACGTCGCCTGCTCACTGGATCGCACACTCAAACCATGGTGGTGTGCTGATGTCGCGGCGCGCCGCCTGGGAGTGCATGCGGCAGTCCTGGACACGGGCCACTGCCCACACGTGAGCGATCCGGACGGCGTCGCGCGCATTCTCACGGCGGTGATGGGAGCACCGCGGAGATAGCGCAGGCGGTGCGATCATCTACATTCCCAGTTCCAGCCCGCAGAAGACGCCTGCAGCAGGGCCGTTCGCCCCGTCGTCGACCCTTGCGCATGATCACGGTGCTGGTTGCAGGTGCCGCTGCCGGCGCTTCGGAGCCGACGTTGTCCTTAGAGCCATGGATCCCCCTCATCCGCCCTGCGACCTACACGAACCGAACGGCCCGAGCCCACCCAGCACGGTGTTTGATCCGAAAGTAGTTGCGGGCGTTGCACTTCGCTGCGCGCTTCTCAGCAGAGCACAGCTGGAGATAGAGCGGTTGATCCGATGAGCACGACCGACATATGTTTCAGCGCGATGTTGTCGAATTATGCCATCTCATCGATCGCTGCGAGCAATTCGTCCGCCGAAGCAGACTTAAGCGGATTGTTACGCTACTCGGGCTTGAAAGAGGCCGGACTATCCGGTCTAGATGACGAGAATAGTTGCAGTGCACAATCTCCCGTGTGGGCACCGAGCGTGCGGTGATGATCGCTTCGCCTGTCCTTCCGGCTGCCGGATGTTGCCAAGGCATCGGCCAGTTAGCGGCCTTGCCGAGCCGGTCAACCGGACTATAGTGTGCTCGATCTGCCTGATCAGCTCCCCGCCCGGGTCTCTTAATAGGTCGTGACCAGCTCGCGAGCTGCCCGACGCCGGGCCTTCGCCTCCACCCCGATAGCGCTACCCGGCGACGTTCACCTCGAGACGAACCCGCCGTCGCTCTCTATGTCCCCGAACCTTGCAGGCTGCCGCAATGCCCATTTCGCCGAGGGGGCGCTTGCCCAGCCACGCCGCGTGGTGTTCACGAGTGTCGACTTCCTACCGTCTGCCCGAATTCGCCGACTCCCCAATGACACTCGTCCTACACTGCGGGACATGGAGGGCGACGAGGGCGACCCACGTGGCAGCGTCTGCAAGACCAGTTGGCGTGGTACCGGGGCAAGAGTTCGGTCGCGCAACAGATGTACAAGCGAGTGAAGTTCGGGCAGATCGTGGTCGGCGGGATGGTTCCGGTGCTGGCCGTTGTCCCGGGATGGAACTGGCTTACCGCCATTGTCGCCGCAACGGTGGTGATCGCGGAGGGCGCGCAGCAGTTGTTCCAGTGGCAGAACAATTGGCTCGGGTATCGATCGATCGCGGAAGCGCTCAAGGGCGAAAAGTATCTGTATCTCGCCCACGCCGGGAACTACCGTGACGGCGACCGGCGAACCGTACTCGCCGAGCGGCTGGAACAGCTTCTCTCACAACAGAATCTGCGGTGGATCGACGAGCACGAATCGCAACGATCCGTCCCGCCTCCGACAACGCCGTAGCAACCGGTCCTTCGCTCCAACTGACCTGATCGCGCGGCGTTCGGCGATAAGGTCTAGGTCATGCACGTTCTGGTACCGCATGCCGACGCCGCCCAGCACATGGGAGGCGTGCCTGAGGGTGTGGAGCTGATCTTCTGGCCCGGTACGGAGGAACTTCCTGCCGGGTTCGAGCGTGCCGAGGTGTTCGTTCCCCCATGGTGGGCGAAACAGCGGGCTGCGCGCGAGATGGCGCGGATGCCGAAGTTGCAGTTGGTTCAGACCCTCGGTGCCGGGTACGACTGGATCATTGGGGGGCTTCCGCCGGGGGTGTTGTTGGCGAACGCGTCGGGTGTCAATGCACGGCCGGTGGCGGAATGGGTGCTCGGGGGCATTTTGAACACCGTTCGCGGCTTCCCTGGGTTTTATCGCGATCAACTCGAGGCGCGCTGGGACCAGCGGATGGCAGGAGAACTGGGTGGCAGCAGGGCTGTCGTTCTCGGGTACGGGCAGGTCGGACAGCGTGTGGCGGCGCTGCTGCGGGCTTTCGATGTCGACGTCGCGGTCGTGGCAAGTGCGAGTCGGCCTGGCGTTTTCGGGCCGGCGGATGTCGTGGACTTGCTGCGTGCCGCCGATATCGTTGTGGTGGCGGTGCCGCTGAATACGGAGACCACCGCGATGGTCGACGAGCGTTTTCTTGCGCGGATGCGTGACGGGAGCATCCTGGTGAATGTCGCCCGCGGTGCGGTGGTCGACACCGATGCGCTTGTCGCGGAGCTGAAAGTGGATCGGATTCGCGCTGTGCTCGATGTGACCGATCCGGAGCCGCTGCCGACTGATCATGAGCTGTGGCGTATGCCTGGGGTGATCATCACCCCTCACGTCGCCTCGGTGGTGCCGTCGTTTCTGCCGAGCTCGTATCGGCGTATCCGCGCGCAACTGGTCAGAATGCTGAACGGGGACGAGCCGGAGAATGTCGTGGCCCGATAAGCGGGTACGTCAGCAGGCTTCCAACGTCTTGATTTCTGCATCCAATCGCCGTGTCAAAGGATGAGATTCGCCGAATACCTGTTTGTCGATCTCATAGGCTCGAGCCAGCAGCCGGACGGCTTCGGTCTTGTCACCCAACCCGACGTGGGCCTCCGCGAGACCACGTAGGGACCGCGCGATGTGCGGGTGCTGCGGGTCGTAATAGCTATCGAGGATGTGCAGAGCACGCTCGTGCACCTCGCGAGACGCGGCCGCGTCACCTTTGAGGAACAGGACTCGCCCGAGGCCGTCCAGACACCGCGCGGTGTAAGGGTGATTGTCGCCGTAGGTGGCGGTGAAGATCGCTTCGGCTCGACGATGGTCGTGTTCAGCGGCCTCGAGCATCCCCAGCGCCGTCTTGGTAAGTCCCAGACCGTCGAGGCTCCACCCGACATCGGCATGTCGGTCGCCGTAGTTGGCCACGCGAATCGATAGGCCGCGCTCCTGTTCAGTGAGCGCCTGGTCCAGGTGGCGCATGGCGCGATGAACGCGACCGAGATTGCTCAAAGTGCGTGCGACGGCGGGATGTTCGGGGCCGTAGGTCTGCTCGTTGATGGCCAGTGCTTCGCGGTAGGCGACTTCGGCTTCGGGAAGGTGACCGGATGCGTGGTTGACCAACCCAATCGCGTTCAATGTGGCGGCAACGGCTGGATCTCGATTGCCGAGAAGACGCGTGAAGATGTCGAGTGCGCGGGTGTGGCCGTCACGCGCCTTGTCCAGCTCGCCGAGGTCGCGTTGCACCAGGCCGAGGCTGTTGAGGCTGGTTGCCAGCGACAGGGAATCCTCATCGCCCAGCGCGGTGGCGATATCGACGGTGCGTTGCGAGATCCATCGGGCTTGGCGCAGCTGGGACTGACCGTACTGATTGTGGATCGCCAAGTACCCCGCGACACGTTCAACCAATGCCTTGGCGGTGGCGAGTTCGGCCTTCTCCCGCACACCGTGGTCAAGGACGGTGAGCGCGTGGGGCAGCAAGCGGGAGCACTCACCCCAATTATCGATATCGGCCACATCTTTCGGGAACGCCGCGTTCACCAGTCGAATCGCCGCGCCCGACCACTCCTGGCGCTGGGCTGGGCTCAAGCCGTCTCGGATTACCAGTTGGACCAGACGGTGTGTCGACAGGTCGGTCTCGGACGCGGTCACCAGGGAGTACCGAGTGAGGGCGGACACGAGGTCGTTGTAGTCCAGGGGATCGACCAGACTCGCCCGCAGAACCGCCGGCGTTGTCGAGGCGGCTTTCGGTAGGAGGGCACGGCCCACGCTGTCGGCGGACAAGTACGACAGCAGATTCAGGAGCAACTCCGCGTTCGGCGCGACGGTGCGCAGCTTCTCCAGCGACACGGCCCATGTGGTGGCCACGGTGTCCTCGTAGTTCGCCGATCTCCCACGCCGCACCAGCGCGGCGGCACTGGAACGCCACAGCTCGCCATACGCGGCGAGCGAGATGTTCGATTCCTCGATGTAGGCGCCTGCCTGTTCCAGCGCGAGCGGCAGATCCCCGAGGAGACCCGCTATCTCGTCGGCGGCGTCGCGATCTGTCAAATCTGTACGCGACAGCAGGAATTGAATGGATTCGGCTCGGCTCAGCACGTCGAGCTTGAACGTTGCCGCGTAGCCACGCCATGATGGATTTCTGGATGTCACGATGACGTGTCCCCTGGTATCCGGAGGGCGGAACGGCATGAGGTCCCGCGGATCCTCCACATTGTCGTAGATGATCAGCCAATTATCGTGTGCTCGTAGCCAATCCCACAGCGGACCCATGCTGTCGCTCGCTCCGCCGGCGCCCTGCACGCCGAGCCTGGTCGCCAACTGATGCAGCGACTCGCTCACCACCATGGAACGCTCGCCCGGGATCCACCAGATGATCTCGTATCGGGCCGAATTCCGGTGCGCGAACGTCAACGCGAGCTGTGTCTTGCCGACCCCGCCCATACCCGCGATCGTCGTCGGCTGAATCACCGCAGCGGTGAACTGGTGTGTCAATTGGCGATCGAGGGCGATCAGGATGTCGTCGCGGCCGACGAATTTCATTGAGCGGCTGGGCAGGTTGCAGATCCGAGGGACCGGGAAGCGAGGCGATCGGCCGGTATCGGGAAGTCGCGGCTCGGCCAACGGTTTACGACGTCCGGTTCGCACGCCGACCGTCAGCTTCTCGCGTGCCTCGGAGCTCGACAGCGAGAACAAATCGATGGCGATCCGGGTTCTCAACAGCCTCGGTAGCGTGCAGTCCTCCACCCGTACCAGCAGCAGCCGCGCCTGCGTATCGTTCGACTTGAGGAACCCCGCGGTCCATTCATCGATGCAATACCGCGACTCGAGGTACGCGGCGGAGACGACGCACACCGTCCTCGTGCAGTGCTCGAGGACCTCCTGCATTCGAACGACGAAGTTCTCGCCCGGATGGAAGTCCCAGGCCTGCAAGGCGACCGAATGGCCGTCGGCCTCCAGTTGCCAGGCGATCCACTCCGCCCACGGCCGATCCCTACCCGTATAGCTGATGAAGAAATCCCGCACCTCGGCCGCCATCCCGCACCCACTACATGTCGACTGGGAAGAGGTCGGACACCTGGACGTTCAAGCCCTTGGCCAAGCGGTAGATTTGATCGAGGGAAACATTGCGCTCACCGCGTTCCAGCGACCCGACATAGGTCCTGTGCAATCCGGCGATGTCGGCGAGCTTCTCCTGGGACAAGCCCAGCGCGGCCCGAAGTTGTCGCACCCTGCCGCCGAACGCCGCACGATGCGGCTGGACGGACTCGGAGGATGGACCCACCTCTCATAGCCTCGGGCTCGGATGACTATGAGTCGACAGACGATAAGTAGCATTCGCGTGGGGCCGCGAGCATTCGCCCGAAGGCGTGTCGTGTTGAATCCCACACCACCCCAGCATATTTCGCGCTAGCATTCTCTGGAACCGATCGCCGGACTGTCGTGTCTGGCGTAGCGTACTTGCCGAAACTCGCTGTGCAACAGCCGAACTGTCTGAAGCCGATGGGTTTGGAGAGGACTTTGTATCGTCACCCCCGCTTCGACCGTTCAGTCACGCTTAGATCGGGGTGGTCGCGTGAAGAAGGCGGGCCGGGATGCGGATCAAGGTTCTGTCCGACCATGGAGGCGAGCAGCTACATCTGTCCGAGCATCGACTTGACGACGCTTCGGTGAATCAGGCCGCGTGGCAAGGCTATTAAGCTCGGACCTATGAGAGGCTGCCGCCGCTCGAATCCGCTGTGGAAGCGGATGGCAGCGGTTCCCACCGCTGAAGAAGTAAGCCGCACAGGCGCGAGTCGATGAGGCAGCACAACAGGTGGCATGGGCGGCCTACGGCACACAGCAAGCCTTCAACCGGGTTCAGCAGCAAGGCGCCGGGTGTGTGGCGAGGACAGAGCCTCCCCCAACCGATGCTCCGAAGGGAATGGGACCCAGCCTCGCGCGGCATCAAACAGTCAGGCGTGTGAGCGAGAAGCTCAACTGCGCCGTCGTGTTCGGCGGCCCGAACCTGGGGTTTGCGCCGATGAGAGTGCACCCAGCGCTGCCTCTACCGCCACCTCTCGTAGCTGCGCCTCGGGCACATCGGGGAACAGGACGGTCGCGTCGGCTAGGCCACCCAGTGCCACCGCGGCTCGAATCTGCTGCGCCACGGTGGGATCAGGGCCGTGCAAAATCGTCGCGAGCCGTTCCCGCCAGTCGAAAACGCGATCGAGCAACCCCAGTTCGGCCAGCGCGGCTGGTTCGACCAGCAGGAACCGCACCACATCCCGATGACGGAAGTGGAAGTCGAAGAACACCTCGAACGCCGTGCGTACCTGGACGTCTGGCGTCTGCTCCAACTCCTCGACCCCGGCCTCACCATCGGCCAACAGCGGCTCCACAATGCTGCGCACCAGTTCCTCGCGTGAGGAAAAATGGTAGTAGAGCGCGGGTTTGGTGATCGACAGCCGATCGGCGATGTCCTGCAGGCTGGTGTTCGTCACACCCTTCTGGGCGAACAACTCTCTGGCCACCGCCTGGATCCGCTGCTTGGTATCCGTTGTCACGACCTCCACAATGACTTACCATCCGTTAAGTAAGCAATTCTACCTTCCGTTAAGTAAGCGGGTGCGACATGCGGGTCCTCATCTCGGGTGCTTCCATCGCCGGTCCTGTTCTGGCGTACTGGCTGACCCGATACGGCTTCACCGTCACCGTGGTGGAGAAGGCACCGGGCCTGCGTAAGACCGGTGGCCACGCGGTGGATCTATTCACACCATCCATGACGATCTCCGAACAGATGGGCGTACTGCCCCAGATCTTGGAGCTGGCCACCGCCACCGACCAGATGACCATCCACACCCGGCGGCGCACGGTCGGGCTGAACCTGGCCAAACTGTTCTCCGCGACGTCGGACCGGCACGTGGAGATCATGCGCGACGATCTGAGCGAGATCTACTACGGTGCCACCGAAAACGATGTGGAATACCTGTTCGGTGATTCCATCACCGACATCTCCGAAGACGGCCGAGTCGGCTTCGAGAACGGGCCGGAGCGTGTGTTCGATCTGGTGATCGGTGCGGACGGGTTGCGCTCGAATGTCCGGCGCCTGATCTTCGGTGAGGTCGCCGAGCATTATCTGGGTGGCTACTTCGCTGTGATCTCGGCACCACGAGAACTCGCCGATGTCGGCGAGTTCGTGAGCTACCTCGATATCGGCCGGGTGACCGGGATCTACACCGCCGAGCACCTTCCCGACGCCCGCCTGACGTTCCTGTTCCGCGCCGACCAACCTCTCGACTACCATCACCGCGACGTCTCGCGACAGAAGGAGTTGATCCGCGAGGCATTCACCAGCATCGCGCCGCAGGTGGACCGCTGGCTGACCGAACTCGACCACACCCCGGCCTTCTACTTCGACTCGATCACCCAACTACGCACCGACCACTGGTCACGCGGGCGCGTCACCCTCGTCGGCGACGCCGCCTACTGCCCAGGACCAGCAGTCGGTGGCAGCACCAGCCTGGCCGTGCTCGGCGCCTACACCCTCGCCGGGGAACTCGCCGCAGCCCAAGGTGACCACATCATCGCCTTCCCCGCCTACGAGGCCGCGATGGCCGACTCGGTGGCGGGCAGCCGGGCCTTCGCCCTGCGCACGGCCAAGACAATCGTTCCGGCCTCCGCCACCGGGGTCTGGGCACTCACCCAGGGTGCCCGGCTCATCAACGCATTGCCTGCCGCACTCAGCCGTGCGGTGGCCAAGCTCAACACCAGAGGTATACGGCTGCACGACTCGATGACGGTCCCGGACTACACCACCCGTATACGCGGCGACGGGTAACCCACTGACACAGAATGCTTCTACTGAGAAGTTCGAGCGCGAAGTCGCGCTTCGCGAGCCGTGCCCAGTCCGCGGCGGCCAAACGGCCGACACCGCGGCCGTCCCCGGCTGGCCGGACGAGTGTGGATCAATTCACAGCGGATGCCGAGATGAAGCTGCAAGCCTTGCCGGAGCTTCGCCTCGGCCAATATCCCCGCGGGGCAACGGTCCACACATCGGCTTCTGCACGCAGGGCGTCGAGCCAGCCCATCAATTGGCGCACGCTGGGAACGAGAACCGCACCGATTCCGGACGAGGGGAAGCTTGCCAGCAGAAGGCTGAGGTCAGCATCGGAGCCCACGACCGAAATCGCGCACAGATGCATGCCATTACGACGAGCGAGTGTACGGATCGCGCCGACATCAGCATCGGTTCGCAGTCCCGGCTCATCACTGAGGACGATTCCGTAGGCGCGCAGCCGCATATCGGCGCCCGCCCATCGGCTCACCATCATGTGCTCCTGTCCTGTCGTTGCGGCTGTTCCGGAATCGCCGTGGCCCGGCGGTGTTTCGCATCGCCAATGCCACGAAAGCAGACACTGTGTTCCTCAGCCTCACGCAGCACGCCGATACCCGAGGCCGGGTTCGCGGCGTTGCCGTTCGTTTTGCTCACGTTCGATTCGGGCTTGGATGCTCCGCACCGTCCAGCCCTCGTGCCGCGCGGTCGCCGTGCGGGGAGAGTCGATGGCAGCAAGGGCCAAGATGAGGATCCATACCACCAGGCCACCGAGAACAACACCCATGAGAAAAGGCCATACCATCGACATCACGCTCGCCTCCCCGCATGCTGGACCTGCTGTCCGGGACTTCCAACTAAAGGCTCTTGATCAGGGGATACTGGTCTGAAATTCATTGTTGTGCACCCGCTTTCGGTCGGTTTCGATCACCGCCCACCGGGCAACCGGCGTCGCCCGGTAGCGACTTCGTCCTTCAAGTCGTCGTAGCCAACGGCCAACTCGGCCAAGCGCTCCCACGCATCCCAGAGCTCCCACTCGGAGGTACTGGCCAGCGCCGCGTACGCGCACGCGGTGAACATGGCAAGGCGGTCGACGACCGAACCGAGGCTTTCCGTGTGTAGCCGAGCACCGCCAAGAGAGGGCGGAAGCCCCCGGTTCGCCCATTGATCGATGCTGTCCACCAGTGCAGCACGCCGTTGATCGACCGCTGCGCGTGCCACCGGTTCGGTACTCAACCGCTCCTGATGAAGATCCGCGAGGGCTTCGGCCCAACGCAGCAGCGGATGGTCCTCCTGAATGTCGCCCCGGCAGGCAGCCAAGACGCGGTTCTTCGCAGGTAACAGGTCCATGTGCACTCATCCCCTGTCGCTGGTAGCCGACCGCGCGGCACCGGCATGGTTCTTATTGATTTCCAGCAGAATCCGCATTTGCGCATCTCTCCTGCTCGCCTCGCCCCGGATATCTACTCCGAGCCGTTCGGCAATCCTGAGATGTCTGGCGGAAGACGAAGGAGTTCCACAGGCCGACCGAACCTGCGTTCGTTGCCGCAGTCTCCGTTTCCGCATCGGTCACGTCCGCCCATCTGCTCTCGCAGCGAACCCGCATCGGAGACATCGACTACCTGATCCCCACTGTGATGCAGGTCTCATTTCCTGATACTCAGACTCTAGCTCAGATATATCTCGATCACAATCTCTACTGTGAGAGATCCGTCGGTGTTTCAATCTTGAATGTGCCGATTGGCTATCGTGCATCCATCAAGGAGGAATCCGATGCCCGAGCCCGATAAGCGCTTCGACCCGTCCGCGCTGCGTTTCCTGATCGGCCACGATCTGCGCGTCGCCCGCGAACGCGTCAGCAAGACCCAGGTCGAAGCAGCCAGAATCCTCGGCTGCGCGCAATCGCGTATCAACTCACTCGAAACCGCCAAGATCCAGCAACAACCCGATGAGGTCGACAAGCTGCTGACCTTCTATGGTGTCGGCGTTGCACACCGGGACCGGATCACGTCATTGGCGGCCCGCGCCGACCAAACCACCTGGTGGGCGCCATTCCGGGACGTACTGCCCGGATGGTTCAAAACGTTCGTCGGACTCGAAGGACTTGCCACCGCCGCCTTCACCTACGAGCCCCAGTTGTTGCCGGGTCAGCTGCAGACCGCCGACTACGCAACGGCGCAACTTGACGGAGATCTTCGCGTAGCACCCCGGGATGTCCCACAGGTCGTTCGGGCACGCATGGCCCGACAGCGCCTCGCGGGGGTAGACAACCTGCGGTTCCGTGCAGTGATCGAGGAACATGTCCTCGAGCGGATGATCGGCGGTCCGCAGGTGATGCGCGGCCAGCTCGAGCACCTGATCGAGCTGATGAGGCTGGACAATGTCGAGTTGCACGTAATGCCCACTGCCGTCGCGGTACACGACGGCCTCGACGGCGACTTCATGCTCCTCGACTTCTGCCAGGCTCAATCCATCGGCTATATCGAATACCCCTCTGGCGCACTGTATGTGCAAGAGGAAGACCTGGTCGAGGAGTATAGGATGGTGGCTGATCGGCTTTGCAGAACGGCGCTGTCGACGGCCGACTCCGCCGATTTCATCCAAAGCCGCATCGAAATTCTTGCAGCACAAGAAGATCAGGGAGCAGCGGGTGAGCAACAGTGATCGCCTCCACTGGCGCAAGTCCAGTTACAGTGGCGCGGGCGAGAATTGCGTTGAGGTAGCGCCCGCCGGAGAACGCGTGTATCTGAGGCACAGTAAGCGCCCCGACGACGGCACCATCACCTTCACCAAGGACGCTTGGGTCACGCTGCTCTCCGAAGTCGGCGCGGGCCGACCCAGCGCGAACGGTACGGTCACCGTATCCCTCAACGGCACCGGCACGCTCATCGAAGCTTTGGACGCCCCTGTCACGCTCCACTTCGACCAAGACGAGTGGCGTGCCTTCCTCGCCGCAACCGCCGACGGCGAATTCGACTTTCCCCTCTGAGCCTCCTCGCCCGACTGTGGACACGGTCTATACAGCAAAGTGGATGTCGGTTTCGTCGAGAAGCGAGAATCACCCAGCCAGACCAGACAGGGTCACCAGCACATCGGCGCAGATCATGACCACCCCATCGGTTCAGCCGTGTAGGTAGGTGGTGACAGCGATATCGGCGAGCTCCGCCGCCGAATCGCAGTCGGGTCCCCTGACAACAATGGTGCTGGTCACTGATTTCGAGCCCGCGATCGGGTCGTAGTTGTTGCCATCGGGAGGATCGCCGACAGCGACCTCGACCTCGCAGACAGTGGCGAGAGGAGAACGGATCGCGGCGTTGCCCGCCACCGAAGTCGCAGTGGCGCCGCCGGAGGACCGTTCGAGACGGCTCATGGCGGTCGAACTCATCGTTATGGTTCGTTTAGCCTGGTCATCGTCTCCGTCGAGGTAGAAGACGCAGCTCCATGGTGTGGTCCTACGATCGAGGGTGATCGTGTGCGCCGCTGCCAAGGGTTCGAATGATCCACACGGGTCGTGCATCGAGATCGCGTGCCGTGCTTTACGTTCGGAGCTCTCACGGAGTGGCCGCTGGGACAGCAGCGGCAGAGTGGCCGCCACGATGGTGCGGGCTTGAGGACACGCGGCCTCGTCGGTTCGCCGGGATACCGTGAGTAGCAGGTCGTACTCGCCGTCGAACGGGATCTTGCTTCGGCAGGTGTTGCTACCAAGGGCTTGGTCCGGCGAGTTCTGCACGCTTTCCCCGATCGACTGACCGCCGACGGTGATGGTCGTCCAGTCCGTGCGGTCCCAGTCGTCGACGAACGACAGCTCGACCTCGAGCCTGCTGCGCGTGGGATCGCTCCGGTCGACCTCGATTTCGGCCCGGCATCCGTTGACCGTGTTCTCGGCGTCGAAGCGGCGTAACGCGCCGAGATCGCGCAGCGCCGCCATATCCAGGAGGCCACAGGGATCCAACGATCGGATCATCGCGTAGTAGCCGAGCCGATCCCGGTCGGTCTCGGTCAGCGAACGCGCATATGGCAGATCGCCGTCCGCATTGATCGGCATTGCGTCACCACTGATGCTGGTCGAGCATCCGGCCGCGAGAACGAGGGCCGCCACGAGCGGCCACTGCCGCATTCCGGTGTTCATCGCGGCTCCCATGCCCGCACCGCGGCGATCGAGTCTTCGGTGATCGTGCGCTTGTCCTCGTCGAACTCGGTGGCGATGGTGTGGTCGTACTGCGTGTGCCGGAACTCGATCCGAATCTCCGCGCGGTCGATGAGGAAGGTCGTGATCTCGAATCTGGCGTTGGCGGGAGGCCATAGGAAGGTGACCGCGTCGTCGGAGACCGGCGGGGTCACCTCTTCCTCCTGCCGTACATCGCGCGCGCTCTCGGCGCGCCTGGCGATATCACCAGCTCGGCTCTCTGCCCGCGCCTCGACCTGCAGCAGCCCGTCGGGCCCAGCGAAATCGCAGGTCATGATGTTGTCCACGATATTTCCGAACCCGAACGACACCGCGCCCACGAGCCGGTCGGCGGATCGCACCTGCTCGCATTCGATCGGAGAATCGTTCTCGGCCAACACCATTCGCTCCGGAAGACGTCCGGCGACCTTCGCAGTCAGGTCCGTCATCTCCTCCTCGCTGATCGAGTCATCGTCGAGGCTGAGGCGTTGCCAGCTGACCGCGACTTGCGTCGTGCCATGTTCGACCGCGGCCCCCGCCAATCGATCGCGCCGCACCAGCACCGCCTTGTCGGGCCCGATCTCGATATCCTGCACCCCGGTGTCGTAGACACCCTTGATCAAGTCCGCGATATCGAGGGCCGGATCGCCGAGCGGATACGACACCACGATCCCGTCGCTGGCCCCGATCAATGGCGCATATCGGCATTCCGCGACCGGGCCCTGGTAGTAGGAATCCCAGTCGATTCCCTTCTGCAGCACGATCTTCGACCGGTCGTCGTGTGTCTGCGCTCCGGTATCGAGAAGGTCTCGTGCCTCATCCAGGGACAGCGCCGAACACAGGTCGACCGGTGCGGCCTCGGGTGTACCCGGCACCTCGGTCCCACACCCGGGTAGCGCGACAACCGCCACCCCGACCATTGCCCACACCCATCGCCACACCGACCCCACTGCTCTTCCTCCGTGCTCTATCCATCGCTCGGCGTTCTCGCCGTCCATGACCACCGTGCGGTGAGCAGGCGCTCGTCCTCGGCCAGATCCTGTTTCGAAACCGGCGGGGCGGTGAGGGTTCGCACGGCAACGACCTGGGAGGTCGAGGTTCGCGCAGCCACCATCATCGGGTCGATACCCGCGCCGGTTATCGACACCGGCCCCTCGCGCTCGTTGTTTGCCGCCGCGTGTCCTCGCCCCACTCAACGTCACCAGGGTGGTTCTGCGGCGATGCGGGAGTTCTCCGCCCGGAACATCCGCTCCTCGTAACTCATTTCACCGGCCCAACTGGGGTCGACACCTTGCCCGCCGTCTTTACCAGGCGATTCGCTTTCCGGTTCGGGCGTGGTGGCGGGGTCTGGCGCCGGTGTGTTCAACGCGGCCATGAGCTCGGGTGGGAGATCCAGCGAACTCATCGTGTCCTGCTCCGCTGGAGGCGGTGCGGCCGCCGTCCGGCTGTCGGGATTCGGTATCGCACGGTCATCAGTCCGGAGGAGCGGGCCAGCCGGGATAGGCAGGCTGGACCGGCGGCGCGGTGGCGAGATCGATCGACTCGTTCTTCTCGGGCGCGTCGGGATACAGGCTCAACGCCCATGCATCGCAGCCCGCGCGGTCGGTGACGTCCTCCCCCTCGGGGAAGGAAACGGTCCAGCCGTCGAAGACATTGGATGTCGGTGCCTGCCAATGCAATCGGTCCGGGGCCGGGGAATACCTGGTCGCCGGAGCCGCCGTCGTGGCGGGTGCCCCCGGATCCGAGGCGGCGCGAGTGAACCGGACACCGACAGCGGACCCTCGGTCGTACGAGCCTATGAGGTCATCGCCGACTACGTCGCGACGGACGGCGATCTCGTTGAACACGACGCAGTATTTGACGTGAAACCCGTCCTGAGTGGGTTGAATCTCCTGGAGATGGGTGAGCAGTGTGCCCGAGTGTATTCCCCGGTAGATGTCGTTCTTGTAGCGTTTGGCGCGCTCCGGGTCGATGGCGTCGGAATATCCGGGGTAGGCGTATTGCGGCCCAGCGAAGCCGGAAATGAAGTCCGCTTCCGCGCCCGCACGGGCTAAGGTCGCTTCCGAGGAGTACAAGTCGATTCCCGGCTCGGCCGACCACACCACCGTGGACTCACACACCTGTGCCGGTGGTCGATAGCCACCCGAACCATCCGCACAAGGGCTGGCGGGTTCGGGTGTGGCGTCGGTGCCCGTGTCGGGACTGCCGCATCCGGCGACCGACACCATCGTGGCGAGGACCGCGGCGGCAATCCGGGCCGCACCGCGCGTGTTCACAGCTTCGGAATCCATGTGTTGTTCTCGTTCTTCGCCTTGTCCGGGTCGTTGAGTACCTGATCCACCGATTCGGCGGGACTCAGACGGGGGCCGCTGGGCGGCTGTGGACGGGTCAGGTCGGTGTAGGAGTCGGTGTATTCCTTCTTATCGGCGGCGTCCAAGTATGTCTGAAGTCGCGTGCTGTCGATGCCCGCGTTCGTGAGCACAGCACCGATCGGATCCGTCGAGTTCGTCTCACCGTAGAAGCTACGCTCGGGATTTTCTTTGGTGTAGTCGGTGAAGGTTTTGAAGGCGTAGGTGTTGTCGTCGACCTTGGTCTTGAATTCCGGTGGCAGCGAGTCGAGGCTGATCACGCCTTGCTGGGTGAGGGACTCCAGGATCGTGTACTTGCGGAACGACTCTTTGCCGAATGTGGTCTCGTTGTAGACGGTTTCGACGTCACCGACGCCGGGGAAGGTCCGTGTCCCGTGGGGGTTGGCCGTGTCCGGTTCCAACCCGTCGGGTCGCACGATTTCCGCGACCGCCATGGCGGCGGCCTGTTGCGGGCCGAAACCACCGATCGCGATCTGCGCGGCGGTGTAGGCACGGTTCAGCGCGGTAGTCGCGTCCTCGGCTCGCTGATTGTTATCGCCTTGGCGCTCACCGGCTTCGGCGTTGATGCCTTCCTGGACCAGCCAGTTGAGCCGGTTGGCGTATTCACCGCCGTTGGGTCTGCCCTCGCCCGCGGATTCCATTCCCGCGAAAACCTCGTCCATGCGCATGGATTCGGCTAATCCGGCCCCGTTGATAATGGCGCTGGCTGTCTCATCACTAGAGAGGACCGTCATCAACCGCACCGATTCGAGCGGACCGCCGAGATCCCCGAACCCCGCCGTACCCGCCAGGTCAGAGGGCATCTCGACCAAGTTGCCGACATACGGCGACAACGCCGAGGCCATCGCCTGAACGGCCTGCGGGTTGACCTGCCCGAGCGATTGGTCGCGTTCGGCGGAGAGGTCGCCGTTGAGGGGCATATCGAGCCACGTCTCGAACAAAGGTTTGCCGTTGACGGATTCGGTGCTGGTCAGGATCTCCGAGAGCCCGAACGCAGCCTGACCCGCTCGCTTGTTCGCGTCGGTGGGCTCGCCTGGTGAACCGTCCGGTCCCGGCTCGACCTTCGCGTCCTCCCCGATCCAGGAGAACATGTTGCCCAACGCGACACCGCCGTCGTCCCAGTCGTGGGTGATCAACGGCGCCATCACCTCATTGCGGTTGTAGTCGCTACCGAGCAGGCCTTCGCCGGTACCGGTGAGCAGCGCGTGCATGGCGTCCTCATTGCGCGACCCGGCCCGCATCAGATTCTGCATCGCCGTGTCGGAGGCGGCGGAATCGGCCCACAGGGTGACCGTGTTGTGGGAGATCGTGGCCTCGTTGGAGGCCAGCCCGATCATCTCCACGGCGAAGCGGTCGCCGGGCTGATGTTGCGCATCCCCCGCACTGACCAGCGCGGCGAACTGTTCGACATCACGCTGGTACCCCTCCGGGTAACGCTCGCCGGGTTCACGACGGTTGCTGACCAGATCCCGGACATCGGCGGGCAGGGCGTTCCAGCCGCCGCTCATCAACACATTTCCGGCTCCGTCGCTGGCGACGACATTCTCATCCGACAGCGTCATCAGCCCATTGGCGAGGCGCGTTTGCAACGCCCGTCCCTCGACGGAGTTATCGGAGCTGAGCTGCTCGGAAAGGCCCAGCAGCCCGTCCTTGCCGGCGTAACCATAGAAAGCCTGCAGGTAGGCCAGCTCGCCCGGCGGTAGGTTCACGGTCTCGCCGCGTTCGAGCGCCTGCAACTGGTCCGGGGTGAGGTTGATCTCCCCCAGCCGCGCGGAGATTCGAGCGATCTCTTCCTTGGTGGCGGTGCCGTCGGCGATGGCTTTGCCGTCTTGTTCGGCCGCGGTGGGGGTGAGTTCGGTCGTCGAGGCTGGTGCCAGTGCTTCGATGGCGTTGAGGGTGTTGCGGATGTCGGTGGCGGTGGCGGCGTCCTCGTCACGCAGGCTCTCGGCGAGGCGTTGCAGCAGCACGGTGTTGTTTGTCGCGTCGTTGCCTCGGCTGGTCTGCATTTCTGTCAGCGTGTCTCGGTAGGACTGGCTCAGCGCCGAGTCGTCGGTGATCGCCGCGAACGCCTTCTGATAGTTGTAGCGGTCGGTGACCTTCCAGTCCTCGGCGACGTCGAATCCATCATCGCGCACAGCTCTCACATTGGTGATCGCGGTGGACACCAGTCCGCCGAGCGTTTCTTGGTGGGCTCGGCTGACGATGGCGAGGTTGGTCCATTGATCGGCGAGCAGGTTCATCTGGTCACGTTCGCGGTTGGAACGGTAGTCTGCGCCGTTGCGGCCTTCGCCGGACCAGGTCATGGCGTCGATCGTCGAGTCCATGGTGGTGGCCGAATCCTGCAAGCCTTTGGCGATCTCATCGGCCTTCGTGGCGATCGAGGCGAGGTCGACATTCCAGCCCGCAGCGCCCGGCACGCCGACCACCTGACTGACCGTGGGCACCGGTCCCTCGGTCATGCGGGCTTTTCTCCGCTGTTGAAGTCCCCGATCGCGAGGAACCACGCCGCCGCGTCGGTATCAGTATTGGTGTAGGTATCCGCCGACACCCGCAGCAGACTCGCGAACTGGGTGTATCGGTCGGCGACGGTCTTCATCGCCGCAGTCCGGACCGTCTCGATGCGGTCGAGTTCCGGCGCGGTCTGCGAGCCCGCCATGAACGCCGACCGGGTCCACCCCGCCAGCGGGCCGTCGGTCGATTCGATCACCGGCAGTCGCCCCACCGATTCCACCAGACCGTCGAACACCCCCGCCGCCTTGCGCAATTCCTCCGCCGACACCTGCATCATTGCCCCCTGTCATCCGTCGCGGCGACAATATCAGAAACGCCTGCGTGCCTCGCCTCGCCAACCGACCTGATCCAGCGATGGACCCGCCGGTCACGTACCGGTTTGCGCGGTAGCCGGGGTCGGTGACGCTGCTATTTTTGTCCTGCTCGGGCAGCCGGTGCTGTCTCCCGATGTCACACCACCGCCAGCGGCGTCACGAATTCTTCGAAGTCGACTGCAGTGATACCGTCGGACCGCATCGCGAGGGTGGCGCGCGGTGGGGATCGGGGTAGGGCGGAGATTGTGGTGGCCGGCGAAGGAACTCCCTCATTCGGCGATGTCCAGGGCGAAATCGCGCAAGGCACTGTGCAATTCGACCCGGAGGCGGCGGCCATCGGGGTGAGGGCATGCGACGCCTTGGTCAGTCGCCTTCTCGCCGTGCAGAAGAGCACCGCCGATGTGGCGAGCCTGCAACCGTTCGCGGGGCCGCACGCCGATTTCCCCTCCGGGACGAAACTCGCCGACGAATACTCCACCCTGGCCGGCGAATTGGAGAAGATCCTCACCACCCATATCGCGTTGCTGGGGAACATGGCCGACACGTTCAAGGCCGCCGCACGGGTCTTTGAGAACGCCGAAGCCGAATCCGCGCAGGCCTTCGAAGGACTCACCATCTCCGGTGCGATCGGTGACTCCTACCAATCGCGCCCGAGCCTGGATGTTCCAGCGCCCCCACTCAACATCAATCCCGTGGCCATCGACCCCACAGCAGCGGCAATACTCGGTATGGGTCCGGGGAGCGTCATCGGAAACTACGCGAAACCCGATGACCGGCGGGCGGTGGATCCGGAGAATCCGTACTCCAAGAAGTGGAAGCCGCTCTACGACTTGGGTGTCAGCATCAATCACTCGACCGTGACCGCGGTATCGACGTTCTGGCAGTGGATGGGAACCGAGATCGGGGCCGGAGTCGACGAATTCACCCGCACCGCCCTGGGTGAGGGTGGTCAAGGACTCGAGTATTCGATCCAGTCCGGATGGGTCGGCCAATCCGCGGAGATGGCGCGGCGTGCCGTGCAGGCCCGTGTGGACGACGGCACCGCACTGGCCAACACGGTGACCACCGTCAGTGCCGGGTTGGCGACGATCGCGGACTGGTTGGAGAAGACCAAAGCCGCCATGCCACCGCTGCCGAACGATCCCGCGCTCCCCAGTAACCCGCAGGGGTACATGCTCGACGGCAAGGAGACCGCGTTACTGCCGCTGAGTACCTACCAGCATGCCTGCGAGATCCATTACTGCACCGGACTCATCGGCTACAACACCGCACTCGTCACCCTGCCCACACCCAGCACACAACCGACGACCACACCAGCCCCGCAGGTTACGACCCAACCAACCGGCGACACCCCGACCGATACGCCCTCCCCGACAACACAACCCGAGACACCCGAAACACCGAAAACCACGCAGCAGCCGCAGAATACGCAGCAGCAGACAACGGAACAGCAGGCGCTCGCAGCCGCGCAGCAAGTCGCGCAGACACTCATCCAGCAGGGCGCTCAGGTTGTACAGCAAGGCATTGCGGCCGCTCAGCAGATCGCGCAGCAGGTCACGCAGACGGTGCAGCAGGGCATCGAGTCGGCGACGCAGCCGATAGCGGAACCAGTCGTCGACCAGGTCCCGGTCACCACACTCCCAACAACGACGCTGGACGGGACCCCCCGGGCGGGTATCCCCACCGGTGTCGGCGGAACTCCGAGCTCACCGACCCCGGAATTGCGGACGACCACCGTCTCCCCTCAATCGTTTCCCAGAGCCGCAGCCGCCGAGGGTGATTCGAACACCTCGACACGGGCGGGTCTCGCCTCCGGCGCCACCTCCACCACGCCGGGTGCGATGGGGCCGATGTCCCCCGGTGCTGGAGCGGCCGGGGCGGGACAAGGCCAAGCCAAGCAGCATGAACGAGCGAAGTATCTGGACTCCACCGAGCACATCCTCGAGGCCTACGGCGCCCCACCGAAGGTCGTGAAGCCGGTCGCCGACTCATGAACCGCACGTGGACGTTCACTGATCTGGAATTCGTCGTGTTGTGGGAGAACCTGACCGGCGAACTGCTCCCGCCGCCGTTCACTGTCACCAGCACTATCCCCTTGTATTACGACTACCTGCGTGAGAAGCGCGAAACCAGCGAGCGGCTGCGCACCACATTGCGCGGTTCGTTCGACCATGTCCTGACTTCGATCGCGCGACCCGACCTGCGGATCACCGTGAACGGTTGGGACACAGATGATTCAGGCGGTGCGGATGGGCGTCTCCGCATCCTGGCTGCCCGCGCCGGAAGCCACGGTTACGTGGTGCGGCAACTGCCCGGTGACACCCCGGACGACAGTGACGGTTTCACCATCACCGCCTGCGATCCCCTCGCATTGGCCGACACCATCGTCGCCGCTCTGCCGGACACCGCACCGGGATCCCCCGCCGAAATCCCGCTCGCAACACCAGGTTCGGGCAACGACGACGTCGATCAGCTGCTACAGAAATCACCCACCGCCGCCGAGTACGGCAGCCTGGTGAGCGTGCGGTCCGCACGGTTCTTCCGGGTCCAGCCCGCGATGATGGGTGCCATCGACGTCGTGCAAGGCAGCTCGGTCTTCGGTCCTCGCGGTATCACCCGCCGCCGCCTGGAATGGCGCGACTTGCCCGGCCACGGCCGGTACGCGATCCGGCACGCGGGACCCTGGAGAGCCCTCGGCGTCGACGCCACGAAGTTCACGTCGATGATCAACATATGCGTCGCCGACATCATCCGCGCGATCAAGGACGAACGCGGGGCGTGAACGACGCAGCGCTGCAGATGTCCGCCTCCTGGCCGACTGTCCCGCGACCACATGGACGCGATCGCGGCCGCTCGAACACAGTGGGACACGACCCACGCCGCCGACCACTGAATGGCCGGGGGCACATAATTCTGCGCTGAGCCTGCTGGCCCTCCGGCTGGATTGTGGCACAGTCGATTCCGCGCAGACGGATACCGAAAGCGCATCGGTGGCAGTCGGAGGAGGATCCGACCACACTCATGGCCCGAAGCGATAGGGGGTTCCTATGGCGGAATGGCGAGCGATGACCAATGCCGAGACCGTAGACCTGGCGACCCGGCTGTGCTCATTTGAGTGGTTTCTGTGCCCCGGAAAGGGGAGTCCGGAACCAGTTGAACCTCGACTTGCTGAAGGCAGGTGCCCGCTATTGGGCACCCGCCTTCGCCATGTGTTGCCCCCGAAGAGCGCAGTGAGGGGAGTCTGCGGCGGTCCTCCTCTCCGTGGCAACCCGCCCTCGATGGTGTCCGACGGAAGGCCACCGAGGAAGCTTTCAGCCGTCCTTGGCCATCCGGGCGAGCAGGTGTCGCCGACTGGTCGGGGTGAGCCCATCGACCATGTTGGTGGTCTGCTGTGTTTGGGCACGGGCGCGCTCGAGGTGCGTGCGGCTTCGTGCTGAGAGCCCCGTCGGATTCGGGGGCGCGGTCGCGACTAGGGCGGGCATCGCCAGCAGGCGGATCGCTTCGGCGATATCGCTGTCGGTCATGCGCCAGGATCGCCCGGCCTTGCGGCCCGGCAGCTTCCGGGCGCGCAACTGTGCCCTGAGCCAGTCCTCGGAAGGCCCACCGATCCGCGCGACCGCGTACTCCAGGGAGTGCGTCATCGTCTCGCCGACATCAGCCTGCTCACGGGGTGCGTCGTTCACAAGCGCAGACAGTACGACGGCCAGGTGGTACCGACGTCATCGCCGCGGCGTGTCGGATCCCCTCCGCGTGTGGACGCGGCCGAAGGCCGCCGCCTCATCGTGTGGATTCGTGCGTTCGATCTCCAGGTGTTGATGCGTGCTGGCATCCTCGACGCAGCGACCGGCAGCTCAACCCCAAATAAGGGCGGTGATGTGGTGCGAAGGACCCCCATATCGATACGGCAGAAGTCCAGCAGATCAGCTACAGCGTGCACCAAGCGTACGAGGCGACCGGCATAGGCGAGTCCACCCTCCGCAGTCTTGTCCGGCAGGGACACCTCGCGGCGCGGTACTACGGGTCGAGGGTGCTGATCGACGCCGAAAGCCTGCGGCGGTACTACAACTCACTTCCCAGCGAGAGGCAAGTCGACCGCGAAGTCGCAGCGAATCGCGGCATGCTGTGACCACCGAACGGAACGCCGCTGTCGGTTCTGCCTCGTACTCAGCGCACGTGAATCCCGCGATGCAGACGTGGATCGACGAACAGAAGAAGACGTTCAAGCCCGGCGACCTGTACGCGGCTATCAGTTCGATGCGAACCTACAGTCGGGCCGACCGCAGACATTGTGTCGAGTGGCGAAGTTCGTCAAGCGACGAGAACGACGCCGCGACCGACCGAGGACGCTCTGAGTGACTGCATCGCCAGTGTTATCGGCGAATCGATCGCTTCGCCACGATCCCACCTCCGGTGGATCGACCTATCGCGCGGCGGCGCTCCTGCGCGACAACCCTTGCCTTCTCGAACGGGGTATTGGCTCCTGTCGTCTGAGGCTTCGGTGCCGGACTCTTCGTGGGTGATAGCTGCCCGACCGCAGCGCCCTTCGATGTCTCGCGAGGCCGTGGCCGTTCTTTCTGTCCGCCTCTACCCGACACGCTGTCAGCTACTCGTACTGCGTCGACTTGGCTTGCTGTGTCGCGTATTTCGCGATCGTATTGGTTGTGTCGAACTTCGATGCTTCCTGCCGGAACGAGTGTTTGCTGGTTACGCGGGTCGCAGTCGATGCAGAGTTTCGTCACCTCGTCGGCGGCGGTGTGGGCGATGTAGCGGTACTCGCCGCATTGAGTGCACCAGTCGTTCAGGGTTGACGATTCGGCGGTGAGTGGGGCTGGTTCCGGTCCTGCGGTGGTGTTGGCCTTTACCCAGGCGCTGATGATGGGGCGGGCGTGGCGATCGGCGTAGCGCCATTCCTGTCGGAAGATGCCGCGGTCCTCGGCAGTGAAGTGTTCGGCGAGGTAGTCGAGTCGAGCGTGTACTTGGTCGGCGAGCGTATGGCCTGAGGGGAGTTCGGGGAGCCCGGGGCGGCCGAGGCTGCGGCATTCGCCGCACAGTCCGTCGTCGCCGTGGCCGTCCTGGACCCGTTCGGTGTGCCGGTCGATTGCTGCGCGTTCGAGCCTGCAGGACACGCACAGCGTGGTGGCGACGTGGGTGAGGACGTCGATGTCGTAGTCGTGGCGGTCGATGATGGGTTCGGATCGCGGTGTGCCGGGTTCGTCGCGCTCGTCGCGCGCGAGGGCCTTCTCGTAGTCGTCGACGACCTTCGCATTCGGATTGCGGACTCGGCGGCCCGGCTCGACCCGTCGATCTGGTTCGGTTCGTGTCTTGACCTTGCTCGCCCGGGTCGCGTTCGTTCTATCTCCTGTAGCTGCGAACGATTGCGCTGGGGTGTTCGGTGGAATGTGTTGGCGTTCATTGGCTTTTGGTACGCAGGCTTCGATCAGGGGACGGAATTGCTCGTTGTCTCGCCAGAGTTTGCGGAGCTTGGTCAGTGCCACGGCGTGGGTCTTGAACCGGAGGGTGTTGGCGATCTCCACGATCATTGCCCATGTTGGGTCATCGGCACCGCTCTGTAGTTGGCGGAGTTGTTGTTTGGCGGTGCGCAGGTCTTGGGCCTGGACGAGGGTGCGGATCGCGCGCAGGGACTCGGAAGGGTCCGGTTGCGTGGGTGTGTTCATGTGAGGACCTCCTTGCCTGGTCACAGCCGTCGTCGGTGTTGTCGGCCCGGCTTGGGCTGCTGCCTGCGCTTGGCCCGTGGCGGTTTGGTGGGTTCTGGTGCTGGCGTGGGCTTTTCGCTGTCCGGGGTTTCGGTCAGGTTCAGGTGGTTCGCGTCCCGGCTCAGACCGCTGTGTCGCGGGATCCGTGTGCTGGACACGGCGGGGTGGTGATCTCGCCGCAGGGTGTAGGGCGTGCCGGTGCGGACGGCGTCACGAAGTTGTCGCACGCAGGTCAGGTCGTGGCGTAGTGCGTGGAGATCGTTGTCGAGCTCGTGGAGCCGCTGCCTGATGGTCTCTGGCACCGTCACCGGGTTCGGTGATTGTGGTGTCGCGACGTCTGGGGCTGTTGCGGCGGCGAGCAGCTCGTTGCAGGTGCGATAGGTCCGTGGTGGAGTGTCGTAGGTGATCGTGCGGCCGTCCGTCGCGGTCTGCGCGTGTTGGAGGTACCAGCGGTCGCCGTCGAAGCCGATGGCGGTGAGTTGGTTCGGTTGCGTCGGGTCGGTGTAGGTCAGTGCGAGCCCGTGGGTGGTCATGTCGGCGAGTCGGCGCTGGGCGTCGGTGACGGCGTCGTCGAGCCATGTGCTGGCCCGTGGCGCGATTGTCCAGTCGGGGCCGTGTTCGCCGATGCTGCGCCGTATGTCGTCCAGGCGTGCCTCGACGAGGTCGGGCACCTCGTCGCCGTCGGGTTGTGGTGCGGCGGTGTGGAGTCCGGCCCGGCTGGTGTGGTCGGTGATCTCGGTGCGGAGGTCGTCCGCGTGGAGGTGGTGTTCGTAGCGGCGGCCTATCGACCAGGGGTTGCGGTGTTCGAGCAGGGTGGCGCGGTAGGCGTCGCAGAGCACGTCGTAGCGCAGTTCGTCGAGCCAGGAGTGTGCGCTGGGGTCGGCGGGAATCGGTGTGGTGCCGAGCAGTTCATCGATGCGGTGGAGCTGGTCAGTGAGTTCGGCGGCGGTGAGGCCGGTGCCGGTCATCAGCGGTCTGGTCGCGGCGCCGGTGACCGGGTCGGGTCCGGTGACGGTCACATCGACGAAGGCTCGCGGGTCGGTGTCTCCGGCTCGGGCTCGCAGCCAGCGGCGGGCAGTCGACCAGCTGGGCAGCGACTCCCACATGGTGGTGTTGCCGGCGGTTCGGTAGCTGGTGAGGTATCCGTAAGTTTGGTCGACGCGGTCGGGAGTATATGGGTCGTAGGCGATCCCGAGGTCGATCCGCCGCGATTCGACCAGCTCGCCGGCCAGTAGTAGGTTGCGGATCTGGATGGGGCTGGCTAGATCGGTGGTGCCGCTGCGCTCGTAGTCGCTGGCGATCCGATCGAGTCTGTGCTGCATGGATTGCGGATCTGTTTCCCAGTCCGCCGCTACGGTGACCAGGTGGTCCCAGTGGTCTTTCCATGGCGAGGGCGCGGTGGCCCATCTGGTTGTGACGATGTCGATTTCGCGGGTGAGCAGTTGCCGTTCGGTGTCGCAGACGATTGCCCAGCCGCGCATCCGGTTCATTCGGTGGTAGTGGCGGAAGTCGGTGCGCAGGGTGTCTTCGTCGTAGTGCCCGTCGTCGGCATTGTGTCGGGTTTCGGCCATGGTGGGGCCTCCTTTGTGTCGGTCGAGTGGTGTGCCTCCTCGGCGGTGGGGTGCGTGAGCGGGGTGCGGTGTGGTCGGGTGTGGTTCACGGGGCGGCTGATCGGCGGCGGGATGGGGGGCATGGCGTCGACCGAGGTGTTCCAGATCCATTGCGCTAGCGGGAGATCCGGATTGGGCTGGGGTGGCGGTCCGTGGGTTGTCGCGCTGGTGAGGTAGCAGGCGGTGGGTGGGTCGGTGTCGGTGAGGATCAGCGAGGCCAGCGGTGTGGCCGCCGACTGGTTGTAGCGCAACGTTTTGGTGAATCTGCGCCGGTGGGAGATCAGGCTGGCGAGCAGCGTGTGCTCGAAGACCGATTCGAACGGGATCCAGTCGGCGCTCACATTCATCACCGCGATGCGGTCGGCCACGGCGACTCCCGCCGCGGTGACGCCGAAGGTGAGCAGCGCGATCAGTTTGGAATCCGGAATAGCCTGCCGCAGTGCGAGTTCGGTGGCGTGGGTGCGCCGCAGAGCGGCGGCGGTGTCGGCTTCGACGATGAACGGGCAGTCCGGGGCGTGCTTGATAATCAGCTTGTGTCGTCCGAATCGAGCTGGCGTGAGGTCTTTGACCTCACCGAGCCCGAGCATGAGCCGGCGCGTGGTGGTCGTGCCGGTGAAAGGCGCGAAGACCGCGCTGCGGCGCGCGGCGATCTCGTTCTTGTCGGCGACGGTGAATGGTTCTGGCAGCCAGAGCAGTTCGGAGAGTTCTCTGGATTTCGTCGTCTTCGCGTGTGCGGCGAGGTAGGTGTGGCGGCGTATCGCGGCCCAGTTCCGGCGGCCCGCCATGGCGGGCACCCAGCGAACAAAGCCTGCGTCGTCCCACAGAAGGTGAAGCACCGCACGCAACGTCAGCTTTGCTTCGTCGATGTGCTCGTCCGCCTCGGTTTCAGCACAGGGATCGCTCGTCGTGGCGGCTGCCCGTGCCGGGCGGTGGGTGAGCGGGAAACCCAGGGTGAGTCGGGTCAGGCCCGTATTGGGTTGTTCACGGATCGCGGTGCCGATCAGCGGTGCCAATCCGGTCAGTTCGGCCGGTGGGGCATACGACGAGCAGCCCGGCGCGTGGTGGGGTCCGGTGCCAGGCATCCTTTTGAGCACGTAGCGTCCGCCGACGCGTGCCACGTACATGTCGACGCCACCGGTTTCGCTTGCGCTGCACAAACATCGGGGCCGCTGCGACCGGTTGCGGTGCACAGCGGCCAGCAGCGGCTGCAGATAGTCGTCGCCGATGCGAGCTCGGTCGATGACCTGATCGTCGATCGCATACATACCGCTTCACCTCCCGGGCTCGGGTGCCGCGCTGCGCGGGGGCCAGCTGGCGAGTTGTTCGTCGAGGTAGTCCTGCACACCGGCGTGCACAGGCTGCGGGTGAGCGTGGTAGCGGCAGTGGTGTGGGCGGCAGCCGGAGAAGTCGCTGATGCGGGTGAGGCGTTCGATGGTCGGCCACAGCCATTGGGTGTGCCAGGCGGTCATGTCCTCGCGAGGCAGATCGACGGTGTCGGGGTCGCACCAGTAGGCGGCGGTGTGGGCGGCCATCAGGGCGGTGAGTTCCTCGACGACCGGCTCGTGGCGGTACCAGCACGCCGGGACCCGGGAACCCAGCTGATAGCGGCGCCGCAGCCATTGCGCCCATTCGATCAATTCCGTCCACAGCAAGGCCGCATCGTGCTGGTCGAGGTCGCGCCAGCGGTACCGGCAGGGCTCCAGCCGCACAGTCGGGCGAGCCACGTCCTGATCATTGTGTGCCGCTTCATCCTTCATCGTCGTCCTCCGTCCCGAATGCCGCGTGCGGCGTGATGGGGTTTACGCCCGGCGACGACGTCGTCGAACGCCTCGATGGAGCGGTTCACGGCGGCGCACCAGGGCGGGTGTTCCCAGACGCTGGGCAGTCGCAGCACCATGGCGGGGGCGTTGCGGTAGATCAGCACCGCCTGATCGGTGGCCAGTTCCCGGATTTCGTCGGTGCGCAGCACGGTGTCGTCGTGCAGGGCGTAACTGCGGGAGCCTTGATGCAGGGTGGCTTCCCAGCGGCGGCGTTCCCCGATCAGTCGTGACAGCGCCGAGAGTTCCTCCACGCCACGGAGTCCGGGCAGCACGAGCATGGCGGGCGCGGACTGCGACAGCACCTTGCCGCCTTCGGTGCCCCACCGCAGTTCGTTTTGGTCCTGGTTGTGGGCGAAGGCCCACACATTGATGCCTTTGCCGCCGGAGTCGGTCATGATCTGCGGCAGATCAGGAATCGGGGCAACGTTGTTCATCTCATCGAGCACCAGCCGCACCGGCGGGTCGAGCCGTTTGCCAGGTGCGCGTTGGGAGGCCCGGTCGGCGACATAGTGGACTTCCGCCGCCAGCGCCGCCACGAAAGGTGCCATCGATCTCGTGGTGCCCTTGGATACCAGATACAGGGTGTTCGCCCCCGACAGCACGAATTCGGCGACATCGAAGGACTTGTCGATAGGCACGTCCACTGCGGCCAGCAGGGTCGGGGAGGCCAGGGGCTCGAGTAGTCGCGCGGCGGCGGCGAGGACGTCGTCGCTGGATTCGCTGGCCGAGGACTGGATTTGGTCGAGTTCGCTGGCCCAGTCGGGCATGGACTCGGCGAGGATGTCGACTGCGGTGTGGTTGGTGCGCGCCGAAACCCACACCCGCACTTCACGAATGGAGAGCCCGCGCAACGCGGCCGCGTGCAGGCAGCAGCGCAACATGGTCGCGGCCTTCTGCTCGAAGTAGGCGCCGTTGCGAGTGCCCTCCAGGGGCATAGCGCGGGCCAGGGCGTCGGCGCGACGGATAGCGGTGTCCGGGTCGGCGCAGCCGGTCAGGATGGACCAGGCAATGCCGTTCGGCCAACCGGTGAGATGTTCGGGATCGAACACCGCGATCCGACCACGGGCCGCACGTGTGGTGAGGGTGGCCGCGACCAGGTCGGCTTTGGTGGTGGTGGCCAGCACGAACCCGGGTGCGTCGATGACGCGCTGCCAGGCCACGCGCCAGGTTTTGCCCGCGCCGGTGGGGCCGTGCACGATTACTCCGTCGCAGTGCTGCAGCCACACGTGCCGTCGCGGCTGATCGGCCAGCGCGCCGATGTCGATTGCCAGCGGCGTGTTCGGTTTCTGTTGCCGCCCAATTCTTCTCATCTCATCCACCGCCTCCGCCTCCAGCGATGCCGGTGTCGCGGCGAGGTGTTGGCCGCCAATTGCGGGTATTCGCGGGTGGCCTTGTCCACCGCGGCACGGTGATCAAGACCGACGACGCGTAGGTCGGTCGCGCTGGCGAGTCCGTTGCGGCGGCGGTGGCGGACATGCTGTGTGTAGAAGTCGCTCGCGGCGGAGATCCCCACACACCACACGGTGGCGACCGCGACGATGCATAGCCATGTCAGCCATGCCGGCCCCGGTCTCGGGTCATTCGGCCATGCTGCGGCCGGATCGGCAGGGTTCATTGCCAGCAGTACTAGCGTCGCCGACATATGTTCGGGGGCAACGATTCTTGCACCGTGGCCGCTGATCACTCCCGATACGGCGCCGCCGCCGAAGACAGCGACCACCACGACGGCGACGCAGTGGCTGGCGAGCAGCATCCCGGCGGGGAGGAGTGGTTCTCGCTGCCCGGGTGCGGGGATGCGCTGTCGCGGATTCACAGCTGCTCCCCAGCGTCGTGCTCGGTTCGCGTCCGGGCGATGTCGCCGATCGACAGAGTCCCGGTCTCCGGAAAACCTTCAGTAGCAGTGAACCCACGGGAGTTGCCGGTAATCGCGGCGTCGGTGTCAGTGAGGGCGATTTCAGCCGGGGTGCGGATGTGGGTGACCAGGATCGGATCGCGGGACCCGATCTTGACCAGGGCTTGCCCGCGGCCCAGCCGCATCAGCGTGTCCTCGGTGCCGGCGGGCAGCCGGTACATTCGCACGGTTTCGGCGGCGTCGTCGGCGCGGGCTTGGCCGAACATCACCACGATCGACGCCTCGGCCATCAACGCGCGCGCCGGAGAGTCCAGGGGTGTGTCGGCGGGGTGGTGGAAGGCGCTGACCGTCGACAGGGCCAGGCCGCGTGAGAGTTTGGAGTTCGACCGGAACACCTCACCGGTGGAGCCGACCGCGACGTGCCAGCCTTCCTCGACCACGAGGATCGTTTGTTCGTGCACTGCCGAGCGAGCCGCCAGCTTGTTCGCTAACCAGGTGTTGGCAGTGGTCATCACCACCCGCAAAGCCGGTCCGTCGGTCGGTAGCGCGGACAGGTCCATATGGACCAGCGGATGGGTCTCCAGCGCGTCGCGCACGGCCGGGCTGGTCGGGGCATCGACGAGGCCACGCAGATCGCGGTCGGCCAGCCGCAACAGCGCCAGGCCGGGTTCCAGGCCCCATTCCAGGGCCCGCTCGCTCCAGCGGTCGCCGAATCCATGTCCGTCCTCGGCGTGTGGGTCCAGTAGCCGCATGGCCAGTTCTCGGATCACCGGGTCCCTGTCCTGTGCGCGGGCGGCGGCGTTGACCAGCCCCAGACCTGCACCGACTGCGGCCTTTTCCCGTTCATCCAGCGCGCGGCCCATCGCGTCGGTCAGCACGGCCAGCACCAAGGCTTCCTGCCCGGCGGGGACGACACCGTCGAGGCCACCACGACGTTCACCGCCCGCGCTGATCGCCGGGTCCAACAGATTCAGTCGCGCACCGGCGCCGCCGGTGCGGAACCGGATGCTTTCCGCGCCGAGGGCTTGGGCCAGGGGTGTGTATTCTCCGCGGCCGGCTTGGGGTTTCTTGTCCAGCACCACGACTTGGCGGCCGGCGACGAGCTGGCGTAGCACGCACACGGTTTTGATCCAGGAGGATTTGCCGCGCCCGATATCGCCGATGACGCACACGTTGATGCCGGAGGTCTCGGTGCCGTAGGCGGCGAACGCGTCGACGATCTCGAGTTCGCCGGAGATGGTGTTCAGTCCGGCGAGTACGCCGTCGTGGCGTACGCGGCGGCGGCTGGTGGCCAGGTTCCAAGCTTCGGCTTGGCGGGTGGTGCTCCACGCACCTTCGCTGCGTGGCTCGTACCAGCCGTGACGGTCCAGCCACCGCGACCGTCGCGGTGATCGGTTTCGGTGCGTCGTGCTCGCGCAGGGTTCGGTCGCGTTGTCGTCGGCAACGGATGGTCGCGTTCGGAGTCTGTGGCGTCGTAGCGGCATGGCGAGCACCTCCTCGCTTATCGGGTGTGCGGGGTCGCGGCCAGTCCCCGCGCCAAGGGCAGGGTGGTGAACATCGCGACATCGTGATCGCCGGAACACCAGTCGATTTCGGTGATCGCGGATTCTCCGGCAGCTTCGGTGACGCGCAGGCACGCGCGATCGAGGTCGTCGGGCCCGCGGCCGGTGACGGCGATGGAAGCGGTGTAGACGACGCCGTGGTGGCCTGAGCCGGGCATGAGGTCTTGGCGGCGGCGTTCGGAGGCGTCGGCGAGGACTTCGGTGCTGCCGTCGTCGAGTTTGCCCTTCTCGCGTTCTTTGGCTTTGCGGGCTTGGTCGGCGGTGACGTCGCCTTTGGTGGCCGCGCGGGCGCGGTGGGCGGGCACGAAATCCATGCGGACGCTCAGGGTTCGGATCGTGGGCGTCGGGGCTATGTCGTCGTCGCCGGGATCGGCGTCGACTCCGGTGAGCAGCGGCGCCAGCCACAGCGGTCCCAGTGCCACGGGTTCGATCGCGCGGGGCCGGATGTGCCCGACCCGGGTCCACCAGCGTGGGTCGGTGCCGACGGCTACACAGTCGCGGCCACCGATGTAGCTGGGCCAGCATGTATTCCAGGTGGCGTTGCGATGGCGGTCGATCGCGAAACTCGGATCCAGCAGGGCGCGGATGACCGCGCACATCCGCCGTTCCCCGAGCACGTCCACCCGGCCCATCCCAGCCATGGCCAAAAGCCTGGTGGCGCGCTCGGTTTCGTCGCGCACGACTTGGGCGATACCGCCGGCGATGGGTGCGTTCTTGCTGCGGGCCAGCCGTGCGGTGTCGGCCATGAACGCCTCGGTCTGCGGAAACCGCAACACCACGAACGTCCGATGTTCTTCGGCGAGCGGGGCCAGAGTGTCGATGAGCGTGCCATAGGACTCGACCGCGGGCAGCAGGCGAGCATCACGCAAGCGTTTGACGCGGGTGTGCGCCCAGCGGGTGTGCCGCGTCATGTCGTGCGGGACGCTGCGATGCAGCAGTTGCAGGCCACGTACGTGCGAGCTGGTGCGCGCCATCTGCGCCAGGAACGACCCGAACGCCGCCGACATCGCCGCGTAGGCGGCATCACCGCGCAGCCCGTCGGCGATGCCGTCGACCGCGACGGTCACCGAATAGTACGGGCGCTCACCGGGATTAGCGGTCCGCACGATGAACATGTCATCCAAACCTGTACCGGCTACAGCCAGCGGCGCGGTATTGCCCAACGGTGGCGGGAATGCCCATCCGGGATCCAGTGCCGGGTCACCGTGGGCCGGGTCGTCAGGGTTGCGGTAAGTGTGTTCCCCACGGCGGGTTCTGCTCCAGTTGCGCAGGTCGTGTGCGCGGCGCGCGGCCAGCGACGGTTTGTCGCGCCATTCCATGGTGGTGGCGAACACCACGGCCAGCAGCGCCAGTGCGGTGGCGATGGTCCAGGCTTGTCCGCCGCCGAGTAGGTAGATCGCCAGCGCCGCACCGATACTGAGTGCCCACGCGGTCAGGACCGGTCGTGACAGGCCCAGCCAGCTGCGGCGCGCGATCTCCCCGCCCAGGATGCAGGTGCGCATGGCGGTGCTCATTCCCCGCTCCCGGATTCGGCGTCACCGGGGGCGGATTCGGCGGTGCTGCGCGCCTTGTTCAACGCACCCGAAGCCGCTTGCGCGGCAATCGGAGTCGCTACCATCGCCGCCTTACCCATGCCCCGCGCGGCGCTGCCCAGCCCCGAAGTCACTCGGCGCGCCGCACCCGTACCACGGTGGGTCCGTGTTCCGGCGTCGGAGCCGAGAGAATCGGCGAACCGCGCGGCTGTCGGCGATCCCGCCGAACCACCATCCCCGTCTCGAGTACCGTGCGAACCCGACCCTCCTCCGCCGCCCCCGCCATCGCCTCCACCACCGGCGGGGAGCCGTTCGCTGCCTCCGTGGCGGCCCGTTGCTCCGTTGCGGCCGGGTCCGCCGCGGCCGGTCCACCACATGGCGGTCCCCGCGCCGCCGATCGCTCCGGCCATCAAGGAGCTCGATTGTCCGAATCCGGCCGAATCCGCGCGCGAGGGCAGCAGCGGCGCGTACCGCAGCAGCGACCAGGGGGCGAGTCCTACCACCAGGAACGCGACCACGACCAGGCACAGTTGCCCCAGCGCGCCGAGTTTCCCGTCACCGCCTTCGGTCATGGCGGAGTTGAGCAGCCCGGTCACGGTGCCCAGCAGCAGGAACAGCAGGGGTTTGGAGAATACGATCGCGATGAACACCAGCACCGGGCGTAGCGCCTTCTTGCGCCACTGCGGGTGCACCCACATGCCGAACCCGATCCCCGACGCCACGGCCAGCATCGGCAACGCCACCTGGTGCATGAGCAGCCCGAAGAACACCGCCAACGCTCCCGCGATCAACAACAGGAACAGGATCAGACCGACGAGCACGCCACCCGCGAGATCGGTGGCGGTGAGTTCTCCGGTGAACAGTTGCAGGTTGGTGATCAACTCGCCCATGTCGGGACCGACCGTGCGGGAGATGGAATCGGACGCGTTGTTGGCGACGGTGACCAGCAAGGTCGCGAACATCGGCGCGAACAGCATCAGCACTATGCCGGCGGGCATGTAGCCGAACAGGTCGCCGCTGATGGTCTTGATCGTTTCGCCCTTCGCGGCGGCGCGCCACAGGGCGAGCAGTGTCATCGCGCCCATGACGATGATGCCGATCCCGGTGCTGTAGGCGTACCAGCGCAGGAACCAGTCCGCGCTCGGGTCGAAGCGGCCGACGCTGGCCAGGCCGTCGAGCACGCGGGCGGACAATTCGACCGCGCTGTCTCGGGAGCTGTTGGCCCAGTCGTCGATCACGCTCTGCGGATCGGTGACGAACCGCGCCACCGCGGCACCTTTGTCCCACGCCCACGCGAACCCTCGGGCCACGGCTTGGCCGCCCGCGTACTGTGCTTCGAAAGCGCCGTCGGTGAACTGCTGGATGCGGTCGCTGAGGCTGGTGTTCGCATCGATCCATACCGCCGTGCCGCCGAACAGGTTGCCGACCGCGCGATTCCACGCCAGGCACCGGGTCTGATCGCCGGTAGCCGGGTCGGAGTTGTCGCAATCGACGAAGAAGGCGTGCGAGCAGTAGCTGAAATGCACGGCACACGGTTGGATCCACGCCTGGTCGGGAACAGAGCGATCGCCGAGTTCTTTGCCGATCTCGACCATCGATTGCGCGTCCGGGCGCGGGGACCATTCGAACCCCCACGTATTCCACGCCGAGCCGCCCGTCCACCGCTGCACGTCGTCCGCGCAGGTCGGCTCCGGAAGCCGATAGTCAGAATCTCCGGCGGGAAATACATTGGGCAGCATCTCTTTCGGCGGCTCAGACCGCTCGGCCACGATGCGGCGTGCGATGCTGGCCTCACCGGGTGTCAGACCGGCTCCCAGCATCACGGTTTTCTGCTCGTCGCTTGCGGTCCAGTACATGAGCCGGTCCTCGACCGGCATGACCGCGTTCACGTACGCGCCGATATCGCCGCCGCGGTCGGCGCAGGCCCCGGAAAACCACGGCGCGGCCCGGAATTCGTCGGTCCCGTCCACGTATCGGCGCAGATCGTCCGGAAAACCTTCCGGCAGTGAGCCTGTCGCCGCTGCCGGTGGTGTGGTCGGCTGGGCGAGGGCCGGACCGGCGGTGCTCAACAGTGCGGCCACGAGTGCTGTCATGGCGGCCAATCCGGCGATGACCCGTCGTATCCTCATCCTGTTCACCGCCTGTCAGTTCACGTAGAAGCTGTAGTAGCCGGATTCGAAGGTTCCGTTCAGCGGTGACCCCGTGTCGGGGGCCACGGTCTGCTCCGGTGTCGGACCGACCTGGGAGACAAGCTCTTTGGCTTTCCAGTCCTCGGCCTCCCACACCAGCGACACGGTGTGGGTGGCCCACGCGGTGATCACCGAGACCCGGTCGCCGTCGCTGATCGCCGCGCGCGAGACCGCGACCGTCCACACCGTCACCCGCGCCGAGAACGGGGAGAATTCCGGGACCGACACCGCGGCGGGAACGAGGTTGACCACACCGCGGTCCGGTGCGCGGTTCGCGCCGATGCCCAGCGACCGCCGCAGTCCCGGCCCCGGATCGCGCGCGACGATCGCGTGTTCGACCGTGGCCATCCGGAGCCGGCCCTGCCCGGCCTGGGTCAGTGCTTGGATCGTGTTGACTGCTGCGGTCGCCGCACCGGCCCGATCACGCGAATACCCGACCGGCACACCTTCTGTGGTCGCAGTGGGGCCGTGAGCTACGCGCACGGTGTTCATCGGATCGGGGTCACCGCCCGGTTGTGGACTGCACGAGTGGGCCGCGAGCAGCCCTACCGCACCCACCGAGATCGCCACCATCGCCGCGATCAGCCACCGCCGCGACAGCATCCGCCGCGCCCGAGGCTCCTTCTGCCCGGTCGACTGGTTGGGGGTGGGTGCGTTGACCGATTCCGGTGTCAGAGCAGCGAATCGATTCCTGTGCTTGTACATCGCTTCGACCTCCTGTTTCGGTCGTCTCAACCGCCGACGACGAACAGCACGGTGGCCACGATCGGGGACGCGAGCCCGACCAGGCCAAGGGAGACCAACGCGTCCTGCAGCTCTTCGCTGCCTTCGGCGAGGTCGTTGGTGTAGCCACGGGACTTGGCGCGTTTGACCTTGAACGCACCGACGATCACCCGCACCGCGGCCCCGATGACGACCAGCGCCCACAGGAACGCCACGATCCGTTTCCACGACGCATCCAGTGCGCCGTCGAACAATCCGAAATCCGGTTTGATGCCACCCAACGGATTCGGTATCTGCGCCGATACCGGAGCCGCCGCCACGCAGGCCAGCGCCACCGCACCTGCGCACACCGCACTGACGCTGACTACTGCCTGGATACACTGTCTGGCACGAGTTTTCGTGTTCATCGTGATGCCACCTCCTTGCTGGGTGATCACGCCACTCACCAGCCCGGGTCGAGGTCGTCGACCGTGGTAGCCGGGGCGGGGATACGGATCTTCTGTGTGCGCGAGAGCTGCCCCTCCCGCAGGGCATAGGCCAACAGCCGATGGTGGGCCGCGTCGTCGGTACCGCCCGCCCAGCGGGCCTCGGGAACGAAGCCCGATTCCATCGGAAGGTGACGCGCGACAAGGTTTTCCGCGACGGCGTCGACGACGGTCGCGGTGACTTCAGTCCATGCCCGCACCGAGTGGCGTGCCAGCCGTGTGAGTACGATCCGGTCACCGGAGGCCAGTACCGGATCGAACGGCGTCCGTACGATCCGGGTAATGCCCGCCGCAGTCAGGGTGTCGGCGACGTCCCGGCATTGCGGTCCGGCGTCGCACAGGGCGATCACCGCCCGCGACGCCAGCTCCTCGTACCCGTCCTCGGCGAGCCCGTCGAGCAGGCGCAGAGCCGAGACGATCACGTCACGGCGGCCGATCACCGGCACCACCAGCTGGGTGGCATGCGCTATCGCCCATCGGAAACCGTCGGCGCGGTCGTTGGTGCCGGTGTCGATCACCACCATTTCCCGATGCCGACGCAAGACGGCCAGGATCGCGGCGCATTCCTCGCGGCCGACGCAGACACTGCCGCCGGGGGTCTGGTCCGAGGCCAGCACCTCGTCCAGGGTGGGCTGGCGTTGCAGAAACCGCGCCAGCCCCGAGGCATCGGTGTTGGCGGTGCACAGCTCCCGGGCATGTGCCAGGACGTCCCACACGGTGTGCTGACCGGGGCAGCGCGCGGCACGGGCGGCGAGGGTGCCGCAGGATTCGTGTGCGTCCCACGCCACCACCCGGCCCCCGCGATGGCGGCCGAGCAGCGCCGACAGCAACACCGTCGCCGGGGTTTTCCCCGATCCGCCCTTCGGGTTGGCCACCACGATCACCGAGGTGCCCGCCAGCGGCTGCCGAATGCGTTCCACCGCTTGCCGATACGTCACTTCCGGGCTGCGGCGGCGTGGACGGACCCACAATCCCAGTGCGTTGACCCGGCCGCGCCACCCCCACTGTGCGGGGTCGGTGTGCACGCCGGGGGCAGGTTTGAGCAGCATCGCCAACCGTGCTTCCCGCACCGCGGCGATCTCATCCGCGGACGGTTCCGCAGGCCCACCCAGGCTCGCGGCCCCGATGCCGTAGGGGTCGTCACCGTCGTCCCGGTCGGTCTCGTCCTGCTCCTGTGTCCGCGGTTCGTCGCTGTCGGCGCCGATACCGGGGCCACCGTCGTCGCTGCCGATGCGCAGGCGCTGGCGCCGCAGGTCCACCGGCTGCTCAGCGCTGTAATCGTCGCGCTCAACACTCTCGAGTTCGGTATCCATCACGAACCCTCCTTTCCCAGTTGCTGTGCGGGCGTGCCATTTTCGCCATGCGGGGCCAGGCGGCGGGCTCTGCGTGCGGAACACGGGGCAGCTCGGTAAGACCGTGGACTGCTGTGGTGGCCGGATCGGTAGTGGCGTCGATAGCTTGTGCTGGTGGTGTCACCGGTGAGTGCGTAGCCGGCCGCCCATTCGGGGACGGCTTTGACGTAGTGCTGTGTTTCCGCGTTCTGGCACACACCGCCGGCGTCGAAGGTTCCGCCCGGCCCGCAGTTGTACATGCTCAGCCACAACTCGATGAGGTCACCGCGCAGACGGCCGTCTGCCACACCGGATTTCGCGATCTCTATCAGGTCGCAGCTGTGTCGGGCCGCCGACATCACCGCGTCCGGTATCGAGGTCACCTCGATGCGACCGTCGCCGTCGCCGTCGATGCCGTTCGACGCCCAGGTGCCGGGCATGAACTGCGCGGGACCTGCTGCGCCGGCCGGGGACACCGCGAACCGGTTGAATCCTGACTCCTGGCGCAGCAGGCCACCCAGCAGCGGTGCGGTGATCTCCGGGCACGTGCCTGCCGCGCGGCGAATCCACGGTTCGTATTCCGGCGGCACCACGCCTGGTCGTAGCTCTGGCCCCGGTGCCGCGACGGCGACCGGTTCGCACCCGGTGTCGAAACCCGCGGCGGCGGCCCAGCGCAGCCGTGCCCGCGACGACACCGGCCCGTCGCGCCGCTCGGCGGCGAGGGTGGTGTGCGTGGTCGAGGTGGGGGCGCCTGCGCGTTCGAGCCAAGCCATTGGGTCGATGCGGTCACCGCCTTGCAGGCGACCGCCCGGCACCACCTCGAAATGCAGGTGCGGGCCGCTCGATATCCCGGCCGACCCCACCGCTGCGATCCGCTGCCCGGCCGACACCTGGTCTCCGACAGACACATTCACGTCGTCGTCGAATATGTGTCCGTACACGGTGGAGAGCCGTTGCCCGTCGAAGTCGGTATCGACGATGATCCAGTTGCCGAAACCGTCCGCCGGACCGGCCGCGGTCACCTCTCCATCGGTGGCGGCCAGGATCGCAGTGCCTTGTGCCGCAGCCAGATCCACGCCTTGGTGGAACTCGCCCTCCCTGGGGCCGAAGCCGGAAGACACCGAGTAGGTGCCCTCCGGTAGCGGCATCACCACGCGCGCGGTCGGCTGTCGCACAGGCCGGGGCATGTCCGGCAGGCACCCGTCGCGCTCCGGTGCTCGGTCGCCGGACCCGAGGATCAACGCGGTCATCGCGACAATGGCCACGACCGGCACGAGCACCGCCCACGGCGCGGCCATCACCGCACCACGACGACTTGGCGGATGCGGTTGCTGAACCAGTCGGTCAGCCACACCACCGCGGTCCGGCCATCGGAGTCCACGACATAGTTGCCGTAGTCCTGATGCACACCCGACAGCAGGAACTCCACCGCCTCCAGGCCCTCCGACAACAGCTGTCCCACCGCATCCGCGCCGTCCTGGCCGCCTCCGGCGGAGGCGACCAGAGTCCTTGCGGCACTGGCGATGTCGGTGCTTGTGGTGTCTGAGGATGTCGTCGATTCACCGGTCAGGGTCTGCACCGCGAGGGTGGCGAATCCCAGTGCGGTGGGGGCGAATTCCAGCAGCCGGGCACCGATGGCGAGGAGATCGCCTCCCGCGGCGATGGTTTCGGCCAGCGCCCACACGTTCTCCTGGAGCCGCCCGACCTGTGACGCCAGCTGTTTGACGTCCAGATTCGCGAGAAGGCCGACCAGTATCGAGGCGACCTGCGCGGTCCCGGTGGTGTCCGGGATCATCGCGATCAACCGCGACACCGTATGCAGGTCGACGCCGTCGGCCAGCGCCACCAGCGGCTCGAACAGGGTGTTCACTTCCCCGATCACCCCGTGCAATGCACGGACCTTGCCAGGGATGTCGGTCGCGGGATCGCCCAGCACGCCGAGCATCCGGTTCAATGCGTCGACCAAGGCGGGGATGTCGACCGCGAACTCCAGTCCGTGATCAACCACGTTCATCAGCTGGTCGAACACCACCGACGGTTTGAGCACCGCCAGCACCTGCGCGGCCTGGGCGATGGTTTCCGATTCAGTCGAGGTGACCGCATCGGTCAGTGGGGTGACCGAGTCGGCGGCCTGCGCCGCGGTGGCTGCCGCGGTATCGGCGGCGTGGGTCTCGGCCAGGCGGAGTCCGACCTGGGCCAGCGAGTCCAGCGCAGCGCCGATGTTCGACTCGCGCAGGCCGTCGAGGATTCCGGCGGCGGCTTTCTCCGCGGTGCCGTCGGCTGCCTGGTCCAAGCGTGCGCGTGCCGAGGGATTGTCCTCGACCCAGTTACCGAGCGCGGCCAGTGAACCCAGCGAGTCGGTGACAGTCTTGGTAGCCGACCCCAGTTCGGTGCCCGAGGTCGAACCGAGTTGTTCGACGGCGGTGGGCAGCTCGGTGATATCGGCAGTGGACAGGTCCGTGGTCAGTGCGCTGGCGAGGTCGTTGTGCTCGACTCCTGCTTGGGTCAACGCCTGCCCGATACCTGCGGTGATCGGGTTCTCGGTGGCGTTGGTGGCGCAGTATTTGTCCCCGGTCGCGCAGATCTCGGCGGTCACCGCCGACAGCGCGCAGAACCCGCTATCGCGGGGGCCGGCGATGCCTTGCCCGTCGACCTGCGGGCCGACGAGTTTGCCGCCCGCGGTGCCTTGTCGCGGATCAGCGATCAGACCGACAGCCAGGACACGATCGGCGCTGACGGGGTCGCCCGAGCATCCGGCCGAGGCGGCGACATCGCCCATGGCGTCGGCGCCTTGGCTGTATCCGGCCAGGACAAATTTCGTTGCCGGGCAACGAGTCGCTGCGTCACCGATGACCCGCCGTGCTGCGGCCACGCCGGTGTCTTTGCTGTCGCCGTAGGCCATGCCGTCAAACGCGGCCGCTGCATACGCCGGGAATCGGAACTCGAAATCGCCGCCGTACCGCTCGGCGAGCGTCGTCGCGACCGGGGCCAGCAGCCCCACGGCGCGGGTTTCGTCGGCTCCGGTGTTCGTCTCCCAGGTCCCCGGCAGGAACACCCCCATCACGGCTGGACACCCGGACTCGCTGCTGGCCAGTGCCGGGGCAGCCAATCCAGGGCATGCGGTCAGTGCCAGTCCAGTGGCCCACGCCGCGGTCAACGCCACCGTCACAGGCCAACGTCGTGTGCGGTCGCTGCGGCCACGGCTCCTCCTGAACAGGTCGCCGATCCTCATCGCCGCTGCTCCTGTGCGGATTTGCGTGCCCGGATCCATTCCTCGACCACCGACGCTTCGAGGAAGATCGGGGCGTTCGCGGCGTCACCGCTTTTCCAGGCACGCGAATACAGGGGATGCCCTTGCGCACGCAGATGCCTGATCCGGTCCGGTGAATGTCCGGTCCGTTCGCTGATCTGGTGAATATTCAGGACTCGATCACGGCCCATACGGCCGCAGTAAATACACGGTTTATCTGTCACCGCGCACCTCCATTCCACCTGCCGGACGCAGGGCTGAGCATGCGACTCTCGGCCAGGAAATATCGTCGCCGGATTCTCATCACCCGTTTGGTTGACGGCAGAGTCGATCCCGCACCCTGAATTGCGTCAGCTCCAAACGAAAGCGCAGCAACGGGGCGGAAATTGTTTGTCTGAATTCGAGGGCAGCTCACGACTGCCCGTTGACCGTATGGGCTTACGAGCCGAAATAATCGCGCAATCGAGGGATGGTCCGCATTATTCGTCGTCGAGCATCCGGGGAGGCCTGGCACGGCGGCGCCATCGCAATTCGCGGTCGATCATTTCATCGTAGAGTCGCTCGAATCGCTCGCTCAGCGCCGGGTCCCAGACCAG
The DNA here is from genome assembly GCF_001613345.1 of Nocardia uniformis NBRC 13702. Classification (GTDB taxonomy): domain Bacteria; phylum Actinomycetota; class Actinomycetes; order Mycobacteriales; family Mycobacteriaceae; genus Nocardia; species Nocardia uniformis. The sequence goes on along the minus strand of NZ_BDCE01000046.1, from coordinate 29,524 downwards.
TACTGGCCGGTCGGTGCCGGGCCGATGGGATCGGCGGCACCCGTGGTCGAGGATCTTCATCGCATCATCTCCCATCCGACCCGTCGCCGATCCGGGATTGTCGCCAATCTGCCCGGAATTCATCGAGGGTCTCTCAGGGTTTACCGTGCATTCCGTGAATTGCAGCACTCGGTCATCGCTCGACTGGGGCGCAGGGGAATGTTTGGTTATTCATCCGGTTCCGCACGGCGGGTGCCGGGAGTGACCTCCGAAGAAGGTCTTACTGAATAATTTAGCTCATTCTAGATGTCACGGCAAGGAAATTTATCGTACTGTTCGGATAGATTATGGTTTCTGCGGGTATTTCATGGCATTTCGTTGGCTCATGCAGCTTCGTCCGCTATTTCTTCACACCACGGGCAGTGGTCGACAACCGAGGCTGGTACGGGTGCGACCACTTCGATGTCGACCAGTGCCTGTGGTTGATCGCCGGTGATGATGCGCGTCCACCGTGATTCCAGGGTGATCCATTGATCGGACGGGTCGAAGCGGACCCGCGCGCAAATCCTGGCATCGGCTCGGGTGCCGACACGCATCTCATGGCAGGTTTCGATGATCAATGCCTGATCGGCGGGGTGGAGCAGGGGGCGGTGGTGTCGCCACCCGCCTATCCGGTCGCCCTTGTTCGCTACCCAGTCGTGCACGACCATCGAGGAGAGGTCGATCAGGGCCACCGCATGTCCCGGAAGTATCGGCGTGTGCTTGAGCGCGCTAGAGTACATGTCCGGTTTCGCCGGTGCGCTCTCGGAATTGGTGATATCGCATACCACCGCGCGCAGGCTACGGGTGATTCCCTGCCCCGACGCGCGTGCTGCGATATGGAGCCGGTGAGTTGTACCGTCGGCGAAAGTCCTTGTTGCGCAGCCGATCCAGGAATCGACGGGGTTGTGCAGGCTCAGTAGGGCGAGGAAGTCGGATCGGTCGTCGAAGCGATCGAAACGTGACAGCATCTCCGGAAGGACCAGCCCCTCGGGGAACTGGCCGTCGAACAAGATCGCCCGAGCGGTGGGGCATGCGGCGACCACGACCGCAGCATCGCATTCGACGATCCCGACTGCCGGTAGTGGTGGCATCGGCTCCCCGGCAGCGCCTGCCCACAGGGACACCGCCCGGGTATCGCCGTAGGGTCCTGGTACCGGGACGGCGACGATCTCCATCGGCGCGCCACAAGCCATACCAGCTCGCTCGGTGACCATCCGGCGCATGGCGGCACAACGCGCGATCAAAGGCCCGAGCCGCTGCGCGATCCCCAGACCCGGGGCGATGGTGACACGGTGAAGGTGCGCGAACTTTCGCGGCCTCCCACTGTCGAGCACCACGGTCGGATCCTGCCCGCTGCCATTGAGTCGTTCGGCGATCGCCCAGTACTGTGGCGCATGGTCGTGGGCTTCGTGCGAATGCTGGCATCGGTTGATCTGCGTCGGCATATCGACCGGCGACACAGGACGTGGCGACTCGTTGTCTGCCGAGTCGGATGAAGGGGCGGCCATCTCGTTATCTCCATTGGAATGCGCGCGGATGAATTGCGGATCGATCCACAAGGGGTCGTGTGCTGGTTCGTGGCTATTTCTGCGCGGTCGCTCCTCAGGACTGCCCAACTCGGATAACCCCGGACTGTTGTCGGCCGATGCGCCGAGGTAGTACGCGGTGGCCGCCCGGATAAACGCACCGAGCTCACCCCGGAACTGCATCGGCCGGGACTGGCATTGCGCTGGCAACCCGGTTCTCGTCATCGGGCCCATCTCCTCTCCTGGCCTGGTGTGATCATCTGTTGTCTGAATTCGACTCGCCGGACGGCGAGGTGAGAACGGATGATCGCCCGGACGAACACCCGGAGGAATGCCCGGATGATCGCCCAAGCGGGTGTCATCGGCCCGCGCGTTGCCCGGCGGCGTGTCAGACTGGCCGCTGTGGGGATCACAGATATGGCTATGCGCCTGTTCGCGGCTCAGCTCGGCCATCCCCGCGGCGTCCCCGGGCGGGTTATTGGCTGGGTGCTCAACCGCCGCAATCACGGCCCGATCACCGGCAGTCTCGCCGCGCTCCAGGTCGCGCCCGGCGAGATCGTCGCCGATGTGGGTTTCGGCGGCGGCCTGAGCCTGCGGTTGCTGTTGGAACAGGTAGGACAACACGGCAGCGTGTACGGCGTGGACATGTCCGCCACCGCCATCGCCGATGCGCGCCGCCGCTTCCGCGGGCCGCTGCGGACGGGTCGGCTGCGTCTGCTGCGTGCGTCGATGGACCGGATTCCCTTGCCGGACAGCAGTGTCGACGCCCTGGGGACGGTGAACACGATCTACTACGTGCCGGACACCGCGTTGGCGGCGTCGCTGGGTGAGCTGGCGCGGATATTGCGGCCGGGCGGGCGGCTGGTGCTCGGCCTCGGCGACCCCGACTACATGGCCGAACTGCCCTTTTCGGTCGGTGTGCTTCGCCTGCGGCCGGTGACGGCGATCGTCGACGCCCTGGCGGCGGCCGGGTTCACCGTCACCGCGCACACCCGGGTTGGCACAAGTTACCGAGCCTTCCATGTCCTGACCGCCGAGCACTCCGCAGGGCTCTAGCCGCCGGGGGCCGCCACCCAGCCGGCTGTTGATCAGTCCGAGCGCGGACGAGGTGGCCTGCAGCACCGCGGACAGCGCATTGCGAGTGGATTTGGCGGGCCAGCAGATCAAGCCCCGCTCCAGTCGCGAGACGTAATCGGCGTCGATAGCGACGCGGTTTCCGGTCTCTCGCCAGATATGCGCGCACAGCAACTCGGCCAGCTCTGATTGAGTGAGTCCTGCTGCGAGGCGCGTGACCGCCAGTCGATCATTGCGAATTCGCGGGGCACCATTCTTCGAAACTGTCTGCAACTTTGAGACACGTATTTGTTCTGGAGTGATTCCTGTGGAAGTGAATTCCGATTCCGAGAACGTGACGACTGCGGTCATCGAAGCCTCCCTGGTCCGATCGCGGAAGGCGCGCGCGGCACACACAACGGCTGATGCCGCTGGTGGCGCGTCTACGCCATGCGCGGGAGGACGCCAGAGGGGCGCTGCTCCAAACCGCCAGGGCGGCGGTACGCTCAGCAAACTCACCTGCCGGGCACATCCGCCAGAGCGGGGCGGTCGACCAAATTCATGGCAAGTGATCTTGCTGTGGTGAAGTTCATTATTCGCCTGCCGATCCGGCTTGTCCACAATTTTCGCAATCCGGGCAATCCCTGCGTCAGAATAGGAATAATGCGAGCCCCGTGGTTCCGCGTCCAGTCCCGCAATCGCGCAGCAATCTCGGACTAAAATCGAGTTCATGAAGGGCATGCTGGGGGCACGCCGGACACGGCGGGCGATAGGGTTTGCCTCGATCGCAGTGGCAGCCGCGGCGATCACGACCGCGATCGCGCTGCCCACCCTTCTGGTGCCGCACTTCCAACGGATCCCGGCCGACATCCGCGCCGACACCCTCAGTGTGGTCGACGACGCCCAACTCATCGATGTCACAGCGACTATGGCCGGACGGGCTCGCACCGAAACCGGTGTCCCGCTGCGTATCTCGATGCTCGTATCCTCGATCGGCCCCACCACCGACCGGACCGTCACCATGCAGGGCGCCACCCGCATGTACCGCGCCGACCGCACCGGAGCCGAGGCGACTGTGTCGGCCAGCGTGGACAAGGTCACCCTCGACCGGTACTCCTCGTCCCCGACCGGGCCGCCCGGGCTGACCTCGATCACCGCCGGGATAGTCGACACGACGCCGAGGCGAGGATTCCAGTACAAACTTCCCTTCGGCACCACCGACTCCGGGCGCTATCTGATGTACGACGACGTGGCGCGAGTCGATGTGCCACTGACCTACGTCGACGGCGCCCGCCATGAGAACGGGATGCGGTTGCTGCACTTCCGATCCGAAGTCGCGCCCACCAACCTGTTCCCCCGCCAGCCGGACATGTTCCTCACCCTGCCGGCCTCCTACTGGGGCCTGCCCGGCGACGACGAGATCCAGTTCGACCTGCACTACAGCGCCCAACGCGATATCTGGGTGGAACCGCAGTCGGGGATGATCGTGGAAATACGCGCGCACCTGCATCGGGAACTGGCCCGCCGCGACCTCGGACCATCGGACCCGGCCGCCGTGACGACCCTGGACGCGCACACCCGCTTCGACGAGCAAACCCTCGCCGAGACACTCGATCTCGCCCGCACCGCCCGTACCCAGATCATGTGGGGTCGTTTCTACGGGCCTGCAGTACTGGGCGTCGTCGGCGCACTCACGCTGCTCGCGGGAATCCTGATCCTGCGCCGCACGGCCCGCCCTGCGCGCACCGTGCCCGGCAGCGAAGATCCGACCGGACCCGATACCGCACCACGCACACAGAAGGGAGCCGACCATGAGTGAACACCCGGTGGACTTGCTCGTGGAAACCATGGGCCCCGGTAGGCCCACGATCCTCGCCGAATCCGGGCGAGACCGCGAATTTCGACGACTGGCACAGTCGTTGCGGGGCGAGGCAGAGCGATTGGTCGAAGACACCACCGCCCAGGTCAAACGCACCGGCGAACCGGTACAGGTCTTCGACACCGGCATCGCGGCCGCGGTACTGGGACCCACCTTGGCGGCCACGCCGGTAAGGGGTGTTGGCAGCGGGGCGCCCATGTTCGCGGTCCAGTTCTCTCCGACACTTGCCGAGGCCGAACAACGGGCGAGCACGATCGCCGCCTACGAATGGGAACTGGGGCTCGAGGAGTTACCGCCGCGGCTCCTGCTGGACGACCGCTGGCTCGACCTCACCAACACCGGCAAGGAGTTCCGAGACCGCGCGATCTTCGGCCCGCAGGACTTTTTCCGACCTATCATCCGGATCCGCGACATCGTCGAGCTGTGGGAGGACCTGCGCCGCGCCACTCCGGACACCGCGAAGATCGGCACGGTGCTCACCCGTATCGACGAAGGTCCGCTCAAGCGCATGCACTGGGCGCAACGCTGCGTATCGACCGACGCAGGGCCGCGCATGCGAGGACTGCTGCGCGATGTCACCGACACCGTCACCACCGCGGAGATGCGGCTCGAACTACTGGAGAACCGTGTCGGCACCGAGTCGCTGCGCCTGCAGGACGCTTTCGGCGTGATCGGCGACATCTCCTACCCGTACGCCCCGCTCATTCTCAAGTGGCTGACACCGCTGGTCCCCGACATCGGGCACGGCGTATCGACCGGCCAAACCGTTGCCATCCACCCCGACGACTTCGCCAACGTGCTCCAATGGATCAACGAAGCTAAGCAGGGCCGCACCGTCATCGGCCAGGGCCGTGTCCGTCGCGGCGGTGGCGGATGGCTGAAGATGACCTTCCACGCCAGCCTCCTCGACCCGGAGTTCTTCCCCACGATCGGCCTCACACTCGTGTATCCCGCCGACGTCGCGGTCCTGGATCCAGTCTCGGCGAGCGATTCCGTGTCTCGGGACGCCGGCTAACAGATCATTCGCGAGAGTCTCGGCCGGCGAACCACCGCGCCGCGACCTACACCGACATCAGGAACTCGCGCGCCGCCGTCCAGGCTGGGTATCGGCGAATTTCGGATCCTGGCTGGGCGGGCCGCATCGTCAACGGCGAGATGGCCATCGGTGCCATCGCGACCGATGGGTGCAGATTGCTGGTCATGATCACCGCGCCCACGGCGGTGCCCATGGCGGACGCGAAAACCGCAGCGATGGTCGCTGCCATCGTCAACGACGCGACCAGCGGCGCCGAACATCCGCCGAATCTGCGGAGATGCCGCATGATCGACAATCGTAGGTGAGCACGCCATTGCGGCCGGGAGTCGAATCGCCGCGTGGACCGAGATCCAGGGGAGGCCAGCATGATCCGCACACGTCGTGACGCCCCGGAGGCAATCCCGCATCCACGCGGGCGGCTGCCCATTCTCGGCGATGTGACAACCCTGAACCTGGGCTCCCCCACTCAACAGGCCGCTCGTGATGCCGCCAGGCTCGGGCCGATCTTCGAACGACGTGTCTTCACCCAGCCCGTCGTGATCGTGTCCGGAGCCGAGTTGATCGCGGAGATCAACGACGACGCAGCGTGGTGCAAGAAGATCGCGCCGATCTTCCTGCCATTGCGTGAGGTAGCCGCCGGGCTTTTCACCAGCGACAACGACTCCCCATCCTGGCGACTGGCACACCACGTGCTCGCGCCCGGATTCACCCGTCCCGCCATGGCGCGCTACCACGACACCATGACCGCGGCCGTCGGCGAACTACTCGACGAGTGGCGTGCCCACCCTCGACGCGCTGACATCGGCGCGGACATGAACAGCCTCACATTGGAGATCATCGGCAGGTCAGCGTTCGGCATGGGATTCGGATCGTTCACCGGCGCCGACGGTCCGCATCCCTTCGTGGAAGCGATGTTGCGCGGACTGACGTGGGTGCATCGCACAATCAATCTGCCGACGGCGGTGCAGCACACCGTTTTTCGCCGCCAGCTGATGCAGGTCGAGCAGGATATCGCGCTCTTGCACGCCACGGTCGACGACGTGATCGCGGCCCGGCGACGCGAAGGCAACGCCGACCCGACCGACCTGCTCGGGCTGATGCTGACCAGCGTCGACCCGGAGACCGGCGAGCGGATGAGCCCGGAGGCAATCCGCGCGGAATGCTTGACCATGTTGGTCGCCGGGCACGAAACCTCCGCCGGGGCAGCGGCGTTCGCCATGTGGGAGCTGTCGCGGCGCCCCGAGATCGTGGCGCGGATTCGCGCGGAGCTGGCCGAGCACTGCGGGCCCGCGCCCCTGCGGCTGGACTTCGAGCAGGTGGCGCGGTTGCGATACCTACGTCGTGTCGTCGACGAAACCCTGCGGCTGTACCCGGTCGCACCGGGATATTTCCGCCGCCCTCGCCAGCCGACCATGCTCGCCGACCGGTACCCGTTCACCCCCGACCAATGGGTACTGGTGCTCACCCTCGCCGCGCATCGGGATCCAGCGGCATGGGGGCCCGACGCCGACCGGTTCGATCCCGATCGATGGGGCCCCGACCGTATCCGGCCGCTCGGCGAGCACGTGTACAAGCCCTTCGGCACCGGTGCACGGGCATGTCTCGGCCGCGCCTTCGCACTCCACGAACTTGTCCTGACCCTGGCACACATCGTGTCGGCGTTCGACCTGGCGCCCGACCCCACCTACCTCCGGTTACGGGTCTCCGAGCAGCTCACGCTGAAGCCGCGCGGGTTGCGGATCCGCCTGTCCCCCAGGGCGTGAGCTGATGAGCGTCTTCGTCATCCGGACCGCCGAGCCAACCGATCTACCGCTCGTGGCGTCACCGCCGACGAAGGCATTCCACGCCGACCCGGCGATGGCCAGTCTGGTCGGACACCGTGCCGCACGCCCCACGGCGGACCCGCTATTTCGCCACCGCGCTGTGTCACCATCACAACCGCATGGGAGGCATCCGGATCGCTACCGTCGACGAGCAGCTCGTCAGCTCTGCGCTCTTGGACCCACCCGGCATCCGGTCGATAGACTGGCCGCGCCCGCGCTCGGCGCGAGTCTCCGCACCCAGATCCCGGTCGCTCTCACGGTCCGTCGTCGACTCGACGTCTGTCCGGGGATTACGCCAGACTCAGCAGCTGATCGCTGCTGCTACACCATCTCCGTGGACGCAACCCAGCCTGCTGCCAGCACATCAGCGGTCATCGCGCGAAGACCTGACAAGGATTCGTATTACGGTCAGTGCGGCATGTCGTCGCGTCGGCTTGCGTGACCAGACAGCGGGAAGCACGACACCGACGAAGACCACCATCACAGCTGTGGCGACCACCCACGTGACCAACAACGGATTCGGGCCGAGGAGGTAAGCCGCAGCAGCAACCACAGATCGGGCCGGCAGCCGGACTGCGGATGCGAGTGAGTGAGAAAGCAGGGGATGTGCCATGGGTGCCACATTGGCGGACAGGGGCGGTGTCCGGTGCGTTGCCCGGACGCTCCCGGACAGCGCCGGTTGATCAGGGCTTGATGTCGCTTCCTCGAATTACACTCACACGGTGCCGGATTCGATGGCGGAGTTCATCAACCAACTGCGGGGTTTCCGAATTGATTGCGGCGGGCCCTCCTTACGTGAGATTTCCCGGGCAGCACAGCGGCGGCAGGACATGCTTCCTGTCTCGACCCTCAGTGACAACCTGAAACCGACTGCTCGTCCACGATGGCCCTTCGTCGAGGCGTTTCTACGTGCCTGCCGCGAAGCCGCTGGCGGACAGCTCATGGACGCTGAGCTTCGACGCTGGAGAAGAGCGTGGCATCTGGCCTATGCCGAGGACACCGACCGACCCGGTTCGGTACGTGCGGCAGCCGGGTCCGCGTCCGACTCGATGATCCCCGCCGGGCCTGCATCGTTTTCGGCGATGTGTCGTGACTACGTCACTACGCTGCGGCAACGGTTGTCGAGCGTGGATCTGGAGGTCTTGGCCCCAGCCTCAGAACATGGCGACCATCCGAGAATGCGGATGGAATCGGTGTTCGTTTCGCCCTCGCTGTGCCCGACTGGTCCACAGTTGGAGCTCCCCATGGCGTTGCGGCGCGCATTGGCCGAGACCGCGCAGATACCGTTTGAGGACGCCCCTGTCTTCCTCGATAGACACCATCTCCGGGCCGCGCAGCGCACCTATGACGAGAACAGGCCACGCAGCGGCGTCGACATCCTGGCCGCGCGTCGGCGGGTTGTCATACTCGGCAATCCCGGCGCCGGCAAATCCGCTCTCACCCGCTATGTCCTACTTGAGATCGCGGCCCTGCTCGGCAATCCGCCCGCGCTAAGCCCGGACACGGCACCGGTTCCTACGACAGCAGTTCGGCTACCAATCGCCCAGTACACCGTCGTCGCAATGACCAATCCCTCGGCCACGACAGCCTCCGCAGACCAATCCCGGATTGCGCACCCCGCGGGCACCGGGCCTGAGGCCGCTACCGGAATTGGGCTTCCAAAGCCTCGGGGCAAGAGCGAACTGGATCAAATCATCGAGGCGTGGCCGGGCATCCGGAGAGCAGTGGCTTTATCCGCCCCACGCACGCATGCGTTGATGACTGCAGGGCAGCCCTGCGCCCTCTTTGGCGACGTCCTCGAACTCAGTCACCAGCACGCGGAGTTGGCGGTGAGGCTGGCCGGTTCGAGCCATACCGGTGCACTGGAGGCCACGATCGAACGCAGCCTCGGCCGCCACTACACCGTCCGCTGGTTGTTACCCGAGGATGCGGTGATCGACGACCCTGTAATCGATGACGGCGCCGTCGATGTGCAGGCCCGCCGATGGGCACGTCCGCCCGCGGCACTGGCAGACCTGGCCGGCTGGCTACCGATATGGGTGGAGTTGCGCGCCCTCGCGTCAACAGCGCCACGGCATGAGTCTGTCCTGGACTACCTCGATGCCCAGTACCGCAGTGAGGCATTCGGGTTCGCCAAAGCCGATCTGGAGCATTATCTGCTCACCGATGGTCGGGCGGTCGTCGTCTTCGACGGTCTCGACGAGATCTTCGACCCACAGACCCGGCTGTGGGCAATCCGGCAGATCGAAGGATTCACGCGCCGCCACCCGCGCGCACGCATCATTGTCACATCGAGAATTCTCGGGTACAGGCAAAAACACTTGGCCGACGCGGGATTCGACCATTTCACTGTGCAAGACTTCACAGACGACCAGATCGATACGTTCGCCCGGACGTGGGCGGCGACAGTGTTTCCGCGCGATCTCGTCGCGGCCACCGCGATGGCACAGCGGCTGCGCCGGGCAATCGACCGATCACCGGCGACGGCCGAACTTGCCGCAAACCCGATGCTACTGACCATCCTGGCGTCGATGTCTCGTCACCACGACCTGCCCCGCGACCGGGCATCGGTGCTGCGGCATGCGGTGGCCGTGTTGGTCGAGCAATGGGATACCAGCAAGCTTCTGTCGGACACCGACATCGAATCCAGCTACGGGCTGAGCTTCCATGACAAGCTGCAACTACTACAGTTGGCCACGCGCCAGATGCATCGCCGTCGCGAGAGCGACCCGGGCAACCACTGCACGGCGCCAGCCCTGGTCGAGGCGTTTTACACCTACCTCCGCCGAACGCTGCACCTACCCGCTGACCGCGCCGTCCTGCTCGCACGCGCAATGCTGGCACGTTTCCGCATACGCAACTCCCTGCTTGCGCATCTCGGCGGCGAAATCTACGGGTTCATCCACCGCGCATTCCTCGACTATCTCACCGCCGCCGACCTTCATCACCGGTGGGCAGACAAGAAGTTGACCGACCAGCAGATCATCCGCCTGTTTCACGACAACGCCGACGACCCGACGTGGAACGAAGTGCTGTCACTGCTGGCGACCATGGTCCCCGCCCCACTCGCTGCCATGTTGGCTGCTCATCTGCTCAACCATGGCGACACCGCGTACATCTATCGATGTGCCCCCAGCGACCATCCCGCCGACTACTTCTGGGAAGAATTCACCCCCACCGCCCACACCCGTCAGGCCCTGAACATCCTCGCCCACCTTCAGGGCCGCTCCGGCGCCGCCGCGCTCGAACCGCACAGCACCGCACTGACGGTCGGAGTCATTCGCCTGCTGCGCGAAGCCGACCGCGCAGAATCGTGGAGAATGCTGGACGAACCTTCACTTCTCACGACTCTCCCGCACGACGCCACGTGGATAGATCGTCCTCTCTACCGCGGCTGGTATGAACAGTGGTGGCCTAGCGCCGGCCCTTTGTGCAGCAGCGAAGTGTTTACGGATGACTATTCGACGAGTTGGCGGGTGGCTGCTCAGCTGTATCTCGATCACCCCCACAACCTGCAGGCACTTGTCGCACTGACCAATGGGGGCGATCCGATGGTGTGCAGTCTCGCGCTGCAGCAACTGATTTCCGAGTTCGCGGCGCAGCCCGACACCATAGAGATTCTGCGCCGTCATGCCGCTGGGCACGCTTTCGCGGAGATCCGCGCAATGGCTGTGACCGCCATCGCCGATTCGTGTCCGCATCTACCCGACACGATCGAGTTGATACACCGATGTGCCCTCGATCCGAGCCCACAAGTCCGTCTCGACGCCTACGGTGCGCTGGCGCAGCACTGGCCGCACGAGGCCGCCACACTGCCGCGCCTGCTGACCGCTCTGGCCGACGATGACGATGAGTACCTCCGCGATGAACTGGCGAAATTGTTGATCCAGCATTGGCCCGAAGAGCGTTCCGTATGGCAGGCGTGGGGCGAGCGTGCAGTCGGCGACCCCAGCAGCAACGTCCGATTGACCGCGATAGAGGCCCTCGTCAACTGGGCTCCCGAGAACGAACTGCCCGAAGTGATCGTGGAACACGCCTACAACGACGAGGACGCGATCAGCGAAGTAGCCGAACCCGCCTACCGTGCCATGACAGTGCGACGAGTCCTGCGCGAAGCCGGATTCACCGTAACCGGAACCGCCGCCACCGTAGCCGGCATCCACGACCATGAAGCCTGGGCACTCGCTCAAGAATCCACACCAACTGAAATTCTCGAATTCGGCAACGATGCAGCGGATTTCAACAGACGCTTCACCTCCGCCTGTGCCAGTCTTATCGCAGACTCATTCCCCCACGAGGCCGAGTCCAGCGCCTACCTCGCAATACCGGAAAAATGTTCGTGGCAGAAAGTGACCTTCAGCGGCACACCCGATTACGCGCAACTGCTGCGCCACAAGAATCGACGACACGGCCTCGCTCGACCGATCACAGAATTCGCCAGGATCGCGACCGACGGTTCCGCTCTGATCTGCGCGAGCATCGACGCAAAAAACGCCCACCTCATCCTGGCGATCCGCGACACGAACCAAAACCCAGGACGACAGCGGCAATAAATCGGCAGATCCCCCACCACGGAACTTGACGGTAGCCGAAGAATTCCGGCCAAAGGACCGGAAAATGCGCGCCAGGCAACAATCCCTGGTGTCGTCGGATCCCGAGGCTTCTGGCCGCCGCCGACGACGGCCAGAAGCCTCGGAAATCGACTGGTAGACAGTGTCATTCGTTCGATACTGTCGACGTCTGATGACGCCGGTCAAGAGTGAGGTGCTCGATACGCATGAGCCCTTACCCGGAGGGAGCCAAGTGCACGCAGGTTTCGACGATGCCGCCTTCTTGCCGCCAGCAGAACAACAGATCGCTCGCGAGCACACCGAACGAATGTCTCGCTGGCTCCACAGCTGGCAGCAGGGGGTTGTGCCTAACCCGGTAGAGAGCCCGGACCCGCGGCCTTTCCTGGCTGTGGCCGAGCGCTCAGCCAAGGTGTGTGAGCGATTGCTGACTGTCTTGTCGCCGAAGGCGGCGGTCTCGGCCTGGTGGCCGGCAAACAGCGACGCCCGACACTTGTTGTCGCAACACACCCTGCTCAACCGCTTTTTGTGGGTACTCGCGGTCGGCGCCTCCGGCGACAGTGATGATCCCGCCGTGCTACAGCGGTACTTCCTCCATGCCGGCCGATGGTGGACAGCCTCGAACACTGCCGATGACTACCGTGTGCCCTCAGACGGAATGTCCATGGCGGTGCAAAGGGCGCCAGGGCGAGAGTTTCTGTCCCGAACAAGCTCGCAGGTCATCCGATACAACTGGGTCTCCCGAATGATCTGCACGGAGATCGGGCGTCAGATCGAGGCCGATGATCACTATCTTGCGGCCCTGCCCCAGTTCACTGCCGCCAATATCGACCGGTCCATGGGGATTGCCGTACAGTACGGAAGACTGAGCGACGGCAGCGACTTGGTGGTCACACCATGGACCGATCCCGTATCTGAATTCATCGCCGAAAACCTGGCAAAAAAGGCTGGCGAGTTCGCGAAGAAGCGGTTCGTTGACATAGCTCTGTCCCCCGAACTCGAAACCCGACCTTGGATAGCATTCACAGACGGCATCGCACCCATTGCCTTGGGAACGATCCGGCTCGGCATGGAGCGAGCACTACTCAAAGCAGTTGACGACAAGCTCCTACAACACCGCAATCGCGGCTCGCACCAACTCAGCAAGGGCGAGTTGTACGAGCGCGTCAGCCAGGAATGCCTACGGCAGTCGTTCCACCACCTGATCGGCCCACAACCTCCACGCCCCATGACGATCGCAATCCCCGGTGAGAACAACCCTGACATCGACTGCGCGCTCATCAACCGCCGGGTGCAGCTCATCGGCGAAGTTAAAGCAATGGAAGTACCTGCAAATACGACGAGCGTGGATAGAGCCTTTACGCAACAGGTTTCGAAAGTCGTCGACCAGCTTCGCAAACGGCTCGAAGCTCTCGAGAACGGCACCCCCATAGTCGACGGCGCCGGAGTCACATACACCGATAGCGGTCACACGGTTGCGCTGGGCATTGTCCTGCACAATTACGGCGCATCACTGTCCTACCCGGAGATGCTGCAGTTGCTGCCCACCGCGGTCGTGGACAAACGGATCGCCGTGGCCGACCTGCATGCGTGGATCATCATCCTCACCACCATGACTTCATTCCAGGAACTCCGTGACTACCTGAAATTCCGTTGCCACCTTCTCGAACTCGGTGTCACAACCAATGAAGAGTGCGATATGGCCGTAGCATTCCATAACCCGCAACGCGGCAAGAACGTCATCCGATACTTCCGCGCCAAGCTGAAGGAACATCCCGACCTGGAAAAAGCACTCTACTTGCCAGGGATGTGGATATCTGCCACAAACGCGGCGGACCAGCCCCGCCCCACCGATCCCGGGGTGTGGAAACGGGAATTTTACGATGCGGCGCAAACGGTCCCGATGATGTAGACCAGCTATCCAACACAGCCGATACCGCAATAATCAGCGCGGTACGGGAAAGCGAATCTGGAACAACCTCTGTAGACCACTGTCTGGACTTCCTGCAGACCGAGTGGCTCGCCGATAGACTTTGCCGACAGGATCGACTCGCGCAGTGCGCACAGGGGGCCTGACGCCAGGGATGCGCAGGAGAGGGCAGCAGACCAGAATCGTGTGCCGACAGCCGAAGTCGGCGCGCGTGAACGTCTCCCGACCGACAGCTCGATACTGTCTCCCTTGTGACCGGCTTCGACTTTCATCTGCAGGACTTGAATCTCTGGGACCTGACCGTCTCGGGCTACGACGACGAACTCGACGGGGATCTGAACCTGCCCGACGGTGACCTTGTCGACGTAGAATCATCGATCCAGGACCTCACAGCGGACTACGCCGAGTTGCGTAGGGCACGCCCCACGCGGATTCGCGGCGACCATGGGTGGCGCGAGATCGAGTGGGACAACGGGGCGGTTCACCGGTACGAATGGACGCCCTACACGATGGATATGCGGTGCGACGAGTGCAGTAGCCCCGACGCGGACCTCTACGTGGTACACGACGAGTTGTGGGCAAGTTCAGGACTCGACGGCTGGGTCTGCTTCCGCTGTCTGGAGAAAGCAATCGGTCGCCGACTCGTCCCGTCTGACTTCAAATCCCTGCCAGGCAACACCGACGTGGTGCATCACGGTCCGGAACTCCGAGAGAGACTCGGGCTTAGCTGACACCGCAGTCAAGGAATGTTTAACCGAGATGTCACCCCCCGCGACCTGTGCCCCGTTCGGCACTCCTTGCAAGCCGGAGAGTGGATGTGCTGCGCCACACGCGATCTCACCCCCGCGGCAGGAGCGGATGTTTGGTGCTGGCCGACTCGATGCGGGTGAGCAGGCAATGCCGGTTTACGGCGGTCTAGAGTTCGTCGTGGATCGTTTTCCCGGTGAGGCTCGCCAATTAGAGGTCGGCACGCCAGGAATCGTCGTGTCGAAGCATGACTGCTCCCGTCGCTTCCTGAGCCAATCGACCCCCATCGAGAAATACTTCGGCAACTGGTTGGCGAATGTTCTCCGGAAGCCATGAGACGCAGCGCTCGACATCGAGTGTCGGCATTGTGCCCAATGATCGACCCCTGAGGTTTCGACGAAGTAGGAGTCGGTACAGCCCGTGGGCGGGGCGGACCGGCGGGAGTCCAGCGGAGAGAGCACCTGCGTTGGCTCGCTGCGGGATTATCAGTCCGTCACGGTCGAGGTCGCCGTAGTAGGCGATGTCGGTGACATCGTCCAGTGCTGCGATCCGTGTAACCGACGCCGCAAAGGCGTGGCCCCCTCCGAACACGACATAACTCACGTGGCCACAGTCTTTCGTCAGAGCCGTGCGGACGGATTCGAAGGTATCGCTGTTCTCGATTACGAGAACGATGCCGCCGGTACCGACCCGCTCGTATGCCAGGGGCGGGGGAATCCGCTCCGCGAACAGCGCGGCCAGAGTTAGTCGACCGGGCGCGAAGAGGGTGGTTGCCAGCAGTGCGTCGAGTCGCTTCTCGTCACCAAAGATCTCCAGGGAGCGCTCACGCATTGGGACGATGGTCCGACCAGCACCGTCGCCGTCAGTGTCAGTGTCACGCAGCCAGCGATTGATCCTTTTGAGGACGTCGAGCTGGCCGCCGGTCAGCCTCTCAGACGCCGCCCAGTTGAGTTCCCGACGCCAAAGAACCTGTGCCCGAGTACGTTCGACGTTCACGTCTGTCTTCGATACCGAGGGAACCCGAAGCCATCGCGGTAGCGGGGGCTGGACGTCATCCCAGCCGTCACGACCTTTGGGCAGCTGCACAAGAGCATGGTCGGCAAGCTCGTCCAACAGCGCGGACAGAACGCGACGGCCATGGACCGTTCCGGCTGTTCCCGGACATGCCCGAGCGAATGCCGACAGAATCGCGGACTGCTCGAGGCGTCGTTCCGCCGCCGAGTTCACGAGGGCCACAAGATATGCCGCCGACTCCGAGAGCGAGCTCAGTTCGAGGTTCCCCACCGAGTCGGTCATCACAATTCGCCAACCACTTGGCTGTCGAGGTCCCCCTGTCCGATGTATGGGTTGTCATCGGAATCTCGGACCTGCTCGCGTGGTTTCACCATGAGCCGTGCGGTCGAGACTCGGCCCGTCACCTGGTCATCGTCGTTCTCGTTGACCACGCGATCCACGACGTGCAGATGCCTTGTCCCCGTTCGTTGATCGGCGTCGTTGCGCAGTCGGATGCACAGTGGGAAGGTGGCCAGTACCCGGTCCTCCATGCTTCCGGTGGTGTAGATGAGTTGGACGCCCAGTGCCGCGGCCATGTTCATCTGCAGATTCAGGAGGTAGTCCGCGCTCGCTTTGCCGATCGGGTTGTCCAAGATCAGCATTCCGCCCATGCGATTGCCCCGGGTCGTTCTTGTGCTACCCCGTAGCGCGGCGAGTGTGCAGTACAGCATGATCGCGCCGGTGAGCTCCTGACCACCGGAGAAGACTTTTGCCATCTCGCTGATCGAGGCGTACTCGGCGCGGTCGCCGGAGTCGGGTTTGAGAACCTCCACCTTGAAGTCACGGGGCACTGCGGTCCCCACACAGCGCAACACCAGGTCTCTGCCACCGATGGCGGCTTGGCTGCGAGCGTTGTCGTCCACAGTTTCCGCGATGCGCGCTGCCAGCAGCTGTGGCTCGGGCTTGACGAAGCCGATCTTCAAGACCCTGCGTCCGGCCCACACTCCTGCCTCGTCGGGCAGGCGGGAAAGTCGTTCGGCTTTGTCCAGCAGGGTCAATGCTTCATTGACCTGGTGCTGTAGTTGCTCGATCAGCAGCTTCCGGTGGCGATCGGAGTCCTCGAGATCGCTGGTCAAGCTCGCGGCCCGTTCTGCCAGCTGCGATGCCCACTGTTGAGCACGTTGCACGAGTGACACCTGGTCGATCTCGGTAATCTGTTTGTAGATGGGGGCTTTGAGTCGATTGAATCGGGGATGGCCGGTGGTGCTCCGGAATTCGCTGGTCGCGTCCCGGACCGCGCCCTCGGCCGCGTTCAATTCGTCGACGGTCTCCCCGTAGTCACGGACTGCGGCATCGGCGGTGCGCTGTGCTTCGTCGGCTGTACCAGCGAACGGTGTCGCCTCTTGCGGTATCTGCAGTTTTCGAGTCGCCGCTCGGAGTCCCCGGTGCACGGCCTCCATCTCGCGTGCTGTGTCATCGGCATTTCGTAGCCGCTGCTCCGCGGTCCTTTCTAACGCGGTTGCCGCCTCGAGCAGCTCGTCGGCATCGTGCAGTTTCGCCGCGGCTTGCGCAACGAGCTCAGTGCCATGCTCAGGGTTGGTCGGTGTCCACTGCGCATCCAGATCAGTCCAGGGCAACTCGTTCTGTCTACTGACCGATCGTGTCTCGGCTGCCAGGGCGCCGATCTGTTCCTTCTGCTCGTCGTAGTCCGTGCTCAGCTGCTGGGCGTGCCGGCCGAGTTGTCGCTTCACCGCCTCGAGCGAGTCGGGACTTCCCGCTTCGGAGGTCCCTGCCAGGAAATTCGCCCGATCGACAGCTTCCTCGGGCTCGCTCCCCAATTCCACATCGATATCGTGCAGCGATTGTTGAGCAATCCGGACCAGCTGCTCGAGATCCTCCCCCACGATCACTGCCCGGAATCCCGCTTCGGCTTCGCTGTAGGCGATGTCGAGTGCGGCCAAGTCTGTTTCGTCGACACCACCGCCGAGTGGCTCGGTGCCGTAGACGACTTTTCTGAGTCGTTCGGTGTGGGCGTCGCCCCGGACGCGGATGGACTCGGCCCGGACCGCGAATTCGGTGGCCTGTCCGTGTAGTCGGCCCGCTGTAGCGCGTTGTTCACGAGCGGTCTCCAGGTGTCCGGCGGCCTCGGCCAGCAGTGATGCGGCCGCGGCGCGGGCTTCGGCGGCTTTCGCCGCGTCGGTCGCGAGCCGTTCGACGAACTCGGCCGCACGGACCGCCGCCTGTGCGGCGGATTCGGCTGCTGCAACGGTTGCTACATGTTGGTCATAGGCATCCACTGCCCGCGCCTGCAGCTCGTTGGCACCGTCGAGGACAGCCTTGGCTTGATGGGCGGCGGCGGCGGTCGATGCCACGGTATGGCGCAATCGTTCCATCGTCCCCGCTGGGTGCCCGTGTATCCACTGGCCGAGCCGAAGTCTCAGTTCTGCGGCCGCGGACTCACGCTCGATCAGGTCGTCCATCGGATGACGTCGCTCGTCGATGCGTATCCGAGCCTGTTCTCGCAGCTCCGCCGCCGCCTGCGGATCGTGCAGTGCCGGTGTCGGCTCGACGACGAAGCCGTCCAGCGGCTCCGATACCTCCGCTTCCAGTGCTGCTGTGGTAGCCACAAGGACCGCCGTCGCAGGGAGTGGCCGTGCCTCGGCCAGCAACTCGCGGGCGCGCTCCAGGCTCGACAGGTCCGGCACGACGATTCCGTCGACGAGTGCCGGCCAGGCTTGAATGGCGTTGGCATGGCGCCGAGGGTTCACCACCTGCTCCAGCGCCCGCCACCCCGCCATCGCGTTGACTCCACCGTCTGCGAGCAGATCGATCAGCTCTCCGACCTCCGCTCGGGGCGGGAGCAGGGCCTCGTCTTGCATGGTGAGAGCCTCGATGAGCCGCTGATCGGCCCTATTGCCGACGGCCAATTCCTCGAGACGGTCCTTCGCCGCCGCGGCCGCTGCCGCAGCAAGGTTGTGAAAGGTCGACGCGTTCTCCTCGAGCCACAACTCTGGGTCTCCGCCGGGTACCGCCTCGGAGATATCGAGTTCGGCCAGCGCGCGCAGCGTCTCGTCGGAGGTGAGAATTGCTGCAGCAGTGGCGGATTCGCGCGCAGCGCCAGCGGCGTCCGCAGCCGCGCGTCGTGCGTTGACCTCGGGCTCGATGAGCTCTCCCGCCGCTTTGCCGAGTTGCCGACTCTCCCGTTCCAGCTCCTTGTGCATCTCGCTGACTCGGATAGCGGCTGATTGGAGTCTTTCCGCGTTGTCGCGCAGACGATCCTTGGCCTCTGCGACGAGTTCGCCATCGTGGAGCAGACCGCTGGCTCGCGCGTCCTCGACGCGACCGTCAACGGAGTCGGCCTGTTCGACAAGGAGTTCGGCGGTTCCCGATTTTCTCGCCGCTTGCTGCTCATCGGCGGTTGCCCGGCCATCGGCGGCAGCGGCCGCCTCGGCGGCTTCGTCACGCTTGCCCTCGACATCCTCGGCCTGGTTCTTGCAGTTCTGCGCGGCACTGGTCAACGCCCCGGCATAGCGGGCCCCGGCGTTGTCTCGTCGTCGGCGGGCCGTACCGGCGGCTTGTTCCGCCGCTCCGAGCAGATCAACGGCGACACGGTACTGTTCGTCGGCGGTAGCGCGCTTCAACACTTTGGGAACCAAGGTCCAGCCCGCGATATCCAGACGTATGTCGTCGAGCTGCCCGCTCGTCACACCGGCCAGGGTCCGCGCGGCCTCGAGTCGGAGCAGCAGGGTCAGACGCAGCACCTCCTTGCCCACCAACTCGGCCTCGTCACGAATAGTCTTGTGGGCCTTAACATTCGAATTTGCCGAATCACGATCCTCCCCGAGTTTGTGCCGCGCATCCCCCGACATCCGAACCGATGTGTGGATCGCACCGGCGAGGTCGGTCAGGGTTAGCGCAGCGGTGTGGGCCGCGCTGATTGCCGAGGTGTGCCGGGCATGATCAGCGGCGAGCCTGCTCGCAGCACCGGCGGTTTCCGAGGAGAAGTCGCGGTCCAGGAGAAGCTGATCCCGGCGACCGATGTTCTTGGCGTACGCGTTGAAGGCCTTTCCAAGTTCAACGTAGTTCTCGGCGTCGAGGGCCTTGCTCAACAGCCATTCGACGAACTGGCGGCCGGAGGTGGTCTTAAACGCTTCCGCCGCATCGCCTTCGTCGACGTTCATCGCCTGCTGCACGGCGAACAGGTCTGGTTCCAAGCCCAGTCGACGTAGATGACCCTCCCACGCGCCTTGCCGCTTTTCGACCTCCAGACGCAGCCCCCGATCCTCCGCATCCAGTCGTTTCAGCGCGTCGTGGAATGCGTTCATCGACAGCCTGCGCCGGTCCACCGCGAACGGCAACGTCGACAAGCCGGTGCCATCGGTGGGGTTGAGCGAGTAGAACAGTCGCTCCAGCTTTCCGTCCGACGTCGGCACGAGCACCTGACCCGTCAGCAGTGTCTCACCGGTTCGAACGTTCGCCCACTCCAGCGCGATATGGGAAGGAGAGGCCGCCGAAACCACATACGCGCGTAGGGCTTCCCGGCCTTTGCGGGACTGCCGCTCGGACAACACGGTCGACAACAGCATGCGGATGAACACCGACTTGCCGCCGCCGTTCTCGAGGACTAGCAGGCTGGCCAGCGCGGGGCGCCTGAACACTTGCCCCGGGGACGGGATCAAGGCACCGGCCGGGATCGACGGACCGCCGTCGGAAAGGTCCAGCAGGACATCGTCATAGCGGGCCTTCGTCGGGCCGATGTTGTACAAACGGACACGGTTCAGCTCGTACATTGCGAGGATCAGACTCCTGGCTCGATTACGTTCTCGGACAAGGGTGCCGGGGGGACGGATTCATCCGTGTCGGGGTCGGCGGCGGTGGGATTGCCGTCCGCGCCGACCGTGACGCCGAGCTCGGCGAGTTGGCCGAGCATCTGCTGACCCGCAAGTTCACGCACCTGAATCTGGTATCTGGCGGTGGTGTTGTAGGTGCCGCCGTTCTCGTTCCCAGCGCGACGCAGCATTCCGTTGTCCGCCAAGTACTCTGCGACGCGCTTGATGATGGCCCGCCGACTGGTGGCAAGCGCACGATCATCACCGGTGGCACTGACCTGGTTCCGACGCTGGTAGTAGCGCCACAGCTGCAACAGGTTCGGATTGTCGACCGGCACACCTTCATCGGCACCGACCTCCACGGCACGACGATTCAACTGCTTCGCGGCCTGTTCCACCATCACGTCGACATGATGAATCGTGACCCGGCCGACATGGACGTCGTCGTCGAGATCCTCGGGCCGATAGAAGGCGAGGGCGGCGATGGCCAAATGCGCCAATGCCGCGATGGGACGGTCGGCGGTCTTCGATATGTGATCGCCGACCTTGACGGCGAATTGGGTGTCGGCGGTGGTACCCAGAACGAGCCCGGCACGGTTGTCTATCGCGATGATCGTCAGTTCGAATCCCCGTGCGACCGCGTGCACCAACTGGACGAACTCGGGATCAGTACGACACCGCTTCACCAGGCCCTGGTACTCGACGCTCCGGCTGGGTGTCAGTGCCGACTGGAATCCGAAGGCGAGCAATTTGTTCGCCGCGGCCGCGTCGTCGAAGTTCATGAGTCCTCTCCATTCGCCCTACCGGAGACTCGACCGCGAACCACCAGCAGGTCGTCTCCAGCGAAGACATCGTCGTCCAGTTGACAGTGGTCCGCCACGGCCGCGAGTACGGTGCCGTGTGCGGGATCAGAACGCGGTGCGCCGAAGAGCCCCAGCACATGCAGGGCGAGAAGGTGATCGAGACTTCTCAGCCCCGACGCACCGACCGCCACGCCACGCGCCTCGGCGAGCAGCGCGGACAGGCGGATTCCGTCGTGATCCACGCGCTTCAACACACCTTCGAGGGCGATGTACTGGTCCTCTACGAACGCGGGTAGGAGAGCGTCGTCGTCGAGTTCGGGCTCAATAATCAACCCGTCGTCGGCGTCGCTCTCGGGCGGTATGGTCAGCAAGCTGGTGATCAGGTCCGGCAGGAACAGGACCGTGGGGCGGCGAGGTGGCGTCGCCGCGGTGGCGAACCGCTCCAGCAACGGACCTGCCTGCTGCACAGGCAGATTCAGGACGGGCTCCAGCAACTGGTGACCCAGATCGACGTAGGAACGGCTAGGGGGCGGCACGAACGCTTGCCGCTCCTGTTCGGCCCGAAACCGGTCGCCCACCTCCTGCAGATTCGCTTGCAGCGCCGCGTGCCGTCGCAGGCATTCCTCTAGGATGGTGATCAGGTCTGCGGCTTGGGCCGGTGTCGCGTCCTCGGTGCCGTTTTCCATCAGCCCGATCACATTGCCCTTGATCGTGTTCTCGGTTTTGATGCACCCCTCGATATGCGCGAGCGCGTCGGATTGGATGCGCTGGACATCGCGTTCCCAGCGCACCGAGCGAATGTCGCGACGCATACCGTCCAGCTGGGTGCGAATGTGTTCGGCGTACTGCGCGGTGAGGCGCAGCGCGGTCTCCGCTGTGCGGTGTGCGTCGATCAATCTGCCGCGCTTGACCAATGCGTCGAGCTTCGCGTCGGCGGCCACCTGCTCGGACGCGATGTCGATGTCGACCGCGCCCACCAACACCGCGATCGCCTCGTCCGACGCACGGAGCCGCGGACGACCATCGAGCCCGGCGACCTCGCGTAACAGCTTGAACGAGAAAACATGTGACGTGTAGGAGCCGTCCGACATGACGCCGTATACGTGGCTGAAGCTTCGATCGACGGTTCCGACGTTCACGAGGCTGTCAAGGACCCACCTGGCCACCTCGGTGTGCTCGTCGGTGGAGCGGTCGGGCATATGGATCCCCGCCACGCGGGCCACCGCGCTCACCACGTCCTCGTGCTTGGCGCCGTCTTCGAAATCCATCTTCAGAGTGACGGTATCGATCGCGGTCAGGGCAAGCTCCTCCATCTGATAGCCGGTCCAGTCTCGTGAGGTCAGCAACGACTTACGTCGTTCCAAATCGAGTACCGGATCGGCCACGGCGAGTGCCTTCACTCGCGTCGCCAGGCCGAGAGTGTCCCGGCCACGCCCCTTCGCTTCGGACATCGTGGTTTTCGCCCCTCCCCTATCAGTGCGGGCTAGGCCAGCATTTGCAGACCGCTGGACAGATCCGCGTTTATCAACCTGTCGCGTTCGTCCGCGGTGAGCCACCGCGCCGCGGAGCCGCCCCCGATCGGTCGCTCGACCCAGAGAACATCGTCAACAGCTTCGGCGACCGCATGCAGGTGACTGATCACCATGACGAGGCGGTCGCCGCCGGTCTGGGCACGCAGGACATCGAGCGCCGATTGCAGTGCCGCGGTGTCCAGGGTCGCGAAGCCCTCGTCGAGAAACAGTGACCCCAGGCGCGGTCCACTACGAGAATGCAACTCCGACAAGGCGAGCGCCAACGCGAGCGATGCCAGGAACTTCTCCCCGCCGGAGAGCCGATTCGCGCTATGGACGACCTTGCTGTTGCGGCTGACGATGTCGCAGTTGTCGGCGAACCCGAACTGATTGTCGGTCAGCTGCCCGAGCAGTGCGCTCGCAATGCCGAGCAGCGCGCGGGTGTTCAGCTTCGTCAGGTATCCGAGGAACCTGGCGTCGACGAGTTCCCGTCGCAGCACGTCCAACGCTTCGATTCGAGCTTGGCCGGCCGCGATCGCGAAGTCGAGGTCTGCGGCCTGCTGGATCTGGGCCGTCACGGCGCGCTGTATCTCACGCCACCGCTCAGCGTCTCCGCGCGCCACCGCTCTCGCGTCGATGAACGGGTGAACGGCCTTTGCGGTGGTCATGTCAGCTGCAGCGTCGAAGTCGGCCACGTCGGCCAGCTGCGCGGCTGCACCGACAAGATTGGCGGTCGCCTTCTCGAGGTCGGCGGCGTGGGCGGCACAGGCACCGGACAGGGCGGTGTCGACGGCCGCTGTGATTTCGAGCAGATCGGCGGCGAACGCGCGGACCTCGGAGATGCCCGGTTCGGCGGGCGTTCGGGGTACCTGATGTTGGCGACTGCGGTCGAAATGGTGGATCGCGCGGAGCAGTTCCTTCCCCCACGCGTCGAGTTCACTTCGGAGTGTGGCGAGCGGCCGCGCCAGGAGCCGGTTGGTCTCCTGTTCGAGGTCGCGCTGCCGGGTGAGTATGGCGGAGTTCGCGACACGCCCAGCTTCCAGGGCACTGAGCAGACTCTCGATCTCGGACTTCCCGGCAGCGACCGCCGATAGTGCCTTTTCGACGGAATCGCTTGTTATTTCAACTACTTCGCTGGGCAACAAGCATCGTATGCGGCTGGGCAACGCATGGATGTCCGCGGCCGTGCGGGCTATCGCATCGGTTTCTCGGGACGACGATGAACTGGCAGCCTCGGTCGCGGCGGCGTAGGCACTCCGACGACTGACAAGCAGCTCACGTTCGACCGTAATGGTGTTGGTGGCCAGTGATTCGGCGTCACGTAGTTTCATGAGGTGGGCGGAGACCGCCTCATCGCACGCTACGAGCGCCGAGATGATCGGTTCGGCCAGGTGCTGATGCGGAGCGTGGCGGTCGGACTGCACGGCCAGTGTGCCCATCGCGGCGTCGAGGGCGGCGGAGGCGGCGGCAGCGTCGAACGATCCGCCGACTCGTGCTGCAAGAGTGGAGAATTCGTCGAACTTCGCGCGCGTGGCGTCGGCGGAACGCCGCGCCTCCGACTCCGCGGCACACCGGTTCTCCGCACCATTCGATACAGCGCGCAAAGCTGCTGTGACTCTTGCCTTGCACTGCCCGAGCTCATCACTGATCTTGTCGCGCCGCCGCCTGGCATCGCGCGTCGCGGCCTTCGCCTTTCGGATCTCTTCGGCGCTTGCGGTCGAACCGGCCTCGAAGGGATCCGGTACCTGTTGCTGGCACACCGGACAGTCGTCACCCGGGTGGAGATCGGCCGCGACCAGAGCTGCGCGATTGTGCAGGTCGAGCGCGCTCTGTCTCTCCTCGGCGCGGGTTACCGCGTCTTCCACGGCGATGATCTCCTGCTCGAGGCGGGCGACAGCCTTGTTCGCTTCTTCCAGCTCCCCAGTCGCAGACCCACACGCTGCGACCGCGGCGGTGATTCCGAGTGCGGCCTTCATCGCGTCGGCGATCTGTCCACGGAGTGCACCCTCGCGGCTTCGCACTTCGCGACCGACCTCGGTGGCCATAGCAGCCGCGTCGATCAGCGGCCGTGCCTTTTCGATCCGAATGTTCAATTCTGCCTCATCCGAGGCAATTTGGTCGCCGTCGGCGGCGAGTTGGGCCGTGTTGACATCTAGATTGCGGCGCTCCACGCGATGGGTATCGACGCGTGCTGCGAGGTGTTCGAGAATCGTCGCGGCCTTGGTGAGTGGACCCAGTCCCTCGCCACGATGTTCTCGCTGTTGAATCTCCGCGGCGAAACCCGCTTCACGGTCCGCGATTTCGGAAGCACTGTGTTCGAGGGTTGCACGTTGGGTTTCGAGCCGTTCGGCGACCGGTTCGAGCCTGTCCAGTGTCGCGGCGACGTCGTGCACCACCCCGTCGGCAAGTCTCCGCGCCGCCACCTGCGCCGCTTCGGCTGCGGTCCGCGCCGCCGAGACCTGTTCCTGCAGTTTGTTCATGGCGTCGATGGATGCACTCAGACGTGCCGCCAAGTCCTCAGCCGCCGCGGCCTTCGCACCGGCTTCCGCGGCGGTCTCCTCCGGGTGTGTCGGGATGTCCAGACGCTTGGACTTCGCCACGGCGAGTAGCTCTTTCAAGTTCGCGCAACGGTCTCGAGCGACATCCTGGACCGATGCCAGTGAGTCCGCACCGAACAGCTCGCGCAGAAGTTTGGTGCGGTCCCTGGGAGCAGAGGTCAGGAGCTGGTCGAACTTCCCTTGTGGCAGGAGCCCGACCCGAAGGAACGTGCCGTAACCCAGTTGCAGGACAGCTTCGATGCGGTTGGTCACCGGCGTCGCGCCGTCGACCTCGTCGCCGGTATCCATGTTCTTCAGATGATGGCGTCCCGCATTGGAATTGGTGGCGTGGATCGTGCGGTGCACATGCCACCGGTGGCCTCCGTGCGTGAAGGTGAGATCGACACTGCCCGCGACCGCTTGGTCGGCGATGAGATGTTTGGTCTCGCGGCCGTCCCAGGAGCTCTTGCCAAAGAGGGCGAACGTGATCGCTTCCAGCAGACTGCTCTTGCCGGCACCGGTGTCACCGAGTGCTGCGGTCAAACCCTTGCCGGTGAAGTCGATGGTGACCGGATCGGGATAGCTGCGGAATCCCCGCACAGCAAGGTTGACAGGCTTCATGACAGGGCTTCCGTGACCGTGGACTCGGAACCGGTCAGCACGCCGGATCGATCGATACCGTCGAAGCCGCGGCCTTCGATCGCGGCCGTCAGCAGGTTCTCCTCGCAGCAAGATGTCCGGTCGGTCGGATCCGGGTCCGCCTGTAGGTGGGAGAGCGTGGACATGACGCGGTCCAGGGCCGGTCCCATGACTCGACCGTCGGAAAGATATTCGCGCAGTAAGTCTTCGACACTGGGCAGGTCCGCAGCGGTCGTCGCGTGGTCGAGAATGTGGACCTCGGCGCCCGGACGAAGTTCATCGATGTCGACAATCGTCGCTTTCGGCAACATCTCGGTGAGGGTCTCCGCCAGGGCGAGGGTGGGACCGTCGGTGTGGACCGTGACCTTCACCCAGGCATCACCAACGCGACCCGCGGTCTGTCTGATCTCGTCCAGGGTTCCGGCGAGCTTGACCAGCCGCCGACCGGATTCTAGTGGGGTGACCTCGATTCGGGGTTCCCTGCCCGGAGCGATCTCGGCCAGGATGACACTCTTGGTATCACGAGTCTCGCCAAAGTCCATTTGGAGCGGACTACCCGCGTAGTGGGCCGGGAAGCCGATCCCGTCGATGCGCTGCGGTTTGTGAATGTGCCCGAGTGCGCCGTAGTCCACCAGCGGCAAATTGGTAGCGATGGCGGCGTAGTCCGAGTCGATGGAGATCGGTCGCTCGGAGCGGGACGGCGTGGCGCCCTCGACGAACAGGTGTGCGGCGAATACCAGAACGTCACGCGGACCGCGATTGTGGGCGAGGCGGCGGTAGACGTCGGCCTGCACGACCCGCATCCGCTCGGCGTAGGTCGCCGTCGCCGTGGCGGGGTCGGCGAATTCGTAGGCGAACCGATTTGGATGCAGATATGGCAGTGCGCCGATACGGACTGCCAATTCCCCACGCGCAGTAGGATACTCGGCCACCAGAAGACTACCGGGTCGAGCGTCCGTCGCGAAGCGCACCCGGACTTCATCATCGGGCCGGGTCCCCAGATCGCTCAACATGAACTTCAGGAAGGACAGCACGTACGACGTGTCGTGATTGCCTGCCACCACTACTACCGGCGCGATTTTACCGAGTCCCCGAAGCGCGTGCGCGGCGCGGCGCATGTCGTCCAGACTAGGACGGGGACCGTCGAAGAGATCGCCGCTGTGCACGATCACGTCGGGAGCAGAATCGACTGCGATTTCAGTGATTTCGTGTAGGACGGCGTCGAATTCGGCGTCGCGTCGATGGCGTCCTGCGATCTGGCGGCCCAAATGCCAATCGGAGGTATGGAACACGCGTGCGGTCACGAGGTTCTCCGAAGAAGGTAGCGGGCGGGCATTCGGTGCGCCGCCGCGGTCGAGTGGAGTCGAGCAACACGAGGCTACCCCATACTCGGGAAGAAGTCTGGAAAACTCTGGAACACTGGTACGCTCCGGTGCCATGAGCAACCCACTGGACGCACTGGAGAAGAGCATCGCCGAGCTGCGTCGCGCTATCCGCGACGCGTCCACCGCCCGGGATTCGGAGCGAGCCGGCGAACTCCGGGCGCAGCTACGCCGAGCCGAACGCGCCTGGGATGCCCTCATCGAAGCCGACGAGCCCCCCGCAGCGACCGTCGTGACCGAAGAGGCGACGGCAGCCGAACCGCGCTCGATGGCTCTGCCCGCCCGCGAACACGTGCAGCGAGCATTGGTCCTGCTCCAGGCTCCGGCCGCACCCAAGTTGATCGTCGATGTCCACGAAGCATTCTTCCCCGGTGATCTATCGGCGTCGAAGCTGTCGAGCCTGCGCCGCGACGAGGAACGCTCCTACCGCTCAGCTCCCGGTTCCCGGCCGTACTACCTGTGCCCAGCGCTCAATCACGATTTGCTCTCCCCGGCAAGGGCTTTGATCACGATCAGCACCTGGTCACTGGAGCAGCGCATCGTCGGCCCGCTCTCGCCCAGGGTGAACTTCCTGACCGGCGCGGTTCGAATCGCCGAAGCCATTCTCGGGATGCGGTCGGCTGGTTCGGAACCCACGCCGATCGCGATGCGCCTACTGTGGCGCTTCGCCACCAATATCCCCGAAGCCATGCCGCCGAACTCGACCCTCATAGTTCCCGATATCGACCGGGTGATCGCCGCGGCTCGCACCGAGCTGGAGGTTCACCTCGACGCCGACCATGCGACCCGAGCGGCGTCAGCGCGGCGAGCCCGCAAGCAGCTGAGCGATGAGCAGCAGCTCTTCGGTTCCTCCCTGCGTCAGGCCCGACTCAACCAAGCCGACGGCTGACTCTGCCGTTCAACCCTCTAGACCCCCATTCCCTCCTCCCCAAGGAATCACACTGCCGTGAAGGTAGCTCCCGACATCCGCTTGGACGCGTTGCGTGGATCCGCACCGCGTCTGAGATACAACGCCAGATCACTTGCCGCGCTGGAGAACAACCCCCGATGCACACTGCGAGCGGTCCTGGACACCTCCGGTTCCGACAAGGCCGCCATCGCGGACCACGCCGGATACCCGACGCCCTTCGGTCGATCCATCTTCGCCATCACCCGCGGCAACAGCTTCGAGAAGATGGTCAAGGACAACGGCTGCGCCGAGTTGCTCCGGGTCCTCCGCGAGGTTCTCGAACTCCCGATTCCACAGGTCGGATACCGAGACCTCAATGACGTCGGTGGCGACAGCAGCCTCTCGGCCCGCTACACCAAGACCGAGTCCCTACTCGTGGCCGCCGCCCGCGGCAAGGGCAACGGCCACCTGTACGACCACCCGCTCTTGCGCATGGAGGTCGGCGGCCACCCGGTGTATCTCGAGCCGGACCTGGTGGCATTCAAATTCGGCGACCGCCTGTATGTGGTCGAGATCAAGAGCTTCCCGGTTGTGGACGGGCAGGCCGACGCCGCACTGGTGAAGTCGGCGACGACCCAGGCCTGCGCGTACATCCTCGCGCTGCGTGCCATGCTGACCGCCGCGGGCATCGACGACCCCGACATCGTATCTGACAAGATTGTGCTGATCGGGCCCAAGAACTTCACCAACCGCCCGACGGGCGCGTTTGTCGACGCGCGGAATCAGGTCAACAATCTCGCCCGCCAGCTATCTCGCATCGGTCGCATCGGCGACCTGCTCGACCTGCTACCCGACGGGCTGACCTTCGACCTTTCCCCGGACGAGAGCGGCCGTCCACAGCGTCCTCGCGACGAACTGCTGGCCGCGCTGGACGCCGTACCGGCCTCTTACCGGCCGGATTGCCTCAGCCATTGCGAGATGGCCTACTTCTGCCGGTCACGGGCACGGGCGGCGGGTTCGCTCGATGTGCTCGGGTCGATCGTGACCGAGCCGCTGGGTGGCATCGACACCGTGACAATGGCTTTGGGCCTGGCACGCGGTGCGATCGAGCCGAACGATGAGCAGGTCGAGATGGCCGTCGCCCTGCGCCACGCCGCACGGCTACGCGCCGAGCTGATCGGCGCGGTCGGCAATACCTCGATAGGGAGCTCGAGATGAGTAAGGTTTCGGCTCTGGCGCGCCTGGAGGCCATGGAGTCCATGCGGGCCATGCCTATCACAAGGTTCCGTCACCGGCGACTGTCGGAAAACCCGCTCGTCGTCATTCCTTTAGTCATGGCGGGCGAAGCGGGATCTCCC
>NZ_BDCE01000045.1 GCF_001613345.1 Nocardia uniformis NBRC 13702 | reverse complement strand
CCGCCACCAACCCCCACCACGCTCACGGAACGAACGGACCTCTTGCAGCAACCCCAGTAGGGTTCTTCGTTCGTCGTCGCTGGCCTTGTAAGTGTCACATAGCGCGTTGATCTGGAACGAGGTCAGGCGGGTGGATCGACCATCTTCGGTGCGGCCGATCGACTGGGGAGAGGTCTCCGCGGCTCTGGCGGCTTCTGCCTGCTGCATCCCGACGGCCATGCGAAGACGCCGCAGTTCCCG
The DNA here is from genome assembly GCF_001613345.1 of Nocardia uniformis NBRC 13702. Taxonomy (GTDB): domain Bacteria; phylum Actinomycetota; class Actinomycetes; order Mycobacteriales; family Mycobacteriaceae; genus Nocardia; species Nocardia uniformis. The sequence goes on along the minus strand of NZ_BDCE01000045.1, from coordinate 174,256 downwards.
CCCTAATGCCCGCCGCGAGAGGGTGCTACCGGTAACGCTCATGTCGTTAGCCTCACTATTCAGTGACCCGGTTCTTGGAAGCCTTCAACTGGCCAAATCCAGTGCGCGGCAACCGTACAGAAAGTCTGGCACAAACCAGTCGAAATCGGGAGAGCGGAGATTCCAGTTCCCCCCGATCGGGCGTCTACTCGTTGGAGGACACCAGAATCTAGAGATACGGGAAGGGATCGAGCCAGTGACATACCCCGGTATCCCACCGACGAACCACCGCGCCGTACCAGTGATGACGGTCGGCTCCGCCCACCTGATCATGCAAGTCCACATCGAGTGCACGTCCTGTCCGGTGAAGCGCCAGGCGAAGCTACGGCTCGTGGAGGCCAAGGTGTTCGTACCCGCCGATGCCCCACACGTAGGGAGCTGAACCGTGATGAGCTACTCGAGCCACGATGTGCCCGGCTACCCGGTGGAGAATATCGAGCAGGCAAGGCGGGGAAGGTATCTGCACGACGAGTGCTCCGACGATTGCGACGCAAAACGGTATTACACGGCCCTGGTGCCACAGCTGGAACACCGATCAGGGCTACGGGGTCGCAACATCTGGACCGGCCAGCGCTGAAGAGGCTGGTGGCAAGGTTCTGCACGCAGCGCAAGTGGTGGAAGCGGAATCGGCCGCCGATCTCGCGCGTGATGACGCGCCCGCGAGTACTTCCTACAGAGCGACGGCGGCACCAACCGCGAAGACCTTGAACGCCATTGCTTCCGACGGTGCCGATGCCTCATCTGTGGACCGAAATAGATTCACTCCCAGGGATTTACGATCGTCAATCCGATGTCGGCGAAGTCTTTCACGTTCCGGGTGGCGAGGTCGCAGCCATTCGCGAGGCAGATTCCCGCGATCATGGCGTCGGCTTGCCCGGTGGGGCGGCCCATGGAACGCCGGTCGGCAATGATCCGGCTGTACGCGACCGCCGCCCGATCGTCGTAGGGGAGAATCTCGCCCGCGTGGGCGTCGAACAGGCGGTGCGCTACTTCGGCGAACCCATTGCGCCGCCGCCCCTCCGGCATTACCTGGATACCGGCCCAGATCTCACCGACCGTCACCGCCGTGATCGTGATGTCTCACCCGCCGAGTTCCATGCGACGACGCGGCGGTCGGGGATCGGCCGCATGATCTCCGACAAGACGATCGTGTCGGCGACGATCACAGGTCGATCACCCGCGCGGGCTCCTGCTCGGGGAGGTCGAGATCGGTGCCGTCGGGGAGTTCCCGCGTGGCGTCATAGAATTCGCGAAGGATGTTCGGTGGCCGCACGGAGTCGGAAAGGATCGCCCGTGCTTCGGCCTCCATGCTGCGACCGTGAGCGGCGGCGCGGCGGCGCAGACGCTCTTTCACCGTATCGTCCAAGCCACGAATCGTGATGCTGGCCATGCAATCAATGCTATCGCTGATCTCTGCCTCCGGGACTCGTCCCCGTTCGCCGGAGTCGTTCCCTGCGAGTTCCAGCGTGAGGCGCTCGAGATCAGTCGCCGCGGCTGCCTCGACGATCTTGCCGGTCGCAGTCGGACCGGTGAAGCTCGCCTTTCATGGCATCGGGCCTGTATCCGCTGCTCCAATTCCATCGGTGTGTCGGAGCCGAGGAATACCTTGTCGAGTCAGTCACCCTGCGCGGCAGTGTATTTCGCACCCAGATCACGAAAGCGGTCCATGGACTCGACCACATAACCCTTGTCGTTGGCGCGGAAGGCGAGCATAGGTACGTACTCGTCGTGGACGAGTTCCAGGCGGGCCCAGGCCTTCCGATCCTGGAACGACACCCCGCGGATGTCCTTCCACTGGAATTCGTTGTCGCCGAAGATATTGCGCACCACCACACCGCGCGGTCCGACCCGCACCCGGGGCCGCGTCAGCATCAGTACGCCGCCCGCCAGCAGGAGACCGATGCCGACCATCGCGATCTGATCGGCCAGACGGAATGTCACACCGGTCGAGCCGGTGCGCAGCAGAATACCGCCGACCAGGAAGAACACCGCCAATGCGGCAGCCACCAGGCGAGCGGTCACCACCGAACGGCGCGGGCGAACTTCCAGGTCCCATTCGGAATTACCGGTCACAGCAGTGGACTCCTCGCGCGGCGGCACAGCACCACCGCGCCTCCAGATCCGGACGACAGGCATTGGTCAGACGGTCTGCCGCAGGGCACGCAGGGTGAGCGCGGCGTCGAGGGCGGCGGCCGAGGCCTGTTCGCCCTTGTTCTCGACCGAGCCGGGCAGCCCGGACCGGTCCAGGGCCTGCTGTTCGGTGTTCACCGTCAGCACGCCATTGGTGACCGGGGTGCTCTCGTCGAGCGAGACCCGGGTCAGGCCGGAGGTCACCGCATCGCAGACGTACTCGAAATGCGGTGTCTCGCCCCGGATTACGACACCGAGAGCGACCACCGCGTCATGGGTGCGGGCCAGGGCCTGCGCCACCACCGGCAGTTCCATCGCACCCGCACAGCGCACCACCGTGATTTCCGCGGTCCCGGCGTCACGCGCGGTCTGCTCCGCGTGCGCGACCAGGGCATCACAGATCTCGGTGTGCCAGCGCGACGCGACAATGGCCAGCTTCAGGTCCTTGGCATCCGAAAGCTCGAATGTCGGAACCCCGGCTCCACTCAACGGTTCTCCACCTCTTCTGTATCGACGGTGTCTTCGAAAAGTCGGTGCTACTGCGCGGTTTCGCCGAGGTCCAGGTCGTCCAGGCCGACCAGGTCGTGACCCATGCGGTCCCGCTTGGTCCGCAGGTAGCGCAGGTTGTGCGCATTGGCCCGGACCGGCATGGCCACGCGCTCGGTAATGCTCAGACCGTAGCCCTCGAGCCCGGCGCGCTTGGTCGGATTATTGGTGAGCAGCCGCATGGTCTTGATACCCAGGTCGGCGAGAATCTGCGCGCCGGTGCCGTAATCGCGGGCATCGGCGGGCAGGCCCTGATCGAGATTGGCGTCGACGGTGTCGAGCTGCTTCTCGTCCTGGATCTGATAGGCCTGCAATTTGTGCATGAGGCCGATACCGCGGCCCTCGTGCCCGCGCATGTACAGCACCACACCGCGGCCCTCATCGGCGACGATCTTGATGGCGGCATCCAGCTGCGGGCCGCAGTCGCAGCGCAGCGAGCCGAACACATCGCCGGTGAGGCATTCGGAGTGCACGCGCACCAGCACGTCCTCGCCCTTGCCGTCGAGACCCGGGATATCGCCCATGACCAGGGCGACGTGCTCGGTCTGGTCGTATTCGCTCTTGTAGCCGATGGCCTTGAAATCGCCGTGCGCGGTGGGAATGCGAGCCTCGGCCACGCGCTCCACATGCTTCTCGTGGCGACGCCGCCAGGCGATCATATCGGCGATGGAGATGAGCGCCAGATCGTGCTCGTCGGCGAAGACGCGCAGCTCCTCGGTGCGCGCCATATCGCCTTCGTTCTTCTGGCTGACGATCTCGCAGATCACGCCCGCCGGGCTGAGTCCGGCCATCCGCGACAGGTCCACGGCGGCTTCGGTGTGGCCGGGGCGGCGCAGGACGCCACCCTCTTTCGCGCGCAACGGAACGACGTGACCCGGGCGGGTGAGGTCACCGGCGGTGGCCTTGCGATCGGCGAGCACGCGCATGGTGGCGGCGCGATCGGCGGCCGAAATACCGGTGCTGATGCCCTCGCGGGCATCCACGGACACGGTGTAGGCGGTGCCGTGCTTGTCCTGGTTGACCGCGTACATGGGCGGCAGGCCCAGACGGTCGCAGTCTTCGCCCGTGAGTGGGACACAGATGTAACCGGAGGTGTAGCGGATCATGAAGGCCACCAGTTCGGGGGTGGCTTTCTCCGCCGCGAAGATGAGGTCGCCCTCGTTCTCCCGGCCCTCGTCGTCGACAACGACGACCGCCTTACCGGCGGCAATGTCGGCGACTGCGCGCTCGATGGTGTCGAACCTGGTCACGTCTGCTGTGCTCCATCTCGATTTGGGTGCCTCATAACAGTAAGGCAGCCAGGGTGTCCGATTTGCGCCGACTCTCTCGGCGCCGTCGAGCTCAGCCGCGCTGAACCAGTCGTTCGACGTATTTGGCGATGATGTCCACCTCGAGATTGACGGTGGTTCCGGCGGGGGCGGTACCGAGGGTGGTGAGTTCGCGTGTGGTCGGGATGAGCGACACCTCGAGCCAGTCGGTATTGCCGTCGGCGGCGGGCGCGTCGGAAACGCCGATACCGGAGACGGTCAGCGAGATGCCGTCGATGGTGATGGAGCCCTTCTCCACGACATAGCGGGCCAGGCTGTCGGGCAATGAGATTCGCACGACTTCCCAGTTTTCCTGCGGATCGCGGGCGAGGATGGTGCCGGTCCCGTCGACATGCCCCTGCACGATGTGGCCGCCGAGGCGGCTGTTCACGGCGGCGGCGCGTTCCAGGTTCACCCGGGAGCCGACACCGAGTCCGCCGATACTGGAGCGGTTCAGCGTTTCACCCATGACGTCGACGGTGAAGGTCTGCCCCTCGACGACCTTGTCGACGACGGTCAGGCAGACGCCGTTCACCGCGATCGAATCGCCGTGTCCGGCATCGGAGGTCACCACCGGACCACGCACCGTCAGGCGGGCCGCGTCGGCCAACTCCTCGATGGCCACGATCTCGCCGAGTTCCTCGACGATGCCTGTGAACATGCCGTACCTCTCCTGTCGCCCGATACCCGCGTGCCGGGATCACTCGCTTGCGCCAACAGCCCAGGCCGTCGGCTGATTCCCGGCGGGCGGTGTGTCACCACTCAGCCTAACGACGCCCGGTCGTAGGCGACACGCGGCCTTGTTCACAGGAGCGTTCGGTACCGGAAGCTGGGGAAGTAGGGATAAAGAAAACCGACCGAAAGGGAATTGGGTCGATTACCCAACAGCGTCAATTGAAATACGGGGATTTCCCGTCTGGACGAATTGTCCACCGGACATTAATCGGACGTAACTACCCAATTCGCGACTCGCTTACACCAGAATCTTGCGCATCCACAAAAATGGACGCAAGATTGTTATGCAGCTGATTCCTACAGTTCAACTTCCAGCGAGCAGTTCAGCGCAGAACCGTCCCATCACCCCGGCCAGTCCGGCCGTCGGTGCTCATCGCAGCAAGCCAGACCGAAGGAAGGTTGGACCCCGCGCGGGTCGGATCCAGGTGGACAACAACACAATTGGGAGTGCGGCGTGACTACGTTCCTCGATACGACACTCGAACTTCGCTGCGTACGATACCGCCGCGACTTTCACCTGCCGGCGTCGATCGATCCCTCGTCACGACACATCCTGCTCGAAATCGGTGACCGCTACGGTGCCGTGACCATGCCCGCCGAACTGGGCGAACGCGTACAGCAGCGATTGACGCAAGCCGATCTCGCCGGACCCGTCGTAGACCACCCCCGCGCGCGGCGCTGGACATTCATTACCGGACCCGCCCGCCCGGACACCGTCACCACGGCCGTCTCCGCCGCGCTGTTTCGGCTCTACGCCACCGTCGCGTGCTCGGGTGTACAGGTGGTGCTCCCGTCCGCCGAGGACGAACGCACCGGGTACCGCACCTGGATCCAGCCGCCGGAGACCGCGAATGCGGTACCGCCGCTGGAAGCCGTGATCGAAGCGCTCCTCGGGCGCTGACGACCCGGGCGCTGACGACCGCCTACTCGGCCGTCGCCTCCACCGCGATGACCTTCTGACGCAGGGTCTCGACCGTGGCGGCGGGGTCGGAGGTCCCGTACACCGCGGAACCGGCGACGAAGCAATCCACGCCCGCCTCAGCGGCCTGTTCGATGGTGTCCATATTGATGCCGCCGTCGATCTCCACCACCAGGCGCAATTCACCGGCGTCCACCAGATTGCGGACGGTGCGGGCCTTTTCGAGTACGTGGCCGATGAAGGACTGGCCGCCGAAACCGGGCTCGACACTCATGACCAGCAGCGTGTCGAATTCCTTGAGGATCTCGAGGTAGGGCTCGATCGGGGTATTGGGCTTGACCGACAGTCCGGCCTTCGCGCCCGCCGCCCGGATATCGCGTGCCACCGCGATCGGGTCATCGGTGGTTTCGGCATGGAAGGTGACGTTGTACGCGCCCGCCTCCGCATAACCCGGCGCCCAGCGCTCCGGATTCTCGATCATCAGATGGCAGTCGACCGGGATGTCGGTCACCTTCAGGATGCTCTGCACCACCGGCAGGCCGAGGGTGAGGTTCGGCACGAAGTGATTGTCCATCACATCGACGTGTACCCAGTCCGAGCCCTCGATCGCCTTCAACTCGGCGGCGAGATTCGCGAAATCAGCGGAGAGGATGGACGGAGCGATCATCGGCGCGGGCCGGTGGAAAGGAGTCGCGGGGGTGCACACACGCGGGAGTCTATCGGCACCGCCGCCACGACTTCGGCGGGGCCGAACACGCCGATTGAGCTGATTGCGAAGCCTGCGAATGGGTAGCCTCTTACAGGTGATCAACATTTCGGCGGAAAAAGGGCTGCGCGCGACCCCGGTTGAGATCGGCGTCGCCGCTTCGGTCTCCCAGTTGCCCATAGTGCGCGGACTTGCCGAAACACTGGTGCTGCTCAGCGAATTCACCCTCGACGAGGTGGCCGATATCCGGCTGGCCGTGGACGAGGCGGCGTCCACCCTCATCGCGCTCGCCAAACCCGACACCACACTGCAGTGCCGGTTCACCGTCGGTGAGACCGAATTGCTGGTGCAGGTGAGTGGTGTGGCCGCGACCGAGGGCATGCCGGATCAGCGCAGCTTCGGATGGCATGTGCTGCGCACGCTCTCGGACGAGGTGAAGGCGACACAGGGCGATTACGACCCGACGAGCGCCGGTTACCCGACGACGGTGGAGTTCCGGCGGGTCCGGGGGAAGGCGTAGTGATCGGCGAGGATACCGTGTTCGGATCTCAGGAATCATCTCAACCCGATTCGCCCGAGGAACGGGTGGTCTCCGGTACCGGCAGCACCACCGCGGACGCCGCGACAACCGATACCACCGCGCCGACCGAGCCCGAAACCGAGGAAACCACCGAGGAACTCGACCCCGATGAGGCCGAGGAGGTGGTGCGCAGCGTCTCCGGATACGACGATGTGGGGAAGCTGTTCGAACAACTCTCCGCCACGCCGACCGAGTCGCCGCGCCGGGCGGTCCTGCGCGCCGAGCTGATTCAGCGGTGTATTCCGCTGGCCGATCACATCGCCCGCAAATTCAGCGGGCGCGGTGAACCTTTCGACGATCTCACCCAGGTGGCGCGCGTCGGTCTGGTGCACGCGGTCGACCGCTTCGATATCACGCGCGGTTCCAATTTCCTGTCCTTCGCCGTGCCAACGATTATGGGTGAGGTCCGCCGCTACTTCCGCGACAACACCTGGGCCATGAGAGTTCCGCGGCGGGTCAAGGAAACCCATCTGCGGATCGGCTCCGCCATCGACGCCCTCTCGCAGAAGTTGGGCCGCTCCCCCACAGCCAAGGAGATCGCCGCCGAACTCGGTATCGATCCCGATGAGGTGACCCAGGCCGTCATTGCCGGAAACGCCTACCAGCCCAGCTCCATCGACGCCGTATCGGTGGGCCGCGATACCGAGGCCTCCCTGCTGGACACCCTCGGTGAAGAGGAAACGCAATTCGATCGGGTGGAGGAGTACGTCGCCATCCGGCCACTGCTGGCCGGGCTGCCCGAACGCGAACGCCGCATTCTGACCATGCGTTTCTTCGAGTCGATGACGCAGACCCAGATCGCCCAGCAGATGGGTATCTCACAGATGCACGTCTCGCGTATTCTCGCGAAAACCCTTGCCCGCCTGCGAGAACAGTCCGCGCGCGAGTAGTTCGGACGGCCGGATAATCGATTCGGACTAGCCGCGGGTGTACGAGCGGTGGGAGAATCAGCGCCGTCCGTGCAACCACAGGCGGGACCGTGAGCGATCACACCGACCGAAGCCTTATCGACGCCATCGACCAGTTGGTGGACGAACAGCTGGCCGAGGGTGAACCGTGCGGCGGCTACGACTACGGCGATCCGACTTTCCCGCGCTGCCCCAACCCCTGGTGCGGCGAGGACTGGCACGGATTGCCGATTACCGCCCGCATGGCCGAAATGCGTTGGCACCGCGAACTGGATCCCGAATACCGCTACCACGACGACGAATCCATGGTGCTGTGCCCCGGCTCCGCCTACGACGGCGAATTCACCGCACCGCACCTACGCACCCGCCGCCGCCTCACCGGCCCCCAACCGCAGTGGTGGTGCTGCTTCCAAGCCACCGACCTCGATATCGACATCGACGGCCGCGACGCGGAATCCGCCCCGAACCAGGTCCGCGTCAATGGCGAAGTGATCTTCCTGGCACCCGATATCGACGGCACCACCCTCCATATCCGCTACGACCCCGTACCCGGAACCAATGGATCCCGAAGAACCCACTGGATCGCTCTGCGGGCACTCGAGTCACCACGCTCGGGTGTGTGGGTGAACTGGCGACCAGACCACCCCGACACCGACTGACACCGCACCCCTGGCCGCCACCCCTGGTGCACACTGGAGACCATGGGTCGCACCGTGGACGAATTCCTCGCCGACAAGAAACCCGGACCCGCCGAACTATTCCGGGAGTTCCGCGATCGCGTCCTGATCCTCGGTCCGCTCGACGAACGCGTCCACGCCACCGAGGTCGCCTGGGCCCGCACGCGTGTATTCGCTACGGCCTTTATCGTCGCTGCCCGCCTCGAGGTGGCCGTCGACCTCCTCCGCCCCGCAGCCCACCCGCGCCTGGTCGATGCTTTCCCCACCACCAAGACCGTTGTCACCCACCGCCTCAGCTTCACCACGGCCGACCAGATCGACGAGAGCGTCGACGCCCTACTCGTCGAGGCATACGAAACGGTCGGCCCCGGAACCAGGAACCGCCGATGACTGCACGGCTGCTCCTGCGAGCGCTGGAATCACCCGGCGATCTGGCACTACCACCATTGCCCGGCGAAGTTCGCGTTCTGCTCGAAGAACTCGACGCGCCGCCTCGGCTGGCCGCCCATCTGCGGCTGGTTCACGATGCCGCGCGGCAAATCGTCGTATGGGTCGAGCGGGACTGCCCTACCGTCGAATTCGACCGCGACGCCGTGATTTTCGGAGCGGCCACCCATGACGTCGGCAAGATCGTGCATATCGAAGAACTGTCCGGACCGGGCAGCGCGCACGAACAGGCCGGTTACGAACTACTGCTGAAACTCGGGGTCGAGGAGAGACTGGCACGTTTCGCTCGCACCCATGCCGCATGGGGTGGGCCGGAGATCGGGCTGGCGGATCTGCTCGTCAGTGTTGCGGACAAGGTATGGAAGGGGAAGCGGGTCACCGAACTCGAACAGCTGCTGATCGAACGGCTCGCCGCCGATACCGGGCAGCAGCCGTGGCAGGTGTTCTCGGTACTGGATCAGGAGCTCGATCGCATTGCGGCCGACGCCGATCGCAGATTGGCCTTCCAGGCAGCGTTTCCGGTGCACGGATCCTGATTCGGCCAGGGTCGGGCCAGCGGACGTTGGGAGCTGCGCCCGTGGGTGCGATCGCTTCCCGCCGACAGGTTGACGATCTGGACGGCCACGCCGCCGGGCTCGCCACCGCAGCGAGATCATTGTCGGCCGCGGAGGTAAGCACATTCTCATCGTCGACCCGGCGGACGTTCCGCCCGAATAGTTCGAGCTCTGCCGATAGGTCGGCCGGGCTGAGCGTGGTGCCGAAAGTACCGCACGTTTCATGGCGAACCGCCCCGTCGCCCGGGCGCGCTCCTCGGCCGGGATCCACACTCTGTGGCACGCACTTTCGGGTGTGGATTCCGGCCACAAGCACGCCGGAATGACGAGGGGTGTTACGCGTAGACCTTCTGACCAGGCGCTCAGAGACGTCAGCAGCTCCTGGGTCAGGGTTTGCGCAGGGCCGCCACGAACATGGCGTCGGTGCCGTGGCGGTGCGGCCACAGTTGGGCGGCCGGGCCGTCGCCGGTGTCGGGGACGCCGGGGAGGAGGTCGCGGGTGTCGAGTTGGACGGCTCCGGTGCGGCGGACCATATCGGCGACCACCGAGACGGTTTCGGCGAGGTGCGGGGAGCAGGTCGAGTAGATGACCACGCCGCCCGGGCGGACCAGATCCCATGCGGCGGCGAGCAATTCGCGCTGGAGTTTGACCAGGTCGCCCACGTCGGAGGGGCGGCGGCGCCAGCGGGCCTCCGGGCGGCGACGCAGGGCGCCGAGGCCGGTGCAGGGTGCGTCGACGAGGATGCGGTCGTAGCCGGGGTTCAGGCCGGAGTCGCGGCCGTCGGTGACGTGAACAGTGACCGGTAAACCCTTGGTGGACTGGCGAACCAGGTCGGCACGATGTTCGGCGGGTTCGACGGCGTCGACATGGCAGCCGTCGATACCGGCGATCGCGCCGAGCAGTGCGGCCTTACCGCCGGGTCCGGCACACATATCCAGCCAACGGCCGTCGTCGGGCCCCTCCAGGGGTGCGCGGGTGACAGCGAGGGCCACCAGCTGGCTGCCCTCGTCCTGCACGGACGCCATCCCCTCGCGGACGGGTTCGAGCTTGCCCGGATCACCACCGTCGAGGTACACCGCGTACGGCGACCAGCGGCCTTCCTCGCCGCCGGTGACCAAAGCCAGTTCCTCGGCGGAGATTTCGCCGGGACGCGCCACCAGATGCACCAGTGGACGAGCGTCATCGGCGGCCAGCACGTCGCGCAGTTCCCCGGCGCGGGCGCCGAGTGAATCCGCGAAAGCCTGTGCGATCCAGTTCGGGTGCGCGAATTCGAAGGCCAGCTGGCCGAGCGGATCCTTGGGCGCGAGAGCCGCCACCCACTCCTCGACCGTTTTCTCCGACGCCCGCCGCAGCACGGCATTGACGAAACCGCCCTTGCCGATATCGAATTCGGCGCGCGCCAACGCGACGGAGGTATCCACCGCCGCGTGCGCGCCGATCCGTGTGCGCAGCAGCTGATAGACGCCCAACCGCAGAATATCCAGCAGCGGCCCGTCGATCTCGGCCACCGGACGCCCGGCGCACGAGGCGATCACGGCATCGAGCAGTCCCTGCGATCGGCACGCGCCATAGGTCAACTCGGTCGCGAGAGCCGCGTCCCGACCACTGATCCGCCGCTCCCGCAACATGCCCGGCAGCACAAGATTCGCGTACGCGTCGCGCTCCCGCACGGCCCGCAGCACATCCCGCGCCACCACCCGCACCGGATCGGTCCCGTCGGCACTCTTACCCGAAGGGCCGCTCTTACCCGAAGGACGCTGTCCGCGTGCACCTTCCGACCGCACGCCACCGACCTTGGCCTTACCACCGTCGCGCGCGGAGGAACCACTCGCCGCGCCCGCGGGCTTGCCAGCGCGGGGCCCGGACGCACCACTCCCCGCACGGGACGGCTTGCTGTCCCGGGAATCGGACGTATCTCCTCCCGCACGGGCAGGCTTGCCGCCACGGGAACCGGGGGCACCGCCGACCGCACGGGCAGGCTTGTCATCGCGAGGTCCTGACCCACCACTCGCCACACGAGGAGGCCTGCCCGCACGCGATGCCGCAGTCAGCTCGCTGTCACGCCCGGAGTTCCGAGCGGACGAACCTGTGGGCTTCCCGTCGCGAGGCGCGGCCGTCCGCCCGCGCGACGAAGCCGCCGCATCGGGAGCCCCCGCCTCGCGACGGGGACCGCCCGTTCGCCCGGTGGAGCCTCCCGCAGCACCGCGCGACCGACCGCCCTCGTCGTACTCTCTTCCGCTACCGCGGTTTCCGGCGCTGTCATCGCGCCCACGTGCACGATTGCCGCTGCCAGCGTTCTCGTCGCGCCCACGTTCGCCGCCGCGTTTTCCGGGACCCTCGCCGCGAACCCAACCACCGTTCGCGGTGCTCCGCTGCGCCCCACCACTACGCGAGTTTCCGGGTGCCCCACCACTGCGCGCATTCCCGGGTGCGCCACCACCGCGAGCCTCACCACCGGCGCGCTCGCCGCGCGGGGCGGACTTACCGCCTCCGCCGGTGCGATTGCCGCCGGCGCCGCCACCGGTGCGTCGCTCACCACCGGTGGCCCGCTGTCCCCCATCGGGCCGTGTCACGCGACCACCGCGCCCGGCTGCAGGCGCGCGCCGCGCGCCCAGTCCAATGCGTTCATCATCTTCTTACCTTGTGGCTGAACCTGATTCAGCCGCACCGCCGTGGTGGCGGTACCGATGAAGACACCGGACTTCCGGACCTCGATGCTGCGTTCGGGCAAAATTTCCTCCACCATGTCGACGGGGCCGAGCTTGAGGCGCTTGCCATCGGCTTCAGTCCAGGCGCCGGGGGCGGGAGTGACCGCGCGAATGCGGCGGGAAATCGCGAGAGCGGGCTCCTCCCAACGAATATGACCGGCTTCGGATTCCACCTTGGGTGCGTAGGAGATGCCGTCGAGCGATTGCGGTACGGCGTGCACGCTGCCGTCCTCGATCCCGTCGAGGGTGGACTCCAGCAGGTGCGCACCACTGTGCGACAACCGTTCCAGCAGTTCACCCGCGGTGTCGGTGACCCGGACCTTCTCGGTCACCGTGCCGAAGACCGGTCCGGTATCGAGACCCGCCTCGATCTGGAAGGTGGACGCACCGGTGATCTCGTCACCGGCGAGAATCGCCGACTGCACCGGGGCCGCGCCACGCCATGCGGGCAGCAGCGAGAAATGCAGGTTGATCCACCCGTGCCGCGGGATATCGAGCACCCGCTGCGGCAGCAGTGCGCCATAGGCCACCACCGGACAGCAGTCGGGCGCCAATTCCTCCAGCTGCGCGATGAATTCGGGTTCCGACGGGCGGCGCGGGGTCAGCACCGGAATCCCGTGCTCATCGGCCAATACGCCGATGGGTGACCGGGAGACCTTGCGACCGCGCCCCGCGACGGCATCCGGCCGGGTGACCACCGCGACCACCTCGTGGCGCGAGGATTCGATGAGTCGCCGCAGCGACGGCACGGCGGGTTCGGGTGTGCCCGCGAAGACGAGACGCATCAGCGACCACTCTCCTGCGCACCGGCGCGCTTGCGAGCGCCGAGCTGGGAGGCGGGCATGAGCGTGACCCCCGCGGCGAACCACGAGGATTCACGAATCATGCGCATCGCTTCCTTCCGCGCGGCCGGATCCAGGCGCTGCAGGAACAGCACCCCGTCCAAATGATCGGTCTCGTGCTGCACACACCGCGCCAGCAGACCCTCGGCACGGAACTCCACTGGGGCACCGTCCATATCGACGCCACGAGCCAGCACGACGAGCGGCCGGGTGACATCGTCGCGGACACCCGGGATGGATAGGCAGCCCTCCGGTCCGGTTTGCGTTTCCTCGCCGATGACCTCGAAGGTCGGATTGATCAGATGCCCGGCGGCATCCCCGGTGTCGTAGACGAACACCCGCAGCCCCACCCCGATCTGCGGAGCGGCGATTCCCACGCCCCCGCTTTCGTACATCGTGTCGGTGAGGTCGGTGACCAGCTGGCGCACCTGCTGGTCGAACGTCTCCACCTCTGCCGCGCGGGCGCGCAGAATCGGGTCGCCGAACAGGCGGACTGACTGGATGGTCACGGGCGGCTCCCGGTAGCGGATGAATTCACGGTCGTCTCATTTTACGGATGCCGCGGACCGCCCTGATCAGGAATGCGCCGCCAAGATCACCTCGGTAACACCGGTACCGAGCGCGACCGACTCGCAGACCGGTGTCCGAGCACGCTGCGGATCGAGCGTATTCAGCAGCAACTGGTGCACCAAAGGTTCGTAAACCTGATGGAAATGCCCGGTCAGGTTATCCGAGCACGCATCTTGGATCACCAGATTCGTCGCACCGGAACCGCGCAGGGCCATGTTCTCGAACGGTTGGATCATCTCATCCACCCGACTGGAGATGGTGGTGTATCGCACACCGGGCACGGTGTCCCCGCCGGCATTGAGCGCCTGAATGTAGGGCGAACCCGCCGCCTGCTGCACCGCCGCGACGGAGGTGCCGAATTCGAACAGGGTGTAGAGCGCCGGCATATATTTCGCCACCGGCACGATTCCGTACATGATGCCGCCGTAGCTGGGTGAGGCCAATCCGACCCAGTGCCCGACCTTCGGCGCACCGCCGAGTTTGTTCACGTAATAGCGGGTGACATTGGCACCCTGGGAGAATCCGACCAGATCGACCTGCTGCGCGCCGGTCGCGGTCAGTACCCGGTCGACGAATGCACCGAACTGGGCGGAGCTGGCATAGATGTCCTCGGTGCCGTAGGTGTCGGCTCCGGGCGCGCCGCCGTAGTTCGGCGCGAAGACACAGAATCCGGCGCGGGCCAGCATCGGGGAGACGGCCGCCCAATCCGAGTAGGCGGAGGAGTCGGTGCCGTGCGCCAACACCACCGGGCGCGGACGCTCAGCGCTGGGTGTGCAGCCGAAATCATTCGCACCCTGGGGCGCGGCATCGGGATGATCCTTCAGGTACTTGCTGGCACCCAGGTGATCGTCCTGTACCGGCCCCTGTGCGACCGGGACGACCACCCCACCGCTCACGACCGGTTGCGCTGTGGCGGTCGCCGATTCGATCGGCATCATGGCCGAACCCACGACGACCGCCCACGCAATTACCCCCGCCGCGGCGATCGTGCGCCGCCGGCTCCTCCGCTGTCCCGCGCGCCAACCACGCCCGGGGCCCATTTGTGACATGCCACAATCTTCCCTCGCGCGCGGCCGAAACACACATTGGCCGAGGGTGTTTCGCTGCCATCACTTTTCGGGTGTGTCGTCCTCGGCGAGAATCCGGTAGAGCGCCTTCCGGGCCTCGGTGAGCACCTCGGCCGCCTTCGCCGCCTGCGCCGGGGTACCGACCGCCGCGACCTGGGCGACAGCGCCCATCAGCTGCCCGACCAGACCGCGCAGATCGAGCGCTTGATCGCCGACACCGTCCTTGACGTCCTGCCACGGATCGCCGAGGTCGGCGCGGTTCTCCTCGATATAGGCGGTTCCGGATTCGGTGAGCTTGGCGGTCTTACGACCGGCCACCTTCTCGATAATGACCAGGCCCTCGTCCTCGAGCTGCGACAGCGCGGGGTAGATGGAGCCCGGGCTGGGACGCCAGACGTCCTCGCTGCGCTCGCGGATCTGCTGGATCAGCTCGTAGCCGTGCATGGGTCGTTCCTGCAGCAGCAGGAGGATCGCCGCACGCACGTCGCCGCGCCTACCGCGACCACCGCGACCGCGCCCCCGCCCGAAGGGGCCCGGCCCGAAACCGGGGCCGAAGCCACCCGGGCCGAATCCGCCCTGTCCGAATTCCGGACCGAAACCGCGGCCGTGACCGTGGTCGTGACCGTGCGGACCGCGGCGCATACGGGGATGTTCGGGTCCGCTGTTCTCTTCGCGTCGTGCTCGACGCCAGGGCCCGCGGGCGCCCTTGTTCATGTTCTCCATGTTTCCCATGGTGGTGCCTCCTTCAAGGCTTGTCGTTACTTTGACTGATATCGACGATATATCGGCAATCTATCCATGACAAGTGTGGGGGCCGACACGAACCAGCCAGTCGTTACGTGAGGCGGCGCTGAATAACGGCGGCGAGCGCGTCCGGGCGCTCGGATGTCGGGACCGGGTCGACGAGCTCGAAGGAGCAGCCGAGAGCAGTGGCGCCACCGTCGGCCTCGCGGCTGTCGCCGACCATGAGAGCGCGGTCGGAGGCGATACCGAGCCGGTCCAGCGCATCCCGGAAGATGAGCGGATTCGGTTTCATGGCACCGACTTCGAAGGACAGCGTGAAGGCTGTGACGTAGCGATCCCAGCCGCGATGGGCGAACGCGGGACGGATATCGAAGGCGATATTGCTGACCACCGCTACCGCAATACCGTTGGCGTGCAAGGTTTTCAATACCGCGCCGGTATCCGGATACGGGGTCCAGGCATCCGCGTCGATGAGCCGCTCGTACAGGCGCGCCGCGGATTGCGGGGGCACCCCGGAGGCGCGCAATACTTCCAGGTAGGCGCGACGATGCAGGGCCGGATCCAAATCGCGGTTGTCCCAGGCAAATTGGCCCTCGGCATCGAATCGCACGAACTGACCGACAGGCGCGGTCATCCGCTGCATGATCTCGGTGACCTCATGGGCGTCGAAGGTGCGGCCATTGCCATCGGCCAACTCCAATGCCCGGAATTCAGATTCCTCGAGCCGGAACAGAGTGCCCGAGAAGTCGAACAGAACCGCCTCGATCGCCATACCGGCCAGACTACCAACGCGGCGTTTCCACCCGACCCCCTCACTGCCGCACCCCACAGCTTGTCTGAGGAGTTTGCTACCGTGGGCCGCATGTCCGACAGTGTCCTGCTCCACGCCGACCGCGTCGACTTCGTCCGCGACGGCAGCCAGATTCTGCGGTCGGTGACGCTGACCGTGCGTTCCGGTGAGCACTGGGCGCTGCTCGGCCCCAACGGCGCGGGCAAAACCACCCTGCTGCGGATGCTCGGCGCGTTCGAACACCCCACCCGGGGCAGTATGGAGGTCCTCGGCCATCGCCTCGGCCGCGTCGATATGCGCGCACTGCGCACCGCCATCGGCCATGTCGATCCACGGCACACCCCACACTCGTCGCTCACCGTGCGCGAGGTCGCGCTGACCGGTCTCACCAATACCGCGGACCTGATCCCCCGATGGACACCGACCGCCGCGAACCTCACCGAGGCCGACCGCCTCATCGACCTGATGGGTCTGGCCCATCGCCGAAATGCCCAGTGGCCCATTCTTTCCCAGGGTGAACGGGGCCGCACCCTGATCGCCCGCGCTCTCATGCCCAGCCCCCCGCCTGCTACTGCTGGACGAACCCGCCACGGGTCTCGACCTCGCCGGGCGCGAACACCTCCTGGAGCGCATCGATCGCCTGCGACACACCCACCCCGATCTGGCCTCGGTCCTGGTAACCCACCATCTGGAGGAGCTCCCGCCGAGCACCACCCACGCAATGCTGTTGCGCGGCGGCCGAACCCTAGCAGCCGGTCCCGTCGACGAGGTCCTCACCACCGACCTGATCTCCGCCTGCTTCGACTACCCGGTCCGCATTACCCGCACCGAGCGGCGCTGGAGCGTCCGCCCGGCCCAGCCGACCAACGCCTGATGCGCCATATCTCCACCGCCCCTGGTGGAACGAGTCCTCGAACTCATCGGCCCACCGGCGAGCGGTTCAGGCGGCCGGTGAGTCGATCCAGCGCTCCAGTCGGCGGCCCTCGACCGCCATCAGCTCCGGATCATGGAAAGTATTGGTGAGCAGCGAGATTCCCTGATACGCGGACAGCAGGGCGACGGCCAGTTCGCGGGCGTCGGCTCGGCCCATTGCCACGAATTGCCGTTCGATCCAGTCGATGAGGACGCGCATGACTGGCCTGGGCCGAGCAGGTGCGCGCCGAGCGGATCGTCAGCGCGCCCTTCGGTGACGTGGGCGTGCCGTTCATCGATCCGGAGGATATTGCGGCCGTCGCCGCGGCCGTCTTACGCGCAGACGGCCATGCGGGCCGCACCTATGTCCTGAACGGTCCAGTGCCGGAAACTCCACGCGAGCGGGCGGGGATACTGGGCGAACTCCTCGGCGAGCCAGTGCGATTCGTGGAGCAGACCGCAGATGAGGCACGGGCCCAGATGCTGACCAACATGTCACCGGACGCGGTGGAAACAACGCTCGCCATTCTCGGCGACCCGACCGCGGAGGAATTGCGGATCAGTCCCGACGTCGAGCAGATACTGGGTCGCGCACCCCGCCCCTTCGCCGCCTGGGCACAGCGCCACATCGCCGCGTTCCGCTGAGCCGCTTTCCGCCAAATATTCTGCGGCGGCCCGGTTCCGCCGATTATCGCTGGCGATCAGCCGATATCGATGGGGTCGATCTGGACGCGGAGCGGGCCGTCGGAGCGGTGGGTGCTGCGGACGGCCTGGGCGGCGGCCAAGGCGCGGGCGAGGGCCGCACCCTGGCCGCGGTCCACGCGCAGGATCATGCGTTCGACCTCGGCGGGGGTGTCGCCGGAGACGGGTTTGCGGGCACCGAAGGGCAACGGGACGGGACCGAGGACTTCCACCTCTTCGGGAAGCTTTGCCTCGCTGAGTAATTCGGCGATGGTGTCGGTGGTGCCGTCGATGGCGGCCAGGCGGACCGCCGGCGGGAAGCGCACCTCGGTGCGGGCGGAGAGTTCGAAGTGGGCGTGGCCCACCGGATCCCAGCGCAGCAGCGCCTGCACGGTGGGGATCGTCGGTTCGGCCATGACGATTACCTGGCCGCTGGGGCGCACCAGGGCGGCGGCGGTCATCCAGCGGCGCAGGGCGTCCTCGGCGGCCCGCAGGTCGGCGCGGCCGAGCAGGGCCCAACCGTCGAGGAGTAGTGCCACGCCGTAGCCGCCGGGGACCGTCGGTTCGGCGCCGATGGTCGACACCACCACCTGGGGGCCCTCGGGCACCGAACTCAGTACGGTCCCACCGCCGGAACCGCGAATCGGTACGCCCGGAAACGCTCGGCCCAATTCCTCGGCGGTGCGGACCGCACCGATCACCACCGCCCGTAACGCGCGCGAGCCACAGGCTTGGCAGCGGAACGCCGCCTCGACAATGCCGCACCAGCGACAGCTCGGGCTGTGCGCGACCTCACCACTCGAACTGCGCACCGCGCCAGCAGGTCCGGCCGCAGAACCCACCTTGGAACCGCCGCGTGTCGCGACGGATACGGCACCGGTGCCGTCCTCCGGCAAAGCCAATGGTCCATTGCAGTGCCGACACCGCGCGGGGGTGCGGCATTTCGCACAGGAGAGGGCCGGGATGTAGCCGCGGCGCGGCACCTGAACCAATACCGGGGCCCCCGCGGCGAGCGCCCGCTGGGCCGCCAGGAAGGCGACGCCGGGGATGCGGACGGCGCGGGCGAGCGGATCGCGTTCCATCGCCATATCGGTATCTCCGGGCGCGACGATATGCGGCGTGCACTCGCGCAGGGCGGCCCGATCGGCCAGCAGATCGTGCGCCCAACCGGATTCGACTATTGCCTGCGCCTCGGCGGTGCGCGCGAAGCCGCCGACGACGAAGGCCGCACCGGTCTCGTGTGCGCGCAGCATGGCCACCTCGCGTGCGTGCGAGTACGGCGAGCGCGGTTCCGCGTAGGTGTCGTCGCCGTCATCCCAGATGGCAATCAACCCCAGATTCTGGGCGGGCGCGAAAACCGTGCTGCGAGTGCCGACCACCACGCGCGCGCTCCCCCGCAATACCGCCAACCACCGCCGATAGCGGGCGGCCGGACCCAACCCCGCGGCGAGCCCCACTGCCGACTCCCCCACCAGCGCGGTACATTCCGCGATGACGCGATCGAGATCGCGCTGATCCGGAACAATGAGGACGGCCGACCGACCGCTCCGCACCGTCGCCGCCGCCAACTCCGCTAGCCGCCGCGCCCAGTCCTCCCCCGGCAGCGCCTGCCACGCCGCGCGCGGCCCACGGCCACGCACGAGCGCGGTCAAGAATGAGACACCGTGTACGTATCGTCCCCACGCGGTGGCAGCGGCCGGATCGACCACGGGCTCAGTCGGATTCGGCGCTGCGGATGAAACAGCGCGCGGCTCTGCCGCATCCGTGGACGACGACGCGATTCGCCCCGCCGCACGGTCTCGACTTCCAGCGGCCCTAGGACCATAGGAGGCCGCTGGGGCTAACGCTTCCTTCGAATGCGGAGACTCACACCCCTCCGGCGCGGCCCGCCCCGCCGCGTCGACCGAATCTGTCGAAGTGAACTGGGCCGCAGGCGAATCGACGGCGGCGGAGCTGGTCGGCACTACCCGGTCATCGGGCACGGATTCGGTGACGTCGGCTCGGGGTGATATCGACGCACCACCGGCAACAACCTCAGTGGCCGGTTGACCCGACGCCGACGCATCACCCGCCACACCCTCGGTGACCGACCGGCTCGACATCGATTCATCGTCCACCACACCCTCGGTGGCGGACCGGCTCGACATCGGTGGTTCGCCTGCCGCGACTACGGTGGCTGCCTGGCTCGATGTCGGTGCGTCGCCCGCAGCCTCGGTGGCGATGTCGGCCGAGTCGGCGGTCACCTGAAGTTTGTCGACCTTCTTGCGGCGCGGCGACTTTCGTTCGCCGCCAATGCCTTCAGCCTCGGTCCGGGCATGGCGGGGAGGGATGGCGAGACGGAGTACATCCGCTCGCGTACCCGCGTAGCGGGAGGCGACGGCATTCACCAGGCGCAGGATTTCCGGGGTGAGTACTCGTTCACCGGAGACCACACGCTCCAGGGACATGAGTTTGCCGGTGTGATCGGTCTTTTCGAGGCGTTCGAGGAGGAAGCCGTCGATCAGGCGGCCGGAGAAGCGAATTCGTACACGCACACCGGGTTGGGCGATGTCGTCCATCTCGGCGGGAACGAGATAGTCGAAATCCCGATCCAGATGTGCCGGTTCCAGCAGCGGGAGCACCCGCGCGATGGGGCGCCCCGCTGTATGGACTGCGGCGAGAGCGGGGTCCTCAATGGCCCGCCCGTCTCCCACCGCCACCCTCAACGGACAGCCTTGCGGCTGGCCCACCCGCATTCCGGCCGCCGCCTCCGGGCCCGTCGCTCCCGCCGCTGGTCCGGTGCTTGCCAATTAGAGTCCGGCGGCGGCGCGCAGCTTCTCGGCACGATCGGTGCGCTCCCACGGCAGGTCCACGTCGGTACGGCCGAAGTGGCCGTAGGCGGAGGTGGGCCCGTAGATGGGGCGCAGCAGGTCCAGGTCGCGAATGATCGCGCCGGGACGCAGGTCGAAGACCTCGCCGATGGCTTCGGAGATCTTGATCGGGTCGATCTTCTCGGTGCCGAAGGTCTCGACGAACAGACCGACGGGGGCGGCCTTGCCGATGGCGTAGGCGACCTGCACCTCGACGCGCTCGGCCAGACCGGCGGCGACGACATTCTTGGCGACCCAGCGCATGGCGTAGGCGGCCGAGCGGTCGACCTTCGACGGATCCTTACCGGAGAAGGCGCCACCACCGTGGCGGGCCATACCGCCGTAGGTGTCGACAATGATCTTGCGACCGGTCAGGCCCGCGTCACCCATGGGGCCACCGAGCACGAATTTGCCGGTCGGGTTGACCAGCAGGCGCACATTGGAGACGTCCAGGGGGTTCGGCAGGCTCAGTTCGGCCAGTACCGCGTCGACGACCTTCTCGCGAATATCCGGGGCGAGCAGATTGTCGAGATCGATATCGGCGGCGTGCTGCGTGGAGATGACCACGGTGTCGAGGCGGACCGGGATATCACCGTCGTATTCGATGGTGACCTGGGTCTTGCCGTCGGGCCGCAGGTACGGCAGCACACCGGACTTGCGCACCTCGGTGAGGCGACGCGAGAGCTTGTGGGCGAGCGAGATCGGCAGCGGCATGAGCTCAGGGGTCTCGGTGGTGGCGTAGCCGAACATCAGACCCTGGTCGCCCGCGCCCTGCCGGGCGATGGCGTCGTCCTCGCCGCCGACGCGCGCCTCGTGCGAGGTGTCCACGCCCTGGGCGATATCGGCCGACTGCGCGCCGATCGCGATATTCACGCCGCAGGACGCGCCATCGAATCCCTTTGCGGAGGAGTCGTATCCGATCTCCAGGAGCTTCTCGCGCACGATGGTCGGGATATCGACGTAGGCCGACGTGGTGACCTCACCGGCGACATGCACCTGGCCGGTGGTGACCATGGTCTCGACCGCGACCCGGCTGCGCGGGTCCGCCGCGAGCAATGCGTCGAGGATGGAATCGCTGATGGCATCACAGATCTTGTCCGGATGACCCTCGGTCACGGACTCACTGGTGAATAGGCGGCTGCCAGACGTGCGCACAGTTCTTCCCTCTCCCTCAACGGGTTTCTCGTATCGGCTTGCGACAGTAGCGGGCTCCCCCGACTGCACAACCCTTTGTCTCAGACTATTCCAAAGCATCCGGCATCGGGCCACGACCGGATGCCCAGCACGCCGCGCGCTGGTGACGAATCAGTACCGACCCAGACAGCGGCCTGTCAAGCAGCCCGATGTCCCACCGGCGAGGCGGCGGCGCGGCAGCGTCCGCCGATCAGCGCAGCAGGGGCCCGAGAGCGTCCAATACCCGACTTGCCAGCAGTGCCTTGGACCCGTGGTCCAGGGCGATCTCGGTGCCGTCGGCGCCGAGCAGCCAACCGTCGTTATTGTCCACCTCGAAGGCCTTGCCCTCACCGACGGCATTGACCACCAGCAGGTCGCAGCCCTTGCGGGCCAGCTTGGATCTCGCGTGGCTGAGCACATCGCCGTGCTCGTCCCCGGTCTCGGCGGCGAAGCCGACGATCGCGGTTCCCGGCAACTGCCCGTCACGACGGGACTGCACCAGACCGGCGAGGATATCGGTGGTTTTGGCGAGTTCGATCGAATTCGGTTCGCCCGCACCCTTTTTGATTTTCGCCGCCGCCACGTTCACCGGCCGGAAATCCGCCACCGCAGCCGCCATGATCACCGCGTCCGCACCGAGCGAATGCTTGTCGACAGCCGTCTTCAACTGCTCGGCGGTGGTGATATTGACGACGTCGACGGCGGCCGGAGCCGGCATGCCGATGGTGTTGCCCGCGATGAGCGTCACCTGCGCACCACGCTGCGCCGCCACCCGAGCCAGCGCGTAACCCTGTTTGCCGGAGCTGCGGTTGCCCAGGAAGCGCACCGGATCCAGGGGCTCGCGGGTGCCGCCCGCGGAAATCACGATGCGGCGGCCCTCGAGGTCGCGCGGAATGGCGTCGGGACGTTCCTGCAGCAGCGCGGCGAGGGCGTAGATCTCCTCCGGCTCGGGCAGTCGACCGGCACCGGTATCGGCACCGGTCAGACGGCCGTGCGCGGGTTCCATCACGATCGCGCCGTGCGCCCGCAGGGTCGCGACATTCGCCTGGGTGGCCGGGTGCTCCCACATCTCGGTGTGCATGGCCGGGGCGAACAGCACGGGACATCGTGCGGTCAACAGGGTGGCGGTGAGAAGATCGTCGGCGCGTCCCTGCGCGGCCCGCGCCATCAGGTCGGCGGTGGCGGGAGCGACGACGATGAGGTCGGCCTCCTGGCCTATCCGCACATGCGGCACCTCGGGCACGTCGGCGAAGACACCGGTATTGACCGGGTTGCCGGACAGCGCCTCGAAGGTGGCCTTACCGATGAACCGCAGTGCGGCCTCGGTGGGAATGACTCGCACCTCGTGCCCGGTTTCGGTGAACCGGCGCACGAGGGCGCAACTCTTGTAGGCGGCGATGCCGCCGCCGACTCCGACAACGATCCGGGTCACCGCACGCCCCGGACCTCGGTCGCGCTGTATCGCACAGCATCGTCTGCGCGAGTCCGCGCGATGGGAGTGGTCACTGTGCCTCCAGCGCCGTCGTTGTCATGCTTCGAGCTACTCGGTCCTACTCGCCTTCGGAATGCTCGAGCAGATCGGCGTGGATCTCGCGCATGGCCACCGACAGCGGCTTCTCCTGCAGACCCGGCTCGACCAGCGGGCCGACGTACTCCAGGATGCCGTCGCCGAGCTGGTTGTAGTAGTCGTTGATCTGCCGCGCCCGCTTGGCCGCGTAGATAACCAGCGCGTACTTGGACGAGGTGCGCTCCAGCAGTTCGTCGATCGGCGGGTTGGTGAGGCCGATCGGAGTGTCGTAGGTGGGGGCGGCCTGCATGTCCGTACTCACTAGGGAGGCTCCTGCGGGGTTGTCGTTCGGGTGGGCGACCGGCTCACAAGACCGAAGATAGCTGCCGATGGAACTGCCGACAGAGCTGTCTATAGGGCCGACGAGCCGGGGTTCGAGGCAGACCTCGAATTTGTGCTAACGAACAAGGATACCAACCGCTCGCAGGCGGCTGTCACCTCGTCGTTCACTATGACGATGTCGAACTCGTCACAGGCCGCCAGCTCGGTCTTCGCGGTCTGCAGTCGCCGCTCGATCACCTCGGGCGATTCGGTACCCCGAGAGGTGAGCCGGGATACCAACTCGTCCCAGCTCGGCGGTGCCAGGAAGACCAGGGTGGCCTCCGGCATCGTCGTGCGGATCGAGCGGGCCCCTTCGAGGTCCACCTCGATCAAAACCGGTTTACCGGCGGTGATTGCCTCCCGCACCGGCGCGGCCGGGGTACCCGACCGTTGTAGACCGCCGTGGATATCGGCCCATTCGAGAAGTTCGTTCGCCTCGATCATCGAGTCGAATTGTTCCCGGGTAACGAACCGATAGTCACGACCGTCGACCTCGCCGGGCCGGGGGGCCCGGGTGGTGGCCGACACACTGAATACCAATTCCGGCAACCGTTCGCGCAAACAGCGCACGACGGTCGACTTTCCTACGGCCGAGGGGCCAACCAGAACTACCAGGCGACCCTTCCGAGTGTGTGCGACCACCCTCGGATTATTCGGCGCTGAAGTCGAACCGGGCCAGCAGCGCCTTGCGCTGCCGATCACCCAGTCCACGCAGTCGGCGAGTGGGAGCGATCTCCAGTTCGCTCATGATCTCGGCCGCCTTGACCTTGCCAACCTTCGGCAGGGCCTCGAGCAGGGCCGAAACCTTCATCTTGCCGAGGACTTCGTCCTTCTCGGCGTCGGCGAGGACCGTCTTCAGGTCGGTACCGCCACGCTTCAAGCGCTCCTTCAGCTCCGCCCGAATGCGCCGGGCGGCAGCCGCCTTCTCCAAAGCAGCGGCGCGCTGCTCGTCAGTCAGCTGGGGAAGGGCCACGGATCCTCCGTCTCATCGTTCATTGCATGTTCTCCCACCGGGTGAACCCGGTGGTCTCAGCGACCGTACCCACGACGCCTGGCGATTGCGAACCCACCCCCCAGGTCAGCGCGTGATTCCGGGCACGACCAGGACCGGCGTGCATCCCCGCGGGGTGCCTCCGGGTGGCCGTGAGCAGACATCTGGCGAAATCCCGAACTGCCTTGCAGCCTGGGCTTTTTCGGATTTTCGGCAGGCGGGGCGACGACGTGAGTTGGGGTCTGTACAAACCGTGACCGAGCTGTAATCACGCGACCTGGAACTTTCTCGGATTTCTCGGCGTGTCGCGCGAAAACGGCACCGCGTGTCGCGTGTCACAGCGAAGGCGCCGCGATCATCGCGTGCCTGGTGAGGCAGGCCCTGAACAGGGCGGAATGACGCCCTGAGCGGCCGTAGGCGGGTTAAACCACACGGGTGTAGTTCGCAGTGCCGGATCTGTCCTCACAGACCGCAGAAGCGCGCTGAGCGCTCACCGTGACCGAGGACGCTGTCCGCACCCGCCGCGCCGCCGCGCGACATGTCTCACACCGATGAATCGGAGCGGGACCGGGAAGACCTCGAGCGGGACACGAACGACGACGCCCCGCCATCCCGGCTGGCGAGCCGGTATGGCGGGGCGATTCGGCGGGGCGGCGAATCAGGCTTGTAGGAAGCCGAATTCGTCGGTGAGCCGGTGCACACGCACCTGGAGGGCGCCCACGGACGGCCCCGCCCGCAGCACCTCGCGTGAGACATTCGGCACAACAGAGCCGAAATCCTTCTCCGACACCAGATTTCGAATCGACTCCGCTCCCCCGCCCTGCGCACCGACACCCGGCATGAGGATGGGGCCGTTGAGGGCGCCGAGGTCGGGAGCCTCGGTGAGGGTGGCGCCGACGACGACGCCGACCGAACCGAATTCGCCGCCCGCGTTGCGGGCCGCCGCCTCATCGACCATGAGCTGGGCGATGCTGCGGCCGTCGGGGCCGGTAATGCGTTGTAGCTGCGCACCTTCGGGGTTCGACGTGGCGGCGAGCACGAAGACACCGCGACCGTTCGCCGCGGCCAGGTCCAGAGCCGGTGTGAGAGATCCGAATCCGAGATACGGCGATACCGTCACCGCGTCGGACCCGAGTGGACCGTCACCGAGCCAGGCGTGGGCGTAGGCGTCCATGGTGGAGCCGATATCGCCGCGCTTGGCGTCGGCAAGCACCAGGGTGCCCGCCTCACGCAGTGCGGCGATCGCGTCCTCGAGGACCATGATGCCGCCCGAGCCATAGGTTTCGAAGAACGCCACCTGGGGTTTGACCAGGGCGACACGACCGGCGAAGGCATCGACGCAGGCGTCGGTGAATGCCTTCAGACCAGTGACGTCCTCGGACAGGCCCCAGGATCGCAGCAGCGGCGGATGCGGATCGATACCCACGCACAGCGGACCGTGCTCACGCATCGCATCCCGCAGCCGCACACCGAAACTCGTCATCTGCTCAGCCTCGCAGGGTGGCGTGGAGTTCTTGCAGGGAACGCACGCCGATGCCGCCGTTGATGGTGGCCTCGATGCCCTGTACCGCCGCGGCCGCACCCTGCACGGTGGTGATGCACGGGATATTGGCACCGACAGCGGCGGTGCGGATCTCGTAGCCGTCCACGCGTGGGCCGTTATTGCCGTACGGGGTATTGAAGACGATATCGACTTCGCCGTCGCGGATCATATCCACGATGCTCGGCTGATCGGCCGCGTCGTCGTCGGAGTGCTTGCGCACCTGCTCGCACGGAATACCGTTGCGGCGCAGCATTTCCGAGGTGCCCTCGGTGGCGAGGATACGGAAACCGAGATCGTGCAGGCGTTTGACCGGGAACACCATGGCCCGCTTGTCGCGGTTGGCGATCGAGACGAAGGCGGAACCCTCGGTCGGCAGCGAACCGTAGGCGGCGGCCTGCGATTTGGCGAAGGCGGTACCGAAATCGGCGTCGATACCCATGACCTCACCGGTGGACTTCATCTCCGGTGAGAGCAAGGAATCGATCCCGCTGCCGTCGGGGCGTTTGAAGCGGGTGAACGGCAGGACCGCCTCCTTCACCGCGACCGGGGCGTCGATCGGGGTGTGGCCGCCGTCGCCGTCGGCCGGGAGCAGGCCCTCCTTGCGGAGTTCGGCGATGGTGGCGCCCATGGCGATTCGGGCCGCCGCCTTTGCCAGGGGCACCGCGGTGGCCTTGGAGACGAACGGGACGGTGCGGCTGGCGCGTGGGTTGGCCTCCAGGACGTAGAGCACATCGTCCTTGAGCGCGTACTGCACGTTCAGCAGGCCCTTGACGCCGATGCCCTTGGCGAGTGCGATGGTGGAGCGGCGCACGGCCTCGATATCGCTGCGGCCCAGGGTGATCGGGGGCAGGGCGCACGCCGAGTCACCGGAGTGGATACCGGCCTCCTCGATATGCTCCATGACGCCGCCCAGGTAGACCTCGTCGCCGTCGCAGAGGGCGTCGACATCGATTTCGATGGCGTCTTCCAGGAACCGGTCGATGAGTACCGGTCGGTTCGGGCTGATATCGGTGGCGCGGGAGATGTAGCCCTCGAGGGTTTCCTCGTCGTAGACGATCTCCATACCGCGACCGCCCAGCACGTAGGACGGACGCACCAGGACCGGGTACCCGATCTCGTTGGCGATCTTCTTGGCCTGCGCGAAGGTGGTCGCCGTACCGTATTTTGGAGCCGGAAGACCCGCTGCCACCAGCACATCGCCGAATTCGGCGCGGTCCTCGGCCAGGTCGATGGCGGCGGCGGAGGTGCCGACCACCGGGACGCCCGCATCGGTGAGGCGCTGCGCCAGACTCAGCGGGGTCTGGCCGCCGAGCTGGCAGATCACACCCGCGACGGTGCCGGATTCGGTTTCCGCGTGGTAGACCTCGAGGACGTCTTCGAAGGTGAGCGGTTCGAAGTAGAGGCGGTCGGCGGTGTCGTAGTCGGTGGAGACGGTCTCCGGGTTGCAGTTGACCATGATGGTCTCGTACCCGGCCTCCGACAGCGTCTGCGCGGCATGCACACAGCTGTAGTCGAATTCGATGCCCTGACCGATCCGGTTCGGACCCGACCCGAGGATGATCACCTTGTCGCGCTCGCGCTGCGGAGCCACCTCGGATTCCGCGGCGGGATCGAGTTCGTAGGCCGAGTAGTGGTACGGCGTCTTGGCCTCGAACTCGGCGGCGCAGGTGTCGACGGTCTTGAACACCGGGCGGATGCCGAGCCGGTGCCGCAGGGTCCGCACGCCGTCCTCGCCCGCGAGTTCCGGTCGCAGCGCGGCGACCTGGCGGTCGGACAGGCCGTAGTGCTTGGCGGTGCGCAGTAGCGGTTCGTCGAGTACAGCGGCGTCGACGATCTCCTGACGCAGGTCCACCAGTGCGGCGACCTCGGCGACGAACCACGGGTCGATACCGGAGGCCGCGGCCACCGATTCGACGTCGGCGCCCAGGCGCAGCGCGCGCTCCACCTGGTAGATGCGGCCCTCGGTGGGGACACGCAGATCGGCGAGGATGGCCTCGACGTCGGTCCATTCGCCGTCGGGCTGGGTCCAGAAGCTCACGGCCTTGGTCTCCAGGGAGCGCAGCACCTTGCCGAGCGCCTCGGAGAAGTTGCGGCCCATCGACATTGCCTCGCCGACCGACTTCATGGTGGTGGTCAGGGTCGGGTCGGCGCCCGGGAACTTCTCGAACGCGAACCGCGGCGCCTTGACGACCACGTAGTCGAGGGTCGGCTCGAAGCAGGCCGGGGTCTCGCCGGTGATGTCATTGACGATCTCGTCGAGGGTGTAGCCGATGGCGAGCTTGGCGGCGATCTTGGCGATCGGGAAACCCGTTGCCTTGGAAGCCAATGCCGACGAGCGCGAGACGCGCGGGTTCATCTCGATGACGATCAGGCGGCCGTCGGCGGGGTCCACCGCGAACTGGATATTGCAGCCGCCGGTATCGACGCCGACCTCGCGCAGGATGGCGATGCCGAGATCGCGCATCTTCTGGTATTCGCGGTCTGTCAGGGTCATGGCCGGGGCGACGGTCACCGAATCACCGGTGTGCACGCCCATCGGGTCGACATTCTCGATCGAGCACACGATCACCACATTGTCGCGGCTGTCGCGCATGAGCTCGAGTTCGAATTCCTTCCAGCCCAGGATGGATTCCTCGATGAGGACGTTCGCGGTGGGCGAGGCGGACAGGCCGCCACCGGCGATGCGATCGAGATCGTCCTCGTTGTAGGCCATACCGGAGCCGAGGCCGCCCATGGTGAACGACGGGCGCACGACAACCGGGAAGCCCAGTTCGGCAACGGTTTCGCGGACCTCGTCCATGGTGTAGCAGACCGCGGAGCGGGCGCTCTCGCCGCCGACCTTGGCGACGATATCCTTGAACTTCTGGCGGTCCTCGCCACGCTGGATGGCTTCGAAGTCGGCGCCGATGAGTTCGACGTTGTACTTCTCCAGGATGCCGTTCTCATGCAGGGCGACAGCGCAATTGAGCGCGGTCTGGCCGCCCAGGGTGGCCAGGATCGCGTCGGGGCGCTCCTTGGCGATGACCTTCTCGACGAACTCCCAGGTGATCGGCTCGACATAGGTCGAATCCGCGAACTCCGGGTCGGTCATGATGGTCGCCGGGTTGGAGTTCACCAGCGAGACCCGCAGGCCCTCGGATCGGAGCACCCGGCAGGCCTGGGTGCCGGAGTAATCGAACTCGCAAGCCTGGCCGATGACGATCGGGCCCGAGCCGATCACCAGGATGTGCTTGAGATCGGTGCGGCGAGGCATCAGGCTCCTTCCATCAGCGTGGCAAAGCGGTCGAAGAGGTAGGCGGCGTCGTGTGGTCCGGCGGCGGCCTCGGGGTGGTACTGGACCGAGAAGGCCTTACCGTCGATCAGGCGCACGCCCTCGACGGTGCCGTCGTTGGCGCAGGTGTGCGAGACCTCGGCGCGACCGAAGGGGGTGTCGAACTGCTCGCCCGCTTCACCTTCGAGGGCGAAGCCGTGGTTCTGCGCGGTGATCGAGATACGACCGCTGTGGTGTTCGACGACCGGGATATTGATACCGCGGTGGCCGAACTTCATCTTGTAGGTCTTGCGGCCGAGCGCGCGGCCGAGGATCTGATTGCCGAAGCAGATACCGAACAGCGGCAGACCCTCGCTCAGTACCTGCTGGGTGAGCGCGACTGCATTGTCCTGGGTGGCCGGGTCGCCCGGGCCATTGGACAGGAACACACCGTGGGGGTTCAGTTCCTTGATCTGGTCGAGGCTGGTGTTCGACGGCACCACATGCACCCGCATACCCCGCTGGGCGAACATGCGCGGGGTATTGGTCTTGATACCGAGGTCCACCGCGACGACCGTGAAGCGGTGCTCGCCAATGGGTTCGACCGTGTACATCTTGTCGGTGGAGACCTCACCGGCCAGGTCCGCGCCCAGCATGGACTGCTGGCCGTTGACCCGGTCTACCAGGTCCTCGTAGTCGGCGAGCGCCTCGCCGGAGAAGATGCCCGCCTTCATGGAACCGCGAGTGCGCAGGTGCCGCACCAGGGCTCGGGTGTCGATACCCGCGATGCCGACCACGTTCTGGTGCTCCAGCTCGGTCTGCAGGGTGCGGTTGGAGCGCCAGTTGGAGGCGCGGCGCGAGGGATCGCGCACGGCGTATCCGGCGACCCAGATCTTGCCGGACTCGTCGTCCTCGTCGTTCCAGCCGGTATTGCCGATCTGCGGGGCGGTGGCCACCACGATCTGCCGGTCGTAGCTGGGGTCGGTGAGCGTTTCCTGGTACCCCGTCATGGCGGTGCAGAACACCGCCTCACCGAGGGTTTCTCCGACGGCACCGAAGGTCGAGCCACGGAAAATCCGGCCGTCCTCCAGCACCATTACCGCAGTATCGCCGCTCATGCCTCTTCTCCCGTCTTCGTACCCGTCCAGGACGGGTACACAGTTTTGTCGTCACCGCGGAAACCGGTATCCACCTCGGTTCCGGTGGGCAGTGTCCAGCGAATCACCAGCACACCACCTTCGGTCATAACCTTGCCCGCATGTCCGCGCTCGGCGCGCACCGCCGTAATGGCATCGTGCGGAATCCAGATCGGCGCGGTGCCGTCGCGTTCGAGGAGGATGCCGCGCTCGAAGCGGGTCATCTCCGCATTGGCTCGAAAGCCCAGGTCGCCCACCGTAATTCGCTGGATCCAGCTGGGGGCCAGGGTGCTGCCGAGGTACAGGCCGGTGGTCGGCTCCAGCACCTGCGCGCCGCAGTCGGCGGGCACCGTCGGAAGATCACCGATCATCCCCGCCTGCCGTCGTGCCTTACCTATCCAGGCCCGATACATCAGCCACAAGCCCAGTGCCGCCAGCGCGAACATTGCGATCACCCAGAGCGTGCGCTCCATTTACGATCCTCCTCGGTTCCCCACCCGCCGGCCCGCACCGGCAATGACGGCAGCGTCGCGCGAGGTGATCCGGCCGCGCAGGAAGGTGGCCATCACCAATCCGGGCAGGGTCATCGCCTCGTACGGCGTGTTGTCGGAGATGCTGGCGAGATCCTGCGCCCGCACCGTCCACGCGGTCTCCGGATCGATCAGCACCAGGTTGGCCGGTTCGCCCACCTCGATCGGCCGACCCTGATCGTCCAAACCCGCGATCCGCGCCGGGTTCTCGCTCATGACGCGGGCGACGCCGCGCCAGTCCAGCAGACCCGAGCGCACCATGGTTCCCACCACGATCGACAGCGCGGTCTCCAGACCCAGCATGCCGGGGCGGGCGGCGGCGAATTCGCAGCACTTGTCCTGTTCGGCATGCGGGGCGTGATCGGTGGCGACACAGTCGATAACGCCATCGGCGAGCGCATGGCGTAGTGCCGTCACATCGGAGGCCTCGCGCAGCGGCGGGTTGACCCGGTTGACCCCGTCATAGGTCTCGAGGCGCGAGTCATCCAGCATCAGATGGTGCGGGGTGACCTCGGCGGTGATCGAAATACCTTGTGCCTTGGCCCATTTCAGGAGCTCGACGGTGCCCGCGGTGGAGGCGTGGCAGATGTGTACGCGCGCCCCGGCATCGCGGGCCAGTAGCGCGTCACGGGCCACAATGGATTCCTCGGCGGCGCGCGGCCAACCCGCCAGCCCCAAGCGGGAGGCGTTCGGACCCTCGTGCGCCACCGCGCCCTCGGTGAGGCGCGGCTCCTCCGCGTGCTGCGCGATGAGCACACCCAGGGAGTTCGAGTACTCCAGGGCGCGGCGCATGATCAGCGGGTCGTAGACACAGTGGCCGTCGTCGGAGAATATGCGCACCTTGGCCTCACCGGCCGCCATGGTGCCCATCTCGGCGAGCTGCTTACCCTCGAGGCCGACGGTGACCGCGCCCACCGGGTGCACATCCACCAGGCCGACCTCCTGACCGCGTCGCCAGACATGGTCGGTAATGACCTGCGAGTCGGCGACCGGGCTGGTGTTGGCCATGGCGAAGACGGCGGTGAAACCACCGAGGGCGGCCGCGGCGGAACCGGTTTCGATGGTCTCGGTATCCTCGCGGCCGGGCTCACGCAAATGCGTGTGCAGGTCGACGAAGCCCGGCAGCAGGAATTGCCCGGTGCCGTCGATGATCTCGGCGTCGACCAGACCCAGATCGGTACCGATCTGGCGAATCTCACCGTCGGCGAGCAAGACGTCGACCGGCTCACCCTCGCCATACAACCGGACGTTCTTGATCAGCACGTCTTTCACGCTGTGTCCTCCTCGCATGACCGGGGGCCCTCCATGGCCCACCCGTCTCCCACTGCCGCCCTCAACGGACAGCCTTGCGGCTGGCTCGCCCACATCCCGGCTGCCGCTTCCGGGCCTGACCCGGTCATGCGACCACCTCATCCGTTCCGACCAAGAGGCGGAACAAGACCGCCATGCGCATATGCACTCCGTTGTTGACCTGTTGCAGCACAGCCGCTTTCGGGGAATCCGCGACTGCCGCGGCGATTTCCATACCGCGCAGCATCGGGCCGGGGTGCAGCACGGTCGCGTGCTCCTCGAGCATGTTCATCCGACGCTGGTTGAGCCCGTAGTTGATCGAGTACTCCCGGGCCGACGGGAAGAACCCACCGTTCATCCGCTCGGCCTGCACGCGCAGCATCATGACCGCATCCGCGCCGGGCAGTTCGGCATCGAGCGAGTGCGAGACCCGCACCGGCCATTGCTGGACCCCGACCGGCAGCAGGGTGCGCGGCGCTACCAGAACCACTTCCGCGCCAAGGGTGCTGAGCAGGAAGGCATTCGAGCGCGCCACCCGGCTGTGCAGGATATCGCCGACGAGTACAACCCGCTTACCCTCGAGATCACCGAGACGCTGCCGCAGGGTCAACGCGTCGAGCAGGGCCTGGGTGGGGTGCTCGTGGGTGCCGTCACCGGCATTGATGATGGCCGG
Organism: Nocardia uniformis NBRC 13702; assembly: GCF_001613345.1. Lineage (GTDB taxonomy): Bacteria > Actinomycetota > Actinomycetes > Mycobacteriales > Mycobacteriaceae > Nocardia > Nocardia uniformis. The sequence continues at coordinate 141,071 of NZ_BDCE01000045.1, read as the reverse complement.
TCCCGGACCGCTGTAACCGGCCGCGCTGTCCTGCATTTCGGCGAACCAGCGGGCGATCTGATGTGCCGCGCCGGAGGCCGGATGGCGCACGATGAGCGCGTCCGCACCCGCCGCGTGCAGGGTCAGGGCGGTATCGCGCAGCGATTCCCCCTTGGAGACAGAGGAACTCGACGCGCTGACATTGATCACGTCGGCGCTCATCCATTTACCCGCTACCTCGAAGGAGACGCGGGTGCGGGTCGAGTTCTCGAAGAACACCGTCATCACGGTGCGGCCGCGCAGTGTCGGCAGCTTCTTGATCTCGCGGCCCAGTAGCGCCTGCTCGAAGCGTTCGGCCTCATCCAGCAAACCGGTAGCGGCGGCGCGATCGAGGTCGGTAACCGACAGCAGATGCTTCACTTATCGCCTTCCTGACCCAGGTACACACCGTCACGACCGTCGTGCTCGCGCAACAGCACACCGATATCCTCGGTGCGCGCCGTGGGCACGTTCTTGCCGACGTAGTCGGCGCGGATGGGGAGTTCACGATGGCCGCGATCGATCAGCACCGCCAGCTGCACGGCGCGCGGGCGGCCCAGATCCCGCAGGCCGTCCAGTGCGGAGCGCACGGTGCGACCGGAGAAGAGCACATCGTCGACCAGTACGACCAGTGAGTCGTCGATACCGCCCTCGGGTACCGAGGTGCGTTCGAGCGGGCGGTGCGGACGGCTGCGCAGATCGTCGCGGTAGAGCGTGATGTCGAGGGAGCCGACGGCGGGCCGCAGCCCGGCGAACTCTTCGATCTTCAATGCCAGCCGATTGGCGAGAGTGGTTCCGCGCGTAGGGATTCCGATCAGCACAACACGCGGGGCGGCGGGATCGGCGGAGTCCAGGGCGGTCTTCTCGATAATCTGGTGCGCCATGCGCGCGATGGTGCGGCCGACATCGGAATCCGACAGCAGCTCGCGCCCGGTCAGGACCCATTCGGGATCATGCCGCTGCGAGTGCTCGGCAGCGCTCGACTTGGCAGCCCCGTCTTCGGGCACGGCCATGCCGACCTCCTTCCCCGCCTCACTGGACGGTCCGTTAAAGGATGTCTTGTCGGGGACAGAGCCTAGCAGCGGCGCGCGGTCGCGAATCCACGGCACCCCGGCGGCAACTACCCGGCGATCCGGGCCACGACACGGCCCGTCATAGCGGTTGACCTCGATGAACACCAAGAGATCAGCAATCGCGCAGCTATGATCCAGACCGATCGGTTTGTGGAGGTCCACCACCATCACCCGGATGCTGGGAGCAAGCTCACATGGACAAATCTCTGATATGGGCGATGGCCGCGGCCTTCGTGGTCATCGGCCCGCTCGTCGGCATCGGGGTTCGGCGCGTTATCGATCGCCTCGCCGCCAAACCCTGGGCGCGGAGTCGGTCGGCCAATCGCATGGTGCTCGGGTTGGCCCGTGACCTCGCGGTCCCGGTGGCCGCGCTGGCCGGCCTGGCCCTCGGCCTGGCACTGCCCACCGGCCTGCCGATCTCACCCGAGCTCATCAGCAAGATTCTGACCGCCGCGCTCATGCTCGTCATTACCTTCGCGGTATCGCGGCTCGCGGCGGATCTGATCACCTCGGTGGTGAAGCGGATTACCGGTGTCTCGGGATCGGTCAGCCTGTTCGCGACCATCACCCGTGTCACCGTCTTCATCCTCGGCCTGCTCATCACCCTCGATGGTGCGGGCGTGCGTATCAGCCCGCTGCTCGGGGCGCTCGGTATCGGCGCGCTGGCGATCGCGCTCGCTCTCGAGGGCACCCTCGCCAATCTGATTTCGGGCATTCACATTCTGGCCTCGCGCACCGTGCAGCCGGGTGACTACGTGCAGCTCGATACCGGCGAGCACGGGTGGGTGAGCGATGTGAACTGGCGAACCACCACCATTCGCGATATTCCCGGCAACTACGTCATCGTGCCGAACAGCAAATTCGCCGATGCCATCCTGACCAACTTCCATTACCCGGCCCAGGACATGGCGGTAACGGTCGAGGTCAGCACCGGATACGACAGCGATCTCGACTTTGTGGAGAAGGTGACCCTCGATGTCGCCCAGCAGGTGATGGCCTCGCTCGATGTCGGCTTCACCGAGGTCGAGCCCAAGGTCCGGTTCCACACCTTCGGCGACTCCGGTATCCAGTTCCGGGTAGTCCTGCGCACCCGTGAGTACGCCGATCAGTACCTGCTGGTCAGCGAATTCATCAAGGCCCTGCATCGCCGGTATCGGACCGAGGGCATTGCCATCCCGTATCCGATGCGCGTCCTGCGGGCCGAGGGCGCACCCATCGCGAATCTCGTCTAGCGAACAGGATTCGTACGCCGTATATCGGAATGTGCGATGCTCGTGGGGTGAGCAACGAAGCCTTCGCCGAACCGGCGCGCGTGACCTTCCGTGGATCCGGCGGTATCGAACTCGCCGGTGACAGTTGGGGACCTCGGGATGGACCACTGGTGGTGTTCCTGCACGGCGGTGGACAGACCCGCCACTCCTGGAAGGATTCCGGGCTCGCGCTGGCCAAGGCCGGCTTGCACGCCGTGCTGCTGGACGCGCGCGGGCACGGGGACAGCGAGTGGGCGACCGACGCGGACTACCGGCGCGACACCATGGTCGAGGACCTGATCGGCGTTCTCGAGCAGCTGGGCAAGCCCGCGTTCGTGGTGGGCGCGAGTATGGGTGGGCTCACCGGCTTGCTGGCCACCGCGCATCCGCAGCGCGAACGCATTACCGGTCTGGTGCTGGTGGATGTGGTGCCGCGACCGGAAAAGGCGGGCGTGGAGCGGGTACTGAATTTCCTCGGCGGCCATCAGGACGGTTTCGCGACTGTCGAAGCGGCCGCCGACGCGGTGGCCGAATATCTGCCGCATCGCCGTCGGCCGCGCAATCCCGAGGGGCTGCTGCGGAATCTGCGCCAGCGTGCCGATGGCCGGTGGTACTGGCACTGGGATCCGGCCATGATGTCCGGGCGTGGCGCGCGCGACGCGGGCGAGGACATCGAACTGCACAGTGAGGCACTGGAGTCGGCGGCCCGGAACCTCACCATCCCGGTCCTGCTGGTGCGCGGCGCGCTGTCGGATGTGGTGAGCGAGGAGGGGGTGGCATCCTTCCGCGCGCTGGTCCCACACGCCGACTACGCCGAGATCGGTGCGGCGGCGCACACCGCGGCCAGCGATGCCAATGACGAATTCACCGATGCGGTGGTCGATTTCGTGCGGGCGCACGTAGCCGCGAACTGACGCCCGGCGGCCCGGACCGCTGCGGGGGCCGCCGGATTCCCGGTGCCCGCGGCGGAGTGCGCCATACTGGGCCGATGACAAGATCGGCCAGCACAGGGGCTGATGGAGCGTCCACCGACGGCCTCACCGTCGGCCGCACCTCCGCTCTCGTCGGAATCAGCGTGCGGACCCTGCATCACTGGGATGTGATCGGCCTGGTCCGCCCGAGCGAGCGCACCTGGTCCGGATACCGGATGTATTCCAGCGATGATGTGGCACGAATACATCGGGTGCTCGTCTACCGCGAACTCGGCTTCCCGCTGGCCCGGATCGGACAGCTGCTCGACGATCCGACCAGTGACGCGCGCAGCCACCTGCGTCGGCAACGGTCGGAGCTCGTCGAACGGATCTCCCGGCTCCAGGGCATGGTCGGCGCGGTCGACCGCATGCTGAAGGAATCCGGTACGGGCATGCGGCTGACCCCTGCGGAGCAGGTCGCGATCTTCGGCGACGACTGGCAGCCCGCCTGGGTCGACGAGGCGGAGGAACGCTGGGGCAACAGCCCGCAGTGGTCGCAGTACGCCGAACGAGCCGTGGACAGATCGGCGGACGACTGGAGCGAAATCGCCGCCGAGACAGAGACTTTGAATGCCGATCTCGCCACCGCGAAGCGCACCGGCGTCAGTCCCGGCTCCGATGCGGCGAACACCCTGGCCGAGCGACATCGCACCCTGATGTCGCGCTACTTCGACTGCACCCACTCGATGCAGGTGTGCATCGGGCGGATGTTCATCGAGGAATCCGGTTACGCGGAGTACTACGACGGGTTCGAGCCGGGCCTCACCGTCTGGTTTCGCGATGCGATCTTCGCCAATGCGCAGGCGCACGGCATCGACCCGGAATCGGCGACCTGGGAGTGAGCCGACCGGGGTGGTAGGCCGGTTCGGCGGCGTTCATCGACGATCGGATCTGCCTACTCCTGCTCGAGCATGGCGAGGTAGGCGTCGAGTTGTGCCGCTCCGGCGAGCAGGTTGCGGCTGCGCGTACTCAGCCGGTGCTGCCAGGAGTCGAGGAAGTCGGTCAACGCATCCGCACCGCCCGCCTCGTGGAGCGACTCGATGAACCGCGCGACCTGTGCCAGCGGATAGCCGCCGTGGCGCAATTGCCGGGCGATCTCGGCGTCGCGCACACAGTCCGGTCCGTATGCGCGGTAGCCCGTTGCCCAGTCCCGTTCGGGGTGCACGATGCCCTGGGTCTCCCAGGTGCGCAGCGTGGCCGGGTGCACGCCGAGTCGGCGCGCGAGTTCACCCACGGTCAGCGGTCCACCGCGGATCGGCGTCGGGGGCGTGGTGGACAGCTCACTCAGGGCCGCCGCGACCTCGGAGCGCGTATCGCGTTCGGCGAGCACGGCCACGTGCGCGGCGTCGATGAGTCGGTAGGCGGCCTCGATATCGCGGCGATTGATCGCGCGCATGATCTCCATGGCCCGCTGATGCCCGTGACCACCGCGCAAGGCGAGGAAGGCGCGCAGAGCCTGCGCGTGTACGGGCGTGTAGCGCCGGTAACCGGTCTCGCTGCGCTCGGTCGGCGGGAGGATGCCCGCGTCGTCGTAATTGCGGATCGCCTGGGCGGACAGTCCGTGTTCGCGGGCTAGGTCGATGGGTCGCAGCACACACCTCCGATTGAGGCTTTTCCCCTCATTATTCGAGGTCGAGATCGCAGAAGACTCACCCGAATCTTCAACGATACCGTCGAAGGCAGTTCCTTCCGAAAGGGGTCTTCATGTCCATTGCCATGTCATTGCGGGGAATCGGCCGCCAACTCGACGACCCGACCGGTGTGGGTCTCGCCGTCGACGAACTGCTCGCCGCGCGGAGCGAGCCACCGACGCTGCTCGCACTCGGCGAGCCGACGCACGGAATCGAGGCGTTTCCGTTGCTGCGCAACGAGATGCTCGCTCAGCTCGTCGACCGCGGCTACCGGTCGATCGTGCTGGAGACCGACTTCTTCGCCGCCGCCCTGGTCGATGACTACATCAGCGGCGCGGCGACGGAGCTCGATACGGTGCTCGCGACCGGATTCAGCCATGGGTTCGGCGCTGTCCCGGGCAACCGCGAACTCGTCGAATGGCTCCGCGCGCACAATGCCGACCGCGCGCCCCATGACCGGGTTCGCTTCTACGGCTTCGACGCGCCGGTGGAGACCGCGGCCGCGCCGAGCCCGCGGCACGCACTGTCCCGGGTCGGCGACTGTCTGCCCGCCGCGCTGCGGCCGGAGTCGATCCGCGACCTCGACGCCCTGCTCGGCGATGACGCCGACTGGATGAACCCGGCGGCCATGTTCGACCCGGCGGCGTCCATCGGTGACTCCGACCGCGCTCGGGCCCTGCGCATTGTCGCGGACGATCTCGCCAGCGCGCTGCGCCTCGCGGCACCGCGCCTGCGTCCCACCGACCCGACCGGCTACGACCGTGCCCTCGCGCACGCGCGCACCGCCCAGGGCCTGCTGCGCTATCACGCCGCCATGGCCGACCCCGCGCCCGATCGCATCGCGACCCTACTCGGCGTGCGCGCCGAAATGATGGCCGACAACCTCCTCGCCATCGTCGCGCGGGAGCAACCACGCGGGCCGAGTCTGGTGTTCGCGCACAATGTGCACCTGCTGCGTACGCAGTCCCGCCTACAGGTCGGCGCGGATGAGGCGAGCTGGGCAAGCGCTGGCGCGATCGTCGCAACCACCCTCGGTGAGCGCTACGTATTCCTGGCAACCGACGCCAACCCCCAGAGCGATCCGAGCACCCTGCAAGGCGTTCTGGCTGCGGCGACCACCCGCCGCGCACTCTTCCCGACCCCAGCCCTGCGGGCCGCACTCGCCCCCTCGATCGGCACGGGCACACCGATCGTGCCCGGCCACATTCCGCTCGACCCGGCAGCCGTGGACGACTCGGACGCGATCATCTTCATCGCCGATTCCGATGGCACCCGGCATCAATACTGGTAGCGCCCACTGCGAACATATGTTCGATTTCTGCTAGATTCGGGACATGTCCACACCGCTACAGGGTTCATTGCTCGACGGATTCGGGGATGACGTCGAGCTGGGGTCATTGGCCGGGCTGCGGCGCACCGAACTCAGCGATGGGGCGTGGGTCGATGTGCTGCCCGGCTGGTTGCGCGGCGCGAATGAACTGTTCGAACGGTTGGCCACCGATGTTCCGTGGCGGGCGGATCGCCGGGCCATGTACGACCGCGTCGTGGATGTGCCACGGCTGCAATGCTTTTACGACGAAGAACAGGGACTGCCGGATCCGGTCCTGGACCAGGCTCGGGACGCGTTGACCGCACACTATGGCGACGAACTCGGGGAGCCGTTTCGGACGGCCGGGCTGTGCTACTACCGGCACGGGGACGACAGCGTGGCCTGGCACGGGGATACCTCGGGCCGCGGCGCCACCCACGACACCATGGTTGCCATTGTGTCGGTGGGTGCGGCACGACCCCTGCTGTTGCGACCGCGCGGCGGTGTGGCGAGTATTCGATATCCGCTCGGGCACGGGGATCTGATCGTCATGGGTGGGTCGTGTCAGCGCACCTGGGAGCACGCGGTACCGAAGACGCGCCGCGCGGTCGGGCCACGAATCAGCATTCAGTTCCGACCACGCGGGGTGCGTTGAGCCGCGGCGGCTGTCCGCCCTCAGGGACGTCTGGCGAAGTCCGGGGCGTGTTCGGGTAGCACGCCCCGGGCCACCAAGAACGGGGGCACACTGCGCACGATCGGTATGCGGCGGAACACTCTCAGCGCCACGGGGGTTTGCGTCGCGTTCGATACGTTCACCTTGCCCGATATCGCGGGCTCGACGGCAATGACGTGCAGCAGTCGCTGCATCCGCTGGGTAATCACGGTGGGTAGCGTGCGGCGGCGCTGTACCCGCGCCAGGTCGCGCGTGCTCACCGTACGCGTAATCAGTTTCGGAGCAAGGATTCTCGCCGCCGCCACCGCATCCTGGACAGCCAGATTGAGGCCGACAGCACCGACCGGCGACATGGCGTGCGCGGCATCGCCGATACAGAGCAGGCCGTCGGTGTACCAGCGGTCCACGCGGTCGAGTTCGACCTCGAGGAGCCGCACCTGGTCCCAGTCGGCGACGGCGTCGGCGCGATCGGCCAGCCATGGCACGGTGTCGGCCATACCACGCATGATCTCCCCGATCGGCCCCGCTCGCAACGCCGGATCGCTGCCTTTGGCGATGAGGGTGGCCACCTGCCAGTAGTCACCCCGATCGAGCATGATGGCGACGCGGTTGGCCGTGAGTACCGGCACCACACCCGCCGGATCGGTGGCGTTGCGTGGCACCCGGAACCACCACACGTCGAATGGGGTCGCCCAACGCCGCGCCCCGAGTCCGGTTGCCGCACGCAGAGTCGAACCCCGGCCGTCGCACGCCACCGTGAGGTCGGCACGAATCTCGCCTGCGGCAGCGTCTTTCGTGCGGTAGCGGACGCCGACAACGCGACCGTGCTCTCGGATCACATCCGTTGCCTCGGTATTCATACGCAGCCGGAAGGTCGGTTCGGCGTCCGCGGCGCGAGCCAGCATATCGAGCAGATCCCACTGCGGCACCATGGCGACGTACTTGTGGCGACCGGGGATGTGTTCGAAGGTGAAGAGGGTCTGCATACGCCCGCCGATCGGCAGCTGCGCCGTATTCAACCGCCGCTGCGGCAGTTTCGCGAACTCTTCGCGCAGCCCGAGCTCATCGAGGAGGTCGAGGGTGGTCGGATGCACGGTATCGCCACGGAAGTCCCGCAGGAAGTCGCCGTGTTTCTCCAGTACCGTGACTTCGATCCCACCGCGAGCGAGCAAGAGCCCCAGAATCATTCCCGCCGGACCACCACCGGCGATCACACAGGTCGCGCGTTCCATCGGGCATACCTCCCGACTCGACTACCATCGCTGCCTTCGATGGTAGTGGCGGGTCACCCCGTGGGATCGCGGAACAGTACGAAGAAGTAGGGCTCGGGCAGGCCGCGCATATCCATGACACCGAGCAGGGTGTCCTCGTCCACCCGGCGGAAGATGTCGATGATCGGGAGATGATCGTAGATCATTGCGGCACTGGATATTCCACGGAATCCCAGATCGCGCAGACGAGCGCGCGCGGTGGTCGTGCGCAGCAGTGGCCGCAGAACACCGAGGGAACGCCGAACCGGGCGCAGGGTGGCGTTGGGGACGCGGCCCGCGAGGAACAGCGGCACCCGGCGGGGGTCCACGGGGAAGATATCGCCACCAGGGGTGGCGAATACCAGGGGCTGCACGGCATCGGCGCTATCGAATTGTTTCCCGTACCAGCCGGATTCGACGAGGACACCCTTCCACGGATGCCCGGTGTCGAGTTCGTCGCCGCGCCACAGGCCGGTGGTGATCTCCTCGACCCGAACCGGCGGCAGACTGTCGAACAGCTGCCACGCCTGCTCGGGCGTGCAGCCGAGGGCGCGCAGTTCACGCAGCCGCGCCGCACCATCCAGTTCCAAGCGACCGACGACCACCCCAAGCCTCCTTGCCCGAGTAAATGACAGAATTCGACCCACACTATCTCAGCGACTCACTGTGCCGATGTGACCGCCACCTCACACCCGGATTTGTTGACCTGAACATTGGTTGAGGTAGCAGTATCATTCACATGAGCGACACAGCGCACGTCACCGCCCCGGTCATCGAGGACAACACCGTCGACCACACTGCGGACCGAGCAGCCATCGAACGGATCATCGGCACCGTCCAAACCGCCTTCAATACCAACGATGCCGAACTGCTGGTGTCAGACCTCGCCCAGAATGCTCTGGTGGGCAATGCCGTTGGCATGCTCGCCCAGGGGCGCGATGCCGTACACGCGGCAAGCGAGATCGGGTTCGCCGGGTTCCTGAAGGACCAGTACGCGCGCTATGACATCAAGAGCATCGTGTTCCCGCAGCCGAATACCGCCTTGGCTCACAAGGTCGCCTACGAGACCACGGCCGACGGCGAGCTCGTCGATACCGAACCCGCCATGATCGCGCTGTATGTGCTGGTCAAGGAGAACGGCCGCTGGTGGGTCGTGGCACGACAGAACACCCTGATCCCGCGGGCCGCATAGCGGCCCCGGTAGGCCCCGGCCGGACCTCGTACACCCACCCCGGCCGGGGTCGTCACTTTTTCGTCAACTAGACAAAAACTTCGCAAAACCGCTGGCGTCACCAGTTTTAGTCATCTATCCTAAAACTCATGACGACAGTGCGCGCCGCCGCCGAGGCCATTGCGGATGCTCGGTCCCCCGAAGACCTTTTCGGCGCTGCCGCAACCGATTTCACGGCTCGGCAGGCAGCCCGGCGTCGCTACCGCCAGCTGGCCGCGCTGGTACACCCCGATCGTGACGCGACCGCGGGGGCGGTATTCAGCCGACTCGCAGAGCTCTACCAGCAGTGGCAAGAACTGGGCGACAACGCTTTCGAGGTAACCGGAACGGTCGATCGCTATCGTGTGGGCGCACCGCACGCCCGCGGCTCGGTGGCGGACCTGCATCTCAGCGCAACCGCGCGGATCGTGAAGATTCCACGCCGCGCGACCGCCAACCGACTCCTGGCCGCCGAGCGAAACGCCCTGCGGGACATCGCGACCGTCGGCCGAGACCACCCCTGGCTGCGGCCGTACTTCCCGGATCTGGTCGATACCGTCGACCACGTCGATACGGCCTCCGACGAGCCCCGCACCGTGAATGTGCTCGATGCCCTCACCGACGGATTCGTCACCCTCGACGAGATTCGCACCGCCTACTCGCAGGGTCTGGATCCTCGCGACTACGCCTGGATGCATCGCCGCCTGCTGCGCTGCCTGGCCGGTGCGGCGCTGGCCGGTTGGGTCCATACCGCCATCACCCCCGCCAATGTGCTCATCCATCCACGGCAGCACGGGGTGGTGCTGGTCGGCTGGTCGTTCGCCACCCGGCCGGGCAGACCCGCCGCCGCCACTCTCGGCGCAATCGACTACCCGCCGGAAATCCGCGATGCCGTGCGCCCGCAAACGGATATCCACCTCGCGCACCGGCTCATGCTCACCATGCTCGGCGAGCACGCCCCCGCTCCCCTGCGAGCCTTCGCCGCCGGCTGCCTACAGGCCGATCCGCGACGGCGTCCCGAGGCCGCCGACCTCCTCCCCGAATTCGACGACCTGCTCGAACGGCTCTACGGCAAGCGCCGCTTCCGTCCGTTCGCGCTCCCGAAAGGACAGTGATCACCATGGGTTACGGCAATTGGGACGACAGTGCCTACGACGCCGCCCGCACCTTCCGCGCCGCGCGTGGACTCGACGACTTCGGCTACACCGCCGATACGCGGTCCGCGCCCTGGGACACCTGGGCCGCGCATCCGGCAATGGATCCGAAGGATGTGCTGGTTCGCGAATCGCGCGATTCCGACGATCACGGGCAGTCGCTGCCCATCGCGGTGCTGTTCGATGTCACCGGATCGATGGGTGCGGTGCCCCGCATCATGCAGGAGAAGCTCGGCAAGCTGCACGGGCTGTTGCAGCGCAAGGGCTATGCCGAGGATCCGCAGATCCTCTTCGGCGGTATCGGAGATGCCGACTGTGATCGAGTTCCCCTGCAGATCGGGCAGTTCGAGTCCGACAACCGGATGGACGAACAGCTGCGACTCGTCTTCCTGGAGGGCGGAGGCGGCGGGCAGAAGTCCGAAAGCTATGAACTGGCCGCGTATTTCATTGCCCGGCACACCGCGACCGACGCTTGGGACAAGCGCGGTCACAAAGGCTACCTGTTCATTGTCGGCGATGAGCTGAACAAGTCCCGATTGGCGGCTCGGCACGTGCGCAACATCATCGGTGACGATGTGACCGAGGATATTTCGGTCGAATCCATCTATCGGGAACTGGCCGATCGCTGGCACGTGCACTACATCCTGCCCAATCAGTCCAGCTACTACCACGATCCCGAGATCGCCGAACACTGGAGCGGTCTACTCGGTGAGCGGTTCCTGCGGCTCGATGATCCGGCGGCGGTGTGCGAACTCATCGCGCTCACCATCGGAATCAATGAAGACCGGGTGGATCTCGGGGTCGCGCTGACCGACCTGCGCGAGATCGGATCGGGCACCGAGGCCGACGCGGTCGGCAAGGCACTCGCCCCGATGAGCGCGACCGGCCGCATCCGCAGCGTCGGCGCGTTACCCGCCGCCACCACCGGTGACGACGACGTCGACTTCGGAAACTGAAGGGAAACAGCATGTTCGGCGACCAGCACCTGATAGTGGTGGACCTCGGCTTCGGTGACGCCGGTAAGGGCGCGACCGTGGATTGGCTGTGTTCGGCCGACGCGGCGCTGGAGGTGGCCGCGGTGGTGCGGTTCAACGGCGGGGCGCAGGCCGCGCACAATGTGGTCGCGAACGGACGCCATCACACCTTCCGCCAGTTCGGGTCAGGGACGTTCTCGGGCGTCCCGACCCTGCTGTCACGGCACCTGCTGGTCGAACCCATGGCATTGGCCGCCGAGGCTCGCGCTCTCGCGAAACTCGGTGTGCCCGACCCGCTGTCGCTGCTGTACGTGGATGAACGAGCACTGCTGACCACCCCCATTCACGGGGCCGCCAACCGTTGCCGAGAGGATATGCGCGGGGCCTCCCGGCACGGTTCGTGCGGAATCGGAATCGGCGAGACGGCGGCCTACGCCCTCGCGCACGACGCGCCGAAAGTGGCGGACTGCCGTCGGCCGGATGTGTTGCGGCGCAAACTCATCGCACTGCAGGAGCACTACGGGGCGCTGCTGGCCACCGGGACACATCGGTACGACTCGATCGACGATCTGGTCGAGGTGTACCGCGAATTCGCCCGCGCAGTGGCGATTCTGCCCGGTGATCAGCTCGCCGCGTTCGCCGCGGCCGGACGCCTCGTCTTCGAGGGCGCGCAGGGGGTGCTCCTCGATGAATGGCGCGGGCTGCACCCGTACACCACCTGGTCGACGGTCGAGCCGCGCAATGCGCGCGCCATGCTCGCCGGTCTCGGTGCCCGCGGATATGTGCTCGGCGTGACCCGCGCCTACCAGAATCGGCACGGGGCGGGACCGTTCCCCAGCGAGGACACGGCCCTGAGGATTCCCGAGCCGCACAATGGGACCGGCCGCTACCAGGGCGCGTTCCGCCGCGGCCACCTCGATCCGATCCTGCTGCGCTATGCCATCCGAGCCTGCGACGGGATCGACGGTCTCGCGGTCAACCATCTCGACACCCTCGGCGATATCCGCACCACCACCGGCTATCTCACCACCGATGGCTATATCGACCACATCGAGTGCGGTCGGTGGCAGGATCTCGACCACCAACAGCAGCTCACCGACCTACTGACCGGGGCCGTACCCGTACTCGCGGACCTTCCCGGCAATGTCCCCGGCTATCTCGAAGGCGAACTCGGCGTGCCGGTCGTCCTCACCGCCGACGGGCCCGACCGGTCCGCTCGCACCGTCCGGGTCACCGCTGCGGCATGATAGATCGCCGTGGAGCAGCAATCGGCCGTATCACTCGATGTCGTGACGCTGCGCTATGGACGCGACGACCCGACCGTCACCCTGGGCATCGCACCCCGGCAGTGGGAGCCGTTCGCCGGTGAGCTCGCGCTCCCCGGTGTTCTGCTGCATCGCGGGGAACGCCTCGCCGCGGCCGCCCGACGCGCGGTGCACACCAAACTCGGTGTGCCGGAACAATCCATCACGGCCGTCGGCCAACTCGCCACCTTCGACGAACCCAACCGCGACCCCCGCGGACCGACCCTGTCCATCGCCATGTGGGCGGTCGTCGCCGATCACGACGCCGACAACACGATGTGGGTGCCGTTCGACAAGATCCCGACACTGGCCTTCGACCACAATCGGATCGCCGATACCGCGCGCCGGCTGCTGTCCGGAATGCTGTGGAAAGACCTGACTTTCACCAAAGCGCTCATCGGCGAGCAGTTCCCGGCCACCCGAGCGGTCGAACTCAGCACCGCCCTCGACGGCGCGCGACCCGACCCCGGCAACCTGAACCGCACCCTGGCCGCATTGCCCGGTCTGAGCCGCACCGGCGAACGCGTACGGGTGAAGACCACGGGCCGTCCGGCCGCTGTCTGGGCATTCGACCCGAACGTGTAGCAGCGGTCCGCGGACCGCCGCGGGCAAGTCGCGGAACCGACCGAACTGCACGATAATCGGCCGTCGTGTACGACTCCGCTCCCCCGACCCGACCGGCCGCTGTCGCCCTCGGGGTTCCGTTCCTCGCCGCCCTCTGGGCGGGCCTCATCGCCCTCCCCATCTCCGGCGCGATCGGCTCCACCTGGGACTCGACGGCCGTCTTCTCGGCGCTGCTGTGGACGGCGGTCTGGTACGCCATGCTGTATCGGGTCTGGCGTGGCGGCCCCGCGGCGCTTCAGGTGGTGTCGCAGTTGGCCGTCTGGATACCCGGCATCTGCCTCATCGGATTGGCCGCGATGGCGATCACCCTCGGCTCACGGTTCGATATCCTCGGCGCGCTGCCCTGGTGGTGGTGGACAGTGCTGTTCGGCTACGCGGGCGCGTTCGCCGTGGGAATCTTACTGCGCCGCAGCGATGTCCGCGCCTGGAGCACTGCACTGCACCCACCTGAGAGCCGCGCCGAGGCGGCGCTGCGCAACGTCCCCGTACCCGCCGCCCCGGCCTCCGGCGGCAGCGACGAGGTCGCTCCCGCCGGTCCGCTGGCAGTCGATCTCGGTGAGCGGTTGCGATCTCACGCGCGTATGCGCCTGGGCTGCTTCGGGCTACTACTGATCTGCTTCTTCCCCGGCCTCCCGCTCATTGTCGGCATTGTCACGCTGATCCGTGACGGCGACCCCCAGATGGCGCTCGTCTGCGGCGGACTCCTACTCGTCCTCGCGCTCTGCCTGGCGGTGAGCACCGCCCGATTCCGTCGACGCCTGGGTCCGGGCTCCCGGATCAGCATCGATGACCCCGGTATCACCTGGGACAACAGCATGGGTGAGAACACTTGGTTCGGCTGGGATCAACTCAGCGCCGTCGGCATTTCCTACCATCTGGCGAAAGCCAAGGGCCGCACCGTGATGCATATGCCGCAGCTGGAACTCTTCGACCGCTACCCCGATGCGTACCGCCCCGCCCTGACCGACCGCTCCCGCACCGAAGAGCCGCCACAACCACACCTGCCCCGAACCCGTTTCCGCCTCATGCTGCCACCGGACGCCACCATCCACGCCGACCTCGAGGCCGCGGTGACAAGTCGGCGACCGCGGCTGTGGCTGGGTTGGTACCCGCGTGCGGGCAGCGATACCCCGTGGTTCCTCCGGTGAGTCGTGCGAGCGCCATGCGCTACGGCTGCCGTAGTACCGACGCCACCAATTCGCGGATCGCACTCCGTAGCCGCTCGGCCTCGCCCGCACGGACCAGTGCGTGTGCGTACTCCGCACCCAAGGCGCCCAGTAGAAGTTTGCCGACCGCCTCGGCGTCGATATCTGGGCGAGCCGCGTGCAATTGCGTGGTGATGTGGCGCTACCACGTCTCGTGAAAACCCCGCGGTGCGCGGATGGCGACACCTCACGATAGGCGGCGACCCGATTCGCGGTAGCTCGCTCCGCCGTTCGATCCATCAGCCGAGCGCGGGTTACCCGCCGTCTCAGCGAACTGCGCGAAACATCCGGGTAGGCGCCGGACCGGCGCGAATCAGCCGGTGATCTCCCACTCGTACACGGTCAGCTCCGAGGCACCGGTGGTGTGAATGGGGTCGGTGACGACGAGTTCGCGGGCGGCGTCGAGGTTTTCGGCGAGGATTACGTACGCACCGCCGCTACCGTCGGTGAATTTGCCGGTTTCGACCAGTTGCCCACGTGCACGAACCGCATCGAGCCAGGCTCGATGCGGTTCGACGACGGTCTGGTCGAAACGCGAAGTGCGCATCGCCATCACGAGATACTTGCGCAATTACGCCTCGTCGTCCGAGACGGTCGGTGCGGCGGTCGAGCGGGTGGCCGCGGCGGCGGCGCGGACCTGCGGGGCCACCTCCACCACCCGGCCGAGTACACCGTTGATGAAGGACGGGGAATCGTCGGTGGACAGCTCCTTGGCCAGCTCCACCGCCTCGTCCACGGCCACCACCGGCGGAACGTCGTTGGCGTGGAACAACTCCCACACCGCCACCCGGAGAATGGCGCGGTCCACGGCGGGCAGTCGCGACAACGCCCAGTCCTGCAGGTACGACTCGATGGTGCCGTCGACTCGATCCAGATCGTCGGCGACGCCTTCGACCAGCACCCGGGTGTACGGGTTCACGGGTGCGACCGCATCATCGCGCAGTGCCAGCGTGACACGCTCGGCGATCAGTTCCGCCGGGTCGATATCGCGCGCCTCGGCTTCGAACAGCAGATCCACCGCGCGGCGACGCGCCTTGTGTCGCGCGCCGAGCTTCTTGTACGACTTCTTATCCAACGGCTGGTCGGCCACGGTCACCATTATCCGCGCGTCAGGAATTCACGCGGCCGAGGTACCCGCTGTCGCGGGTATCGATCTTCAGCTTGTCGCCCACATTGATGAACAGCGGGACCTGCACCTCGGCACCGGTCTCCAGGGTGGCGGGCTTGGTGCCCGCGCTGGAGCGGTCGCCCTGCAGACCCGGCTCGGTGTGCGCGACAATGAGCTCGACCGTGGTCGGGAGCTCCACGAACAGCGCCTCACCCTCATGGGTGGCGACCTGGACCTGCATGTTCTCCAGCAGGAAGCCCGCGCCCTTGCCGAGCAGCTGGTCGCTCAGGTGGATCTGGTCGAAGGTCTCGCCATCCATGAAGATGTAGTCGGAGCCGTCGTTGTACAGGTAGGTCATATCGCGACGGTCGACCGTCGCGGTCTCCACCTTCACACCGGCATTGAAGGTCTTGTCGACGACCTTGCCCGACAGCACGTTCTTCAGCTTGGTGCGCACGAAGGCAGGACCCTTACCGGGCTTGACGTGCTGGAACTCGATAATCTGCTGCAGCTGATTATCGATCTTCAGCACGAGGCCGTTCTTGAAGTCGCTGGTATCCGCCACTGTCCTCGGATCTCCTTGTTCGTGGTTAAAACGCAGTTCGGGCAGCCGAGATCAGTCGACCTCGGTCAGGTCTTTGCTGGTGCGGGTGAGCAGTTCCGGATCCCCCTGGCGAACCACGAGCGTATCCTCGATTCGGACTCCGCCGCGGCCGGGGAAATACACACCTGGCTCGACGGTCACCGCCACGCCATCAAGCAGTGTACCTGTGCCCGTTTTGGCGAGTCCGGGCGCTTCATGGATCTGCAGTCCGACGCCGTGTCCGAGACCGTGGACGAATAGCTCGCCGTAGCCCGCCGCCTCGATGACCGAACGCGAGGCCGCATCCACCGCCTTGGTCGAGACGCCGGGCCGCAAAGCCTCCCGACCAGCTTTTTGGGACCGATACACCAGGTCGTAGATCTCGCGCTGCCATTCCGAGGCGCTGCCGAGGACGAAGGTGCGGGTCATATCGGAGTGGTAGCCGCCGATCATCGCGCCGAAGTCGATTTTCACGAAGTCGCCGGTCTCCAGCACCGCCTCGGTCGGACGGTGATGGGGGACGGCCGAATTCACACCGGCCGCCACAATGGTCTCGAAGGAGATGGCATCCGCGCCGTGCTCGAACATGAGCCATTCCAGTTCGCGCGCCACCTGGCGTTCGGTGCGGCCGGGGCGCAGGGCCCCACGTTCCAGGAGTGCGGCGAGCGCGGCATCGGCGGCAGTGCAGGCGGCGCTGAGCAGACCCACCTCGAAATCGTCCTTCACCATGCGCAACTGCTCGATCAGGCCGGGGATGGGCACCAGATCCAGACCCGTACCCAGGGCTTGAAAACTCCGATGCTGGTCGACGGTGAGGATATGGCTCTCGAATCCGACACGGCCGGTCTGCCATTCGCCCGCGATCTCCACCACCCGGCGGGCACTGGCCCGATTGATCTCCGCGCGTAGATCCGGCACCTGTTCGCCGACCTGGGTGCGATAGCGGCCGTCGGTGCAGATGATGGTGCGGTCCTCGGTGGTGTCCCAGGCGTATACCAGCAGCGCGGCATTGGATCCGGTGAATCCGGTGAGGTAGCGGATATTGATCAGATCCGTCACCAGCAGGGCGTCGACGCGGTTCTCCACCAGCAGGTCGCGTAGGGCGGCCCGGCGACGCGCGTAGTTCGGACGCGGGCCCGGATCGTGATCAGCCATGGGTCCAAGTTACAGCCGACACACCACATCATTGCCACCCAACACGTGGCAGCGCCCGGTCGGGACGCTGGTTGTTCACATGCGGGGAGGTTGTCCACAATTCGAGAATCGGTGGCGCACTGGGCTGTTCGACGAGGCAGGCTCGAGGGATGGAACCACTGCCCCTGCTCGTTCTCACCGCGTGGTGCGCCGTGCTCAGCGGGATCGATCTGCGGCACCGGCGCCTGCCGAACGCATTGACCCTGCCGGGCGCGGTGGTCGTCCTGGCCTACGGATTCGGTTCGGGCCGACTGGCTCTCGCCGCGGTCGGCGCGGGCCTGCTCGCCGTGCCCTATCTATTGGTACATCTGGCGGCACCCGCGGCGCTCGGTGCCGGTGATGTGAAACTGGCCATCGGGCTGGGCGCGGCGACCGCGCTGGGCGGCGCCCACGCGTGGGTGTGGGCGGCCGTGGCCGCTCCGGTGCTGACCGCCCTCGCGGGTGCGGTGGCAATACTCGCGCAAACGCTACGACCACGGGATTCACCGCATGCGACGGCGCGGCCCGGGACCATCGCACACGGTCCCGCCATGTGCCTGGCCAGTGTGCTGGCGCTGGCCCCGACCGCGTGCTGGCCTGGGCACTGACACGCTGACGTCGGGCTATGCCGGACCGCGTGTCGGGGCGACGGAATTCTCATGGAAAGATGGAGCCGTGTTGCGCTGGATAACTGCCGGAGAATCCCATGGTCCTGCTCTCGTCACCATCCTCGAGGGGATGGTGGCCGGTGTCGAGGTGACCTCTGCCGATGTTGCCGCGCAGCTGGCGCGCCGTCGACTCGGGTACGGACGCGGCGCGCGCATGAAGTTCGAGGCGGATGCCGTGACCATGGTCGGCGGTGTGCGCCATGGCAAGTCGATGGGCGGACCGATCGCCATCGAGGTCGCCAATTCCGAATGGCCCAAGTGGACCCAGGTCATGTCGGCCGATCCGGTGGACGAGGCGGAGCTGGCCGAACTGGCACGCAATGCCCCGCTCACCCGGCCGCGCCCAGGGCACGCCGATTACTCGGGCATGCTCAAGTACGGCTTCGACGATGCCCGCAATGTCTTGGAGCGTGCCAGCGCCCGGGAGACCGCCGCGCGTGTCGCGGCGGGCACCGTCGCCAAGCAGTTCCTGCGGCAGGCGCTCGGCGTCGAGGTGATCTCGCACGTGGTGTCCATCGGGGGCGCGGCTAACACCACCGGCGTGGTGCCGTCGGCCACCGATCTGGCCGCCATCGACGAGAGTCCCGTGCGGGCATTCGACTCCGCTGCCGAGGCGGCCATGATCGCCGAGATCGAGGCCGCCAAGAAGGACGGAGACACCCTCGGTGGTGTGGTCGAGGTGGTGATCGAGGGACTGCCCATTGGTCTGGGCTCGTTCGTCAGCGGCGCCGACCGGTTGGATTCACGGCTCGCGGGCGCGCTCATGGGTATTCAGGCCATCAAGGGTGTCGAGGTGGGCGACGGTTTCGAAACCGCGCGTCGGCGCGGCAGCCAGGCGCATGACGAAATGCGGCCCGGCCCGGACGGTGTGCTGCGTTCGACGAACCGCGCGGGCGGTCTCGAAGGCGGTATGACCAATGGCGAGCCGCTGCGGGTGCGCGCCGCCATGAAGCCGATTTCCACCGTGCCGCGCGCGCTGGCGACGGTCGATATGTCCACCGGTGCCGAGGCTGTCGCCATTCACCAGCGTTCCGATGTGTGTGCCGTGCCCGCCGCCGGTGTGGTGGCCGAGGCCATGGTGGCTCTCGTGGTGGCGCAGGCCGCGCTGGAGAAGTTCGGTGGCGATTCGGTGGCCGAGACCGTCGACAATCTCAACAGCTACCTGAAGCGCATCAACGCCCGCCCGCACGTCCCGGGCAACGCACCGCAGTGACGGATGAGACCGGCCGGCCACCACGCTCGGTGGTGCTGGTCGGGCCGCCCGGCGCGGGCAAGTCGACCATAGGTCGCAAACTCGCCCGCGAACTCGGCGTGGACCTCTACGACACCGATGCCGGAATCGAGGAGCTGACCGGGCGCACCATCCCCGAGATCTTCGCCGAGGACGGCGAACCGGAATTCCGTCGGATCGAGGAAGAGGTGGTGCGCGCCGCCGTCCTCGCCGAACACGGCGTCATCTCCCTCGGCGGTGGTTCGGTGCTGTCGGCGGCCACCCGCGAGGTACTGCGCGGCCGCACCGTGATCTACCTGGAAATCAGTGTGGGCGAGGGCCTTCGACGCACCGGTGCGAGCACCAATCGCCCGCTGCTGGTCGGCGACGACCCGGCGAAGAAGTACCGCGAACTCATGAAGATCCGCCGCCCCCTCTACCGCGAGGTGGCCACCATCCGCGTCCGCACCGACGGCCGCAGCCCCGGCCGCGTCGTACGCATGGTCCTGGAGCGCCTGGGCGTCGAACCCACCGAGCGCCCCGCGGAAAAACCCACCACCCCGACCGCTACGCCGACCCCCAGCAGCCGTTCCCGCTCCCGCCGCCGACGGCGACGCGGCCGCGGCACCGGCGAAGCCCAACCGGCCACCACCACGACTTCGACTGCCACAGTCGCGGATTCCCCATCCGAATCCACCGCTACCGAGGCCGGCACACAGTCCGGCACCGCGGTAGCCGGTACGGCCGAAACCCCGAAACGTGGCCGCCGCAACCGCCGTTCGCGCCGCCGCACCGGCGATGGCACCGCCGCGGCGGGCACTACGGCAGCTGCGACAGTGACAGGTATCCAGGCCGACCAACCCACTGGCAGTGACGCGGACACGAATCCCGGCCAGCCCCGGAAGGCTTCGGCCGTCGGCACCGGCCCCACCTCCGGCCGCGCAACCACCGCGTCGGGCCATGTCACTCCCGACTCCGATGCGCACCGCGGCCATCCGGATGCCAACAACACGCCGACCACCCCACCGGCTCACACACGCGGCCGGGGCCCGCGCCGCGCAACCCGGTCAGCCGGACCCGCGGTCACGAATGCCGGTAGTGCCCAGCCGAATTCGCGCACCACCCCGGACGACGCGGCCGAGCTGGGCACCAGCGAACGCCGAACGGACGGCACGACCGCGCACACCGGCACAGCAGGTGCGCACACCACGGCCGTCGATCCCGACACGCGGGAACGGACAGCCGGACACGCCGTTGCCGCGGTCCCGGATTCCGGCAGCAGCTACGTTGACTCCAGCCGTACAACCGCGAATTCGAGCCCCGGCGAAGCGAATCCGGCCCGATCGGATACTCCGAGCGGTACGGACAGTCCCACCGATACCGATACCCCCTCCCCCGGTCGTTCCCGGCGGGCTCGCCGCCGGGCCCGTACCGAGTCCGCCGCGAATTCCCGCCACGACGAGGAGACGGCTCCGGCCGGGCGGACAGCCCGGAGTGGTCCGAACGCCGCCGGTGCAAGCCATTCGCCACGCGGCGACGCGAACTCGAGCCGCACCGACGCGAATTCGAGCCCCGGCGAAGCGAATCCGGCCGGGTCGGATACTTCGAGCGGTACGGACAGTTCCGACGCCACCGATACCCCCTCCCCTGGTCGTTCCCGGCGGGCTCGCGCCCGCCGGGCGCGGGCTCGGCGCCTGCGCGCCGGCCAGGGCGAGCAGTCCACACCGGGTGACCCGCAGCGATCAGCACAACCCGCACGAGAAGAATCGGAGCCGTATTGATGAGCGAGCCGACCCGTATCGACGTCCGCACGGCCGACCCGTATCCGGTGATTATCGGGCGGGGTCTGCTGGGTGATCTGGTCGAGCAGGTGACCGACAGGTCCGGCATCCGCACTGTCGCCATCTTCCATCAGCCACCGCTGGCCGAGACCGCCGAGGTGGTGCGGAAGGCCCTCGCGGACAAGGGTATCGACGCGCATCGCATCGAGATCCCGGATGCCGAGGACGGTAAGGACCTGCAGGTTGCCGGGTTCTGCTGGGAGGTGCTGGGCCGGATCGGCCTCACCCGCAAGGACGCCATCATCAGCCTGGGTGGTGGCGCGGCCACCGACCTCGCGGGCTTCGTGGCCGCCACCTGGATGCGCGGCGTGAAGATCATCCACGTGCCCACCACCCTGCTGGCCATGGTGGACGCGGCCGTGGGCGGTAAGACCGGGATCAATACCGAAGCCGGTAAGAACCTCGTGGGCAGCTTCCACGAGCCGACCGCGGTCATGGTGGACCTGGCCACCCTGGAAACGGTGCCGCGCAACGAGATCATCGCGGGAATGGCCGAGATCATCAAGGCCGGTTTCATTGCCGACCCGGTCATTCTGGAACTCGTCGAACGCGATCCGCAGGCCGCCCTGGATCCGACCGGCGAGGTGCTCCCCGAGCTCATTCGCCGCGCCATCCAGGTGAAGGCCGATGTGGTCGCCGCCGACCTCAAGGAATCCGACCTCCGCGAAATCCTCAACTACGGCCACACCCTCGGCCACGCCATCGAGCGCCGCGAGCGCTACCGCTGGCGGCACGGCGCGGCGGTCTCCGTCGGCCTGGTCTTCGCCGCCGAACTCGGCCGCCTCGCGGGCCGCCTCGACGACGCCACCGCCGACCGCCACGCCGCCATCCTGTCCAGCATCGGCCTGCCCATCAGCTACGACGCCGAGGCCCTCCCCGACCTGCTCAAGTCCATGCAGACCGATAAGAAGACCCACTCCGGTGTGCTGCGCTTCGTCATCCTCGACGGCCTGGCCAAACCCGGCCGCCTCGAGGGCCCGGACCCGTCCCTGCTGGCAGCGGCCTACTCCACCATCACCCGCAACGAAAACAGCGGCGGCGGAGCGATTTTCCTCTGATCCGACGGGAGCCGGAAGGTGGTGTCCGCCCGGCCCGCCATACTCTCGAGAGTGCCGTATCCCCTTTCCGGGATACGGCACTGACTCGGCTGGCACCGATCAGAAAGCCAGGTCAGACCACTCGATATTCATCGGGTACGGGTGGTTACTTTCGATGCCTCCGTGAGTTTCCGGCGTCCACTCCTCCGCCAGGATGTAGTTGGCAGGGTGCAACGGCGTGACACCTGCCCTCAGATGGACTTCGCCGGTGGTCAGTGCGTACGCACGCACGGCGGAGATTCGAGCGGGGTCTCGGGCGAGCTCGACCTCCCAGTACAGCGGTATCCCCGCCGCGGCGTAACGCTTCTTCTTCGCTTCCACCAGCTTTGGCGTGTTCGCCGGCGAGAGTACCTCCCCCACCAGCAACGTATCGTCGGCGAAGACCCAATCGAACTCGTCTCCGAGGCAATGGCACACCAAGAAATCAGGGGTGAGGTAGCTGGATTTGTCCGGCGCTAGGAAGACATTGGTTTCGCCTTCGACCTGCCAGCATGATTTGTCGTTGTCGGCCATGGCGGTCTTGGACGCGGCCTCTAGTGCGTTGGTCAGACGTCGACCGAATCTCTGGTGTTCCATAGGACCGTGCCGAAGCATGATCTCATCAGCGACCCATACCGGATGGCCATCGCGTAGTTCGATGAAGTCCGCGATCTCATCAGGCAACTGCTGGAGCTCGTCCCACGTCATGGTGTCGGGGAGATCCGGCGGCTGGATGTGCGGAGTCGACATGGCCCAATGCTAACCGCCTGGGGACCCCGGAGCGATGGGTTGACAAGGGCCTCGTCCGCCCGAAGGAGGCCTCGTACGTGTACGAGTCCACCACTGCGAGCCCGGGTGGACGCGCGGATCGGACCCGAACGGGCCAGCATACGAACCGCCCGTTCAACGTGCGTTGGCACCGGACCGTAGGCGAACCCTCTGCCAGCAGGGATACCGTTGACCGCATGGAAGCCAAAACCCCGCGCCGCTCGCGCGGGCGAACCGCTTTGCAGGCACTCCTCGGCACCTTCCTTCTGTACACGGGCACCTCGCATCTGACGTTCCTGCGCGAGGATTTCCGTGCGCAGGTGCCGCCATGGATACCCGGCGATGTCGACTTCATCGTCTACGCCTCCGGCGTCGTCGAACTCCTGTTGGGCGCCGCCCTACTCCTCGCCTGGAAGCAGCCGCGCCGCGCCCTCGTAGGCGCGGTAGTGGCGGCCTTCTTCGTAGCGATCTTCCCCGGCAATATCGCCCAACTGGTCGAACACCGCGACGCCTTCGGCCTCGACACCGACACCAAACGCGCTCTCCGCCTGCTCTTTCAGCCGATCCTGATAGCCTGGGCCCTCTGGGCAACCGACGCGATCGGAGTGTGGCGGCGCCGGGCAACAGCACCCCGCCCGACCTGACCTTCCATCGGTCATACCTTGGCGTTGAGCTGCGATGGTCGGATCCGCGCTCATCGGTATCGCTTGGCTGGAATTTGTCGGCCACGGTCGTTGCTGTCATCTCGCATGAGCCTCAAAGTCACCCAGTTCGCCGATCTGGAAAGCGAATTCAACGCCTACGTCGGATCCATCAACTACGCCACCATGGTCACGGTCGATGCCCGGAACCGGCCGCGCACCCGAGTGCTGATCCCGGTGTGGGAGAACGTCGACGGGAATCCGGTCGGCTGGCTGGCCACCTACAACACCCCGGTCAAGGCCAAGCATCTCGCGAACAACCCGAACGTGAGCTTCTCCTATTGGAAGCCGAGCAACAACTCGGTCGCCGTCGACGCGGTCGCGGAGTGGGACAATGCGTTACCGGTCAAAGAACATGTCTGGGACCTCTACCGGAAGGGCAGCCCGCGCGGCGCGGGGTATCCGCTCCGCAACTTCTGGACCGAACCGGGTGACCCGAAACTGCATGTGCTGCGCTTGGACCCGTGGCGGATCCAGGTGATCAGAGGTACGGATCTGCGCAGCCGCATCTGGCAACCCGCGCCACGGCACAGCGAGCCGGCGGAACTGGTCAGGTGAATGAGAACGATCAGACGGTGGCGGATTCCTTCGTCGAGTTCGGCAGATCGCTGGCAGTGTCGCTGTTGTCCCGGCGACGAACCAGGTAGCGGCCGAGCGCCACACCCAGCACACCGGGAATGAAGATCACCAGAATGATGAACGACGCACCCGAGGTGATCTCGAAGAGCAGGCCGTTGTCGCCGAGGTCGAAACCCGGGAGGTAGTCCAGGATCCAGGCCACCGCACCGGCGCCGATACCACCGGCGAGGCCGGCCTTCAGCCAACGCATGGTGAGATCCCGCTGACCGTCGGCGTCGGCGCGGCCGTCCAGCACACCCCAGGCGAGCACGGCCGCGATCAGGACGAGCAGACCCAACGGACGCATCCAGGAGCCGTTGGTCGGCCACTGCACCATGGCGACGCCGAGCAGGGCGCGCAGCCCCACGGTCAGCGCTCCCAGACCTACGGCGCGCAACACCCACGCATTCATGTCGATCACCCTAACCCGTCCGGCTCCGCCGCCGAACTGAAACTCGTTACAGAACTGTACTCATTCTCGCAGCGCTGCCGCCATCTCGGTCCGTGGGGCGGGTTTACCGGTGAACTGCTCGACCTGACCGTAGGCCTGATTCAGCAGCATGTGCAGGCCGCTGATCACGGTGTGTCCCGCGCGGGTGACCGCCTCAGCCAGGGGGGTCGGCCACGGGTTGTAGATGGCGTCGAGCACCACCGGGGCCTGCGCGACCGCCTCCGCCACGAGTGCGGCGGCCGCGGCGGGCACGGTGCTGACCACCGCGTCGACATCGGAACAGACGAAGCCCAGGGTGTCCGGATCGAAGTCGATGACCTCGGCCGACATGCCCAGCCGCTCGGCCAATTCGAGAGTGTCGGCGGCGCGTCCCCGGTCGCGGGCGACAATCGTGACGGTGTGCGCGCCCAGGTCGGCGAGGGCCAGCAGCGCCGGCCGCGCCGTACCACCCGCACCGAGTACGACCGCGCGCGCCACCTCGTCGACGCCGCCGTCTGCCAGCGCGCCCCGCACCCCGTCCACATCGGTGCAGTCGGCGCGCCAACCGTTATCGAGGCGCAGCAGCGTATTCGCCGAACCGACCAGTTCCGCCCGATCGGTGCGCTCGGACGCGTATCCGAGCGCGGCGACCTTACCGGGCATGGTCACCGACAGTCCGACCCATTCGGGTCCGAGCCCGTCCACGAATCCGGGTAGCTGCTCGGCGGTGCATTCGACCCGCTCATAGGTCCAGTCCAGACCGAGCGCGCGATAGGCCGCCAGATGCAATTGCGGTGAGCGGGAATGCGAAATCGGGCTGCCCAGCACGGCGGCCCGGCGCGGTTTACCGTCCACTGTCGAGAATCCCACTCTCCTGGGCCTTCTTGATACTGCGCAGGTGCTCGTTGTAGTCCTCGGTGAACAAGGTGGTGCCCTGCTTGTCGATGGTCACGAAGTACAGCCAGGGTCCCGGTGTCGGATTCTCCATGGCGCGCAAGGCATCCAGCGATGGCGCGGAGATCGGCGTGGCGGGCAGACCTGCCATGGCATAGGTATTCCACGGGGTCACGGTCGCCCGGTCACTGTCGGTGGTCGCGACTTCGGTTTTGTCGAGGGTGTAGTTGACCGTGGAGTCGAACTGCAGCGGCATATCGATTTCCAGCCGGTTCACGATTACCCGCGCGACCTTCGCCATGTCATCGGCGAGCGCTTCGCGTTCCACCAGCGACGCGGCGATGAGCGTCTCGTACGGGCTGAGACCGTTGGCGCTGCCGGATTGCAGCAGCCCGGTCCCCTCATAGCTCGCGGCACTCTCGGAAACCAACTGCTTCAGAATCTGTTCCGGGGTGCCACTGGGATCGAAATCCCAGGTGCCCGCGGAAATCAGACCCTCCAATTGGCGGCTCTGGTCGGGCACCTGACGGACCTGGTCGAGAGCCCACTGCGGCACACCGAGGGAACTCGGATCCGCCGAACCCGCCGCGTCCAACTGCTCATAGGTGACGCATTTACTTGCGACACAACTGGCTTCGGCGACCTTGGCGTAGATACCGTCCTTGGGCGCACCGGTCTGCACGTCACTGCTGTTGTGCAGCTGACGACCTTCGGAGATCACCACATTGCCGACCCGCGCCGTCTTACCGACCAGTGTGGCCACCGCGTCGGCGGCCGGGCTGTGCGTCGGAATGGCGTAGTAGCCGGGCTGCACCGAATTCATACCGTCGTTCTGGATGGCGGCCTCGTAGAACGCACCCGTACTGGCGACGACGCCCTTGTCGTACATGCTCTTGGCGATCTGGCTGGCGGTATCACCGGAATGCACCCGCACCACCGCCACCGGCCCGGACATACCTGCCGCGAAGTCCTCGTGTGGAGTGAAGCGGTTCATCAGCTTCATCGCCGCGAAAGCCGCGGCGCTGGCGAACAATAGGACGAACACTCCCGCGATGATCCACAGATTGCGGCGGCGGCGTTTGCGCTCGGCCGCCTTGCGCGAGGCCGCCCGGGACGACCGGCGCGACCGTGGCCCGCTCGATCGGGTGGCGGATCGACCCGTGCGCTTCCCGGGTTTACGGGGAGCGGGCTCGGAATCGTCGCGGCGCGAACGATCCCCGGCCCGTCGCATGGTTTCCGGCTGCGGCGGTTCGTCCTCATCGGTATAGGCCGGGATGACGGTGGTGTCATCCTCGTAGTCGTCCGCCACCTCATCCCAGTCGAGATCATCTCGGCGGTAGCGCCGTTCGGCATCCTGCCGATAGCGTTCCTCGGCTCGGGTCCAGCGGTCGTTCATACGTCATCCCCGCGGTCGACCGACTTCAAAAGCGCACTCCGTTCGTCCAACCATCCTTGCAGGATCGATACGGCGGCCGCCTGATCGATGACCTGCCGCTGCCCGCGACCGCGAACTCCACTGTCTCGCAACGCGCGTGCAGCTGACACCGTAGTCAAACGTTCGTCGGAAAGCCGCACCGGCACGGGGGCTATTAATCGCCGCAAACGATCAGCGAACACGGTGGCGAGCTTGGCCGAGGAGCCGTTCTCCCCGCGCAAGGTGCGTGGCAGGCCGACGATCACCTCGACGGCCTCGTACTCCCGCACAATATCGGCAATTCGTGTCAGCTCGGGTGCGATCGCGCCCTTGGCGATTCGTTTCGCCCGCTGCACGGTCTCCACGGGGGTGGCGAGAATGCCATCGGGATCGCTGGCGGCGACGCCGATGCGGACGGTGCCGACATCGATGGCCACGCGTCGTCCGCGCCCGGGATCATCGGCCGCGGTGGGCCGTTCCGGTTCGCTGACCGCCCGGGCGGGCCGGGCGTCGCCGTCGACGCCCGGCCTGTCTGTGTCGGAGTCGTTCATCAGCCGACGAGCTCGGCCACCCGCGCCCGCACCGCGGCCAATCCGGCCGCGATTCCCGCCGGGTCCGAACCCGCGCCCTGCGCCATCTCCGGCTTACCACCACCACGTCCGGCGATACTCGGACCGAAGGCACCGACCAGGTCACCGGCCTTGATACCGAGGTCCTGGGCGGCCTTGGTCACGGCCACCACGAACGGCACCTTGCCATCGGCATTGCCGAGCAGCACCACAATGGCGGGCTGGGTGCCGAAGCGGCCCTTGATATCGGTGACGAGAGTGCGCAGGTCGCCCGCGCCCACACCCTCGGGCGCGGCCTCGGCGACGAGCAGCACCTCACCGATGCGCTGTGCGGTATCGACGAACTTGCCCGCCGACGACAGCACCGCGGCCATCTTGGTGCGCTCGAGTTCCTTCTCGGCGATCTTGAGCCGCTCCACGAGCTGCTCGACGCGCGCCGGAACCTCCTCCGACGGCACCTTCAGCGAGGAGGCCACACCGGCGAGCAGCGCGCGTTCCTTGGCCAGGTACTTATAGGAGTCCAGGCCCACGAAGGCTTCCACCCGGCGTACCCCGGAACCGACCGACGCCTCACCGAGCAGGGTGATCGGGCCGATCTGCGAGGAGTGCTGCACATGGGTACCGCCGCACAGCTCCATGGAGAACGGGCCACCGATCTCCACGACGCGCACCTCATCGCCGTAGTTCTCGCCGAACAGCGCCATCGCGCCCATCTTCTTCGCCGACGGCAGATCGGTGACGAAGGTATTGACCGGGAAGTTCTCGGCCACAGCGTCATTGGAGATGGCCTCGATATCGGCCTTCTGCCCCTCGGTCAGCTGACCCTGCCAGTTGAAGTCGAAGCGCAGGTAGCCGGGCTTGTTGAGCGAACCGGCCTGCACGGCGTTGGGGCCGAGGACCTGTCGCAGCGCGGCATGCACCAGGTGAGTGCCGGAGTGGCCCTGGGTCGCGCCACCGCGCCAGGCCGGATCGGCCTGGGCGAGCACGGTATCGCCCTCGGTGAGCTGACCGGCCTCGACGGTGGCCTTGTGCACCCACACCTTCTTGGCGATCTTCTGCACGTCGTTGACGCGCAGCTTCACCCCACCGGTGGCGGTGATCGAACCACGGTCGGCGATCTGGCCACCGGCCTCGGCGTAGAGCGGCGAACGGTCGAGGATGACCTCGACCTCGGAGCCCGCCTCGGCCACCGGCACCCGCACGCCGCCGGAGATGAGCGCGAGAACCGTTGCCTCGGAAGTCAGTTCGTCGAAGCCGGTGAACTCGGTGGCGCCGCGATCGACGAGCTCCTTGTAGATCGACAGGTCGGCGTGCGCGTGCTTACGCGATTGGGCATCGGCCTTCGCGCGGTCGCGCTGCTCGGCCATCAGGGACCGGAAGCCCGCCTCATCGACCTCGAGACCCGCCTCCGACGCCATCTCCAGGGTCAGGTCGATCGGGAAGCCGTAGGTGTCGTGCAGCGTGAACGCGTCGGTTCCCGCGATCTTCTTGCCGCCCTTGGACCGCACCTGGTCGACGGTCTCGTCGAACAGTCGCGAACCGGTGCTGAGCGTTTTGAGGAACGCGGTCTCCTCACCGACGGCGACGGTCTCGATCCGGCGGAAGTCGGTGGCCAGCTCCGGGTAGGACGGGGCCATGAGATCGCTGACGACCTTCATGAATTCGGCCATTACCGGCTTCTCCGAACCCAGGATGCGCGCCGAGCGCACAATACGGCGCAGGAGGCGGCGCAGCACGTAGCCGCGGCCGTCATTGCCCGGGTTGACGCCGTCGGCAATGAGCATGGCCGAGCTGCGGACGTGGTCGGCGATTACGCGGAAGCGCACATCGTCGGTGTGCTCGACACCGTAGGACCGCCCGGTGAGCTGCTCGGCCCTATCGATGATCGGGCGCAGCAGATCGGTTTCGTAGACATTCTCGACGCCCTGCAGCAGCATGGCGACGCGCTCGACGCCCATACCGGTGTCGATATTCTTCTTGGGCAGGGTGCCGATCGGCGCGTGGCCGAGCTTGGGGCTCAGCTCACCACGGATGTCCTGCATGAAGACGAGGTTCCAGATTTCGATGTAGCGGTCCTCATCGGCGACCGGGCCACCCTCTTTGCCGTACTTCGGACCGCGGTCGTAGTAGATCTCCGAGCACGGACCACCGGGACCGGGCACGCCCATATCCCAGTAGTTGTCCTTGCCGTCGCGGAACTGGATGCGCTCCTTCGGAATTCCGGCGACCCGCTCCCAGATCTCGGCGGCCTCGGGATCGGACTCGTACGCGGTCACCCAGATGCGCTCGGGATCGAAACCGTAGCCGCCTTCCTCCTGGGACTTGGTGATCAACTCCCAGGCGAAGGTGATGGCACCTTCCTTGAAGTAGTCACCGAAGGAGAAATTGCCCGCCATCTGGAAGAACGTATTGTGCCGGGTGGTGACGCCGACCTCTTCGATATCACCGGTGCGCACGCACTTCTGCACACTGGTAGCTCGGCGGAACGGCGCTGCCTCCTGACCCAGGAAGTACGGCTTGAACTGGACCATGCCTGCGTTGACGAACAGCAGGTTGGGGTCGGGCAGGACCAGCGAGGCACTCGGTACCTCGGTGTGTCCCGCACGAACGAAATGCTCCAGGAAGCGTCGTCGAATCTCGTGGGTCTGCACAACTATCCAGCCTACCGGGGCCGGTCCAGCGGGTTTTCGCCGACCACCGCCCGATGGCTAGCATCACAGCGGTGACTGTGATTCCGGACCCCTCGGCCCCATTCCCACTGCCGCACACCGACCGGACCGTATTCCTGAAACCGCACGTCGAATCCGACAAGATCGAGGTCGGCGACTACACCTACTTCGATGATCCGGACGCCGCCACCGATTTCGAAGAGAAGAACGTCCTCTACGCCTTCGGTCCGGAAAAGCTGATCATCGGTAAGTTCTGTGCCCTCGCCAGTGGCACCACCTTCATCATGGCCGGTGCCAACCATCCCACCCAGGGCGTCTCCACCTTCCCCTTCACCATTTTCGGCGGTACGTGGGCCGAGCAGACCATGGACATCATCACGTCCATTCCCAGTCGCGGTGACACGGTGGTCGGCAATGACGTGTGGTTCGGCTACAACGCCACGATCATGCCGGGCGTCCGCATCGGCGACGGCGCGATTATCGCCACCGGAGCGGTCGTCACCACCGATATCGCGCCGTACACCATTGTCGGTGGTAACCCGGCTCAGCCGGTGAAGCAGCGCTACGCCGATGAGGATGTCGCCCGGCTGCTGCGCGCCGCCTGGTGGAACTGGCCGATCGAACTCGTCACCGACCAGGTCCGCACGATCATGGCGGGCACCCCCGAGCAGATCGAGAAGATCGCCATCGAGAACGGGCTGCTCTGATCACTCGCGCCGTACCGATCCTGTCGACCAGTTGCGTCCGCCGCGCGGCCGACTAGCGCGGTGGGCGAAGTTCGAGACGGAATCCGCCGTCGGGTTGCGCATCGGCCCGCAGGGTGCCGTCCAGCAGGGCTGCCCGCTCCCCCAGCCCGGCCAGGCCGTGGCCGGAGCTGGGCAAGGCCATTCGGGGTGCGGTGCCGCGTGGATTGCTCACGACCACAACAACTTCCGTGGGAGTCGGGTCGTAGGTCACGGCGACGGATGCGCCGGGGGCGTGTTTGCGCGCATTGGTCAGCGCTTCCTGGACCGTGCGGTAGACGGCCCGCTGCAGGGGTGCGGGTAGATCGGTGGGGAGTTGGCCGGTGACCGTGATGTCGAGCCCGCTCGTGGCGAGTAGGTCCGGCAGTGCGTCGACCGTCGGTTGCGGAGCGAGCCCCGCCGCCACGGTTCCCGAGGCACGCAGGACGGTGACCATATGGCGCAGTTCATCCAGGGTTTTCACGCTCAGACCGCGAATGGTAGCTGCCGCTGCGGTGGTGTCGCTGTCGGCGCTGCTCATTTCGAGGGCGCCCGCCCGGACCGCGATCAGGCTCACCTGGTGGGATACGACGTCATGCATTTCGCGGGCGAGTTGGGCGCGGTCCAGTGCCAAGGCGGCCTGAGTGTGCAGGGCGGCGCTTTCCTCACGGGCGCGCACCACCTCCCGCAACTGTTCCCGCAGCGCGTGACGCGCGGAAACCAGGCGACCCAGCAGCACCGGGGCCGCGGCGAGCATGATGCAGAAGATCACCTGACTCATGAACCATGTGAAATTCACCGTCCAGTCGATCGGGTACTCACCGGCGGTCAGCAGCACGAAGGTCGGCAGAATACCCGCCACTGCCGCGATATTCCGTTTCGCGTGCCGACCCACCTGATATGCGGCGATCGCCACAATGAGCAGCGAGGAGCCGAGCACCAGTGCCGGTAGCGTGCACAGATATACCGTCACCGGATATTTCCGGGCCAGCAGCAATGCGAGCAGGCCGACACACGAGGCGATGATCGCGGCATCGGATAGGTCGGTGTGCAGCAGCCAGACGTCCAGGGCCGCAATACCTATCATCAGGCCGTACCGGAATTCGGCACGAAATCGGCCGTCCAACAACGCATTCACCCGCGGTGTATTCATGCGCCCGATCCTGTGACGATACCCGCCTGCTGCGCGATCAATGCCGCTTCGACGCGGGTACCGACCTCGAGTTTGCCGAGGATCGCGCTCATATCGTCCTTGACCGTACCGACGCTGACATTGATCAGCTCACCGATTTCCCGGTTCGCCCTGCCGAGCGCCACCTGCACCAGGATCGTTCGCTCCCGATCGGTCAGCCGCGCCACCGCCGCCGATGCCGCGGCCACCGCGCCCGATTCCGCGCAGCCACTGATCACCGAGCGGGTGACGGTCGGCGAGAGCACCACCCCGCCCGCGATCACCGTGCGCACCATGGTCGCGAGCTGACGTGGATCGGTGTCCTTCAACAGAAATCCCGACGCACCGAGCCGCAATGCCTCGAGGACATACTCGTCGACGTCGAATGTGGTCAGCATCACCACCACCGGTGAATTGTCGCGGCCCATGAGCTCGCGCAGAATTGTGAGCCCGTCCACATGCGGCATTCGAATATCGAGCAGGACGACATCGGGGCGGTATTGGTCGATGGTTTCCAATGCCTCGAAATCCGCTGCGGTGGCCACGGCCTCGATTCCCGGATCCTGCGCGAGGATCAGCTCGAAACCGCTACGGATCAGCGCTTCATCGTCGACCACGACCACCCGGATCATAAGCGTTGACGATACGACATTTCCTTTCCGCCGAGCGGCTACGAAATTCCAGCCAGTCGGCGGGTCGATATCACTCCGCGCGGCGATGCGACCCGGACCGGCCGCGGCGTAACTTCTTTTCGACTCTCCGCTCAGCGAATTCGAAAGGTGCCCGGTGTCATTACCCGACAGTTCCACGGTATGCGATGGATCGCCGGTGCGACCGACCTCGAAATCCTGGGCGGCGCGCGCCTGGCTGCTCCAGATCCTCGCCTTCGCGGCCACCTTCGGCGCGGCCGGCGCGGCGGCGATCACGATCCTGCTGACCCGCGCGGCACCGAACTGGAGCGACACCGTGGCGGACGCCTACCGGTATGCCAATTGGGCCGCGGTGCCGTTCGCCGCGATGGCGCTGTGGCTGGCCTATCGGTGGCTCGGGCTGTCCACCCGAGAGCTGGGTCTGGCCGCACCGGTCCGCGGCGGCGAATTCCTCCGGGCGGTGGGCGCGGGGTATCTGATCCTGTGGGTGGCGCTGCAGGTACTCGGCTCCTTCCCCGCATGGCTGCCGACCGGACAGGACACTCTGCTCGACGCCAGCACCTGGGATGCCGTAACGCACAGTGTGCGTGCGGGATTGGTGGAGGAGGCGGTGCTGCTCGCGCTGCCGATGGCGATTATGTGGCGGCTGCGCTGGCCATGGTGGGCGCAGGTGGCCGTACTGGCGGCGCTGCGGCTGCCGTTCCATCTGTATTACGGGCCCGCCGCCATCGCGATGGTCATTGTCTGGTGCGTGCTGTTGCGCTATGCCTACGACCGGGTTCGGCTGGTGTGGCCGTTCATGGTCGCGCACGCGCTCTACAACCTGAACACCTTCGTCGTGCCCGCCGGTCTGCCCAAGGCCGGGATCACCCTCGTCATGCTGGCGCTCGGTGTGACCTTCTTCGTCCGCTGGGTGCGGCGGCCCTCGGCGGTCCCGCCGGTGCGGAACGGCATATGAGTGTCCGTGCACGACAACGGCTGTCGTACGCGCGGCCGGTCCGACGTGGCGGGGAGGGTCTGGATGCGGCGGCGGCGTTCACCGCGGCCCTGCTCGCCGGGGCCGCGGTGCTCATGCCGATCCGCTTTCCCTGGATGAGCGAGGCGTCGCCGTTCGAGACACAACGATTACTGCTCGGTGCTCCCGAGGCAGCGATGGTCGGGGTGATCGCCGCGGTCGCGGTCGGAGCGGTCGTTGTGACCGACAACCGGGCGGTGACGGCCTGGTGGACGGCCGCTGCCGGACTGCTCGGGATCTTCGCGAACTCTGCCTTCGGCCACGGGGCCGAATCCTCGGTGACCATGAACTACGTCGACGCCCTGTGTGCCGGTGTCGTACTGGGCGCGGTGGGGGCCGCCGCCCTTCGCCGGCCGATGTCGGCTGTCGCCTTCGCGCTCGGTGTGGCGGCCGTGCTGGTGATCGGCAATTCCGCGACCCCGGTCCCTGGCCTCGACCACGCCCTCTGGGGGGATATCGCACCCTTCTCCCTGGTTGCCGCGCCGCCGCTGTGGTTCATCGCGATGGCCCTGGTGCTGGCGCTGTGCAGTGGATACCGCAATCGGCGCGCGGGGTTGGCCCCGACCCCGCCGACGGAGCTGCCGCTGTCTCCGATTCTCGCCACGGTGTTCCTGGCCCTCGTCGCGCTGGTGGTGTCGGAGCGCCTGGCTCGAATGAGATTCGATGCCGGTGTCGGGCAGATCGGATTCGCGGTGGCGGCGATCGTCGTGGCCGCGACCGTGGCCGCTTTCGTACTGCCGGGCCGCGACGGCGTCGTCATCCTGATGGCGCTGGCCCTGACCGCGGCGTGTGCCGCACAGGGCGCGATGCCCCGACCACCGTGGAGCGTGCCCCTGCTCATCGCCGTGCTCAGCATCGGCTTGTTCGCCGGGATTCGGCGGCCATCCGTCGCCGGTGCGATGACCCTGGTTACCGCACTCGCGGCGGTATCGATCTGGATCGATTCCGGCGGGCCGCTGCTGGCGGCCGCCGCCGGCGGGGCACTGGCATTCATCGTGGGTTACTGCTGCGGGACGGTCCGCCCGGTCTCCGCACGCAGCCGGATCCTGGCGGCACCCATCCTCTTCCTGCCCTCGGTCGTGACGGCGTTGCCGGCGGAGATACATTGCGGATTGCTGGGTTTCGAGCCGTCGAGTACGGCGACCCCGGGCTGGACCGCGGTCGCTACTACCCTCGCCGCCATCGGTGGAATCATTGTGCTCTACCGGCTCCGGCCCGCTCGGAGCCGCTGATTACCTGCCGCGCACGATCTTTCGGAGTTTCGTTACGCGCGGACCGATTTCGCGTTCGTAACCATGGTCGGTCGGCACGTAGTAGTCGGTGCCGACCAGCTCGTCGGGCGGATACTGCTGTGCGAGAACGCCATCCGGATGGTCGTGTGGGTACCTGTAGCCCTGGGCGTTGCCGAGGGCGGCGGCTCCGGAGTAGTGGCCGTCGCGTAGATGCGGTGGGACGGCTCCGGCCTTCCCTTTGCCGATATCGGACATGGCTGCGCCGATCGCCTTGACCACTCCGCCGGATTTGGGGGCGGTCGCGATGTGGATGGTGGCCTGCGCCAGGGCCAGTTGGGCTTCGGGCAGCCCGACGAGCTGCACCACCTGGGCGGCGGCCACCGCCGTTTGCAGGGCGCTCGGATCGGCCATGCCGACTTCCTCGCTGGCTTGGATCATCAAGCGGCGGGCAATGAATCGGGGGTCCTCACCCGCGGTGATCATGCGGGCCAGGTAGTGCAGGGCGGCGTCGACATCGGAACCGCGCAGCGATTTGATGAAGGCGCTGATGACGTCGTAGTGCTGATCTCCGGCGCGGTCGTAGCGGACGGCGGCCTTATCGACGCTGGCCTCGACCAGATCCACATCCACGGTGCCGTCGAGGGAGGATTCGGCGGAGGCCTCGAGCGCGGTGAGCGCGCGCCGGGCGTCACCGCCCGCCACCCGAATGATGTGGTCGAGGGCGGCGTCGGTGACGGTGTACTCCCCCGCCAGGCCGCGGGAGTCCTCGACGGCGCGACGCAGCACGGTCCGGATATCGTCCTCGGACAGCGATTGCAGTTGCAGCACCAGTGAGCGTGACAGCAGTGGCGACACCACCGAGAACGACGGGTTTTCGGTGGTCGCGCCGACCAGCAGCACAATCCGGTTCTCGACCGCCGCCAGCAGCGCGTCCTGCTGGGTCTTGGAGAAGCGGTGTACCTCGTCGATGAACAGCACCGTCTGCTCGCCGTGCAGCAGGCGGCGACGCGCCAGATCGATGACGGCGCGCACCTCCTTCACTCCGGCCGAGAGCGCCGACAGTGCTTCGAAGCGACGACCGGTGGCGTGTGAAATCAGTGACGCCAGCGTGGTTTTGCCGGTGCCGGGCGGCCCGAACAACAGCACCGAGGCGGCACCGGAACCCTCGATGAGCCGCCGCAGCGGCGAGCCCGCGCCCAGCAGATGTTGTTGCCCGACCACCTCGTCCAGACTTCTGGGTCGCATCCGCACCGCCAGGGGTGCGAAATGGTCGGCGCCGTTCCCGGCGGAACCCGCCGTGAACTCGTCGGACCCGGTATCGGCCCCCGGTGCGTCGAACAGCCCTTCAGTCACGGTCACGACCCTACCGACCCACCCCGACACCTCGATGCGCACCGGCCGCACCCGGAGCCGTTATGAACTGTTCACCTGTCCAGTTTGCCTCGGCGAGGCGGATGGGCTGAGATCATGCCGTGCCTCTCCGCGAGATCATCAGCGCCCGCCTCGACCGCCGGACAGTTCTCAAGGGCAGTACCGCTGCCGTCGCGGCGACCCTGCTCACCACCGCCCCGGCGCGCGCCGAGCACGTGGTATTCCAGCACGGCGTCGCCTCCGGCGATCCACTACCCACCGGGGTAATCGCGTGGACCCGCGTCACGCCGAATGCGGACGCCACTCCCGGCTCCGGCGTCGGCGAGGCGGTCACGGTGCGCTGGGAGGTGGCGACCGATGACGGCTTCTCGAATATCGTCGCCTCTGGAACACAGACGGCCACAGTCGATTCCGACCACACCGTCAAGGTCGATATTTCCGGCCTGCGGGCGGGCAGCGACTACTGCTACCGCTTCACCGCCCTCGGCCAAACCTCCCCGATCGGCCGGACCCGCACCGCGCCCGATACCGCCGCGACGCCGGACCGGCTGCGCTTCGGTGTGGTGTCGTGCGCGAACTGGGAGGCCGGATACTTCAACGTCTACCGCCACCTGGCCGCGCGCACCGACCTCGACGCGATCGTGCATCTCGGCGACTACCTCTACGAGTACGCGCGCGGCGAGTACGGCGGACGCACCGGTTCGGTCCGCGTGCACGAGCCCGCCCACGAGATCGTCTCGCTGGCCGACTACCGCATCAGGCACGCCCAGTACAAAACCGATCCGGATTTGGCGAATCTGCACAGGCAGCTGCCGTTCGTCTGCATCTGGGACGACCACGAGACCGCCAATGACACCTGGTCCGGCGGCGCGGAGAACCACACCCCCGGCGCCGAAGGCGATTGGCAGACCCGCAAGGCCGCGGCGCTGCGGGCGTATCTGGAGTGGATGCCGGTGCGCGCGGGCGCGGACCGCCGCCTGTACCGCCGACTGCGCTTCGGCACCCTCGCCGAACTGTCCATGCTCGACCTGCGCAGCTACCGCAGCCAAGAGGTGAAGGCCGGACCCGGCTGGCGACAGGTCGACGCGCCGGACCGCACCATTACCGGTGCGGATCAAATGGATTGGGTCACCAATGGTTTGGTGTCATCCCCGGTGAGTTGGAAGCTGATCGGCAACCCGGTAATGATCGCGCCGCTGGTCTTCCCGCCCTTGGAACCGGCCACCACCGCCGCCCTCACCCAGTTGATCGGCATCCCCGAGGGCGGTATCCCGGTCAACCTCGACCAGTGGGACGGATACACCGCCGACCGCAAGCGCCTCCTCGACGCCGTCACCGACAACCAGGTCGGCGACGTACTCTTCCTGACCGGCGATATCCACACCTCCTGGGCCGCCGACCTGCCCCTCGACGCCGCGAACTATCCGGGCGGTCCGACCGCGGGCGCGGAATTCGTGGTGCCGTCGGTGACGTCACCGAGCCTGGGCGACATGATGAGAACACCGCCGCGTACGGCCTCCCTCGCCGCGGAGGCGGCGCTGCAATCGGTGAACCGGCATCTGCGCTATATCGAAATGGATTCACACGGCTATGGCGTCCTGCACGTGGACGCGGGCCAGGCCCAGATGGACTGGTTCTATGTCAGCGATGTGCTGGATCCGAATGCCGGTGTGCGCCACGGGGCTTCACTGGCGGTGCGCCGGGGTGGACGCGTGGAGCAGCGCCCCGGGCCGGTCCTCGACTGAACTCGCTGGTCTCGTCATCCCGGCGTGTCCTTGGCCGGGATCCACACCTTCTACGGGTGGTGGATTCCGGCCAAAAGCATGCCGGAATGACGAAGGCGGGCAGGGCCGGAATGACTGACGGTTCGCGCCGCCCTATTCCTCCCACTGCTCCTCGAGGGTCGCCGATACATGCTCGGCGAAATCGCCCAGTGTGTCGTCGCCGATGCAGCGGGCGTCCTCGGCGAGTGCCGCCCAGCGGTTGATGAGCGCCGCCGATCGGGGAATCGACAGGCCGTGTTCGCGGGCCGCCGCGATGCGCGAATGATCGGCGGGCAGGAACCAGTAGGTCGACAGCCACACCCAGATGAGCCGGGCCTCGAGAATCCGTTCGGCCAGCACGGTGTCATCGGCGAGTGACGGCCATACCGCCACCACCTCCGAGCGCCACGCCTCCACCATCTGCCGCGCGCGTTCGCGGGACAGTTCGAAATCGCAGAGGCAGCCCGGGAAAGAGACCAGCGCGTAGGCTATATCGAGGGTGGCGTCGCGGAAACCGCCCCACTCGTAATCGAGGAAGCGCGCACCCTCCTCATTGAGGATCACATTGTCCGGGCACAGATCCGAGGGACTGAACGCGCGGTAGCGTCCGGCCGAGAACAGCCGGTTGCCCCGCACGATACGTTCGGCGATTTCGCCGGGTACCTCGATACCCATCTCCCGCTGCAACATTTCCGGCACTTCGGTCACGGCGATCTCGGCCTGCTGGGCGATTCCGTCCACCCGGTGCACGACATCGACGCGCCGCAGCAGCGCGACGAAATCCGCTTCCCGCCCGACCGTCGCGGCATGCATCCGGCCCAGCGCCTGCGCGAATGCCATGAGCGCATTGCGCCCGGCGGGTTCGACCCCGGCCTGTAGGACCGCGGTGAGCGGCGAGATCTCCCCCAGGTCACTGAGAATGAGTAGACGTTCGGGGAGGCTGTAGCCGAGCAGGTACGCCCCGGGCCGATGTTCGCGTCCGAGGGCGGTGGTGAACTGGTACGACACCGCCTCACGGAGGAACGCGGAGTCGATGCTGGCGACCCCCGGCGCCATACCGCCGGTGCGTCGTTCCTGCGCGGCACCGCGGACCTGCTTCACAATGAGGGTCCGTGGAAGTGAGAAAGCGTTTTCCGCAACACGCACACGTAGAACCGTTGTCCTACCACTACCACTGAGCTCTATAGGATCACTCAGCTTTACCGGAGCACCCATTCGCTTTGTGAGCAAGTGTTGTGCCGCGGACACGACTTCGGCGGCGCGTTCGGCCAATAGTGCGGTCATCGCGTCCCAAGTTACTCGCTCCAGGTCACTTTCAGCGAGCGGTTCCGCAACCTTTCGCGCGTCGTCCGGCGTGTCCGGGTGAAGGGTTTGCCCACGCGGCGCTGGTTGCTTGACACAACCAACACCGTCCGGTTGTCTCATCTTCAACTGCTGTGCGCCACACCGTAAACCGGAATATGTGAAAGGTTTGTGACGATGACCGGCACACCGCCCTCAACACCTCGCGAATCGGGCGAAACGCCCTCTGACGAGGGTGGCGAGCGGCACCCCACCCCACCCGGTCACCACCAAACTCCCGAGCCGCCAGCACATTCGGCGAGTCAGGAATCCGCGCCGGGATTCGGTCGCCACGAAATGCCCGGCCCGCGCGGATACCCGCAATTCGAGGGCCCGGGACAGGCGCAGTACGGCAGCGAGCCAGTGGAACCGCCACCTCCCCTTCCTTCGCGCCACGCTACGCCGAGTGGCTCCGGCATGTCGCCGCCGCCGGGTTTCGGCCCACCCCCGCAGTCGGGCGCGCCGCAGCAACCGGGTTCGGTTCCTCCCGGCCAGTTTTCGCCGAATCAGGGATATCCGCAGGGACAGCCGTATGCACAGGGGCAGGCATATTCGCAGGGGCAGGCATATTCGCAGGATCCGGCCTCGAGGGGCGCCGCACCCGGGAACCTTCCGCCCGGTCAGGCGCCGAACCCCGCGGGACAGCACGGCACACCGCAGCGCGCGGAATCGGACACGCTCGATGTCGGGCACGCCCTCTCCTACGGCTGGGATCGTTTCCGCCTCAATCCGATTCCGTGGGTCGGCATCGTATTGGTCGGTTTGATCGCCTATCTGGTGGTTGCGCTGCTGGTGAATATCGCGAACGTCCAGTCTCTGCCGGTGGTGCTGCTGGTCTTCGCCATCGCCTCGCTCATGGTGTGGCTGCTGCAGGCCGCCATGATTCGCGGCGCGCTCTACGAAACCGACGGCACACCCACCGATTTCGCGGCGTTCTTCGGATTCGTCAATGCGGGCGCCGTCCTGGTCACCGCGTTGATCGTCTTCGTCGCCTGCCTGATCACCTCGGTGCTGTGCGTGATTCCGGCATTGATCGTCGGCGTGCTCTGTATGTTCGCCCTGCACTTCGTGATCGACCAGGATCAGAATCCGATCGAGGCCATCAAATCCAGTGCGCGACTGGTGATCGGGAATCTGTTCCAGACCGTACTGCTCGCCATCACGGTCACGGTCATCACGCTCATCGGCCTACTGTTCTGCGGTATCGGCCTGCTCGTGGCCGGCCCCGTATCGGCCATCGCGGTGACCTACGCCTACCGCACCCTCACCGGCCGCCTGGTCGCACCGCTGTAGTCACGCGACAGCTGTCGATCAGGTGGCATCGGACAGCCACCAGTTCCGCACCCGATCGACCGGCCCGCCCTCGCCCGCACGGCGAGGGCGCAGCCACAGCACCAGAACTCCGGCGACCACAATGCCGACCATATTCACGCCGAGCTGGCCGATGGACATGAACGCCTTGTGCCATTCGCCGAGGGTGGCCGCCACGGCCGCGAATCCGGCCGCGGGAATGGTGGTCACGGAGATGAAAACACCCACCAACGCAGCGGATTTCGCGGTGACCAGCGACAGCATCCCCGCCGCGCCCGCGAGCAGCGCGACCACGAGGGAGAACGGTCCGACCTCGTAGATGAAGTCCACATTGTGCAGATCCTCGATACCGCGCACCGTGATCCAACCGAACCGCTCCCAGACCAGCGAGACCGCCGCCGCCACCGCCATGGCGAGCGGGAAGCCGACCAGCAGCGCCAGCGCGGAGCGGC
This sequence comes from Nocardia uniformis NBRC 13702, assembly GCF_001613345.1. Classification (GTDB taxonomy): domain Bacteria; phylum Actinomycetota; class Actinomycetes; order Mycobacteriales; family Mycobacteriaceae; genus Nocardia; species Nocardia uniformis. Next base: position 99,675 of record NZ_BDCE01000045.1, on the reverse strand, counting down.
GGGCGAGCCGGAAATCCTTGCGCACCAGCGCGACCGATATCGCGGCCAGGGGCCCGAATTCGGGCCCCACCACCATCGCACCGACAATCGTGACCGGTGAGTCGGTGGCCACGCCGACCACGGCCAGCAGGCACGCGATGGTGATGAAGGCGAGAAAGGTCGGGCTGAGCGTGGATTCATCGTGCGTCTGCGCGATCAATTCCTCCCACACCACCACATCCGACGGATCGCCGGGCGCAGTCCGCACCGCGCGCTCAGCGGCATCGGAGAGCACCGTCTCCAACGGATCGATCGCGATCCCACCACTGTGCTTGATACCGAGGCCCCGCAATCCGGCCAACACGGCATTACCCGATTCGCGCGCGACCGCGCATTCGACGACATCACCGACCGGTTCCACAGCACTACCCCGCTGCACCGAGACCAGCGTCGCACCCGGTTCGCTCACCAGCAGTTCCACGGCGGCATCGGTCGTGCCCGGCGGACAAACCACTCGGATATGCAGCACCGCATCTCCTCGCCATCGGCGGACTGCCGGTACCGGTCGATACCAGCGGGGTGCAGCGTATCGGCGGGAGCGACCAGGCAGGTCAACCGACGCGCTGTGCTCCCCGGCCCGGATCCCGACCGGTTACCTGCGGTGGGGATCCAGCGCTGTCCAGAGCGCTTACCGACTTGGCGTCACAATGTCCCTGGACCGGCCGCCTTCGTCATTCCGACGCGCTCTTGACCGGAATCCACACCCCCGCGGTAGTGGATCCCGGCCAAAAGCATGCCGGGATGACGGGACTTTCCCGACCTCACGCTTTCGACAGAAACTCGACGAGCGCCCATCGTGCCCAAGAGTGGCGGGTGGTCCGAGACGCGCCGGAGTGGCGGGTGATCACCGCCCCAGATCACAAAGCAGCGCGCGCCGAGAGAACGGATTGCTCTCTCGGCGCGCTGCCGTGTGTTTCGGTCCGGTCGAGGCCTACTTCTCTTTGCCCTCGGCGATCGGGTTGCCGTTGGCGTCGAGTTTCGCGTCCAGGCCCGCTTCCTTGCGCTGCTGCAAGGTGATCGCGGTAGGCGCTTCGGTCAGGGGGTCGACGCCGCCGCCGGACTTCGGGAAGGCGATGACCTCGCGGATGGAGTCGAGTCCGGCGAGGAGTGCGGTGATGCGGTCCCAGCCGAAGGCGATGCCGCCGTGCGGGGGTGCGCCGTACTTGAAGGCGTCGAGCAGGAAGCCGAACTTGTCCTGGGCCTCGTCGTGGCTGATGCCCATGACCTTGAACACCCGTTCCTGCACGTCACCGCGGTGGATACGGATGGAGCCGCCGCCGATCTCATTGCCATTGCAGACAATGTCGTAGGCGTAGGCCAGCGCCGAACCCGGATCGGTGTCGAAGGTGTCGACGAATTCCGGCTTGGGCGAAGTGAAGGCGTGGTGCACCGCGGTCCAGGCGGAATTGCCCAGGGCCACATCGCCACTCGCGGTGGCGTCGGCGGCGGGCTCGAACATGGGAGCGTCGACGATCCAGACGAAGGCCCAGGAGTTCTCGTCGATGAGGCCGCACTTGCGGGCGATCTCGCCGCGCGCCGCGCCGAGCAGCGCCCGGCTGGACTTGATCTCACCGGCGGCGAAGAACACACAGTCGCCCGGTTCCGCGCCGACGTACTTGGCCAGACCCTCACGCTCGGCATCGGTCAGGTTCTTGGCGACCGGACCGCCGAGGGTGCCGTCCTCCTGAACCAGGATGTAGGCCAGACCCTTCGCCCCGCGCTGCTTGGCCCAGTCCTGCCAGGCATCGAGCTGACGCCGCGGCTGGCTCGCGCCGCCGGGCATGACGACCGCGCCGACATACGGCGACTGGAACACCCGGAACGGGGTGTCCTTGAAGTAGTCGGCCATTTCGGTGATCTCGACCTCGAACCGCAGGTCCGGCTTATCGGAGCCGTACCGACGCATGGCCTCGGCATAGGTCATATGCGGGATCGGCGTGGGGATCTCGTGGCCGATGAGCTTCCACAGCGCGACGAGGATGTCCTCGGCCAGGAGAATGACATCTTCCTGGGTGACGAAGCTCATCTCCACGTCGAGCTGGGTGAACTCGGGCTGGCGGTCCGCGCGGAAGTCCTCATCGCGGTAGCAGCGCGCGATCTGGTAGTAGCGCTCGATACCGGCCACCATGAGCAGCTGCTTGAACAGCTGCGGGCTCTGCGGCAGCGCGTAGAACTTGCCGGGCTGCAAACGCGCCGGCACCAGGAAGTCGCGAGCGCCCTCCGGGGTGGACCGGGTCATGGTCGGGGTTTCGACCTCGACGAAGGCATGCGAGGCGAGCACATCGCGGGCGGCGGCATTGACCTTGGACCGCAGGCGAATGGCATGACCCGGACCTTCGCGGCGCAGATCGAGGTAGCGGTACTTGAGCCGAGCTTCCTCGCCGGGGGTCTCATCCAGCTGGAACGGCAGCGGCGCGGCCTCGTTGAGAACCTCGAGGTCGGTGACATTGACCTCGATATCGCCGGTCGGCAGATTGGGGTTGCCACTACCAGCCGGTCGGTTCTCGACCACACCGGTGACCTTCACACAGAACTCATTGCGGAGCTTATGGGCCTGCTCAGCCGGTGCGCCCTCCCGGAACACCGCCTGCGACACACCAGAGGCATCACGCAGATCGATGAAGATCACGCCACCATGGTCTCGACGCCGGGCCACCCAACCGGTGAGGGTTACGGTCTGGCCAGCGTGCTCGCTTCGCAACGAACCAGCCAAGTGGGTGCGCAGCACGGGAGTCCTTTCGACGCATTCGAAGCACCGGAGAGTGAGCGGGTGCGTGCTTCATCGTAGAGAGACACGTGCGCCAAGTGAAAACCGATATCCATTCCCACGTGCCAAGCTGTTAGTCGGCGGGTCGATCGGCTACCCGACCCTCATGCAGTACCGCCCTATCGAGGCACCGCAGACGGGAGCTATCGGATGACCTTCAACGAAGGCATGCAGATCGATTCGGATCGGGTGTCCTCGGGCGGCGGGCCCGGTATGGGCGGCGGAATGGCACTCGGCGGCGGCGCGCTCGGCCTCATCGCACTTGTCGTGACACTGCTGCTGGGTGGCGATCCCGGCTCGGTGCTCGGTCAGTTCACCGGCGCGGACAGTCAGGCGGAACAGGGCACGGCGGGGACGCCCGAGCACTGCAAGACCGGTGCCGATGCCAATAAGTACGTCGACTGCCGAGTGGTGCTGACCGTGCAGAGCCTGGACGCGGTCTGGGACAGCGAACTCGCCAAGCAGACCAACCGCCAGTACACCGAACCCGCCGTGCGGCTGTTCTCCGGTGTGATCAATACCGGCTGCGGTCAGGCCTCGTCGGCGGTCGGGCCGTTCTACTGCCCCGCCGATGAGACCGCCTACTTCGATACCGCCTTCTTCCAGGAACTCAAGGATCGGTTCGGCGCGAGCGGCGGCCCCCTCGCGGAGGAGTACGTGGTCGCCCACGAGTTCGGTCACCACATCCAGAACCTGCTCGGCGATCTGGGTCGCGCCCAACGTGATCCGAGGGGCGCGGAATCCGGGGCGGTTCGCACCGAACTCCAGGCCGACTGCTACGCCGGGGTGTGGGCCTACTACGCCGATAAGCTCCCCGCCCCGGGCACCGACCAGCCGTTCCTGAAGCCATTGACCGATAACGATATTCGCGATGGTCTCTCCGCCGCGTCGGCCGTCGGTGACGACCGTATCCAGGAGGCCTCCGGCAGCCGGGTGAATCCGGAAGCCTGGACGCACGGCTCCTCCGAGGAGCGGCAGAAGTGGTTCCTCGCCGGGTACAAGACCGGCCAGGTCAAGGCGTGTGACACCTACAACGCGCGAGACCTGAGGAATCCGCCCGCGCTGACCCGATAGCCGCTCGCGCTCAACCCATTTCGTACCCCGAGATCCCCGTGTGCGACGCTACCTGTGATTCCGCGTGTCGCGCACGGTATTTCGGCGAGCCTGTCGCCCGCCACGCCCGATGCGATGGACAATCACCGGCGGCGAGATTCGGCTCGTCGGAACGGAGGGATTGATCGATGCGACGGTTCGGTGCCACAGGGCAATTCGGACAGCACCCGGTACGCGCCGCGGCGGCCGCCCTGGCGACGGTGGCGGCATTCACGCTGACCTGCGGTATCGCGACCGCCGAGCATCCGGTGCCGGCGGGACCCACATCCCCGAGCGACACGGCCACCCAGGCCTCGGCGACTCCCATTGCGGCACAGCCACTCTTCATCCTCACCTCCATGCCCGGTGGCTGGTTCGAACGCACCGATATCCGCCCGGTCCTCGAGGTGCACGACGACGGCCGAGCGGTCAAGCGCCCGGATGCGGCGAGCCCGGACCGCGCCCCGGACGCCGCGCCGCAGCAGGTGAACGGCACCGTACCCAAGGATGTCCTGACCGCGGCGATTTCCGAGGTACAGGCCTTGGCCACCGTCGATATGGGCACACCCAATGTCACCGACCAGGGCACGATGATCATCGACTTCCTGCCCCAGCAGTCCGCCGAGGATGCCCATCTGATCGTCTACGCCCCCGGTGTCACCGATGGCCTCGACGAGGACCAGAAGGCGAATCGCACCCGTTTCGCCGCCCTGTACAACAAACTCGTCGACGCCTTCACTGCCGACCGCTGAGCTCCTTGGATGGCTGGTTAGTGAGTGACTAACTGCTGTTCTCGGGGCCTACGTAGCCAAGTTGGGAGCGGGCCTTGCGGTTCCAGCTGGGTGCCGGAGGAAGAGATCAAACCGATAGTGTGGTCGACTCGTCTGCCGTCCCCGACCTGAGTCCCCCAGTCAGGCGCGGATTCTCACCTTCTCGACGGTGGACCGACCGTTGTCCCGATTTCGGGACAGAACAAGACACACGAAACAGACAAAGAGGACAAACCGAAACAGACCGATCGGTCAGGGGGACATGGTGGCGGGGATTACTCGGCCGATGCCGCCACCAGGTCCCCCTGACCAATCGGTCTGCTCTGGCGGGCTCGAATCTTTATCTCTTGCGTACTGGCGTCTTTGTCTTCGTTGTGAAATCTCGAGGACGTGACAACGGTCCGCCGCCAGGCTGGAATGGGAGATGACGGCACCCGACTGGGGGACTCAGGTCGGGGACGGCAGGCGACGCCACCACACTGCTTTCGCCTTTGGCTCGACTCGGCCGAACGCCGCTGGAAGCCGCTCCTTCGCACCCGACTTGGCTACGTAGGCCCCGAGAACAGCAGTCAGTACCCCACCCACCAGTGCACACAACCATCTAACCGACGGTCCAGGTTTCCTTCCCGGTCAGCAACGACTGCAATGAATCGGCACTGACCGGCTTACGTTCCTGGGCCATCGCGGTTTGCGCCCGCACCCCGTCGTCGTAGGTGGGTCGCGAGACACTGCGGAACACGCCGGTCACCACCCGGGTCAGGTCCTGATCCGAGAGCCGCGACAGCGCGTAGGCGTATTCCGGATCCTCGCAATAGGCGTCGTGCACCACAATGTCGGATTCGGCCACCGCATCCGCGCTCGCCACCCGCAGCCCGAAACCGCTGCGCACCACCGCGAATTCGCGATCCGCGCCGAAGCGAATGGGTTCGCCGTGCTGGAGCCGGATGAGGTGGGATTCGGCATTCTCCTTACGAAGCATGTCGAAGGAGCCGTCATTGAAGATCGGGCAGTCCTGCAGGATCTCGACGAATGAGGTGCCGCGATGCTCGGCGGCCGCGCGCAGAACCTCGGTGAGCCCGGCGCGGTCGGAGTCCAAAGCCCGTGCGGCGAAGGTGGCTTCGGCACCGAGGGCGACCGACAGGGTATTGAACGGGTGATCGACCGAACCCATCGGGGTGGACTTGGTGACCTTGCCGGTTTCCGAGGTCGGTGAGTACTGGCCCTTGGTGAGTCCGTAGATCCGGTTGTTGAACAGCAGGATCGTCATATTCACATTGCGGCGCAGCGCGTGAATGAGGTGGTTGCCGCCAATGGACAGCGCGTCACCATCGCCGGTCACCACCCAGACCGACAGATCGGGCCGGGTGACCGCCAGCCCGGTGGCAATGGCCGGGGCGCGGCCGTGAATCGAGTGCAGCCCATAGGCTTCCAGATAATACGGGAACCGGCTGGAGCAGCCGATTCCGGAGACGAACATGAGATTCTCGCGCTCGAGCCCGAGGTCGGCCAGGAAACCACGTACGGTCGCCAGGATCACGTAGTCACCGCATCCGGGGCACCAGCGCACCTCCTGATCGGAGGTGTACTCCTTGGCCTTCTGCGGTCCGTCGGCAGTGGGTACGCCGGACAGCCCGGTGAGCCCCAGATCCCTTCCGACGAACTGGTTCTCGACAATGGTCATCACTTGCCCCCTGGGGTGCGGTAGGTGGCCCGTGCCCGCGCGGCGAAGGCCTTGTCCTGTTCCATATCCGCGATGGATCCGTCCAGTGTCGCGTCGATGACGCCGACCAGTTCCTGTGCCGAGAACGCGGTTCCGGCGATCTTGGTCCACGGCTGGACGTCGACGAGGTACTTGGCGCGCAACAGCATGGCCAGCTGGCCGCCGTTCATCTCCGGCGCGACCACGGTGCGGTAGCGACGCAGTACCGCACCGAGATTGGCGGGGAACGGATTCAGATGCCGCAGATGCGCCTGCGCCACCGGTACCCCGCGCCGTCGCGCCCGCCGACACGCCTCCCCGATCGGCCCGTAGGAACTACCCCACCCGATGAGCAGCAGCTCCGCGCGGTCGTCCGGATCGTCGACCACCAGGTCCGGCACCGCAATACCGTCGATCTTGGCCTGGCGCAGTCGAACCATGAGCTCGTGATTGGCCGACTCGTAGGAGATATTGCCGCTGCCGTCGGCCTTCTCCAGACCGCCGATGCGATGGGCGCGCCCCTTGGTACCGGGTCGAGCGATCGGTCGCGCCAGAGTTTCCGGATCACGCGCATAGGGCAGGAATTCGCTACCCTCCTCGGCATCGGCCTCGAACCCGGGATCGATCGGCGCGAGCTGCGTGACCTGCGGAATCGCCCACGGCTCGGAGCCATTGGCGATCGCGCCGTCGGAGAGCAGCAGTACCGGGGTGCGGTAGGTGATGGCGATACGCGCGGCCTCCACCGCGGTATCGAAGCAGTCGGCGGGTGACCGCGGTGCGAGCACCGCCACCGGCGATTCGCCATTGCGTCCGTACAACGCCTGCAACAGGTCGGACTGTTCGGTCTTGGTGGGCAGTCCGGTGGAGGGACCGCCGCGCTGTACGTCGACGATCAGTAAGGGCAACTCGGTCATGACCGCCAGCCCGATGGTTTCGCTCTTGAGCGCCAGACCCGGTCCGGAGGTACTCGTCACGCCCAAGGCCCCGCCGAGCGAAGCACCCAGTGCCGCACCGATTCCGGCGATCTCGTCCTCGGCCTGGAAGGTGGTGACATCGAAGTTCTTGTGTTTACTCAGCTCGTGCAGGATGTCCGAGGCCGGGGTGATCGGATACGTCCCGAGGAATACCGGCATGCCGGACAGCTGCCCGGCCGTGACCATGCCGTAGGCCAGCGCGGTATTGCCGGTGATCTGCCGGTAGGTACCCGGCGGCAGCGTCGCGGGCGCAACCTCATAGGTACTCGCGAATGCCTCGGTCGTTTCGCCGTAATTCCACCCTGCCCGAATTGCGAGAATATTTGCTTCGGCCACCTCGGGTGTGGCAGCGAATTTCTCCCGTACGAACTGTTCGGTCCCATCAATGGGCCGCCCATACATCCATGACAGCAAACCGAGCGCGAACATATTCTTCGCCCGCTGCCCATCCTTTTTGCCCACACCGGTCGGTTCTGTTGCCCCGAGTGTCAGTGATGTCATGGGTACTCGATGCACCACGAAATCCGACAGGGTGTCATCGGTCAGCGGGTCGCCGGTATAGCCCACCTTCGCGAGATTGCGCTTGGTGAACTCATCGGTATTGACGATGACGGTTGCCCCCCGCGCGAGGTCTTCCAGATTCGCCTTGAGCGCCGCGGGATTCATCGCCACCAGCACATCGGGCTGGTCACCGGCGGTGAGGATGTCGTAGTCGGCGATCTGGATCTGGAAGGACGAGACACCCGGCAGCGTGCCCTGGGGTGCCCGGATCTCGGCGGGAAAGTTGGGCTGGGTGGCGAGGTCATTGCCGAATGCCGCTGCCTCATGGGTGAATCGATCACCGGTCAGCTGCATTCCATCACCGGAGTCACCGGCGAACCGAATTACGACCTTTTCCAATTTCTCTGTGGTGTGGCCGTTTTCGGACTTCACCACTGAGTCGTCGCCGTGCTGGGAAACCATGCGCCTGCATCACTTCCTCGTCGCTGTGAGGTATCAACGCCAAACTACTCCGCCTCATTCGCGGAGGACCGCGAAGTGAGCGGTGGAACTCGATGAATCTCCGCCGGAATCAGGCGAAGAGCGCCAGTTGCCGGTCGGGCGTCCGCGCGGCGGCGGACTCGGCGGCGGCCCGCACTTCGGGCTCGGCCGGACGTTCACGGTTGAAGCGGTACTTCTCCAGCAGCGGTTCGATGCGGCCGCGTAGCCAGGCGGAATACTCGGGTGTGACAGAGCTTCCGCGACCGTACAGCTGTCGGTAGCGGCGGATCAGCGCGGGGTGCTCGGTGGCCAACCACTCGAGGAACCAATCTCGGGTCGCGCCCCGTAGATGCATGGGAAAGGCGGTGACCTCGGATGCGCCCGCGTCGGCGAGCGCGGCGAAGAGTTCGTCCAAATGCGCTCGACTGTCGGTGAGGTACGGAATTACCGGGGCCACCATGACATTCACCGCGAATCCGGCGTCGGCGAGCGCGCGAATGAGTTCCAGTCGCGCCTTGGGCGTCGGCGTACCGGATTCCAGCCCGCGATGCAGATCCGGATCCAGGATGGCCAGCGAGACGGCCACACTGACCGAGACCTGTTGCGCGGCTTGGGTGAGCAGCGGCAGATCCCGGCGCAGCAGGGTGCCCTTGGTGAGAATCGAGAAGGGTGTGCCCGACTCGGTGAGTGCGGAAATAATGCCCGGCATGAGCCGGTAGCGACCCTCGGCGCGCTGGTACGGATCCGTATTCGACCCCAGCGCAACGGCTTCGCGCCGCCAGGACCGCTTGTGCAGCTCCCGGCGCAGGACGGCCGCGACATTCGTCTTGACGACGATCTGATTGTCGAAGTCCAGTCCTGCGTCCAGGTCCAGATACTCGTGCGAGCCGCGAGCGAAGCAGTAGCGGCACGCGTGCGAGCATCCGCGCATTGGATTGACGGTCCAGTTGAACGGCATACTGCCGCCCTCGGGAACCTTGTTCAGCGCGCTCTTACAGAGCACCTCGTGGAATGTGATGCCCTCGAAGTCGGGAGTCTGTACTGTCCGAACGAGACCGGCCCGTTCGAGTCCGGGCAGCGCGCCGTCATCGGCGTCCAGAGTCTGGCTTTGCCACCGCACCCCACCAGTCGAACATTTGTTCTAGCAGGTGTCAAGCGATCTTTCGCGTGTCGAGCTTGACGAGGTCGTTATTGGCGAAGGCGACCAGATCCCGCACCGTTTCATCGGTGGAGCGCGGCAGGTAGCCGAGTTCGGTTCTGGCCTTGGTGCCGTCGACAATGGGGGCGGAGATGAGCGCGCCCATAGCGGCCTTGGACAGCACATCGCTGCCGAACAGCTTGCCCACCGGCTCGAGTACGGGCATCACGGCCGAGATGACCTGTGCCGGAATCAGGACGCGGGGACCCTTCTTGCCATTGACGGACGCGGCGAGGCGGGTGACATCCCACATGGTCTGCATATGGCCGGTGAGCAGGTAGTTCTCACCGGTGCGGCCGCGCTCGCCGGCCTGGATCAGACCCATGGCGACGTCACGGACATCGACGAGGTCGAAGCTGCCACCGATCATGGCGGGTATACGACCCTTGGCCGCGTCGAGCAGGGTGCCATTGATTCGGGAGCGGGTGAAGTCGACCGGACCGTAGACGCCGGTCGGATTGCAGAGCACGGCGTCGAGACCCTTGTCGATGACCTTGCGCAGTTCCACCTCACCCTGCCACTTGGACCGGTCGTATACCGGCAGATCCGGGTTGATGGAGCGGGCGGTGCGCTCGTCGATGCGGCCGCCGCAGTTGTACTGGTCGAATGCGTGAATGGAGCTGGCATGAACGAATTTGCGCGCGCCGACAGCCAGGGCGGCCTCGGCGACGATGCGCACGCCCTCGGTATTGATCCGCCAGGCGAGATCGTTCTTCTGGGCGAGGGTGATTACCGCGACCAGGTGGTAGACGACCTCCGCGCCGTCCAGCGCGCCGCGCATGGACTCGGGATCGAGCACATCACCGGTCACCCAGGTGACACCTGGTTCTGTGGCACCGGAGGGCCGAACACGATCGATAGCTGTCACCTCGTGACCGCGATCGGTAAGCAGGCGAAGCAAATTGGTGCCAAGGAACCCGGCAGCGCCGGTGACTGCGACCTTCATGAGTCGAGAATATAGAACCTGTTCTAATTTGCAACAGCGGCGGGTGGCTGGCCTGTGGATACGCCCCTGCGCCCGGTCGGCCTTGTCGGATATATTCAGGATCGCTATTTGTCCACGACGATCGGGGTGGGACTCATGACCGAATTCTCGGTGGATCCGGAAGGGGTCCGCGCCTTCGCCGCGACCCAGGGTGGCGTCGCGGCCGATATCGCTGCCGCGGGCAATCTCGACACTGTAGCCGGTGTCGCCGCCATGACACCTGTCTTCGGTCTCATCGGTGCCGACTACCTGGCCCTGTACGCGGTCGCGGAGGTGCTGCACGCCGAGGACATCAACGCGCTGTCGGGGCGGTACGCGCACGTGGGGCAGACGGCGTCCGGTTCGGCGACCACCCTCGAGACGACCGACGCCGCCTTCGCGGGCGGTGTGGGGCAGCTCGGCGCAACGATCGGCGAGCAGGTATGAGCCCCGTCGATCCGCTGTCCTCGGGCGTCATCGCGCCCGATCACTCCCCCGAGGTCGCGTACGCCGCCCCGGACACCGGGGCAGCGCCGCCCTCGGGGCCCTTCGTCGACGTACCGCTGTTCCAGTTGCCGGAGGACGTCGCACCGTTCGAAGCTCCCGCTTTCCTGTTGTCGCGCAAGGAGTTCGAGCAGGGCGGTGGCTCCCCGCTGCTGGGTGGCATGCCGCACGGTGGCCCGGGCGCGCCCGATGACTCGACCTACGCGGCGTTCGACGGTGTCCTCGACGGCGGTCAGCACACCCTGGACTCCGCGCAGCACACCCTCGACGGCGCGCAGTCAGTGCTCGACAACGCCCGGGCCGCCCTGGGCAACGCACCCGCGGCGATCGCCTCCGCGCAGGCCGCGCTCGCGAGCGCCGGACCGAATCCGTCCGCGCTACCGCCACTGCCCCCGGACCCGGTGGCCGCGCTCATGAGCGGTATGGCGCTGCCCGCGATTCCCGGTATCGACGCCCTGTTCAAACCATTCCTCGATCTCATCAACAGTTTCGGCACCGGCGTCCTCGGCGCACTGAACCCCGCCACCGTGCTGAACCAGTCGTCCAAATTCATCGAGGGCGCGATGCAGATAGGCAACGGCGCGCTGAAGACTGTGGAAACGGTCTGGAAGGGCAAATCCGGCGGCGCCGCCCAATCCGCCGGTCAGCAGGCGCAGAACCACGGTGCGGAAACCACCCGGCGCGGGTTCGATATTTCCGCACTGACCGAGCAGGCCGCCGCCGTCGTGCAGCGCGGCAATATCCAGCTCACCGCCATCGCCCAGTCCTTCGCGACCCAGGCCACCGCCATGGCCCCCGTGGCACTGACCCCACCCGGCCAGGCCGCGCTCATTGCCTCCGCGACCGAACACCTCGGCGCGGCGGTAGCGGTCGTCAATGCCACCCGTGGTGAATTGGGCGGCTACACAGCCCAATTGAGCGGAGTCGTCGGCCAGCTGCTCGGCCAGGGTGGCGGCGGCCCCAATCCGGCCGAGGTCGCCCAGTCGCTCGCCCAGAATGTCGGCCAGCCGATCCTGCAGCAGGCTCAGGAACTGCTGAAGTCCGGCGTCGACCAGGCCACCAGGGCCGCCGGCGTCAACCCCGCCGGGACCGGTCCCGGCGATGCGGATACCAAGGCCGCCGGACTCGGCGGTGGCGCGGGTGGCGGCGCGGGTGTCGGCGGCGGCGCGGGCGGCATCGCGGCCAAGCCCGGCGGTCCCGGCTCCTCCATTCCCGGCGGCAAGATCGCCGCCGGCGCGGGCAACCCGTTCAGTTCCGGGGGCCTCGGCGGCCCCGGTGCGGGCGGCGCGACTCCGGGCGGTTTCATGGGTGCGCCCCACGGGGCCGCGGCCGGTCAGCGAGGCGCGGACCAGGAATACTCGCGCTCGGTGGAGCACTACCAGAACCCGTCCGGCGAAAGCGAACTCACCAGCAATCTGGGCGAGTCCGGGCCGGGGGTCATCGGCGAAATCCCCGATGAGGCGTCAGGCGAGAACAACCAGGAGAAATCCTGAGCACGCCCGGCATGCTTTGACCGGATCCATGCTGATCAAAGCTGGATTCCGGCCAAGCACACGCCGGAATGACGAGGGCGGCCAAGCGGCGTCGTGGTGATTGGCCACCGCGACCGGGCGGGACCGCGCCGACGCACCTCAGACGGCGGTCGGCCGCGCCTGCGCGTCGGTACCTCCATCGATGACGAACTGCGCGCCGTGTATGAAACCGGCATGCGGGCCCAGTAGATACGCGATCAGGGCAGCGATTTCGTCGGGGCGGCCATTGCGCCCCACCGGGGAGGTGAAATTGCGAATGGCCTCGCCGTAGCGGGGATCATCCATACCCGCCTGAAGCAACGGGGTGTCGACGCTGCCCGGTGCGACGGTATTGAGTCGCACGCCCGCCGCTCCCCATTCGACGGCGCGTTGGCGCACCGCGACGGTGACGGCGTTCTTGGAGGCGGCGTAGGCGTAGCTGCCCGCGTAATCACCGGCCTGCGCGAAGGCTTCGGCTTCGGTACCGGTGGCGACGGGGTTCTTATCCCATGGGATATGAGTGGAGGCCACCGACGAAACCACCACGGCCGCGGGCGATTCGCCCTTCCGCAGGGCGGGCAGCAGGGCATCGAGCAGCGCGATGGTGCTGCGGTAGTTGATTTCCACAATGCGCATGGGGTCCGGGACCTGCGGGCCGACGCCCGCGCACAGCACGAGCCCGTCGAGCACACCGCCACTGCGTGCCACCACCTGTTCGACGGCTGCCGCGCGCAGGGCTGGATCGGTGAGGTCGCCGGTGATATCGGCGTCCTTCAGGTCGATGCCGATAATGTCGTGCCCGGCCGCGGTCAGGGCGGCGGCGGTGGCCGCGCCGATACCCGAGGCGGAGCCGGTGATGGCAATCGTCATGGGTGCGATTAGAACAGGGTTCAGAATAGCGGGGCAATCCCCACCGAGGCCGATCTCAGCCAGCGAGACCATTCCCACCATTGGAAGAACTCTCGCGCTACGACAGATGATGCGGCTAGCATCACCCCATAACTAGAATCTGTTCTAGTTTGGCGCCCGCCCACTGTCGAGAGGACGACCAGATGCGCTTCACCTATGCGGAGGCCATGACCAACCCGGACTACTACATTCCGCTGGCGCAAGCCGCGGAGGCCGCCGGGTTCCACAGCATGACCATCGCCGACAGCATCGCCTACCCGGCCGAGTCGGACTCGAAGTATCCCTACACCAAGGACGGCAACCGCGAGTTCCTCGACGGTAAGCCCTTTATCGAGACCTTCGTCCTGTCGGCGGCCATCGCCGCGGCCACCACCACCCTGCGCCTCACCCCCTTCGTGCTGAAGCTGCCGATCCGTCCGCCGGTATTGGTCGCCAAGCAGGCGAGTTCGCTTGCCCGCCTGAGCAATAACCGCTTCGCGCTGGGCGTCGGCATCAGCCCGTGGCCGGAGGATTTCGAGATCATGGGTGTGCCGTTCGAGAAGCGTGGTAAGCGTCTCGACGAATGCATCGAAATCGTGAAGGGCCTGTCGACCGGCGAGTACTTCGAGTACCACGGCGAGTTCTACGACATCCCCAAGATCAAGCTCACTCCCGCTCCCACCGAACCGCTTCCCATTCTGGTCGGCGGCCACTCCGATGCCGCCCTCGAGCGCGCGGTGCGCCTGACCGACGGCTGGATGCACGCGGGCGGCGGTGCGGAGGATCTCGACAAGTACCTCGCCCGCATCAATGAACTGCGCAGCGAGCGCGACCTTTCCACGCCGTTCGAGATTCACGCCGTCTCCCGCGACGGCTACACCACCGATGGGGTCAAGCGCCTCGAGGACAAGGGCATTACCGATCTCATTGTGGGCTTCCGCAACTCCTACGCCATGGAGCACGACACCGAGTCGCTGGAAGAGAAGATCGTCAAGCTGAAGTGGTACGGCGACAATGTGATCAGCAAGCTGAGCTGACCGGCCCGGGCGCGATCCCCACGGTCCCGAGGACTCCCGGCCCCTATATCGGGCCGGGGTCCGCACCGAGCGGCACTCAGACGCGCTTGGCGAATCCGAGGTCGATAACAGCATCGCGCTCGCCCTCGAGCTCGGCCACGCTGATATCGATTCGCCCACGCGAGAATTCGTCCACGTCGAGACCCTGCACAATGCTGTACTCGCCATTCGCGCAGGTCACCGGGAACGAACTGATCAGCCCCTCCGGCACCCCGTAGGACCCGTCCGACGGCACCGCCATCGACACCCAATCCCCCGCCGCGGAACCCCGCGCCCAATCACGGATGTGGTCGATGGCCGCGCTGGCGGCACTGGCCGCCGAGGACGCCCCGCGCGCCTTGATAATCGCGGTCCCACGCTGCTGCACGGTCGGAATGAAGTCGTTCACCACCCAGTTCTGATCGTTGATGACCTCCACCGCCGGCCGACCGGCCACGGTGACATGCGAGATATCCGGGTACTGGGTGGCGGAGTGGTTGCCCCAGATGGCGACCCGCCGAAAATCGGTGCCCGCCACCCCGGTCTTCTTGGCCAGCTGCGCGATCGCGCGATTGTGGTCCAGCCGGGTGAGCGCCGTGAACCGCTCCGCGGGCACATCCGGCGCATTGCTCATAGCGATGAAGGCATTGGTATTGGCCGGATTTCCGACGACGAGCACCTTGACGTCCGCAGCGGCACTGGCATTGATAGCCGCACCCTGATCGGTGAAGATCGGCCCGTTGGCGGCCAGTAGGTCGCCGCGTTCCATCCCCGCCGTACGCGGTCGAGCCCCCACGAGCAGCGCGACATTCGCCCCGTCGAACCCCACCCACGGGTCATCGGAGATATCGATCGAGGACAGCAGCGGAAACGCGCCATCCTCCAACTCCATCGCCACTCCCTCCAGCGACCCCACCGCAGCCGGAATCTCCAACAGCCGCAGCCGTACCGGCGTATCCGCCCCCAACATCGCCCCGGAGGCGATCCGGAACAGCAGCCCATAGGCAATCTGTCCGGCAGCGCCGGTCACGGTAACGGTCACGGGTCGGGCGGCACTGCTCACGACAATCTCCTAGCGATAGTCCGGACACTCCCTTCCTCAGCCTAACGACCGCTCACAACCGAGACCCGCGGCCGTGAGCAAGCAGACATCCGCCCGCACGGGCGATGAAGGTCCGCCTCGCCGCACCGGCCGTCCTGCCGTTTCTCTCATACCCGCATCTCCGGATAGTGATCTCCGCAATAGCGACCGTCGCACCGATCGGCTCGCCGGTATCGGCGCGAGCCGGGCGAATGTCGTTATGCCACTACCCCGTGGCGTCGGTGACGTATGTGAGACAACCGCAGGACACGCACCCCTGCTCGACCCGAGCGTCCTGGCACGCATTCAAGAGCAACGCTAACCTCGGGATGGGGACAATTGCGGCACTCATCCGGGCCCGGAGCGGGACCGGGGCTGCCGCGCGCCCCACCCACGTGCACATGCCTGTGTTCGAAAGGTACTGAAGAACAACGATTTTGGAGTCGAACCGGTTATGACATCGAGTGCCGCACCTGTAGCAACCGTGTACCAGAATCGCGATATGACGCCCGACCGGCCCGCGGGAGCCGGCGTATGGCATCAAGGATCGCCGTGGTGGGATGCGAAATCCGTGCTGGTGACGCGTCCGATCGCACCGGGGCGCATCGCGACGACGCCGCACCTGGTCATTCCGGCCGAGCACGGGCGGTTGAATTTTCTGCTGTCCTCATATGGCGTCGAGGCAGAGCAGTTGGCACACGATCCGCGAGTGGTGATCCAGCCGGGAGACTGGCGCGGCCGACCGGCCCTCAATACCCGTCAGCAGTACGGCACCGTCTATATAGTCCGCGACGCACGCCTGGCCGCACGAGTGTATGAAGCCATGCGGATCAAGTACGGAGCGCGAACCGCGTTGGCGCGCATGGCTCATCGTTTCACGCACGGCAGCGTTCCCTACGGTGACCTGGTCGCGTTCGTGGACGTGCACCCGAATCCCCCGCGCATGCTCACCCGCTGATCCGGTTCGCACACCAGACGCCGGTGCCCCGGTTCTCGTGGCGACATCGACTATGGGCTGCGCCACAAGAACCAACCATCGATCGGCTGAGCCGAAAACGTGAGAAACCGCACCACGTCCCCGGTTCGGGTATCGACGTCCCGACCGGGGTAACAGACGTCCACACCCGGCGACGCCGCCACGAGCGACATCCCAAACACATTGCGGTGAAACGTCGATCACCAATTGTGACCAACAATTCCCTCACATTGAGGGCTCCCGTCGCCCCGCGGCAGATCGTGTTCATCACCAGCGCAGCACATTTCCTCGCAGTCGCACGGCGCGCGGCACCTCCCTCTCCGTGGTTGACTTCTAATGCTCAAGTGCCACAGGAGGTTCCGTGTCCGCCCCGTCCATCCCCGCCGGTATCGATTTCACCGATCCGGAGTTCCTCGTCCATCGTCTGCCCGTCGAGGAGTTCGCGCAGCTGCGGCGTACCGCACCGGTCTACTGGATCCCGCAGCCCGACGGTGTGAGCGGGTACGACACCGGAGGCTACTGGGCGATTACCAAACTCGATGACATCAAGGAGATTTCCCGGAAGCCGGATATCTTCTCCTCGGAGGAGAACACCGCCGTCATCCGGATGCCCAGCGGTACCACCCGCGCGGAGATCGAGATTCAGCGCTCGCTGCTGCTGAATATGGATCCGCCCAAGCACACCAAGTTCCGCCGCATCATCTCCAAGAGCTTCACCCCGCGCGCCATGGATTTGCTGCGTGACGCGTTGCGCGACCGTGCCGAACGAATCGTCCACGAGGCCAAGGAAACCGGCGGCGGCGACTTCGTCGATCAGGTCGCCTCCGAACTGCCGTTGCAGGCGATCGCCGAACTGCTCGGGGTCCCGCAGGACGATCGCCGGAAGATCTTCGCGTGGACGAACCAGATGATGGGATTCGAGGATCCGGACTTCGAGGGCGATCACCGGATGGCCACCGCGGAGGTCATGGGTTACGCGTGGAACCTCGCCGAGGAGAAGCGCAGGTGCCCCATGGACGATATCGTCACCTCGCTGCTGCACGCCGATGTCGAGGGCGAGGCCCTGGCCTCGGATGAGTTCGCCTGGTTCGTCGTCCTCCTCATCGTCGGCGGCAACGAGACGATTCGCAATGCCATCACCCTCGGTATGAAGGCCTTCGTCGATAACCCCGACCAGTGGGAGATCTACAAGGAGCAGCGCCCCCGCACCGCTCCCGACGAGATCGTCCGCTGGGCCAGCCCCGTGCTCTCCATCCAGCGAACCGCCATGCAGGACACCGAAATCGGCGGTCAAGCCATTGCCAAGGGCGACCGCCTCGGATTGTTCTACGCCTCCGCCAACTTCGACGAGGACCACTTCGAGAACCCCTACGAGTTCGACGTGCTGCGCGAGCACAACCCGCATGTCGGCTTCGGCGGCAACGGCACCCACCACTGCGCGGGCACCAACCTGGCGCGTCTGCAGATCGACCTCATGTTCAATACCATCGCCGACGTGATGCCGAACCTGCGCGAGATCTCCGAGCCGGTCCGGCTGCGCTCGAGCTGGCTGAACGCGATCAAGAGCTGGAAGGTCGCCTACTCCTGAAGGTTGTGTGGCAGCGGGACTGCGTCCTCACGTGGTCATGAGGGCCGGGATCGGCAATGTCCGAGCCCATTCCCGCGCCATCTCCTGCGGCCGCACCTCCGTCGACGAGTCGTACCGGGCATGCTCGCCGACCTGGACAGCGCCACATTCTGTGAGTTTCTCGGCCGCGATCTCACCGCCACGGTTGTAGGTGTCGCCATAGATGCTGTCGCCGAGCCCGAAGACGCCGAACCGCAGCCCGGTCAGGTCCGGTTGTGTGGCATCGAGCGCATTGAAGAAGGGCTCGGCCCCGGTCGGCAGTTCCCCGTCGCCGGAGGTGGAGCAGACGACGATGTGGAAATCAGTCGGCTCGAGGTCGCCGGGATCGAAGTCCGTCATATCGAAAACCGACACATCATGTGCCGAAAGTTCATCGGCCACGGACTCGGCGACCAGCTCGGAGGTGCCCAGTTCAGATCCGAAAAGAATAACGACGCGCACGCACAACTCCCTTCAATGCAAGTAAGGCTAACCTAATTTATATCAGGGAGTGCCGCCTGCTCGCCCCCAACCACGGTTGCCGGTGCCGCAGGCCGTCGCACGACTAGCGTGGCCGCAATGAAGAGGTTCCCGGTCGGATCCCTGGTACAGCTGCGAGAAGTGCTGCACGGCCACGTCTGGCTATCCATGTCGCGGAGCAGGTGGCGAGTGGTCGGCTCAGCCCGGCGGAGGCCGCAGCTGTCTGGGCCGAGGCCGAACGGGCGGCGGTTGCGCTCGATCGTGGTGACCAGTGGTGGCTCTCCCGCTGGGAAGGCTGGCTGCCGGCATCGTGACCTCGCCCGAATCCGGGTAATTACCAGCAGGTTCTAGCGGGCTCGCGGCGCGGGGATCTGGGATGCTGTTGGCATGGCTGGATTCGTTGAGGCGGTGTGCCGTGATTTCTGATCACGAGTTGAATCCCGCTGCGGTCGAGATCGGCAGGTTCTTTCCGCAGCCGCCGGACGCCGTGTGGCGTGCTCTGACGGAGCCGGAACTGATCGAGCGATGGTTGATGCGGTCGAACGGGTTCGCCGCGACAGTCGGAACGCATTTCATTTTCGTGGTGCCGACCGAGCCGACCGGTGAGATCGCCTGTGAAGTCCTCGTGGTGCAGCCGGGTGAGCAGTTGACCCACACCTGGGTCGATCTGCGTGCCAAGTATCCCGCGCGGTGGGTTGTCGACTGGACGATCAAGCCACAGGGCCGTGGTACGCGACTCCTGTTGACGCAGACCGGTTTCGACATCGAGAACCGTCGACAGAAGATGGCCCGCAACTATATGGAGCGAGGCTGGAAGACCACCCTGTTGAAACTGCGCGAGGTACTCGAAAACTGAGCCAGCGCCCACTCCGGTGAGTTCTGCGACGCCGATACACCGATGCGATGGTGCGGTGGCGGCGCGAATTGCTCGCACGTCGGACGATTGATCAGTTTTGCAGAAACGCCGACAACGAGGCGCGGATCGCTGAGCTCGTACGGAAAGCCGCAGGCTGAAGGGTCTGCTATTCACGCGAAAAGCCTGGCGCGGAACGATTACCGACTCGCCACTTTCTTGGTACTTTCTGACGGTACACATGGGTTGCCTGACATTCGCTGTGGTCGGTTTGTCGGCAATGGGCGGGGTGCGCGCCTTCCCACCTTGGAATCGTCCGAGCAAGGAGTGTGAAGCTTGTCATTTCGAACAGCACGGTCACTCAGGACAGCGTGCTCGGTCGCGACAGCGGTCGTAGCGGTTGCGGCAGGGATGCTTTGGATAACAACCGACACGCCGCCGGCGGATGCGGCACCCAGCGATTGCCCGGATTTGAACGTGGTGGCCGTGCCCGGCACCTGGGAAACCTCCCGCGATGATCCGAGCCAGGGGATGCTGTCCCTCGTCACCCGAGGGTTGCCCGGCACAGTGCGCACCGACTACGTCAGTTACGCGGCCACGGCACTCCCCTGGGAGGGTGAGGTCTATGGCCGCTCCAAGCGGGAGGGCGTCGACAATGCCCGCAAGATGATCGCCGGTATGGCGGCCCGGTGCAGCGCAACACGTTTCGCATTGATCGGCTACAGCCAGGGCGCGGATGCGGCCGGAGACCTGGCCGCGGAGATCGGCACCGGACTCGGTGTGGTGTCGCCGGACCGGGTGGCCGCGGTCGGGCTGCTGTCCGACCCGCGCCGCTCGCTCAATGACGCGCTGATCGGCCCGCCGGTGCCGGGCGCGGGCGCGGGCGGGGCGCGCGTCGGCGGATTCGGCTTTCTGAGTTCGAAGGTGCGGACCTTCTGCGTCGAGGGCGATCTGTACTGCTCGGTGCCCAATGACGATCTCGCCGGACGTTTCGCCGGATTCTTCACCCAGCTGTCCGCACCGGATCCGCTGCAGGCCGGCAATTACGTCATGTCCCTGCAGTCGATCCTGACCGAGGCGCTCTTCCCCGGCATTACAGGCATCCTCGCGGCCCCGGCGGACGACCCGGCAGGTGAGCAGTGGGTGCGGCAGGTGCAGGAGTTCCTCGTCTCCGGAGCGCACCAGAAGTATCCGACCTATGTGGTTGACGAGAACGGCACCACCGCCACCACCTGGTTGCGCAACTGGCTCGTCGATATCGCGGCCGAAAACCCCTGACCACCGATTCGACCCGGGTGGCTGTCGCGACGGCCACCCGGGTCGACTGTCATCGACACCACACTTCCCGTCTCGGCGAGATCCTTTGCCTTGCTATGGAGTCCAATAGGATCGACGGTGCAGGTCGATCTTCTACCGGGAGGGAACAGATGACGCCGCACGGATGGGATGGGGAGCCCAAGGCCCGAACCGGCCAGCGCCGCAAGGCATTCGAGGCAACCACGGGAGCGCCGGTATGAAGGCGATCATGGTGTGCACCTCGGTCTCCCACGGCAATACCAGGAAGGTCGCCGAGGTCATCGGCAAGGTCCTCGACGCCCGTATCGTCAGCCCCGATCAGGTCGATGCAGCCGAGCTGTCCACCTACGACCTGGTGGGCTTCGGCTCGGGAATCTTCCTGGGCTCCTTCCACACTCAGCTGCGCGAGTTCATCGAATCACTCCCACAGGAACAACGAAACAAGGCATTCGTCTTCGCCACCAGCGGATTCCCCGAAGCGTCCTTCCGCCCCTTTTCCCGCCCCCTGGTGCGGCTGCTCGAACAGCAGGGCTTCGAGGTGGTCGACACCTTCTCCTGTCGCGCCTTCGACACCTTCCTGCCGTTCAAACTGGTCGGCGGTGTCCGCAAGGGCCGACCCAATGCCAGCGACCTGGCGGCGGCACGCACCTTCGCCGAAGGGCTACGAACTCGGACCAGCACCACGTCGTGACGGCCTAACCCCTGCCAACAGCGCGGCGGAAGGCCAGAACCGGGTACACCGGGTCGACGCCACCCGGTCGAGCTTGCCCATGTCCGACAAAGGATGTCGCGGCGGTCAGCTGGAGATTGTGCCGAACTCCGAGAACAGTCAGCCGCGCGCAATTATCTTGGGCCACAGGGCTTCCGGCTGGCGCAGCGGCGGCCAGTCGATCTGCGCTGCGTTTGTCCGCGGTGGTGAGGAAGAGTCCGCCCGGTCGGAGGACCCTTGCCACTTCGACCATGACGGGCTCGGCATTATCCAGTAGATGCAGTAGCCACAGCGCGGTGACGGCTTCAACGCAATCGCTCGACACGGGAAGTGCGGTGGCGTCCGCACGCGTCACTCTGCCGGGCAGTCGACGGACCGCGTGTCGCAGCATGCCGGTCGACAGGTCGACGCCGACGACGCGGTGGCCGAGGGTTTCCAGCCCGGCGGCCACTATTCCGGTACCGATGGCCAGATCGAGAATCACACTGCGCGAAGGAAGCAACCCGCTCAGCGCCGCTGCGGCCGCATCGGCGCGCGCCTGTCCCCCTCGCGTCCGATCGTAAACGTCGGCTTCATCGTCGTAATCGAGCACCGCACCGATTCTCCGTTACCGAACGTCACCCGCGCCCATTGCCGCTGACCGCACCGGCGGGGACCGGTGTGGTCGACTCCCACGTCGCGGGCGCGGGTCCGAAAGTGCGGTGGGCGTTGGCGACTACGGCCTTGCCGAGTGCGCGGTTGCCGACGGCACCGATGACCGCGCCGATACCGGCGGGCAGTACCCGGCCGAACATGAGCACACCACGTTTGACGATGAACTGCACGATGAAGCGCTTCGCCATGGAGTTGTCGATGGAGCGAACGACGGGGAGTTTGTCGCCGAGCGCGGTGGCCCAGTCGCGGGCGGACTGGCTCGCGGTCTTACCCAGCATCTCCGCGCCGCTCTCCCCCAGCACAACACCGGCGACCACGGCGCGGCGCTGTTTGGGCGGCATCTTGTCCATTCCGTGCACCGCGCCCACCGAGGCGGCGTACAGCGCGGAGGTCTCCAGGAAGAACACCGATTCGACACCACTCACCGCCAACCCGATCAGGGTGCCGACACCCGGTACGGCGGCGCTGAGACCCGCCAGCGTGCCGCTGGTGGTGACCAGGACCAGGTATCGCGTCTCCAACCCCTGTGCGATGTCCTCCGGCGTCCGATCCGGGTGCAACCGCCGCAACCGTCCGACGTATTTGGCCGCCAGCGGTGCCTGTACCCCACTCCCGGCCCGCAAGACCAGTTCCACTGACTTCTGCAGTGTGCGCTCGAACATGTGCGGGTGTCCCCTTTCGTCGGCCCGAAAGAGCCTACGGAAGAAGGCGGGCGACGCGGCGCTCCGACACGGAGGCGGGCCGGTCCGTTACCGATCGCGCCTAGTCGGAGAGCTCGGCGATATCCCGGCCGCTGAGCACCACCGGCTGGACGGCATCGCGGTCTCGGACCATGCGGGCGGCACGGTAGAGCGGCCGCTCCTCCGCGTTGGCATCGCGAGCTTCGGCGCGCAATTGCTGGACCAGGACGTCGGAGACCGCCAGGGCCGCGGCCAGGGGGCAGGCGGCCAGGGCGTCGGACAGGCGACGGAGACCGAGGATATGCAGCTCTCGGCCGCTACCGCTATCGGTGTACATGGCCAGCGGGACTATGCGGGTGTCGGGGCCCGAGGTAATGCGTAGAACCACTCGACTGAGGCGGCCCGCGTAGACGAGGATTTCGACTCCAGTAGCGGCCGCTATATCGAGGCGGTGGTCGCCGGACCAGGTCTGGGCGTGAAGTACGGTGCCGGATAGGGACATTCGGCGACGCTGCGCGGCCACGGCGTACAGGGCGGTGGGTGCACCGAGCACAAGGGCGGCAGCCAGGGCGATGGGCCAATCCACCAGCAGTGCCAGCAGCAGACCGACGCCGATGCCTACGCCCATAGCCGCGAGGGCGAGACGTCGCAGCGCCGGTGCGTACATTTCGGGTGCGATGAGATCGAGCCCGACCGGTGCGGTGGGTTCAGTATTGGGTTGTTCAGTCACGGGTGCGCATTCGTCCAGGTCGGAGTGGGTGTACGGCCGGAAGGTGCGGCGGCGGCGAACACCGTCGGGGACGCTACCACCAAGACCGGGTACCGCGCCGAACTTCCTGGCGGGTGCGCACATTCGCGCCTACCGAGAGTTGGGGTTGCGATGTGGCCTGGCCACCGCCACCTTCGTAATTCCGGCACGCTTTGGCCGGAATCCACCTCTGGTGAGTAGTGGATCCCGGCCAAAAGCGCGCCGGGATGACGGGGGACGGTGCCGATCACGAATTCGATTCGGGGATAGTCCAATTCACCGTCGGTGATGCTCCGCCCCGGCGTTGATAGCAACTGCCAGGGCAGAGCGACGCCTATGCCTTACCCGCCCGCGAGGGCGGCGGACACCTGTGCGACCACCTCGTCGAGCGGCACCTGCCGCTGTTCACCATTGCGTAGGTCCTTCAACGCGATCTCCCCCTCGGTCACCTCGCGGTCGCCGAGGACGATGGCGAAGCGGGCTCCGGACCGATCGGCCGCCTTCATGGCACCCTTGACCCCGCGTCCGCCGTAGGCCAGATCCGTGCGGATACCGGCCGCCCGCAGCTGTGCGGCGAGGACGACCAGGTGCTGCTTGGCGAGATCACCCATGGGCACGCCGTACACATCGCAACTCGCCCCATCACCGGCGGCTTTGCCCTCCGCTTCCAGGGCGAGCACCGTGCGGTCGACGCCGATGCCGAACCCGATACCGGACAGTTCGGACCCGCCGAGCTGGGCCATCAGCCCGTCGTAGCGACCTCCGCCACCGATCCCGGACTGGGCGCCCAAACCGTCGTGCACGAATTCGAAGGTGGTCTTGGTGTAGTAGTCCAGACCGCGCACCATGCGCGGGTTGACCACATACGGCACGCCCATGGCGTCGAGGTAGCCGAGCACCTGATCGAAGTGCGCCTTGGCCGATTCGGACAGGTGATCGATCATGAGCGGCGCGTCGGCGACCAGCTCGCGCACCTCCGGCCGCTTATCGTCGAGCACCCGCAGTGGGTTGATCTCGGCGCGGCGGCGGGTCTCCTCGTCCAGGGGCAGCTTGAACAGGAACTCCTGCAACAGTTCCCGGTACTGCGGTCGGCAGGTCTCATCACCGAGCGAGGTGATCTCCAGGCGGAAATCGGTGAGCCCGAGCGAGCGGAACCCGGTATCGGCAATGGCGATGACCTCGGCATCGAGGGCCGGATCATCCACGCCGATGGCCTCCACGCCGACCTGCTGCAACTGGCGGTACCGACCGGCCTGCGGGCGTTCATAGCGGAAGAACGGCCCGGCGTAGCAGAGCTTCACCGGCAGTCCGCCGCGATCGAGATTGTGTTCGATCACCGCGCGCATCACCCCGGCGGTACCTTCCGGCCGCAGCGTGAAGCTCTGCCCATTGCGGTCGGCGAAGGTCCACATCTCCTTGCTGACCACATCGGTGGACTCACCCACCCCGCGGGCGAACAGCGCGGTCTCCTCGAACACCGGCAGCTCCACATGCCTGTACCCGGCCAGCCGCGCGGCACGGATCAATCCGTCGCGTACGGCGACGAACTCCGCCGAGGTCGGCGGCAGGTAATCGGGGACACCCTTCGGGGCCTTGAAACTGCTGGTCTTGGTCACAGTGTCCAAGTCTTTCAAACGCCCATCGGACAAGTCCAACCGGTTTACCCTGCGGCGGGCCCCGCTCATAAGGAAAGGTCTCAGGAAATGATGGCAAACTCTTGTGCCGGACACATACGACCACGGAGGGACTAGCTAGTGCCGAGCAATGAACAGCGACGCGCTGCGGCGAAACGCAAGCTGGAGCGTCAACTGGCCAATCGGGCGCAACGGGCCCGCAAGCGCAAGCAGCTCACGATTGCCGCGTCCGCCCTGGGCGTTGTGGTCGCGGTGGCGGCGGGCGTCGGCATCTACTACCTGACTCGTGGTGAGGACAACTCCACCACGACCGCGTCGGAGACCCCCGAAGCCTCGCTGGCCTCGGCGCCGCCGTCGGCCAAACCCAAGGCCGACCTGGTGAACTGCACCTATCGCGATACTCCGGAGCAGCCCGCGGCACGTCCGGTGGACAAGCCCCGTACCGAGGGCATCGCGACCAGCGGTGACAATGCCACGCTCAGCGTCAGTATGGAGACCACGCAGGGCAATATCGGTCTCACCCTGAACAATGCCGAATCGCCCTGTACCACCAATAGTTTCGCGAGCCTGGCGGGGCAGAAGTACTTCGACGGCACCAGCTGCCACCGCCTGTCCACCTCCGGTCTGAAGATCCTGCAGTGTGGCGATCCGGCCGGTACCGGAATGGGCGGCCCCGGTTACAGTTTCGATAACGAATACCCGACGGACCAGTACGCACCGGGCGACCCGGCCGCGGAGTCGGTGCCGGTCAACTACAAGCGTGGCGTTATCGCGATGGCCAACGGCGGCCCCAACCAGGACGGCACCGGCACCAATGGCAGCCAGTTCTTCCTGGTCTACGGCGATTCGCAGCTGCCGCCGCAGTACACCATCTTCGGCACCATCGACGAGACCGGTCTGGCGACCCTCGACAAGATCGCGGCTGCCGGCGATGACGGTTCCTTCGAGCCGAGTCCAGGCGGCGGTGCGCCGAACACTCCGGTCACCATCGACTCGGTCCAGATCGACTGATCAAATCAAACCGACCGACCGAGACTGATCGGCCGCCAACTCGATATAGACACCTGGTTTAGCCGGTGCCGCTTTCGGGTACCGCCCGAATCGACTGGACGGCACGGTTTTTCGGGCCCGCCGCCACCGCGCGTCGGGCCCGATTTTTTTGCGCGTCCACTACCCTCGACACCTAGTGAAGCTTCGGTGTAAGGGTTTCCTAACCAAAGAAAATCCGAAGTTTTTCAGCCTGTGTCGGAAATGTGAGATATATGCTGGATCACAGCACGCGCGTACGGCGGTATCCGAGTTCGCGCTGGTAACCTCATAGAACGGAGTACGAGCGGCGTAGTAAAACCCACAGGGCAACCCCCACAGGGCAAGCCGCGCTTCCCGTGCTCCCGGTGTCCACGCTTGCAGGCGGGATACCGCTTCCCGAACCACCGTTCGTGTAGCGATATCCGAGACGAAGCACCACAATCATCCATAGTGATCACTGCAGCATCGGGGAGCAGGCAATGGCCGAGGAACTCGACGACATCGGCCGCGAAACCGCGGCGATGATGAGGCAAATGTTGCAGCTCGCGACGCTTGTCGCGCTGCGAACCCGGGAACGTGGCCAGAAAGAAGCGGAAGCCCGCGTCAAGGTCACCGAGGGACGCCAGAAGGAATCCCGGGAGCGCCAGCTCCGGGAGGCAGCGGACTCCAAAGCCAAGGATCCGCGCAATGTCGAACTTGCGCGCATGATCGAGAAACCCCCGATGGAAAAAGGGGTTTCGCTGGAGAAGGACCGCTTCGCCGCACAGGCCGAGGCCACCCGTATGGCCGCCACCAAGGCCGCCCAGTCCAAATCACTGGTTCGATACGACTCCGTGGAACGGCGTGCGGCCCTGGCGCAGCACCTGTCTCGCATGGGTATCGCACCCGAGCTCGCCGCCGTGCGGATGCTGCTCGAGGTAGGACAGGCACAGTCGGCGTCGGATGCGGTTCGGGCCCGGCAGGAAGAGGCCGCGACGGTTCAGCGGCGGGCACGTGAGCAGGAAGCCCGCGGGCTACAGCGCGCACGCAACTGACGTACGCGGCTGACCCGCACCTCACAACCGTTCGGTACGTACGTCGAGCCGAGCATGGCGGATCCATTCCTGAATTGCGATCCGCCGCTACACGGTAGTGCTCGGTCAGATCCGGAAATCACCCATCGTCGGATCGCTGAACAGGCCCTGCTGCGGAGATTTCAGCGGCAGCGGCGTCAGCATATCCTTGTGCCCATTGCGCACGCTGCAGTACTTGAACGGCCCCTTCGGATCGAACAGTTTCGCCATATGCGGGTCGGCGTGATCCAGAAACCACACGGACAGACCGGTTTTGCCATCCAGCCGGTAGTGCTCCCACGCCCGCCACATGGCGTCGAGCCGGGCGACCGCCTCGGCATGCTTCCACCATTCGGGGCACCACACCGTATCGCTGATATCGGTCACCTGCCGCCGGTAGACCAGTGATAGGTAGTTCTCCACGAACTCCACCACGCTGGCGTAGACCATGGGCTGTTGCTGCTGTTCGTTCACAGCGGCTTGACCTCCTCAATCTGGCCCGCGTCGGACTTGGGCTCCGATTTGATCAATGAGGGACCGGCGGGGCGAAGATCGGCGATCTGGGTCTTCCGGTACGGAGCCGGGAGGTGCGCCTCGATCGACTTCGTTACCGCGGGAGCGTACTCGCCTTCCCACCAGGGCACCGTGCGAACGAGCACAGGCGGTGTGCCGGAGGAGAATACGATGGCTCGCCCGCGCGGCAGCGTGGCCAGGGCATGCACATTGAAGGTCTTGGACGAGGCGAGCGAGCGCGAATAGCTCTTACCGCCTTTGGATTCCGATACCGACTGGGAGATGGAGTCGTATTCGCCGATCTGCTCCGAGCGCTCGGAGAGGAACTTGGAATCGTCGACGCCGCTGCCGAGCACCTTGATATTGGCGGCGGCCCACAGCGCTTCCATCCCGTCGGACCCCCAGCAACGCGCGCCCTGGGCCCACGACTGCAGCACCGTCATTACGACAATGCCGCGAGATCCGAAGTGCGAGTACTGCTTCGGCAGATCCTTCCACCGCACCACATTGGCGGCCTCGTCGAGGACGGCCAGCAATGGGATGGCCAGGCGACCGCCGGGCGAGCGCGACGCCTTCCGGGTGGCGACATCGACCACGGCCTCGGTGAGCGCGCTGACCAGTGGCGCCGCGGAGCCGCGACCTTCGAGGGAGAGGCTGTAGAGAGTGCCGTTGCCCTCGATGAATTCGAGCTCGTCGAACTGAATGCGATTGACGGTGCCGCGATCCCGGGTGCGGGTTTCGCCGGGGGTGATCCACGGGTGCACATTCGACAGTTTGAGGCAGCGCACCATCTTCTTGGCGGAACCGAAGATGCCACTGCGCGTGCGGTCGTCGACATTGAACTGCTGCGCCAGACCCGAGGCCATGTAGTGCTGGCCCGCGCGGCGCAGCAACTCCACCGGTTCGGTATCGCGCCAGTTGTTGACCCACTCCCAGACCTGGATGATGGGCCGGTTGTCCACGGCCGCGGCCAGGAACAGCCCGGCGAGGAGGTCCTCGGCCTCCTGGTCGAAGTAGGAGTCGGTGGTGACGCTGGGGCCGGAACTGTCGTCGCCGTCGGCGAAATGACCGGCCAGCCGCACCGCGCGGACCTCACAGCCCGGGCTGTGCGCATCCACCCAGGCCAGCGGATCCCAATACCAGATCGGTTCCTCGTCCGCGACGCCCTGCGGATCGAAGACGAAGGTGCGACTGCCCTTGTTCTCCCGCACATCACGGGTGGCGTCCACGACGTCGCGCTTATTCGAGGTGGTCAGCACCGGGCCGATGGCGGACAGGATGGCCGGAATAACCCGGGAGGTGGTCTTTCCCTGACGCGGACCCCAGATATCGACGTGCAGATCCTCATACGAGCCGAAGACCATCTGGCCGTCGGCCACGGACCGGCCGATCGGCACGCCGGGCATATCCGTGCGGCCGAGCCGCATACCCAGCTGCTTCGCCTTCTCCCGCACACCTTCCTCGGAGAGTGGCCGGATCGCGCCGCCATGGCCCATGTGGTCGGCCTTGTCGTCGACGGCCAGTCGGCCCACCGACTTACGCGTCTTCGACCTTCGGACCATGACCACATACGCCACCGCGGCCAGCACCACCAGGCCCACAATGACGGTGGACGCGACGGGCCACTGCAGGTCGCCGCGGGCCAACTCGAAGCCGATGGCAATGGGATTGATCGGGATCGTCTGCCTCTGCGATGCCAGCGTATTGCCCAATTGCAGGGCCAGCCACAGGGTTCCGAAGATCACGAACCCGGCATAGATCATGTACAGGGTCATATCCGGACCCTTTGCGGCCGGATCCTGTACCTTCTTCTTCGCCATCACTGCCTCCTGGGATGACCTGTAAGTCGTTGCGGCTCAATGAAATTCGTCGAGCCGCCAGCCGTCCGTCGTGCGGACGACGGTTGCGACGACCGTCGAGGGTGCTAGTGGTTCGCGCCGTCCGTCCGGATAGACGACGGTCTGTTCGATCCCGATCTTGTACTGCTGCCGGTTCGGATCGGCACCGGGGGCCGCCGCACCCGACGCGAACGTGAACGCTTCCACGGTGGCCCCGGCCTTACCCCAATCGGCCCAGCGCACCGTCGCCTTCGGCGTCTCGACCGCCGTCGGTGTCGTGCTGTCCAGGGTACGGATCAAGCTCGGACCCAGCCATTTACGCGCACGCCCCAGCGCCGCGCCTTCCTGCTCGGTGGCCGGATACCAGGTGAAGATCTCGTGCAGCGCCTCCACGGCGACACCCTCGGGACTCGCGGGATCCGGGGCCGGGACGCGCTCCAGTAGCCGAGTGGTGGACGTGGGTGGTCGACCCGCGCCCTGTCCGGGCTCATCGCTGTCGCTTCCACAGGACACGACCAGCATCGCGACGCTCACCACCAGCATCACCACCAGGTTCGCGCGTTTGACCGGACTTGTCTTCCAGGCTAGCCGCCCGCGCCGACACACGGGCAATACCAGCGGTTTTCCCGAGTCGGCGTGTCCGATGTCCAGATCGCGTCCGGTCATACGCCGCGCGAGGCGTCGTTGAGGGTTTCCACCAGGGTGCGGTTCATCTCGGCCGCGGCGGCCAGTTGCTGTTGCAGCAGGGTGACCTTGCGGCGCAATGCGAGTGCGTCCATCCGTTCCACGCCCGGACCCTCGGCGGCGCGGACCCAATTGCGCACCGAATTGGTGTGCACACCGATCTGATCGGCCACCACCCGACAGGCCTCCGATTCACTGCGCAGCTTGCCGGTGAGGGCGATGACCTGCGCGACGGCGGCCTGTCTGACCTCCGGAGACACTCGTCGGTACGACCGGTGCGGCATCATGCGGCACTCCCATCATCGGTGCCGCGTCCGTTGGATTCGGTGAATTCGCTGAAACGCTGGTTGGTGTCGTGGATTCCGCTCTCCTTCTCCGAGAGCGTGAACTCCATATGGAACGGGATACCGGGGCGCCGGTCCTCGCCGATTTTCAGCAGGAACTTACCGGTGCCGGGCGCGGATGGCCGCAATTGTCCTGGTTTGAGCGCCTCGCCGGTGAGCGCCTGCGGTGCGGACCAACTGGTCACCATGTCCTCCTCGGCTGCGGTGAACGGCACGGTTGAGTCGAGGCGCGAAATCTCCTCGGCCGGAAGCGCGCCGAAGATCTTGGCGCGCGCTCGCTCCAGGAAGCCGAGTGCCTTGGCGATGGCGGCCTCGGAGCCGAGCGATTGCAGATCCTTGATGGTGTGGCTGATCATGATCAGCGCGGTGGCGATACTGCGTTGCAGGCGGGTGAGTTCGTCCACCCGGTCGACCATGAAGTCGCCCAGGCCGAGTACCTGCCACAGCTCGTCCATGACGACCTGGAAGTAGCGCTGCGGTCCCAGGCCCGCGTCGGCGAGCACGTGCGCGGCCTCGACGGAGGCGAAACCGTCGGCCCAGCAGGCCAGCATGACGGCGGCCTTGAGTTTCTTGTCGCCACTGGGGATATGGGAGACGTCGATGCAGACCGCGGTGGCGGTGGTGTCGATGGGAGTGGTGGTCTGGCCGTTGAAGACCGCGCCGAAGGGGCCCTGGGTGAGTGCGCGCAGGGAGCGGCGCAGACCCTTGATGGCGTTCTGATACTCATCCGGATTGTCCGCACCCGCATCGAGTTGGAGTTCGTCACCGCCCGCGACGATCACCTCCAGGAGGTTCTCGACAATGGGTGGCTGGTCCGGGGTGAAACCACTGCCTTCGCGGTACAGGATGCGCAGGCCGGTGGAGATGAGGGTTTCCTCGTAGTCGCGCACGCGCGCGCCGCGCACGAGTTCGACCAGACCGGCGACCAGGGTGACCTGGCGGGCACGCATCTCCTGGATCACCTGCGTTTGCAGCGCGGGCAGTTCGTCCAGCATGGGCACCACGGAGCCGAGCACACCGGCGGCGAGGGGATTGAGTTTCCCGTGGCCGTAACCGAGGTCGATGACCTGGCCGTCGACCAGCTCCACCAGCTTGCGGTAGTCGGGTTTGACATCGGCGAGGATGAGCGGGGTGATGCCCTGTGCGACACCGCCCAGCACAATGCGGCGCACCAGTGAGGATTTGCCGAATCCATTGAGGCCCAGGACGAAAAGGCTGGGCGCGGTAATGAAGCTGCCGCGCATGAACCAGTTCATCGGATCGAAGCAGACCGGCGCGCCGGTGTGCAGATGCGAGCCGAGCGGGGTGCCGATGAGCGGCGCGCCCGCACCGACCGACCACGGCCACAGCCCCGCGACCTGCGCTGTGGTGGCGCGGTATTCGACGGGGCGGCCGACCACGTTCATGCGGCCACCACCCTCACCCATGTACCCGCGGTCGGTGAGTTGGGCTGTGGTGCGATCGAATTCGTCGACGCTGCCGTACTCGAGCCGCTCGGCCCGCGCGGCGAAGTTGCGGCGTCGCAGATCGTCGGTATGCAGGCGGAAGGTGGCCCAGACCGCGCCCAGGCCGTTCTTCTCACGGGCAATGGCCTCCAGCCGTGCCCGGGTGGAGTCGTCGAGCAGCCGCGGACCGGATTTCTGCTTGTTGGCCTTGGCTTTCTGCGCCCGCTGTGTCTTGTCGCGCTGCTTGCGCTCGGCCCGCTCCCCCGCCGAAGAGCCCCGATCGGGCCGCTCCTGGCGAGCGCTACGACTGGTGCGACCGCGCGTCGACCGATCGGGCGGCTCGCCCTCGGGCCGCGGTCGACGGGTCCGACCGGGTGCCCCCGCCCGCCCGCCGAGGTGGACGCGATCGCCCTCGACCGCGCGACCCCGCCCGGACGCCTTACCGTTCTCCTTGCCCCGCTGCCGTTCCCGCTCGCCCTCCGCGGCGGCCCGCCGTTCCCGTCCGACCGCGTCGGAGCCCTTGGTCCGCTCTCGCCCCGGTTCCGCCTTGCGCATACGCTCCCCTTCCGGCAGATCCGTACCCCGGGCGCGTTCGCGCACCGGGTGCTCGGCACTACGCGGGCGCTCGCGGCCCGAGGGCTGAGCGTCCCCGCGGGGACGCTGTGGGCGTCCCGAATCAGACCCACGCTCAGCGGATTCCGGCGCGGCACCGCGTTTACCACTCGCGCCACGGTCGGGAAGCTCCGGCACCACGCCGCGCTTGCCACCCGCGCCACGGTCCGAGGCGTGGGGCGCACGGCCGGTGCGTTGACCTGAACCACGCGCGCGCTCGGACTCGGCCGCCGCACCAGCACGGACCTCCGGGTGCGGAACCTCGTCCACCGAACGAGTGCGACCGTCTCCCGGCTGGGTGTCACCCGCGGAACGGGTCCGCCCACGGGCAGCCGCCTGCGTCGGTGCCGCCTCGCCTCGGGATAGCCCCCCGGCGCCCTCCGGTGTGTCGACCGCATCGAACACCGGCCGCCCGGTCGACGGATCGGCCGCGGCTATCGGCTCACTCCCGCTCAGTTCGCGTGCCCGCCGCGACTCCTGCGCACCAGGGCCGTGGTCGTGCGCCGTGTGGTGCTGATCGCCGGTCGGGTCCGAACGAACGACCTCACCGGCTGGTTGTGCTACCCGACTGGCACGTTCCCGCTGACCATGCGGGAACACCTCCCCTTCGATATCTTCCGGCACCAGAGGCTGTGTTCCGGATACGACCGGGCCGGCCGACTCCGCACCGGGCTCGTCGTCATCCCACAGCGTCGGTCGTCCGACGGGCCGACGGGCCGACGCCGTTCCTGAGCGACTGTTCTCGCGGTTCACCGCCTGTGCCGCGGGTGCGCCGTCGGCCGACGCGGGAGTGCCGCGAACGCTCGCCGGTTCCGACGCGGACCTCGCGACACCGCGCGCGCGTTCGCGGCCCGATGGCTTCGCGACGACCGCGCCCGGACGCGACGCTTCGTCGCCGGAAGGTGCGGCGACAGCGCCGGGTTCAGCACTGTCACGCGGCCCACCGCCCGCCGACGCGGACACAGCCGCATCGTCCGACGGCCCGGTGCGCTGGGCTGGTTCCCGCTCCGATACCTCTGTGCGGCGGACGTTCTCGACGTCCGACGCGGCCGGGCTCGGCATCTCGTGATCGGACACCGCTGTGCCGCGGGTGTCGGACCCCGGAACCAGTGTGCCGCGGCGAGCACGTGCCGGTTCCCCGTCCGCGTCACCGCGCGGGCGTTCCCGGCTCGTCGACTTCGGCTCCCGTGCGTCGTCCGATGACGCCGACCCGCTGGCGCGCTCGCGCTCCGCCTCCAGTTCCTCCGGTGCCGCCAATGGCTCGCGGCGCAGGAGTCGGCGGTCGGGGAGCGTCCCGCGGCGGGGACGTTCGTGGTCTCGGAGGCGAGCGGCGCTGGGGCGGTCCGCTTCCGGGAGCACGGGAACGCGCGGCGGCTCCACGGTATGCGGAGCCTCCGCGACGTCCGGGGAGGCGTCGCGGCGAGGAGCGCGCCGGGCCGGGGCGGCCGCGTCCCGTTCACGCACGGGAGGGTCGAGGTCACGTGGCATTTAGCTCACCCCGCAAGTGCTTTCGGAATAGTGGCGTGCTCCGGGAGGATGACACCGCAGCCGAGCGAGGCCGCGAAGGCGGCCGCCTGGTAGCGGTAGCAACGTCGGATCTTGAGACGAGCCTGAGTGGACAGGTCTCGGGTAATGGCTTCGATGCGCGGAAGGTCGCCGCGGAGCGGTTCGGTAATGGTGACCAGGGCACCGAAGCGGGTGACGCCGTGGCCGCGGGCCTGCTCTTCGCGGGCCTGCTGGGTCGCACCGACGCGAATGGTGGCGGCGGCGGAGACGACGCCGCGTTCGCTCTGCTGCGCGACCAGCGCGTTCTTGTAGTCGTCATCGACGATCTGGGCGGCGTCACCGGCGGAGTGCGGGCGGTAGACGATGGTGATGCGCTTGCGCGGCACTTCGGGATTCGGGGCGAGCAGCCGTTGCAGTACCCGCTCGTCGACCGCACCCTCGGGGGCGGTATCCATCTCCCAGGTGACCGAGCGGCCGCCGTCGTGGATGAAGTGGTCCCACCGCTCTTCGTGCGAGACCGGTCCGGCATCGGCCCAATCCAGGCCGTGCCCGCCGGGCTCACCCGCCGCCACTTCGAGATCGGCCTGCGAGGCCGGGTCGTAGCTGCGGCGAATGAAGGAGATGATCTCATCGGCCGCCATGGGCTGAGCGCGAACTCCCGCCTCCGCCAACGCCGCACAGATACCGGGCAGGCGACGCCCGATTTCGACGGCCTCCTCGGCCGGATTCTTGCGGCGTTCGGCGGTGGTGGCCTTGAAGGTGATGGCCACGCGCGGCAACAGTTGCACCCGCTCCTGCGGCAGTTCGGTGGCCAGCTCGTACATCACCTGCTGGGCCAGATCCGGCGCCTCCGGACGGGTGATCGCGGAAACCTCGGTGAGCAGACGGTTTCCGGTCTCGGGCACGGTATCGATCACCGGCACCACGGCCACGATGTCGGAGGTCTGTCCGAGCGAGGCCAGGAAGGTGCCCCACGCCGAGACCCACCGGTCGATTACCGGCTGGTCGACCGCCTCGTGTCCCTGCGGCCAGGCCCGCAGCACCACCGTGTACTGACCGAATTGGGGTAGGTGGATCATGCCGAAGCTGTAGCCGCCCGCGTCGATGCCCTCGTAGAGCCGCGACGGGGCCATCAGGCCGGGCAGGCGGGTGACGCCGCCGGGGATCCGGGAGAACCGGCCGCCGCGATAGACGTGCTCACCCTTTTTGCGGCCTCGCAACCAATGAAACATCATCAATCCGTTCTCGTATCCGGAGCGGCCCCCCGTCCGCCACACCAGTGGAACCATCACGATCAAGCCGAGGCCGCCGATGACGAAGGCAGGCTTGGGTCCGGCCACCAGGGCGGACAGCAGCGCGGTGATGACGACGGCGAAACCGAGTACGGTCTCGCCCCAGCGCAGGCCGAAAAGGCCTGCGCTACGGGGCTTCTGCCACAGTCCGTACGCGCGACGCTCGTAGGTATCGGTCATCGTCATCGCGGAATGGTGCTCCTGCCGAGGTCGGGGGAACGATTGGTCCAGCGATCGCCGGCCATATCACCCATGGCGGATTCGGCCCGATTGACCCCGGCGGTCGCGGCGCGCGCCGAGGCGACCCGGCCCGCGACGCGTGACGCGCCAGACGGAACTCCGCCGGATTGGCCGCCACCGGGTTGACCGCCGCCGGAGGGATTCCCGGCAGGCGCTCCGCCCCCGCCGCGTGGTGGTGGTGTGGGCCGTGGACTACCGCCACCGCCGCCCCCGCCCGCGGCACCACCGGTACCTCCCGGCGGCCTGGGACCGCGCCCGTTGACGTATCCGGCGGCTCCCGGAGCGGCCGTACCCTTCACGGCCACTGCCCGGGTGCCGACCGCACCGAGCGCGGCCACACCGACCAGGGTGCCGGTGGTGGCGGTGAGACCCGAACCGCCGCTACCGACAATGGATACGGCCGGGGTGACCAGTCGCATGAGCACCGGCAGCACGAATGCCGCGCTACACAGCAATACGATGGCGACCAACATGCGCTGGGCCTGATCGGCATCGGGAAGTCCGGCGGTGGAGGTCAATTCGTCCACGTGCCCGGCGGTGGTGAACGCGATCATGTACACGATCGCGGCCACCGGTTTATAGAGCATGAACGCGATGATCCAGGCGATCAATCTCGGATAGGCCTGTTTTCCGGTATTTGTGCCCGAGGACGCCGCCGCGAGCGGCAGTACTCCGGCCGCGACCACCAGCAGACCCTGTCGCACGATGGCGAGCACGATCTGCGCGAGTGCGCCGAGGAGGCCGACAATGGCGATAATCAACACCAGACCCGGTGAGAATGCCTGTAGCTTGGCGGTTTTCACCATCAGTTCGGCCAAATCCTTGGCATTGCCATCGGTGGCGTCGTTGATCACCCACTCGGAGAATTTGTCCGAGGCCTGGGTGCCCGCCACGATCACCGCGCCCAACATCCACGAGCTGAAGATGACGCGCGCGAACATGCGGAAGGATTCGGCGGCCTCGCTCATGGCCGCACCACGTCTGGCTTCGGCGAGTCTGGCGCCGGAGATGATCACCGACACCATGAGTAAGAGTATCTGCGCCTGATAGGTGTAGTCGTTGATCTTGGTGAAGAGCGCCCCGGAATCACTGACCCGTTCGTTGGGCACCTTCATCCAGAAGGTGAGCGCCAGGATCAACGCCTCACCGAGACCGTTCATCAGTGAGTCCACCACCTTGCCGAAGGTGGAGTCCCACGCCTTGTCCCGCACCGCCGTGGCGGCGTCGCCGGGGTGGGTCGCGACATTGCCGGCCTTGCACGCCGCCGACGCCGCGTCGCCCAGGCTGATACCCGGCACACCGAGACCGTCGAGCGAATCGTGCAGTTCGTTGCAGGCCTCGTCGAAGCCATAGGTCTGGCCGTAGGCCACCGTCGGCGTAGCGATCATGACGGTGAACACGACCGCGAAAATCGTGACGATGCGCCTCAGCATGTGATCCGCCTCTCCTGATCTGCAGCCAGGTCAATCACCATTTCGTCCACCCCGCAAGCGAATCCACGTACTCGGTTTGCGATTGCCGGGAGGCGGCGGGCTTGAGTCGCCAGTCACCCGCGTCCCACACCATGATCAGCCGCACGGCTGCCCATAATTGTCGGCTGTCGACAACGGGACCGCGCGCCGCGAGCCGCACGATCGCCATATCGTCGGCGTAGTTCTCGATCTGAAAGGCATCAGGGGCCACCAGATACCGGGTGACCCGCTCCGGCTGCTGTTTTGGCAGTCGCGATTCCGCCAGGGCCTGGTCGTAGGCGGCGACCTGCTGCGCGGACACGCGCACCTGCCGCACGTACAGTTCCCGATCGGCGGGCCGGGCATTGAGTCGATAGGTGATCTGCGCCGACGCCAGCACCGCGCCCTGTGGGGTATGCGAATACCCCACCGCCAAACCGTCTTCGATCCGGCTGGGCCCATCGGAGGTGGAGAACGGCACCGACGCGCCGTAGACCCGCTGCCAGCCGTGCGGTTCGGTGGTACCTGCCGGAGCGGCGGTCAGCCATTCCGGATCCGACGGTTTGCGCTGCGCGGCCGGCTTCTGTGGAAGTGGCTGTCCGGCAGGGTTGTTCGGCACGTCCACCCGACGACCGAAGAGGTCGACCTCCGGGCCTGCGAACCCGGTGGCATTCGGGTCGTTCGAAGCGGGTTGGGCCACATCACCTTTGGACGCGGATGCGGGCTCGTCACGATTCACCCACACGACTACGCCCACCACCAGGATGAGAGCGAGCAGGGCGGCGGACACAATGGCGCCGAAGGAGATGCGTTCGCGCTCGAGCGACTCCTTCTCGCTCATATGTTTGCCTCCAAGATGGCTGTGCCGGTGGGTAATTCGACGATCACTCCACGATATAAGCGATCTCTTACCGGCACGACGGCACATACCGCGCCGACGGTGCGTCGGCGCGGGCGGGCGAGGGTGTCGGTGAGGTTCATCATGGGATCCGTCGCGCGCCTACTGGGGCAGCAGCGCGAGTGCGATGCCGCTGGCGGAACTGGCCATAATGGCCCCCACCAGACTCATCATCACTCCGTGCGTTGCCTCGTTGTTGGCCATATCGTCGCGGAAGGCGTACCAGAGCTTACCGGCGGACAGAATCATCCAGGCCATACAGAACAGCAGCACGATCCAGAGCAACCAGTCGATCAGCTGCATGATCGGCCTGATCACCTCCGGGGGCATCTGCTTGTAGGCCAGCACGGTCACCATCGCGGACATTAGGCGATCACGGCATTCATGATCGTGCCCGCACTGGTCGCGATGATGCCGCCGATCATGGCGCCTGCCACCATCTTCGGGGATTCCAAACCGCCTCCTGTCCACTTCTCCCAGGCGAACCTGCCGCCCGCGTAGGTGATTCCAAGGACTCCGGACAACAGCACGAACCAGGTGAAGTAGCGAACCAGCTTCAACAGCTTGTCCGACGCGGGCGGCGCCTCGGGGGTCGGATTCCCGACCTGCGCGAGGACCGCGCCGTACGCGTCGTGTACGGCGAGTAGCATGCTCATCTGTTTCTTCCTAACTCCAAAATCCTACTGCTACTTACTATTTCGCCTAACTTTGGGCAATTCGGGCGCGGCATGTCGCGTCAGCCTTCGTAATCCGACGTGTCGCGGGGCGGCTCCGGGTCGGCAAGCGCCTCCCGGACGGCCGCGACGATGCCGGTACCGAGCTCCCGGACATCGGCTGGAACCTCCTGCAGCGGATCAGTTCTGCGTTTCCGCTGCTGCGGCAGGGGGTCTCCGGGCGACCAGACCGGAAGCTGGTCGGGTTCGACCAGCGTCCACTCCTCGTGCCACGGCACCTGCCACACCTGTCCGGCGAGCGACCCGACCACGTCGCGATAGCGACGG
The DNA here is from genome assembly GCF_001613345.1 of Nocardia uniformis NBRC 13702. GTDB lineage: Bacteria > Actinomycetota > Actinomycetes > Mycobacteriales > Mycobacteriaceae > Nocardia > Nocardia uniformis. The sequence continues at coordinate 60,611 of NZ_BDCE01000045.1, read as the reverse complement.
ATCTCCACCGGAATCCGGCCGGGTCGCGCCGCCACGGTGATCAGGCCCAGCACCTCACTGGGACCGGCGAGGTCCGCGTGGTGTTGGCGCAGCAGATCGTGGGCGCGTGTCAGGCCGGGAATAGTTTCGCGAGCGACCAGGACTACGAACGGTGATTCGCGGTCGAAGCCACCGGGCCAGCGACGGTGCGAATCCGCGACCGGCGCGAGCACATGTGCGAGGGTGGACGCTCCCGCGCCACCGTGCACACCCAGCAGCCAGACGAGTGGGGCGCGACCGGCGCCGGGGACGGGGCGGTCCCAGATGGGTGCGCGCAGGGTTTCGGGCGGCGGGACGACACCGGCCGCCGCGGTTGGTTCGGATCGGCGTTCCTTCATGGCTGCGGTCATGATGCCACTCCAGCAAGCAGGCGGCGATACGCCCGGCGAGTCTCTGGCGCGAGGTCGCTGTGCCGCACCAGCTCTCCCCGCGCCAGGTGTGGATCGTAGGGAACCTCGCAGATATCGCGAACCCATCCGGTGAGGTGCTCCCGCAAATGATCAGCGATCCGAGAGTGATTGCCGGGCAGCTGATGTGAGATGACCACGATGGTGTCGCCGACAATGCCACCGCCCTGCCCCTCGCCCTGCGCACCGAAGTTGTCGTCGAGCCATTCGAGGGTGAGGCGCAGTCGATTGGCGGCGTCGGCGCGGGCCGGAATGGCAAGCACCAGCGCGATATCGGCATCCTCCAGCAACGGTCGCAGATGGCGGCTGGCAATCGGGTTGCCACCGTCGTACACACCGGTGTACCCGGAGTCGTGGATTCCGCGCGCGACGGTGAGGTAGGTGGCGCGGCGGCGCAGCGGCGCGGCATCGCGCCACAGCAGACCGATTCCGGAGGTGGCGCGGGACAGACATTCCTTCAGCGGAGCGGGTTCGTCGTCACCGCGACCGTAGAGCCACGATTGCAGGCTGATCGGGCTGAGGTGTTCATCCGCGCCGCGCAGGGCGATATCGCTGCCCGCCGAGGTCGCGTCGACCGCCACGGATTGGGTTCCGACCGCCCCCAGCTCGCCCGCGATACCCAGTGCGGTGGTGGTGGTTCCCGCACCGCCGCAGCCGCCTACCACCAGGATCGGGCGTGGAATCGGTCCCTCGTCGGATTCGTCGCGCCGCTTGCGCAGACGCACCACCGGAGCACGCGCGGGCCGGCCCGACGGCTCTCCCTCCTCGGGGGTCTCGTCGAGCCAGCGGCTCCAGTCCTGATCCATGTCCGTGCTCCTCTTATCCCGCCGGGATGCCCGAAGTGGTGGTGCGACCGTCGACAACAATGCTGCCAACCATGGTGCCCACGGATTGCGCTGTGCCGCCATGGGAATGGAGCACAAAGAGCGCAACACCACCCGCCAATGCCAGCAACAACACGGCAACCAGCACGACGGCGAGGGCTATCAGGCGGCGGCGACGGAACTTCGCGGACGCCGCGACGGCATCGGACTTGTGCGCGGTTCGCGCGGCGCGAGGTGTGTCCGAAATCGCTGTGACGTCGGCGCTTTCGAGGCGCGCGGTCCGCTGCCCACGCCGCGCGGGCCGCTTTGTGCTACGCGCTGAACGCTTCTCCTTGCGCACGGTCCGCTCGTCGCCATCGGAGGTTCGCGGCGCGGCGGTCGCGCCGACCTCGACGTCGACATCCGAATCGTCGTCGGCATCGAAATCCGAGTCGGCAGCGGGCTCCGGGCCGACATCCGAGTCCGGCCCGGCATCGGACTCGGCCGGAAAGGTCAGCAGCTCCGCCGCGCGTTCGCGCGGGGTGAATTCCGGGGTGCGATCGGTGACCCAGTCCGACCAGCGGCCGGTGTACTGGCTGCGCCGGAACATCGATTCGTCGACGGGCGGAATGACTTCGACTTCCTCGTCGCGGATGTAGTACGGGAATCCGGCGGCCCGGTCCTCGTCACCGAAGGCCGAGACGGCGTGCGAGTCATCGGTACCGGTGCCATCGCCCGTCTCCGGCTCGAGGGCGGGGTACCAGCGGGACATCTTTTTGTACGACTTCAACATTTCCACCGAACGGGTTACGTCGTTCGTCATCGTCGAACCCTCTCGGCGGTCGGTGCAGCAGGCGGTGTAGCTGTCGGTCGGACCCGCCGAAGTCGGGCAAGGTCCCGAACGGAAATTCTCTCGTATCAGCACGATTCCCACCGGCCGACGCGCCGAAAATTACCCTTCGAAGTTCAACGAATCTGTCGAACCGACCGGTACCATGCTTCACCCGCGCATTGATACTCGCCAGTAACCATCGCCGCGAAAGCCCATGTGGGGGGCCGGTCTTCCACATCTGAGAGCGAGAATCTACATTCACAAGATCTAGTAATTGGAGGTTTTGTGAAGACATCAGAAACTGTCGCGGTGGTTACCGGCGGCGCTTCCGGACTCGGCCTGGCCACCGTGCGTGAACTACACAGCGCGGGCGCTTCGGTCGTCATCATCGATCTTCCGTCGTCGGACGGCAAGGCCGTGGCCGAGGAACTCGGTGAGCGCGTGGTGTTCGCGCCCGGCGACGTGACCAGCGAAGAGGACGTGACGGCCGCGCTCGATGCCGCCGCGAAACTCGGCACTGTGCGAATCGCGGTGAACTGCGCGGGTATCGGCAATGCCGTCCGAACCGTGAGCAAGAAGGGCGCGTTCCCGCTCGCCTCCTTCACCAAGGTGGTCACCGTCAACCTGATCGGATCGTTCAATGTGATCCGTCTGGCCGCTGAGCGGATGGCCGCGACCGAGGAAGCCGATGGAGAACGCGGCGTCATCGTGAACACCGCGTCGGTCGCCGCCTACGACGGCCAGATCGGTCAAGCCGCCTATTCGGCATCCAAGGGCGGCATTGTCGGCATGACCCTGCCGGTCGCGCGCGACCTGGCGGGTTACAAGATTCGCGTGAACACCATCGCGCCCGGTCTGTTCCGCACTCCGCTGTTCTCGACCCTGTCGGAGGAGGCCATCGCCTCGCTCGAGGCCCAGGTGCCGCACCCGTCGCGACTGGGCGACCCGAAGGAATACGCCGCACTCGTTCGCCATATCGTGGAGAACCCGATGCTCAACGGTGAGACGATCCGCCTCGACGGCGCGATTCGCATGGCGCCGCGCTGATTCGACCATCCGCCGGTCGGGACCACTGGCTTCCGACCGGCCGGGGGCGCGAAATTCACAGCGCGGCAAGCACTCCCATGGTCAAGAGACGACGGCCAGTACTCCGCCGAGGATCGTTTCCGCACTGGTCATGTCATCGCTTCCGCTGGCTTCACGATAGGCGCGCGGGCTCCGCGATATGCTCGGATCCCCGAGTTTTACCGAATTGCGGAGTGACCGGGGACAAGGCGTGCGACCACGCCACCACGGCCAGGGCCGCGGTACCCAGTGCCGCGCCGAGCCACGCGGTGGACGGGTAGCCCCAGCCCGCGCCGATCGCCATGCCGCCCAGCCACGGTCCGATGGTGATGCCGATATTGATGGCGACGACATTGCCGGCCGCGCCGAGGGTCGCCGACTTCGGGGCGAGGGTGAAAATGCGGCTGTTGAGCACCGGGTTGACGCCGAAACCGAACGCGCCCAATAGGAATGCCAGCACTACCACCGGCACGAGATATTCGGCGGTGAGCGCCAGCAACGCGGAGGCGGCGGTCAAGCCGGTGATGCCGACGGTGAGGGTGCGTATCGGATGCGCGTCGGCGAACCTGCCGCCCAGCACAATTCCCAGGAGCGCGCCGACACCGTAGATGGCCAGGACGACGGGGACCCACCTGTCGGCCAGCCGGGTGGTGTCGGTCAACAGTGCGCCGAAGTAGCCGAAGGTGACCATCAGCGCGGCTATCGTCAGGGCGGCGGTGCCGAAGAGCAGCCACACCGGCCCGGTGGTCAAGGCGCGCAGTTCGTTTCGCACACGCGGAGTCACGGTCGGCCGGGCATCCGGCACCTTGGTCAGCACGCCGACCATGGCGGCGAGCGATAGCAGGGCCACGGCCCAGAACGCCGCCCGCCAGCCCCACTGCTGCCCGATGGCCGTACCCGCGGGTATGCCGACGATGGTTGCGATCGTGAGTCCGCCCGCCACCACACTCATGGCCTTGCCGCGCGCGTTCTCCGGCACCAGACCGACCGCCGTCGCGGCGGCGACCGACCAGAATCCGGCGTAGACGAAGGCCGCGACCACCCGGGTGCCGAACAGGACCCAGTAGTCGGAGGTCAGAGCACCGATGACATGGGCGGCGGTGAAGACCGCGAGAAAGGCGAGCAGTGCGGTGCGGCGGGGCCAGCGGAGCGTCGCGATGGCCAGTATCGGCGCGCCGACGAGCATGCCCATGGCGAAGGCCGAGATGAGCAGACCGGCGCGAGGTATGGAAACGCTCAGGTCGCTTGCCATTCCGGTGAGTAGGCCCGTGAGCATGAGCTCGGAGGTGCCCTGGGCAAAGATCGACAGGCCCAGAACGTAGACGGCCAGCGGCATCGGACGGTTCCCTTCATCGGTTTTGTATCATTCAGTTCAAAACGAGCACGCACAAAGGCCTGACACAGCGAGCCCGCTACTACGCGAACTCGGCCGGTGCGGAGATCAGAGGCAGCTCAGCGCGACCCCGGCAATCGATTCGAGGGTCGCGCGATCGGCACCCCCGCGCGCCGCGACGCACATACCACTGATGGTGGTGATGACGAAATTCGCGAGAGCGGCGGCGTCCCTGCGCTTGTCGATCTCCCCCGAACGCTGCCCAGCGGAAAAAGCCGAGGTGAGCGCGTCCAACCGACGGTCCAGATCCGCACGCAGCAGCCGGGCGATCTCCGGATATCGGGTGCCCAGTTCGACCGTCGAGTTCACCACCAGGCAGCCCAGCGGATCATCCTCGGGCGCATCGACGATCAGCCACAGCAGGGCCCGAACCCTGTCCCGCACCGAGCCGGGTTCCTCGAGTATCGCGAAGATATGGGCGTTCTTATCGGTCATATACCGCCGCAGTGCCCGCTGAAATAGGTCGTGCTTACTGCTGAAGGTGTTGTAAATACTGCTGCGTCCCAACCCGGTGGCCGCGCAGAGCGCCTCCGTCGAGGTCCCGTCGTACCCCGCACGCCAGAACGCCCGCATGGCGGCATCCACCGCCCGCTCCTCGTCGAACTGCTTCGGTCGCGCCATACGGCCACGCTAATACATTTTGGACAGATCAGTATAGAACGCCGGGTCGCCCCTTCCACCAATTTGTTTCGCATCGGCGATGCGCCAGCCAAGACAGCGTCCCGTGGTGGATGATGCCGAGGTCACCACGATGGTCCGGCCCCACCGCCGGCTTATCGACGCGGCCCGACCAGCGCCGCCGACACCCGGAAGGCGGACCACCCGATGCCCCTGCGCCCCTGGACCATCCCCGTGCTCGTCACCTCCTTGGTCCTGGCCGCCACGGCCGTCCTGATCCTGACCGCCCCGACCGCGCACAGTGCCCCGCCACCTGCCGCGCCGCACTCGGAAATCGCGTCGAGCGGGGACGAGAGTCGCTGATACGGCGCGGTGGTCCGCGCCCGGGATGCGCAGGACCACGGCGGCGGTGGGGCAATGGCACGGGGGCCGCGACCGCTCCCGCGCGGCAGCGCCGAGGTCAGCATGAGCACGGGTCGCGGTGCACCGAGCCATGGGCAGCGGTATCCAGAGCTACGCCGAGACCGCCCTTGGCCGGAACGCGATCGTGTCCGAGCAGAAGGACGGCGAGAAGGGCTGTCTCACCGGCGAGCACCCACATAGCCGGATGATTCCGTCGAGCCCGACCGGGTGCCGCACCCGAGACGTGGGGCCCACCCGTTCGTTCACGGTGCCGGACAGAGTCGGCGTGGTGCGCTGTCACTCGCCAACTCGGCGTCCACGCATCCGCCGGGCAGTCCGTCCCGCGGCTGGTCGCCGAAATTGGCGGTCACCGTCAGCACGCCGTCACCGAATACTGTGCGCTGCACCAGGCGATCGTCGGACAGCCAGCGGAAGTCGGTCATCGGCAGGGTTCCGGCAGCCTGGTGCAGGGGTGCGAAGAACTGTTGCAGCCGAGCGATTTCCGCACCGCGGGTGGTGAGGGTGGCGCGGTCGAGGACAAAGTTCAGCGGTGTGTTGTTCAGGATCGCGGTGAGCGCGCGCATCGTCTGCTGTTGCGGCAGTTTGAAGTACGACAGTTCCCAGCGGTCGGCATTGACGATCGAATCGTGCAGCACCGTCTCGTAGAGCGGCACGCGGTAGGCCGGATCGAACATGGCGCCGGCGAGGTGGTCGGGTAGGTCGACGGGCTGGAAGAAGGTTCGAGGCGCGCGGGCGGGTGCGTAACCGCCCCATACCTCCTTGTCGCGCTCGAATTTCCACAGCCGGTCCGATACCGGAGTCTGGGAGCCGTGGTCGAAGGCGAGGACCGGAGCCGACCAGGCACCGGCGGATTCGGAACCGAGTACCTGTTCGCGATCCTCGGCCAGCCAGCGCATGCGCGCGAGCCGGTTCTCGCGGTCGCGCTGCTGGTTCATCGGATGGTCGGCGCTGTAGTCGTCGAAGAATTCGCCCGCGGCATCCACATCCAGGAAGTAGGTGTTGGCGCCATTGGCGGTCATCTGCGCGTACCGGTTCTGGAACAGTCGCGAATCCTGTTCGAGAGCTTGTGAACTCAGATAGCAGCCGCGTCCACCGAAGCCGGACTCGGGCTTACTGTCGGCGTCGTGCACGCAACCGTCCGGCCAGGTGCGGCCGGGCCAGCGCGAGGAGGGGTTGTCAGCGGTGGCCGGATCTTGGGCATTGGCCCACGAATCATAGGGTCCGGCCAGGTATCCGGCGGCGCGGGCGGCTGCGATGGCGTCGGCGGACATGGACTGTTCGTCCGCGTCATAGCCGAGCCACATGCGGCTCAGCCCGAGATCCCGCATCTGGGCAATGGCCTCGGGAGTGCGGCCGTCGCCCCACAGGTAGGCGTGGAAGGCACCGAGCAGGCGTTCGATTTCCGGATTACGCGCGATTTTGTCTCGCAGCGTGCGGAATTCGCCGTGCTGGATGAGCTGGTCGCGGTAGTCCTCGGCGGGCGCGACCGGGGAGTTATCGGTGAGGGCGAAGGTTACGGTGTAATCGCGAGTCCCGCCACGCTCATCGAAATCATGTGCGGCGCGAGCAAGTAGGCGTCCGTCCACGGAGCGCACGGTGAGGCTGCTGCCGATATCGGTGCCGACCACATAGCTGACACCGCGCTCACCGAGGCTGTAGCCCCAGAACGGCATGGTCAGGCCCGAGGTCAGACTGAGCGGGCTATCCACCAGGCCCGAGTCCGGGCCGTTCCAGAACCGGTCGCGCACGGGCAGCGACAAGCCCTCGCCGCGCGGGATCTGCAGCGCCGTCGCCGTCGCGTCGCCACCGGTGACCGGCCACTCCAGCCGCCCGTCGCGGTCGCTGTGCACGGTGACCCGCAGTCGACCGTCCTCATTGCTCGCGGTGGCGGTCAGGGCCCGATCGGGATAGGTCCATCGGGCCGCGTCGCCCTCGATCCGAATCGGCCCGGCCGTACCGAGCCCATCGGCCGCGCCGGACAGTTCGACGCGGTGTCCGTCCGCGTCGGCGGTGACGGCCAGCGAGGTGGTGTCCACCTCGGCCGCTCCCCCGCCGATCGGGATAACCACCCGATTGCCGTCTACCTGTGGCGCGGGTGCAGCGCCACGATCACAGGCCGTGGCGCCGACCGCCAAACACGCGACAAGTAGTACGGCGGCCCGGGTTCGATGCGGTCTCCGATATCTCATATCCGCCACCCTCGCGGCCCGAGATGAGAGTTCGATGAGAAGGCACTGGTCACGGTCATCCGTATGATCCTGGGATGCGCGTTCTGGTAGTCGACGACGAGGCGGCGGTGCGTGCCGCCCTGGTGCGCGCGCTGGACAGTGAAGGCTACGAGACCCGCGGGGTGGGCGACGGTGCCGCCGCGCTCGCCGAGGTTGCCCGCTGGCAGCCCGAGGTCCTGGTGCTGGATGTGCTGATGCCGTTCATGGATGGTCTCACTACCTGCCGGACGCTGCGGACACGCGGGGATCGCACGCCGATTCTGCTGCTCACCGCGCGCGATGCCGTCGCCGACCGGGTCGCGGGATTGGATGCCGGAGCCGACGACTATCTGGCCAAACCCTTCGATCTCGACGAACTGCTGGCCCGGGTGCGGGCCCTGGTGCGGCGCACCTACCCCGAGGACGGCGCGGTGCTGTCGTGCGCGGATCTGGTGTTGGACAGCGCCGCTCACACGGTGCGGCGCGGCGATCTATCGATAGAGCTGAGCCGTACCGAATTCGCCCTCCTGGAGGTGCTTTTGCGCAATACCGGGCAGGCGTTGCCCCGGGAGACCTTGATCGAGCGCGTGTGGGGCCGCCATTCCTCGTCGAACTCGCTCGAGGTGTACATCCGCTATCTGCGCCGCAAAATCGAACTCGAGGGCGCGCCAACACTTATCCAGACCGTACGCGGTGTGGGGTACCGACTGGGACCGCCATGACACGCCTCGGTGTACGCGGACGCACCGCCCTCTATTTCGTGCTGGCGCTGGCGGTGGCGGTGGCGGGTATGGCCACCGCGGCATATGTGGTGGTCGGGCACGAGCTCGAGAGTTCGCTCGATCTCGGGCTCCGGCGAGAGGCCACCCGCATTACCCGGCAGTTCACGGCCGAACCGTCGGTGGCGTCCATTTCCGGACCGTGTCGATATCTGGCCGCCCCGAGTTGTGTACAGGTGGTGGCCGCCGACGGGCAGATCGAGTCCGAGTTCGAGCCGGAACAAGCGCTGCCGGTCGATGCCGAAACACGGTCCGTAGCAGCGGGTTCGATATCGGCCCACTTCCGCGATATCACCGTCGACGGGCATTCGATGCGCATGTACACCGCACCGCTGCGCCCCGGTAGCGCCGTACAGGTCGCGCAGCGCTCGGACACCGTCGATACCGGACTACATCGGGTCGGGTGGGCCCTCCTGGCGGCCGCGGCCGCCGGGACGTTACTGGCCGCCGCGGCGGGGACGATCCTCGCCCGCCGTGCGCTGGCACCGGTGACGGCACTGACGCGCGCCGCCGAACAGGTGGCCCGTACCCGTGACCCCGGTCAGCACATCGCCGTCACCGGCTCCGACGAACTCGCCCGGCTCGCCGTCAGCATCAACACCATGCTGGCCGAACTCGACACGGCGCTATCGGCGGAACGCGATTCCCGTGCGGCACAACAGCGTCTGGTCGCCGACGCCTCCCACGAACTACGCACTCCACTCACGGCACTGCGCACCGATATCGATCTGCTGCGCCGCGCGGGACGACTGTCCCCGGAACAGATCGATGACACCGTCGCGGCACTGCGGGTGCAGGCGGAGGAATTGTCCGGGCTGGTCACCGATCTCATCGACCTGGCACGGGCCGACGATCCGGACGCGGTACCGGAGACGGGCGAGGACCTGCGGTTGGACACCCTGGTCGCGGACTGTCTGGACATCGCCCGCAGACATTGGCCCGCAATCATTTTCGATGCGCGGATGGAGCCGACCACCGTCTTCGGCGTACCCGCCCGCCTGGCCCGGGCAGTCACTAATCTGCTCGACAATGCCGCCAAATTCAGTGCGCCACAGGCGACCGTGCGGGTGGAGCTGACCGGACGGGTGCTCTCGGTCCACGATGACGGCCCCGGTATCGCCGCCGAGGACCTTCCGCACGTCTTCGACCGCTTCTACCGCTCCCCCACGGCACGGTCGACCCCCGGCCACGGACTCGGCTTGGCGATCGTCGCGCAGGTCGCCGCAGGCCATGACGCGCGCATTACCGTCGCGTCGGCAGCCGGACAGGGCACCGTGTTCAGACTCGGCTTTCCGGAGTAACCGGGCATGTCGGCGCGACGCGGAACGCCGGTACGCGGGGCAGACACCCGTCGGTACTCGCGTATGTTCGATACGTCATGCTGAGTCTCCTATTGGCCGTGCTGTTCTTCGCGTTCCTGGACTCCCTGGATGTACTGCTCGTGGGAGTAACCACGGCGGTGGTCTACGACAGTCGGCTCGGTCGCCGCTCTCCGGTCCCCGGTGGGCTGAGCTTTATTGCCGGGGTATTCGCCGTGACCACGGCCTTCGGTCTGTGCGCGGTGCTCGGATTGAACTTTCTGACGACGCTGATCGATTTTCGGGTCACACCGGCGGTCAGATACTGGGGTGAGCTGGGTATAGGGGTCGCGCTGATCATGGCGGCCTGCCTGCCCTCGACCACACGCAGTGCCGCACCGGCCTGGACCGTGACAATCCGACGTCGGCCCTGGGTGCTCGGGCTGGCCGGAATCGCGATCGGGTTGGGCAAGGCACCGACCGCCGTGCCCTATCTGGCCGCCCTCGCCATGTTGTCCGCCCACGACCCGCTGCCACCGCTGTGGCCGCTGATCGTTATCGCCTACTGCGCCCTCGCACTGCTGTTACCTCTGCTCGTACTCGGCCTCGCGACCCGACGAACAGCCCGCGCTCAACGCTTCTATCGGCGAGCGGTGCGCGCGTTCACGCGCTACGGGCCGCCGTCGGTACGCATCGTGTTCATCGTGCTCGGCGTGGCACTCATTCTCGACACAGCGCTGCACTATCAGCACTTGACCTGATTGCCGGAAGCGGCCAGCGGTGACTCACACCAGTTCGGGTGTTCGGGTCCGCTCGCGGACGGCGCGGCCACGATACTCCTGCGGCGGGCACCCCTTCCAGCGGCGGAAAGCGCGGATGAAGGAGGCGGCCTCGGCGTACCCCAGCCGGGCGGCCACCTGTTCGGTGGTCATATCGGTGCGGTCGAGGAGCTCCTCCGACAGCGTCTGCCGTACCTCGTCGAGCAGGGCACGGAAGGACGTGCCCTCCTCGTTCAGCCGCCGCGACAGCGTGCGCGGGCTCATGAACAGCTCCGCCGCCACCGCGGCCTGGTCCGGGATCGCGCTGGGATTGCGCACCAGGAGATCTCGGACCGCGCCCGCGACACCGGCACGCGCGTGGCGACGGGCGAGCAGGTCGCGACACAGCTGCTCACAGGTACTGCGCGCCCATTCATTGGCGTGCGGCAGGGCGATATCGAGGAACGCGCTGTCGAAGGCGAGCTGGTTGGCCGGGGCACCGAAATCCGGTTCCACCCCGAACATTTCCCGATGGCGAGCGGCATCGACCGGACGGGCATGCCGGAAAGCGACCCGCCGCATGGGAATTCCCCCGGCGAACAGTTCCTTGCCGAGCATCTGGATACCGGTCAGGACCCGTTCGGTCAGGAACGTCCGCACGTCCGTGGGCACCTCGTGGTCGTCGAATACCAGACGCGCCTCACCATTCGATTCCTCGAAGGTCAGCCGACCGAAGACGAAGGCCAATTCGATATGCCGCAGCGCCACCTCGACCGCCTCGCGCAGCGTCCGACTGCTCAGCAACGCCAAACCCCAAGGCCCGTAGCGGGACACGTGGTACCGGCTACCGGCCTCGATACCGAGGCCGGGTTCACCGCCGCAGCGGGCGAGCAGGTTGCGCACCACCGCCAGCTCCTGCCGCGCGGTGAACTCGACGGTGGGATCGACAACTGCCTCAGGCAGTAGTCCGGTCCCCACCAGACAGGCGCTCGCAGACAGCCCCCGCTCCTGCGCCAGCTGCGTCATGATGTGCACGCTGGAGGTATTTCTCAGCAAATCCCAGTCGACCATGTACCCGTACCCTCATCCGTCGAACAGCTACCCGCCGGGTTGGCGAAATATATCAACTTCCCACAGTGGGCGTGACCGAACGTACACAATTAACGGCCATCTGTCACAGACACTCCCGAACATGTCGCCATAGAAGGTCATATCGTAGACAAAAGTGCCCCCAATGACGCGAGCGGTCACCGGACGATGCCCATTTACGACCCACCACCACCACCGTGGCCCAGACAATTCGTTTTGCAGCTTTCAATCCGAATCGACTACCGCTGGTCTCGACCGCCGTCCTCGGTAGGCTGGCACCGACAATGAGGAGACCGTGTTGCGGGGATACGCATTGATGTCAGGGGCGCGACAATGAGTGGAACGGCCGTGGTGACCGGCGCATCGTCCGGTATCGGGAAAGCGACCGCCGCGGCGCTCGCCGCCCGCGGCTATCAGGTGATCGGAACCAGCCGCAATCCGGACACCATTGCCGAAGCCGATCGACTGCCCGGGGTGGAGTATCGGGCATTGGATCTCACCGATGACCACTCCATCGATCGGTTCGTCGCCGGGCTCGGCGCGATCGACGTGCTGGTCAACAATGCCGGGGAGAGTCAGGCGGGACCGCTCGCCGAACTACCGCGCGAAGCGATCGCACGCTTGTTCCGGCTCAATGTCCTTGGCGCCGTGACACTTACACAGGCGGTATTGCCCGGGATGCGGGAGCGCGGACGGGGGCGGATCATCATGGTCGGGTCGATGCTGGCGAGCTTCCCCATGCCGTACCGCTCCTCGTACGTGGCGACCAAGGCGGCGATCCGCGGATTCGCGACCTCGGCGCGGTTCGAGGAATCGCCGTTCGGCGTGTGGATCACCACGGTCGAGCCGGGGCAGATCGACACCGGCTTGCGGGAACGTCGAACCAAATACCTCGACGATGGATCGCCGCACACCGCGGATTTCACGAAATTCATGGCCGCGTTGGATGAAAAGCAGGCCAAAGGCATTACACCGGAACGGGTTGCGCGGACCATCGTCAGCGCCGTCGAGACGCAGCGTCCGAAACCCCTGTACGCCGTGGGAAGTAATGCCCCGGTGCTGTTCGCCGTGCGGCGGCTGCTACCGCGCGCGGTCATGGAACGAATCATCGCGGCGGCACACGGACTGCGGCGCTGATCGCCGTCAGTTGACCGGGAAGTAGCGGTTCAGGAAGTCGCCGAACACCTTTCGGGAGATCTGGGTTCCCCAATCGCCCCAGGCGATGTCATAGGCATGCTCCCCGTAGGGGATGGCGAGCAGTTCGTTCCGGACACCGACGGCATCCAGTCGATCGATGAGTTCGACCGACTGGGCGTAGGGCACCACGTGGTCGCGGGTGCCGTGTATGAGCAGCGTCGGCGGGAGCCCCGGCCGCACATAGTGGACCGGAGAGGCGGCCGCGTAGCGGTCCGGCACCTCCTCCAGGGTGCCGCCGGTGAAATCGCGCACCAGTTCATGAGACTCACTCAGCAACAAGGGGTCCCGTACCGCCGCGATCAGGTCGGTCGGCGGGTAGAAGGCCACGACCGCCGCCACCGACGTATCGGTGACCGGACAGCTGGCCGGCACCCGCTCGTCGGAGTACGCGCCCAGCAATGCGAGATTGCCACCCGCGGAACCACCCGCGAGCATGACGCGACTCGGGTCGACCAGGTAGTCCGCCGCATGCTGTTTCAACCAGCCGACGGCACACTTCACGTCGCCGGGAGCCTGGTCCCAGCGCGGCGGCGGGGATAAACGGTAGTCGATGGAGAAGACCGCATATCCCTTGTCGTTCAACCACCGATGCCATTTCGGTGCGTCCTCGCGGCCACCCTCGGTCCAGCCGCCGCCGTGTACCCACACCACCGCCGGACGCAGTGCCGCCGATTCGCTGATCGGCAGCTTCACATCGAGCAGCAGTTCCTCGCCCTCGATGGTGTGGTAGCCGACGGCGAGTCGCGGGTCCGGTTTGCCGGTATTCGATCCGCCGCTCAGGTAGTCGCCGATCGACAGCGTCGCACCATGGCGCTGCGCCTCTCGCCAGGACGCGACCACCGGCACGAAGGCGGCGACGATACCGACCACGCACACCAGCACGGTCAGCGCGCCGAACGCGCGAACCACCCGACCCGCGCGCAATCGAGCCAGCATCGCCAACCCGATCCCGACCAATCCGAACGGAATCAGATAGAGGCCATAGTTACTGACCACCACCGATAGCCGCAGGAGTGGGTCCGGCACCTGGAAGCGAGCAATCACGAATGTGCACAGTCCCAACACAACCGCGATCACCGCCGCCGCTGCGGCAAATACCGAGCGAACGATCATGCGCGCTATTAATACATGCCGAACCGCTACCGGCCGCACGGCACGCCGGGCACCGGACCCAGGATTGTGGGCAGACACCGCTGCGGTGTTGTCACGACACCGAGCCCGGAGCCGAAATCCACCGTGCCGCTTGGCCTGTCACAACCAGGTCGACCACCCCGGCGCCGCGGGTTCACAGGTGGAGCTTGAAGCCGAGGTGGGACGGGGTGAAGCCGAGGCGCTTATAGAAGCGGTGGGCATCGGTGCGGGAGGCGTCGGAGGTGACCTGCACCAGGGTGCAGCCCTGTTGGCGGGATTCTTCGATGGCCCATTGGATGAGCTCAGCCCCCAGGCCCGCATTGCGCTCGGCACTGTGTACCCGCACCCCTTCGATAATCGAGCGGGTCGCGCCGCGTCGGGACAATCCGGGAATGACGGTGAGTTGCAGGGTCCCCACCACCGCGCCGTCGCGCACCGCTACCACCGCGCACTGATTCGAATCGGCGGACAACCGCTCCAGCGCGGCCAGGTAGGGAGTGAGATCGTCGGGCGACTCGCGCTTGGCCCCCAACCGGTCGTCCGCCAGCAGCGCCACCACGGCAGGCAGGTCCCGCACGGTCACGGGGCGGATCTCGATACCACTCATGGACGCGACTTTACGTCGCGACCACGACTGGAGCGCACCGCTACAAACGGGTTTCGGTCCCATATTCGAATTCGCGCACATCGGCACCGACGATCTGATCGTCGAGCCCACCCGAAGTCCCTTCGCCCCGGAACGCCTCCACATCGGCCCGGGTCGACCACCGCTCGTACACATTGACCCGATCCGGGGCGACCAGGTCGGCACCGAGGCTGAAGTCGAGGCAGCCGGGGGTGCTACGGGCCTGCTCGACCACCTCCCGGCAGCTGTCGAGATATCGGGCGCGGTCGGTGACTCGCAGGTGGCCGGCAACGATCAGCATCGTTGCAGACTAACCCTGATTTCGGTACGGCACCCGCGCCACCACACCGATCGTTTATCTTTCTCCCGAAGGGCATTGGCCCCTGGCTGTTTCGTCGTCCGAGGTTGTGCGGGAGTTATTGATCGAGATGTGTTCGCCTCGGATTGTTCGGGTTGCCCACGAATCCGCGGAAACGTCGCGGATCAGCAGGCGCGCGTGGTTGGGTGCGGCCGGCCTGGGAGCACTTGCCGCGGCGTCGGGCCCGGCTGTGGCGCAAGCGATTCCGGTCCGCGCCAATGCGGTGATCGATCTCACCCATGTACTGTCCGCACAGCTGCCGGTATGGCCCGGTAATTCGCCGTTCACCATGGTGCCGGTGGCATGGCACGACCATGGCGGGTTCGGTCAGAACGCGCTGGTGCTCTGGGAGCACACCGGAACCCATCTCGATGCGCCGTCGCACCAGGTGCGCGGCGGCGCGTCCGTCGAGCAGCTCGCGGCCGACGACCTGGTGGCTCCGCTCGTCGTTGTCGACATCTCGGCGAAGGCGGCGGCCGATGCCGACGCGGAATTGACGGTGTCCGATATCGCGCGGTGGGAGGCCGTACATGGACAGATTCCCGATCGGGCTCTGGTCGCGATGTACTCGGGATGGGAGCGGCGGCTCTCCGATCCGGGCGCATTCCTCGCCCTCGATGCCGAAGGGCGTCCGCACGCACCGGGATTCGCGGCGGATGCGGCCGAATTCCTGGTGACGCGACGCAATATCGTCGGTGCGGGCGTGGACACACTGAGTTTGGATCCGGCGGCCAGCCGTGACTTCGGTGCGCATACGGCGTTTCTCGGGGCGGGCCGCTATGGCGTGGAGATGTTGGCGAATCTGGCGCAGGTGCCGCCGACGGGCGCGACGGTGATTGTGGGCGCTCCCAAACATGTGGGCGGTACCGGTGGCCCGTGCCGGGTGTTGGCGCTGACCTGAACCTCGCTCACCACTGCGGTCGGTCGAGCGAAAGGCTGTGCCCGAAGACGGTATTCGGATCCCAACGCGCCTTGCTCGCACGCAGCCGTTCGTAGTTGCCGCCGTAATAGCAGGCGTGCCACGGCACCCCGGAGGTATTCCATCGCGGGTCGGCCAGATCCGGATCCGGGTAGTTGATATAGCTGCCGCCGTTCGACTCGTTCGGCACGGGCACACCACCGGTGCCGCCGTAGACCTCGCGGAACATCTCGCGGGCCCACGCGACGAACCGTTCGTCGTCGGCCGGGTTGCGCCAGGCGGCGTGGATGAGCATCTTCATGAATGAATCCCGCGCCGGCATGGCGGTGGCGTCGGACGCCACCGCATTGATCGCACCGCCGAAAGGCAGCAATTCCACCTGTGACTCGCCGAGGAAGCGGAGGTCGGTGAGATACCGGTACAGGGTTCGCAGCTGTTCCGTTGTGTACGCCTTGCGCAGGTAGGCGGACTTGACCTTGACCCGGAAACCGGGCATTCCCTTGGCGTAGTAGACATTCGCGACCGTGTCGGCGTAGGAGGCCCGGGTGGTCGGCAGCGGGATCGGTGCGGGCATGACCCCGTCCGACACCGCGGCGACGAACTCGTCGAACATTTGTTGAGCGTCGGGCCGGTCCGCGTCGAGCAGAACCAGCACATCGGAACCGGCGATGCCCGGCTTGAGATGCAGCGGGGCGTACAGACCGGTGAACGGATCACCGGGTGCGCTGTGCCGCTCGAAGAAGGCGATGTAGTTGCCGACGAAACGCAGAAACGATTCCTCGGAGGCCAGGGGCAACATCAGGCGCGTGGACAGCATGCTGCCCGGCGGTTTCGGCAACGCCCGCGCCGGATCAGTGCCATCGGAATCCGGCGAACGCAGCAGAAACCGTGTCACCACACCGAAATTGCCGCCACCGCCGCCGGTATGCGCCCACCACAGATCGGCATGCGGGCCGTCCTTCGTCGCCACCACCGTCGATGCCGCACCGCTTTTGTCGACAGTGACGACCTCCACACCGTACAGATGGTCGACGACCAATCCGAGCCGCCGCGACAATGGCCCGTATCCCCCGCCGCTCACATGTCCGCCCGCGCCGACCCCCTTACAGATCCCCGCCGGAACCGTCACACCCCAGCCACTGAGCAAACGCTCGTAGATAGCGCCCAAATCCGCACCGGCGTCAATGGCGAACGCGCGATGCGTCGCGTCCCACGACACCGCGTCCATTCGGCCCAGATCGATAATCGCCTGCGTCCGCTCGCTATCGACGAAATCGTCGAACCCATGCCCACCCGACCGCACCGCGATCGGCAGCCCATCACCCACCGAGCGCGCGACAGCGGTGCGCACTTGCTCAGCGTTGGTTGGCACAAAGATCTTTCGCGGTCGCGCGGTGAACCGACGGTTGTACCCGCGCTGTGTCAGCGCCGCGTACTCGGCATCACCGACCCCGACCACCCCCGGTTCCGAAGCCCCCGCCACTGGCAGCCGCAGCGCACCCGCAGCCGTCCCCAGCGCGGACCCGGCCAGAAATCGGCGACGCGACACAGACATGGATCTCTCCCAGGCACATACTTCGGGCGGCTCCGACGGTAGCGGTCGTACACTACCGCGCGAAACGGCGACGATGGGCGACGCCGGGCGGGTATGTGGCCCTTCAGGTGGTGTGCGGCCGATCCCGCAGCGGCACGACGGCGCGGTCGGACCAGCGATACCGGTGTCCCGCACGCCACAGCTCGACCAGATGTACCTGCCGTACCAGCACCGGCACCGGGGGCAGGTCCCGCAGTCGCGACACCTCGGCTATGAGATCCGCGGCGCCCTGCCGACGGTTCAGATATCCGATTCCCATATGTGGGCGAAACGACGACGTCTCCGACAGACGGATTCCGGGCAGGACGCGGGCGGCGCACTCGCGCAGCACTCGGTGGAGGTCCAGTAGCGGATCCCATGGAGCGACGGAAAGCCTTATGGCACTGCGAGATCCGGTGATCGGGCCGATGTGCAGCTCGAATGGGTCTATGTCGGTGAGCTTTTCGCTGGTCAGATCGGCGACGGTGACCAGTTCCTCGGTGGAGAGGGAGTCGGTGTCACCGAGACCGAGCAGGGTGATGTGCAATCCGGTGGGCGGAACCGGGTCGATATCGCTCGATTCGAGATGCCCCTGGCACCGGGCGGCAAGGGATGTCAGCTCGGGGTTGTCGAACGTCAGGTACCAGTAGAGCCCGGAACGCCCAGGCGGCCAGTTCTTCACCGCCCAGTGCGAATGGAGCGAATCGACCTCGCGGAAGGCGGTCCAGTCGTTGGCTCGGATGACGTCCGGATCGGAGGTCGAGGCCGGGAGCGGTGGGAAGGAGCATTTCCGGGTATCGCTCAACTGGACTGCCGACTCCCCTCGCGTCGATCACCGCACCGGGTGGTGGGTGTACGGCTGAGAAACGGACCCGGTCGAGGCACCGCTGCCTGACCGCGTCCGAAATCTCGTGCCCGCTGGCTCAGCGGTACTCGCACAGGTACGCCGTGTCGACCGAAACCCGCACATTGAATTTGCTATCGGCCGCGACATTGAAATGCGAACCGGCGGTGAAGGTTTCCCACTCCGCAGCGCCGGGGAGCTTGACGGTCAGGGCACCGGAGACCACATGCATGATCTCGGGCGACGAGGTGCCGAATTCGTACTCGCCGGGGGCCATGACGCCGATAGTCGCCGGACCGGCTTCGGCTTCGAAGGCGACCGATTTGACGGTGCCGTCGAAGTACTCGTTGACCTTGAACACAGACTCTCCTCGGATTCGAACGGACGGCCCAGACTAGCAAGACCGGTTCGAATTTCGTGACGGCCGTACCAGGTCAGGTCGCCGAGGTGACGCGGTAGACGTCGTAGACGCCCTCTACATTGCGGACCACGTTCAGCACGTGACCCAGATGCTTGGGGTCGCCCATTTCGAAGGTGAACTTGCTGATCGCGACCCGGTCGCCCGAGGTCATGACCGAGGCGGAGAGGATATTGACCTTCTCGTCCGCGAGCACCTTCGTGACATCGGACAGCAGGCGGGTGCGGTCCAGGGCCTCGATCTGGATCGCCACCAGGAAGACCGAGGATGGGGACGGTGCCCACTTCACCTCGATAATGCGTTCCGGTTCCGTGCGCAACGAATCCGCGTTGGTGCAGTCGGTGCGGTGGACGCTGACCGCGCCGCCTCGGGTCACGAAGCCCATGATCTCGTCGCCCGGCACCGGAGTGCAGCATTTCGCGAGTTTGGCGACCGTGCCGGGAGCACCCGGAATCTCGACACCCGCATCACCGGGACCGCGCTGACGCGACGGCACGGTCGACGGCGTGGAGCGTTCGGCGAGTTCGTTTTCCACGTCACCGACGCCACCGAGCTGCGCCATGAGGCGTTGCACCACATGCTGCGCGGAGACCTGGCTTTCGCCGACGGCCGCGTACAGCGCGGAAATGTCGGTGTAGTGCAGTTCGTGGGCGAGGTTGCTCATGGCGTCCGCGCTCATGAGCCGCTGGAGCGGCAGGCCGGAGCGGCGGACTTCCTTGGAGATCTGGTCCTTGCCCGCTTCGAGGGCTTCCTCGCGGCGTTCCTTGGCGAACCACTGGCGGATCTTGGCCTTGGCGCGCGGGGAGACCACGAAATTGGACCAGTCGCGGCTGGGTCCGGCGTTCTGAGCCTTCGAGGTGAAGATCTCGACGACCTCACCATTCTCGAGCTGGCGTTCCAGCGCGACCAGGCGGCCGTTGACCCGGGCGCCGATGCAGCGGTGGCCGACCTCGGTGTGGACCGCGTACGCGAAATCGACCGGGGTCGACTTCTGCGGGAGCGTGATCACGTCACCTTTGGGGGTGAAGACGAAGATCTCCGGGGACTTGAGGTCGAAGCGCAGCGACTCGAGGAACTCGGCCGGGTCCGCGGCTTCGCGCTGCCAGTCGAGGAGCTGCCGCATCCACGCCATATCGTCGACTTCGGTCGAGTCGTTGGAGTGTTTGCCCTTGGTTTCCTTGTAGCGCCAGTGCGCCGCGATACCGAATTCGGCGGTGCGGTGCATGTCCTGGGTGCGGATCTGCACTTCCAGGGGTTTACCGTCGGGGCCGACGACCGTGGTGTGCAGGGACTGGTAGACGCCGTAGCGGGGCTGGGCGATGTAGTCCTTGAAACGACCCGCCATGGGCTGCCACAGCGAATGCACGACGCCGACGGCGGCGTAGCAGTCGCGCACCTCGTCGCAGAGGATGCGGATACCGACCAGGTCATGGATGTCGTCGAAGTCCTTACCCTTGACGATCATCTTCTGATAGATCGACCAGTAGTGCTTGGGGCGGCCTTCGACAATGGCGCTGATCCGACTCGCGGCCAGGGTATTGACGATCTCGGCGCGCACTTTCGCCAGGTAGGTGTCACGCGACGGCGCGCGGTCGGCGACCAGTCGCACGATCTCGTCGTACTTCTTGGGGTGCAGGATCGCGAAGGCGAGGTCCTCCAGCTCCCATTTGACGGTCGCCATACCGAGGCGGTGGGCCAGCGGCGCGATGACCTCGAGGGTTTCGCGGGCCTTCTTGGCCTGCTTCTCCGGCGGCAGGAACCGCATGGTCCGCATATTGTGCAGCCGGTCGGCGACCTTGATCACCAGCACGCGGGGGTCGCGGGCCATGGCGATGATCATTTTGCGAATGGTCTCGGCCTCGGCGGCCGCGCCGAGGTTGACCTTGTCGAGTTTGGTGACGCCGTCGACCAGGTGCGCGACCTCTTGGCCGAACTCGTTGGTCAGCTCATCGAGCGAGTAACCGGTGTCCTCGACCGTGTCATGGAGCAGCGCCGCCACCAGCGTGGTGGTGTCCATACCCAGCTCGGCCAGAATATTGGCCACCGCGAGGGGATGGGTGATGTACGGATCGCCGGACTTGCGGAACTGGTGCGAATGCTTCTCATCGGCCACGTCGAACGCGCGCTGCAACAGCTGCAGGTTCGCCTTGGGGTATAGCTCACGATGCACGCTGGCCAGGGGCTCGAGCACCGGCTTGACCGCCGCGATACCACGCTGACCGGTCATTCGCCGCGCCAGCCGGGCACGCACACGCCGGGAGGCGGAGGTGGGAACGGCGGCCGGCCCGCCGCCCTGGCGGGCACCGGGCATCACATTGGGCGTAGGCGGGGTCGCGGAGTCGCCAGTACTCGATTGCTCGGCATTCGCCTGATCCAAATGCTGAGTCATGCAACACCACCTCTCCCGGCCGCGATCGGACCACCCTATCGGACCCGTGCAACTGCCCGGACCACCAACTTTAATCCTGGTTTCGCGTCGGGGTCGCCGACGGTGTGCGCCGTCGCCTCGAATGAGCCCGGTACCGCGACTCCTCCCCCATTTCTACCGTGTTCGGTGCGGCGTTGCGTCCGGATTGCTCCGGCCGCCACGCCGCACCGCTCGCGCGACCACGACACACCGCCGGTGCCGGTGAAATCCCGCTACCCGAACGGGATTTCGGCGAGCCCCTGCGCCGACAGCTCGACCTCGCGGGTCGCGCCGATATCGGCGAGGAAACGCGGGTCGTGACTGACCACGATGAGCGCTCCCTGGAACCCGGCCAGCGCCTCGGTGAGGTGTCGCAGGCTGGGCAGATCCAGATTGTTGGTCGGTTCATCGAGCAGGAGCAGTTTCGGTGCCGGATCGGCCAGCAGCAGCATGGCCAGCGCGGCCCGCAGACGTTCACCGCCCGATAGTGCTTCGGCGAGTATGTCAGCATCCGCGCCGCGGAACAGGAAGCGGGCCAATTGTGCTCGGATCCGTTCCGCCGTCACGTGCGGCGCGGTGGCCGCCACGTTCTCGAAGACGGACTTCTCCTCGTCGAAGATATCGAGGCGCTGCGGGAGCATTCGCCACGGCACCTTGGGCGGTTCGGTGCGAATGCGGTGCAGCAGCGTGGTTTTACCCACGCCATTGCGGCCGGTGAGCGCAATACGTTCCGGTCCGGCGATTTTCAGGGTCACCGTCGGTCCGCACGCCAGGGTCACCTCCTCGAGATCGATGACGTCCTGCCCGGGGTAGAGCCGGGTATCGGGCAGGTCGACGCGAATCTCGCGATCATCACGCAGTTGCTCCTGCGCCTGGGTCAGCTGATCCTTCGCATCGTCGAGTTTGCCGATGTGATTGTTGCGCAGTTTGCCCGCCGACACCTGGGCCTGGCGTTTGCGCTCATTCATAATGATCTTGGGTTCCCGCTTCTGATCCCACATCTTCTGGCCGTACCGCAGGCGCCGGTCGAGTTTGATACGCGTCTCCACCAGTTCGCGTGCCTGTTTGCGCACATCACCGCGTGCATCCCGGATCGCGGCCCGGGCGGCCTCCTGCTCGGCGTCGACGATCCGCTCGTACTCGCTGAAATTACCGCCGAAGGACCGGATCTCGCCGTGGCGCAGTTCGGCGATGGTCGAAACCCGTTCCAGCAGTTCACGATCGTGACTGACCGTGACCACAGTGCCGGAGAACTGGTCGATCACCTGGTAGAGCCGTTGCCGCGCAACCTGATCCAGGTTATTGGTGGGCTCATCCAGGAGCAGCACCTCGGGTTCGCGGAGCAGTTCGGCCACCAGACCGAGCAGCACTGTCTCCCCGCCCGACAGCGTATCGAGGCGACGATCCAGCGCGGCGACATCACCGGCGACATAGTGCAATCCGAGTTTCCCCAGCAGCGCCACCGCCTGCTGCTCGACATCCCAGCGGCTGCCGACGATATCGAACTCCGCATCGGTTCCCGCACCGGATTCGATGCGATGCAACGCGTTCCGAACGGAGGCGATACCGAGCACCTCATCGACGCGTTGGCCCGCGGCCAAACCGAGGTCCTGACGCAGGTATCCGAGCCGCTCGGGGGCGGTGACCGACCCGCGTACCGAGTGCAGATCACCCGCGATGACGCGGAGCAGGGTGGATTTCCCCGCACCATTGCTGCCGACGAGGCCGACGTGACCGGGGCCGATAGCGGCATTCAGACCGTCGAAGACTCCGGTGCCATCGGGCCATACAAAGGTGAGATCGGAAATAGCGATAACAAACGTACTAGACATACACACTCCCGGAGGTACGCAGGAAGATGTGGCGCGCGAACGCGGGCCACGTCAGGGGCGCAACCTCAAGAAATCAAGTGTGTGTCTCCGATCAACGGCAATGGGACTTACCCAAGGTAACGACCGGACCGGGAGGGCGCAAGGGGAATTTTCGTGACCCACCCCGCGGCCGGAGCGATCCGGCTCCGACTCACCGACAGCGCGATCTTCGAGCCGGTCATGACCAGCTTCTCAGCCTGATGGTGGCCCGACCCCGACAGTTTCGACCGTCGAGAGAAGGGCATTCCCACCACATGCCTTACGCGTACCAAACCACATACCGGGGCACCGGCGCCCGCATTATTTCGGGAATCGGTGCCCTGTTTGCGCTCATCGAAGCCATCTACATCCTGATGCTGGTCTTCGATGCCGACCAGACCAATCGGTTCTTCACCCTTATCAAGGGATGGGCCGAACCGCTGGCGCTGTTCTTCCCGGGGCTGTTCAACACCGGGAACGCCGACCTGGACATCATCGTCAACTACGGTCTGGCCGCCATATTCTGGCTGGTCGTCACCGGAATTATCGCGCGTATCGTGTCCTGATCCCAGTCCGTGTCACGCACGATAACGTCGTCAGAGCTTGACGATCGACGTCAGGGGGTAATCACCCTGACGGTCACGGCCGCCGAGGAAGCCGAGTTCGAGCACCACGGCGGCGGCGACCACGTGGGCCCCGGCGTCGGTGAAGAGCGCCGCCGCCGCGGCCAGGGTGCCACCGGTGGCGAGTACATCGTCGAGCAGCAGCACATTGCGGCCCGCGAGGTCGATACCGTCGGCCGGGATTTCCAGTGCGGCGGAACCGTATTCGAGGGTGTACTCCCGCGAGATCACCGGCGGCGGCAGCTTGCCCGCCTTGCGCACCGCCACCACACCGGTGCCGAGCAATGCGGCCACACCCGCGCCCAGCAGGAATCCGCGCGCATCCACACCGGCCACCAGATCGGCCTCCGGTGCGCAGCCCGCGAGGCAGTCCAGCACCGTGCGGAAGGACTCGGAATCAGCGAATACCGGGGTCAGATCCGCGAAACGCACTCCCGGGGTGGGGAAATCATCGTGCCAGCGGGTCAGCCGCTGTACCGCATCCTCGGCGCGGGCCGCACGCTCACCGGCCAACTCCGGTGACTCCACCAACTCATGCTTGCTCAATCCACCCACTCCTCATCACCTCGCCGCGGCTCATCGCTGCAATACCCAGCGGTCCATATTCCAGCCCGCACCAGCCTTGGCGGGGTTGGCGATTCCGTTCTCCATACCGTCACCGAAGGCAATCGTGCGCGGCGTGGCGAGTAGCGGAATCGACGGCATCTCGTTCCACAGCAGGTTTTCCTGCTCGGTCAGCAGATTCAGCACTGTCGTCGAATTTTCCTCCGTCGCAAGCTGATCCGAGATGGCATCGTAACGGGGATTATCGAATCGGCCGAAATTGAGGCCCTGACCACCCCGTAGTGCCGCGGCGGCATCCACACCAGGCAGCGAACCGGACGGGCCCGGCAGGGACGCGGTCCCACCCAGCAGAGCGTCCACCCTGCCCTCGGCCAGTTGCGCCGGAGCGAAGTCCGGGCCGCCGGAATCCACCACGGTGATACCGGCGGGCCGACAGGCGTCGGCGATCAGTTGTACGGTTTGCGCGCGGCGCGCGTCCGGAGCGAGATAGCCGATCCGAATCGTCGGGTTCTGCACGCGGGCCGCGCCCAGGGCCTGCTGCGCCGCCGCCACATCACTATTGAGGTAGCGGTTCGCAGCACCGGTCACCGATGGGTAGTACAGCGAATCCTGTTGCAGGGTTCGCGAATTCAGCGGTCCGGAACCGAGCCCACCACTGGCCTCGAAGTCCGGATGCCCGAGCTTGTCGTAGAGATCCTGACGCGGGGTGCACAGCGCCAGGGCGCGGCGCGCCTCGGCGGAGCTGAATACGCCGCCGGTCGAGAGCACCAACTGTTCGGCACCGCGACCGGGCAGGTTCTGCACGCTGAAGCCGCCCAGCTCGGCGTCGGCCAGGGAGCCCGCGCCGATATCCAGGACGCCGACGGCATTATCCGACAATTTGGATTTCAGATCGAAGTCCTTGGGCCACACCACAATACGTGGGGTCTTAGCCGCGTTACCCCACCACTTCTCATTCTTCACCAGTACCAGACCATCGTCGGAGGTGAAGGATTCGATCCGGTACGGCCCCGAGGAGGGCAATACCGAGGCATCCAGCTTGCCGGGCGTCAGCGTCCAGCCGTTGTTCCAGAAATCGGCGATGCGCTCGACGGCACCCGGCTCGCCGCCCTGCACCGCGGACACCACGTCCGACACGTTGGCCGCCGACGCCGCCACGTGCGCGGGCATGAGCTCACCCGCGGCGAACAGCGTCTTCCAGGCCGCGTATTTACGACCCGGCCGGAAGCTGACTGTGGCGTCCTTGGAGCCGGGCTGACATTCCACCCGCTCGATATCGGAGTAACCCGCTGTGCTGGCGGTGCCGAACAGCGGAACCGGCCCGCCCGGACCGGGTGTGGTGAAACGACCGCCGCGCGCCGCCCATGCCAGCACGAGATCGTCACAGGCGGTGGGGGTGCCGTCGGACCAGATTCCGTCCGGATTGAGCCGGTACTGGATGGTCTGCGTCTCGCCCGGCACCTCCTTGGCGGTGCCGGTATCGGTGTCGGCGACCTGTTGGCCGTCCGGACCGGTATAGAAGAATCCGGTCAGCACCCGCGGAAACACCGCTGCCGCACCACTACTCGCGCCGAGTGTGGTGCCGCCGTTGTAACTGGCGACCACCGCGTCGACGCCGTAGCCGATGGAGGGCACCTGATTCTTCCCGGCGCAACCCGCCAGGGCACCGGCCGCGAGCGCGCCCGCCGCCACGAGGGCCACACCGCGCGCGAGCCGACCGGGACGGACCGCTGGACTGCTCAGTACCACTTCGCTCCCGCCCACCTGGGTGGCGCGCACCGCATCCGTTGCCCGGTGCGCGCCCCTATCCTGTTCCGTCGCTTCGGTTCCGGACGGTCCCACGCTATGCAAACCCCCCGGGCCTCAGTGCCGTCTCTTGGTTCGTTTCCCGCTCGGGCGCGCTCCTGGGCGCGGCCCCTCCGTGGTCCGCGAGCGCGGAGCCGAAGCCCCGCCGACCGGCACCGCGGAGCGAGCGGCCGTACCCGCGCGCTGTGCCGCGGCCGTACCGACCCGAGTGGTCGCCACACCGGAGCGTTTATCGAGCACCTTCCGCGTGTGCGCGGCCACCGGACCCCAGCGCTCCTTGATCGACACCAGCAGCGGCACCGCGAAGAAGATCGACGAGTACGTGCCGACGATCATGCCGACGAGCTGGACGAGTGCCAGGTCCTTGAGGGTGCCGACGCCGAGCATCCATACCGCGATGATCAGCAGCCCGACAATCGGCAGAATGCCGATGACGGTGGTGCTGATCGAGCGCATGATCGTCTGGTTGGCCGCCAGGTTCGCCTGCTCGGCATAGGTGCGCCGGTTCAGGTGCAGGACACCGCGGGTGTTCTCCTCCACCTTGTCGAAGACAACCACGTTGTCGTAGAGCACGAAGCCGAGGATGGTGAGCAGACCGATAACGGCGGCCGGGGTCACCTCGAAACCGACGAGCGAGTAGACACCCGCGGTGACGATCAGGTTGAAGAACAGTGACACGATGGCCGCGACCGACATATCGCGTTCGAAGCGAATCGCGATGTAGATCATGGTCAGAACGACGAATACCAGCAGGGCGATCACCGCCTGCCTGGTGACCTGATCGCCCCAGGTCTCACTGATCTCGGCGATACTGATCGACGCGATACTCGGAGTCCCGGTGTTGTCCACCGGGTGGAACGCCTCGAACAGCGCACCCTGCAGGGCATCGGCCTGCGCGGCGTCCAGAGTGTCGGAGCGCACCTGAATGGTGGCCGACTCGCCGGAACCGACTCGCTGCACCGTCACCGGGTCGTGGCCGATGGTGTCGCTGTACACCGTCTCCACCTGTTCGACGCTGACGCCCGCGGACGGCAGCTGAATGCGCGAACCACCGGCGAAGTCGATACCGAGGGTGAAGCCGCGCACCGCAATGCTCAGCAGCGAGATCAGTACGAAGGCGGCGGCCATCGAGTAGAAGAGCTTCCGGCGACCGACGATCTCGAAACCGCCGGTACCGGTGTAGAGCCGCTCGAAGAATCCGTGACGCGGCGCGTCGGTCGGTTCGACGTAGTCGATTTCGGTATCCATACCCGACTTGCTCATCCTCACGCCTCCTTCACCGCGGCGGCGGCGACAGCGGCCTTGCGCTCCCGGGCGATCACCGACATCACGCCGAGACCATTGACCGACGGCTTGGCCCAGAACGGCGAACGCGAGGCCATCAGCAGCATGGGCGCGGTCACCAGGTACAGCACGATAACGTCGAGCACGGTGGTGACGCCGAGGGTGAACGCGAAGCCCTTCACCTGACCGGCGGCCAGCCAGTACAGCACGACCGAAGCGATCAAGCTGACGGTCTTACCGGACAGGTTGGTGCGCTGCGCGCGCTGCCAACCGCGCGGCACGGCCGAGCGGAAGCTACGGCCCTCACGCATCTCGTCCTTTATTCGTTCGAAGAACACCACGAACGAGTCCGCGGTCAAACCGATACCGATGATCAGACCGGCGATACCCGCGAGGTCGAGGGTGAAGCCGATCCAGCGGCCCAGCAGCACAATCAGCCCGTACACCGCGGCACCCGCCATGAGCAGCGAGAATCCGGCGAGCACGCCGAGCAGTCGGTACACCAGGAGGCAGTACAGCAGCACCGCGATCATGCCGATGGCACCGGCAATCAGACTGGCCTTGAGTGAGTACAAACCCAATGTCGCCGAGACGGTTTCGGCCTCGGAGGTGGTGAACGACAGCGGCAGCGATCCGTACTTCAGGGTATTCGCCAGTTCGGTCGCCGTGTCCTTGTTGAAGGATCCGGAGATCTGCGTCGAACCACTGAACTGACCGGCGGCCTGTACGACGGGTGCGCTGACGACCTGGGAGTCGAGGACGAAGGCCAGCTGCTTCTGGTAGTACTCGTTGGTCAGCTGACCCCAGGTCTCGCCACCGGCGGATTTGAATTCGATATTCACGACCCAGCGCGCCTGATCCATCTGCGGCGTGGCGTCCTTGATCTCCTGGCCGTCCAGGCGGGTCTTGTCGAGCAGGTATACCGACTCTCCGTCAGTGCTGCAGGTGACCAGCGGCAGGTTCGGATCGTCATTACCTGCGAGGGGATCCGGCTTGGTGCAGTCCATGGTGAGCATGGCCAGCTGCTGGGTCTGCGGATCGGTGCTCTGCCGCAATGCCTTCGCTTCGGCGATCTCCCGCTGCACCTGCTGCTGAACGGTGCCGTTACCCGGTTCCGGCGTCGGAGTGGGTGTCGGGTTCTGCGCGGGGAAGATCCGGTTCTGCGCGGCCGGTTCCTCGCTGGCCGGCGCTACCGGAACGTCCGTCGCCGGAGCGTCGGTGGCCGGGGTCTCGGCCGGTGGAGTTTCGGCCGGTGGCGTGCCGTCCTGCGGCGGGGCCTGTGGCTCCGTCGGATTCGGCGTATCACCCTGCTGTTGCGCGGCGATGGGCTGTCCGAGCACCGGTCGCACGTTCAGCTTGGCAGTGGTGGCCAGGGTCTTCGCCTGGGAGCCGCTGTCACCCGGCACCGTGATCACCAGATTGTCACCGTCGATGACGACCTCGGAGCCGGAGACGCCGAGTCCGTTCACGCGCTGCTCGATAATGCTCTGCGCCTTGCGCAGGCTGTCCTGGCTGGGCTTTCCGCCGTCGGGGGTGCGTGGGGTCAAGGTGACCCGGGTGCCGCCCTGCAGGTCGATGCCCAGTTTCGGGGTGAGCGAGTGATCACCGGTGAAAAAGATCAGCGAGTAGATCACGGCCACCAGCGCGGCCCAGACGCCGAGGAGGCGCCAGGAACGCGCCGATCCTTGGGAAGGTGGCACGGTTCGTATCTCCTAGGCGGGAATCGAAGGTTGGGACGAGTGAACACACCGCTGCCCCACCGCCCACCCGGTGCGGGTGGGGCGACGGGGCGCGATGAAGGTCAGTCCTTGGTCAGGCGAGTGGTCTCGTCGGCCGGTGCCTCGACGACATTCGGCGAAGGCTCGTCGATCTCGGTCGCGGTCTCCTCGACGGTGTCGGTGACATCGTCGGTGCGGACATCGCGAATCGACTGACGCAGCCAGGTCGTGACGACGTCCTCGGCGATCTCCAGATCGATGGTGGTCTCGTCGAGTTCGACGATGGTGCCGTACAGGCCCGAAGTGGTCGTGACACGGTCGCCGACCTTCAGGGATTCCTGCATCTCGGTAACCTTGGCCATCTCGCGCTTCTGGCGACGGACGCCGAGGAACATCGGGACAAGCAGCGCAACCAACAGCAGCGGAAGCAGAAGGTCCATTCTCGAAGTCAGCCCCTAGTCAAGTGGTGGGATGGGTGCGTTTCCCACACAGTCTGCCAGCTGTCGCGGCCACTGCCACATCGGGTTGGCCCCAACTCTTCGCACAGGCGCGCCGTGCGGACGGCGCCGACCCGCCGCCCGCACGACCCCCTAGGGCGTTTACGCCGAGATTTCTTCGTATTCGTAGTCGTCCAGCGGGAAGTTCGAAGCCTCGCGGTGGGCGTTCAGTGTGCTGGTCGGGCGCAGCAGCGCGGCTTCGCCGTGCTGGTTGAAGTAGTAGCTGCGCGCGGTCGAGCACTGGCCGCCGTAGAAGACCGAGGAGTCGAGCTTCTCGGTGACGCGGTCGAGGAAACCGGCATTGGCCGATTCGGTGACCTCGAAGATCTGAGTGCCGCGGCGGAACATCTCCGTGAACAGGCGGCCCATATGCTTCATCTGCGCCTCGATGGTCGTGAAGTACGACAGGCCGCTGTAGGAGTACGGGCTGTTGAGGCAGATGAAGTTCGGGAACTTCGGGATGGTGATGCCCTCGTAGGCCTGGAAGCGGTTGTCGCGCCAGAACTTTCCGAGGTTGAGTCCGTCGCGGCCGATGATCTCGATGGCCGGGAAGTTCACATCCCACAGATTGAAGCCGGTGGCCAGGATCAGGGTGTCGATCTCGGTCTTGTGGCCGTCTGCGGTCACGATGCCATCGGGCTCGATGTGGTCGATGGAGTTGGTCTCCAGGCGCACATGCGGCTCGTTGAAGGTTTTGAAGTAGGTGTTGGAGAAGGTGGGCCGCTTACAGCCGAAGTCGTAGTCCGGCGTGAGCTTCTTACGGGTTTCCCTATCGCGCACCTGGGCCCGCAAATGGGCCTTGGCGAGGACACCCGCGGCCTTGTTCAGCGGCTTGGCCTGCTTGAAATGCAGGACGCCGACGACCATGAGGGCTTCCAGCATGGCGGTGTTCGCCAGGCGAGCGGCCTTCTGCGTCAACGGAACTCGCTCGAACAGCGACTGCACCCGCGGTGAGATGGGGGCGTCGACCTTGGGCACCACCCAGATCGGGGTGCGCTGGAAGACCGTGAGCGCGGCGGCCTGCTTGGCGACCTCCGGAATCAGCTGCACGGCGGTGGCGCCGGTACCGATAATGGCGGATTTGGTACCGGTCAGGTCATAGGAGTCGTCCCACGCGGTGGTGTGGATGATCTTGCCCGCGAAGGTGTCGATACCCGGGAACGGCGGGGTGTAGGGCTGGGAGAGGAAGCCGGTGGCCGCCATGAGGTAGCGCGCGGTGAGGGATGCGCCGTTCTCGACGGCGACGACCCAGTGCTGCTGCTCTTCATCCCAGCGGGCGCCGCCGACCACGGTGTCGAAGTGCATGCGGCGTCGCAGGTCGTACTTATCGGCCACGTGCTCGGCGTACTTCTTCAGCTCCGCGCCCGGTGCGAACAGTCGTGTCCAGTGCGGGTTGGGCTCGAACGAGTACGAGTAGGTGACCGAGGCGATATCCACGGCCAGGCCCGGATAGCGGTTGACGTGCCAGGTGCCGCCGAGATCGCTCTCGCGCTCGAGGATTACGAAGTTGCTCAGGCCGAGCCGATCCAACTCGATTCCCGCACCCATACCGCCGAATCCGGCACCGACCACGATGGCGTCGTACTGAGGTGCCACGCCGAACCTCCCTAGCTGGTCCTGTCACGAAACTGATGTACGTATCACGAAATGACATCTCATTCCGTTTGTGAACACCGTATCATCGGCTTCGTGACGAAGCCATCCTCGAGAATCGAGCGCCGCAAGGCCGAACTCCGCCAGGAGATCATCGACGCCGCGTTCGCGTTATTCGCCGAGCAGGGCTACCACGCCACCGGAATCGCTGATATCGCCACTGAGCTGGGCATCGGGCACGGCACCTTCTACCGCTACTTCTCCAATAAGCGCGACATCATCGATCACGTCATCGACGATCTGGCCGCGCGCATCGTCGAGGCACTGGGCACCGACAACGCCCCCGACGCGGCCACCAGCCTCGCCGAGTACCGGATGCAGATCGAGCGCATCGGCAGGGCGCTGAACGTGATCTTCCTGGAGGACCGGCGCGTGGCACAGCTGCTGCTGTTCCAGGCCACCGGTATCGACAAGGAACTGACAATGCGGCTGTACGGGCTGCTCGATACCGCCGATATGCTCACCGCGGGCTACCTCGAGCACGGCGTCGATATGGGGTACCTGCGCGCCGATCTGGACACCCGCAATACCGCGAGAGCCGTCACCGGTATGATTCTGGCGGCCATTTTGCACGGTATGCGCGATCCCGACGAGAACGCGATGTCCGATATGACGCAAGCGATTCGGCGTCTGCTCATCGATGGCGTGCGCAAGGACTGAGCGACCGATCGGCGTTATCCGACCTCGGCCACAGCCGGTCGCGGGCCGCATTGCACAATTGCCCGCGTGACTCCCGAGGAAGTCCGCCGCAAACGATTCGGCAAAGCGCGCCACCACGGGTACGACCCGGCCGAGGTGGATGCGTTTCGTGAGCGCATCGCCGATACGCTCCTCGGCCGCGATCACCTATCGGCCGCCGATATCCGCCAAGCTCATTTCGGCACACCGCCGTTCGGCCATCGCGGCTACGACCAGGAGCAGGTCGACGATTTCCTCGATCATGTCTGCATCGAACTGGAGTACCTGCGCCGCGGCCGTCGACGTATTCCAGGGGTGAACGATTCGGAGACCCTCACCCACGACGATGTCCTGCGTATCCAGTTCTCTTCCCCGCCATTCGGCCTACCCGGCTACGCGGTGGAGGAGGTCGGCGCGTTCCTGGATCGCTTGGCCGCAACCCTCGCCCACGACGGCCCGAGTAGGCTCACCGCAGAAGATGTGCGGCACATGACGTTTCATATCGCGGCGGAGGGCGCGTCGTCCTACCACCGCGAAGAGGTGGACGCCTTTCTCGACCTGGTCGCCCACCAGCTCGACCACTTTCTTTGAGGTACTCCGCTCATTGCGAATCGGCGGTCAGCACCCGGGCGCGGTAAGAGGTCAGCGCGGCGGCCGTCGCGAGTACCGCCGTCGCCAATGCCGCCACGATTCGGGCGACCTGGCCTATCTGGAATTCCGTTGCGGCGCGCTCGATTTCGGCGAGCGCATGTTGCGATAGCTCGTCGAACAGGATTGTCGCGCACGGCCACAGCCGCGAAGGCGAACCTCGCGACCACGGCGTACGCCCCGATAGCCGTCGGTGGGATTGTTGCCGACCTCATGGGGACCTCCGCGGCTCGACGGTAGGCCCGAGAATCGGTCCGGCGCATCCGGAGGTGTCCCTCATTTCGACGGCGACCGGACCAGGGATGACCCGGACCACCGGCGTGCGCCTCGGCCGTCGCCATCGTGTAACGGGTGTCGAGTGGCCCTGCCGAGGCCGATGCGGGCCCCGGTGAAATATCGTCGGTGATCGTGACAGGCGATGGCGGCTCGATGCTCGATGGGGTCGACGGCCGTGGGTAAGCCGAATCGAAAGCATCGGGCGGCCAAGCGGCGGGCCGGACAGGGCGGCGCCGACTTCTGGGCGATACACGGTGTGTCCGGCACGGCGCAACCGACCGTGGAGCAGATCGCGAACGCGATCATGGCCGCGGCCGGGGAGACCGCACAGGGCGATTCGACTGTCGCGAACCGCTTCGCCGCCCAGCTCGCCGGTGTCGACGCGATCGTTTCGGCAGTGGAGCTCGGCGCGCACTCAGCGGGTCGGCATCTCATCGCGCGGGCCTTTCAGAACGGTTGGCTGCCCGCGGATGTCGTTCGCGCCGCGCACCGCCGCGTCGATACCTTCGCGGTCAGCTTCCTGACCGACGTCATGGCCGCCTATCTCGCACCCTTCGCGCCCGCCACCGTCGATGAGACCTGGCTCGCGCAGCTGCGCGAACTGGCGGCCGACACCTGGTGGTCGGATTCGGCACCGCATCTGGGCCAATGGGCGGCGAAGCACATGCTCACCAGCACGGAAGCGCTCACCGCCGTAATCGAGGCCCTGGCCGTGCTGATCGTGCTGCCGAAGCTCGAACTCATTACGCCATTGCCCGGTACCGCACGACCGCAGGCCGAAGTGCGCCATCACGTCGACGAGAAGGTGCTCGGTCGCGTTCGCGGCCTGCTCGCCAAGGCCGAGTCGACGTCCTATCCGGATGAGGCGGAGGCCCTGTCGGCCAAGGCGCAGGAGCTGATGACCAAGTACGCACTCGATCGGGTGCTGGTTGACGCCGATAGCTCCGTCGCCGATCTGCCTGGAGCGCGGCGGATTTGGCTGGAAACGCCGTACCTGGACGCCAAGGCGCTCTTGATCGATGTGGTCACCCAGGCCAATCGCGGCCGCGCCATCTTCGCCTCGGAGTGGGGCTTTGTCACCGTTGTCGGCGACGAAGCGGATCTGGACGCGGTCGAATTGCTGTCCACCTCCCTGCTCGTGCAGGCCACCCGCGCGATGATCGCGAGCGGCAATCGGGAAACACGCGGCGATGAGGCGCGCAGCCGCGCGTTCCGCAAGGCGTTCCTGGTCTCCTACGCGACCCGCATCGGCGAGCGACTGGCGGCGGCCACCGCGACCACCATCGCGGAATCCGCTGAGCCACAACGGTTATTGCCGGTATTGGCTTCGCATCAGATCGCGGTCGACGCGGCCTTCGACACGCTGTTTCCGCGTACGCGCAGCCGTGGGGTCACCATTCGCAGCGCCGAGGGCTGGGATGCGGGCCGTACAGCCGCCGATCGGGCGCGACTCGAGGCCCGACGACCGCTCGGGAAGTAACCCTTTGTATCGCTCCGGATTCCGAGTCCGCAGCGCTACCGGAGTTCGAGGCGTCGATTATCCCCCTCATCCCGGCGTGCGTTTGGCCGGGATCCACACAGCCAGCGAGCGCCACAGCCGTTCTCGGTTACTTCTGGCCGAACGCACGCCGGGATGGCGGAGAGCGGCAGCCCACACCGCATCGGCGATGTCACTCAGCGGTCGATGGCGGGCAGGTGCCTGCCGCATCGGCGAACAGCTCCCCGAGTACCGCGGCCACATTCGCCGAGCGATCGAAGTGGTAGCCGAGATCGGCGGCGTGACCGGCGAATAGATGCCAGATCGAGGAGGCGAGCAGGCGTGCGATCAGCTCCGGATCCGCGAACGCCGAATTCCGTGGGGACTCGATGTACTCGGTGACCACGCCCTCGACCAGACCGATCACGCCGTACACCAGCGGGTGGAATGGCTCGACATCGATACCGCGCACCGCGGTCCACGACGAGAAGCGTTGCCACATCGTGTCGGCCACCCGGTGCCGGGCGATGGTGAGCGTGGACTCCCCCGCCTCGTATCCGGCCACCGCGCCGCTGCGCGCGAACCGGTACAGCGTCGGATGCGCACCGGCCCAACGCACCACCGTGCGCATTACCGCGAGGATGGCATCGACGGCGGATTGTGCCGGATCGAGGACCAGCGCGGACTCGAACTGCTCGACATACCGGCGCAGAATGAAGGCGCGGATATGGGCGTCGAGGTCCTCGCGATTGTCGAAGTGCCGGTAGATCACCGAGCGGGCAAGCCCGGCGCGGGCCGCGATCTGCTGCACCGAAACCTCTTGTCCCGGTGTGTTTTCCTCGAGCAGTGCTACCGCCGATTCGAGGATGAGGTGCTGCCGGGTCGAATTGTGTTCCTGCCAGCGTCCGGCACCACCGCGTCGGCGACGGTGCCGCAGATCGGGAGGCCGCTTCACACCGCCAGACTAGATGGCTCGACCGAGTGACTTCGGGTCGGACCGGAATACCGGCCGCATGGGCAGCGGCCCGTCCGGCCCGCCGGTGAACGAGACCTGCCTGCGCACACGGTGTTCCGATATCGCGTCGAAGCGCAGGTGCTGGGCGAAGGTGGCCACCACCAGCGCCGCCTCCATACTCGCGAAACCCGACGCGACGCACATGCGTTTACCCGCGCCGAACGGTATCGAGGCCCGCTTCTGGGGGCGCTCCAGGTTGTCCGGCAGGTAGCGGCTCGGATCGAACTCGTCGGGCCGGTCCCACACCCGGGCGTGGTGGTGGACGCCGTGAATGACAATGGCCACGGTGGTGCCGGGTTCGATCGGGTAGCCGCCGAGTACATCGGCCGCTTTGGCGGTGCGGGCGAGCCCGATCACCGGCGGCAGCACCCGCATGGTTTCGGCGACGACGGCTTGGGTCCACGGCAGGTTGTCGAGATCGGCGGCGGTCGCGTGCCGGTCCCCGAGCACCCGCGTGACCTCGGCGTAGAGCCGGTCGCGAGCCTCGGGATGCTCGGCGAGCAACTGCCACACCCAGCTCAAAGCCGTTGCGGTGGTTTCCATTCCGGCACCGATAAAGGTCATCAGCTCGTCGTGGATCTCCTGATCGCTGTACTGGTAGCCGGTTTCGGGATCGGAGGCGTCGATGAGCAGGGCGAGCAGATTGTCCTTGCGATCGATACGTCCGCTGCGGTGGTCGGCGATCAAGCCGTCCACCACGCTTTCGGCATGCCGCAGATCGCGCATGGCCCGCGGTTCGACCAGCCAGCCGCCGACCCGCATGATGCGCATGGGCCAGCGTGAGTTCTCGGCGATACCGTCGCGGCCGCTGCGCTTGTGCAGCCAGGTCGCGACATTGTGCAGCGGATGGCTGGCATTGGTCATGAAGCCGCGGCCGAAGAACCGCAGCAGGCGCGCCAGCACCACCTCCGACATGGGCCCGGTGATATCGGTGCCGAACATGGTCCGCGAGGTGATATCGAGTGTGAGACGGTTCATTTCGGCGCTGACATCGACGGTGCCGTCGGCTTCGGCCAGGTCACGAATGCGGGTGACGGCATCGCGGGCCGCCGACGTCATGAGCGGTGCGAAGCCGTCCACATTGCGTTTGCCGAAGATCGGCTGCACCAGACGCCGATTGCGTTGCCACTGTTCATCATTCAGATCGGTGACGAGGCCGCGTCCGAACGCGACCGCGAGCATGTCGTACTCGGGGCTCTTCATGTAGTTGTTCTGGTTGTTCACCAGCACGTGCCGCGCCAGCTCCGGGCTGCGCACCACGACGAATTTCGCGAACGGCACCCGCGCCACCAGAACGTCGTCCTGACCGGGCAGGTTGGCGACATAGTCGAGCACGGTGTGGTCGCGCACCCGCGGGATGATTCCCAGCGACATACGCAGTGACTCACGCCAGCTGACCGATGTGCGGTGCCATCGGATGAAGGTCGGTGTCCACTTCGGTGGATGTAGTTTCGAATCGACATTCTCGGCCATAGCCCTGGCTCCCTAGCCAT
Source organism: Nocardia uniformis NBRC 13702 (assembly GCF_001613345.1). Lineage (GTDB taxonomy): Bacteria > Actinomycetota > Actinomycetes > Mycobacteriales > Mycobacteriaceae > Nocardia > Nocardia uniformis. The sequence continues at coordinate 23,846 of NZ_BDCE01000045.1, read as the reverse complement.
GTTCTCCAGGAGAACTGAGACGTGATGTCTCACTCACGGTAGTGAGACATCACGTCTCGGTCAATGGCCGACAGTGACCCCGCCCGCGTCGAGCGCGATCACGACCGCGCGATCACCTACGTGTGCGCCGCCAGTTCCACGAGCGGCCGCCACCGCCACCGATACCGGCACGCGTACCGGAGCCGATCCCGCCCAGATGCAATGCGATGAGTATTAGCCCGATGACCACGAACGTGCTCTCACCGAACGTGTCGCCCAACGACGCATCGGTCAGATTGAGTAGCAATGCGAGTCCGAATGACACAGCGGCCGCGATAGCCAACATGGTGAACCTCCCTTATCGCTGGCCGGATACCCCCTTGCGGCGAGTACAACCACGAGGGACGGCGTGTCGCGGTGAAACCGACCGCACCGTCGGCACACCGGTCCGCACGCTCGACGGAGGGATCGGCTGGTCCGCGATGGTGTCGGCAGGATTCCTGGTCGACAGAGCACCGGGTGCGCCGCGGTCTCCGTACGCGCCCGGATTCGCTCAGTCCACGGCGCTCACGGGGCGCCGAGCAGGTGGTTGCCCGCAGCGAGCCGCGTACGGGCGGTGAAGAATTCGGTGAACCCGATAATGAACTCGTCCTCGGTGACGGTGCCGTCGCCGTCGCGATCGAGTTGCCGGAAACCGTGCGTCAGTTCGGCCGGGTGAACGCGTTTGCCGAAGAGGACGCGGTACTCGTCGACATCGAGCACACCATTGCTGTCGGTGTCGGCGGCCCGGAATACGGTGCGCATCGCCTGGTGTACGCCGCGGTCGAGGTAGGTCGGGTCGGTATCGCAGCCTCGGATGGTCGCGTCGACGAATTCGTCACGGCTGATCCGGCCATCGCCATTGGTGTCCATCGTCGAGCTCATCTGCTCCCACCAGCCATTGAAAGCCTCGAGAACCCGCGCTTCGCGTTCCTCGCTCAACTCCAGTTGCTGGCACACATTGCGCGCCATGGTCTGCAGGGCCTTGCGCTCGATGAAACCGTCGCCGGTCTGGTCCAGCACCTGCGCGAAGAAATGGTTCAGTTTCGATTTGCGCGCATCCCGGTTCCGCGGCAGCAACGCGGGCAGCGCCACCAGGCGCCCGGACGGGGCCGCGACGGGGCCGGAGCCGTCGGGTATCGGCTGGTATCGCCAGCGGTCCGGCAGCCGTGTGGCAATCACGCGAGTTCCGCGATGCGCCACATACGAAACCACCGCGTGCCGCCACTTTCGTCGCAGCCCGAACCGCTCCCGATAAGCGACCGGCAAATCGGCGAGAGTCAGTGCGGTGACGAACCGGGCAATGGCCGCTCGGATCGGTCGCCAGGCCGGTCCCAGATAACGTATCCGCCCGGGCGCGGGCGCATCCCGCAACATGTGCCGCAACAGATAGTGCGTTTGTTCGTCGTAGACGAGTTCATCGCGAATGACCTTGTCGATATAGGCGGGCACCTCGGCGGCGGAGGCGGGGAGACAACCGGGCGGCAGGCCGAAAGCGGCTGTGATTTCCCCGAACTCGGAATACAGCTGGTCCATCTCCGCCGGGGTGAACGGCTCGCCCGCGAGGCGGCGCATGGTGAGGACCGCGTCGTACAGGGTTACCAGCACCCAGCCCCGGGCGGCCGGATCTTGCGCGGAATATGGTTTGCCGGTGTGGTCGCGACCGTTGATGCGCAGATGGGAACGGTTCAGTCGGGCCACCTCTCGACGGAGAGTGTCCTTGTCGGAGAGGGCGAGTCGCCCGGTACTGACCAGGGTGTGCTGGAAGCGCCGCCATGGATGGCCGTGGTAGGTCGAGTGCCGCGCCACCCCGGCGGCCACCACCGGATGCGACGTCTGTAGCACCAGGGTTCGCCACACCACCAATGCCAGTCGCCACTCCCGCATACTCGTTCGCAACAGTGGGCTCTTATCGATGCTGTCCATGGTCGCTCCTGAATGGTCGTCGTTCCGAGGTGATGGCGATCAAACGGCTAACTCACTGGCGTGCAGTTGACGCGACCATTTTCCAGGCTCATACCGCCACCCGCAGCAAGTTGGCGAATCACGGGCGAAGATCTTGTGCTTCACACCGGGCTGCCGGGCTGGCCGAGATCGGCTGCACCGCAGGCGAACTCGACCTGACGATCGACTGAACCTCCCGGCGCGACAACCCCCCATCTCGGCACGCTGACCCCACCCGCGATTCCGGCATGTCCTCGGCCGGGATCCGCACTCTCGAGACAAGCGTGGATTCCGGCCAGAAGCACGCCGGAATGACGGGGACGAGGCGCGCCGTGTGACCGGAGCCGGGCCGCCGGGACGACGAGAAGGATCAGTCGAAAAGGTCCAGGGTGGGCTGGTTTTCGCGGGCGCGGACCTCGATGGAGCCGAAGACCAGGTCCGGCGGCGGCACCAGACCGAGGTGCTCCCAGGCGCCAGCGGTGGCGACCCGGCCACGTGGGGTGCGGGCGACCAGACCGGCTCGGACGAGGAAGGGTTCGCAGACCTCTTCGACGGTGGCGGGCTCCTCACCCACCGCGACGGCGAGAGTGGAGACGCCGACCGGACCGCCATTGAAACTGCGGACCAGTGCGCTGAGGACGGCGCGATCGAGACGGTCGAGGCCGAGGGCGTCGACGTCGTAGACGGCCAGGGCGGCATTGGCGATATCGATGGTGACGAGACCGTCGGCCTTCACCTCGGCGTAGTCACGGACTCGGCGGAGTAGCCGGTTGGCGATACGGGGCGTGCCCCGGGAGCGACCCGCGATCTCGGCGGCGGCGTTCTCTTCGATCTGGACGCCGAGGATATGCGCCGAACGCAGCAGGATTCGTTGCAGCTCTTGCGGATCGTAGAAGTCCATATGGCCGGTGAAGCCGAAGCGGTCGCGCAGCGGGCCGGTGAGCGCACCGGAGCGGGTGGTGGCGCCGACCAGGGTGAAGGGCGCGATATCGAGTGGAATCGAGGTCGCCCCCGGCCCCTTGCCGACGACTACGTCGACGCGGAAGTCCTCCATGGCGAGGTAGAGCATTTCCTCTGCGGGGCGGGCCATGCGGTGGATCTCGTCGATGAACAGCACATCGCCCTCGACCAGATTGCTGAGCATGGCCGCCAGATCTCCGGCGCGTTCGAGCGCCGGACCGGAGGTGATCCGCAGTGCGGTGCCGAGTTCGCCGGCGATAATCATGGCCATCGAGGTCTTACCCAAACCCGGAGGGCCCGAAAGCAATACATGGTCGGGCGTCCCGCCGCGCTGTTTCGCGCCGCGCAGGACCAGGGCGAGCTGTTCACGCACGCGCGACTGCCCGATGAAGTCATCGAGGGATTTCGGTCGCAGGCTGGCTTCGATATCGCCATCAGTACGCAAAAGGCTTGCGGTGACCGGAGATTCGTCGTGCTCGCCGTATTCGGTGTCGTCGTCGAACATATCCACGCCCTACCGGTTCTTGCTCAGCACGTTCAGCGCCGCCCGCAGCGCCTGTGAGGTTCCGGCATCGGGCTGTTCGGCGAGAATGGCATCCACGGCAGGTTCGGCCTGTTTGGTCGGGAAGCCGAGGCCGACGAGCGCCTCGATCACCTGATCGCGCACCGGGGTGATGTCGGGTACCGGCGATCCGGGTGGACCCGATTGCACCGGAACGAGATTCACCTTGTCGCGCAACTCCACCACCATGCGTTCCGCGCCACGCTTGCCGACACCGGGCACTCGGGTCAGTGCGGCAATATTGGATTCGGCGAGGGCCTTGCGCAACGCCTCGGGCTCGAGCACCGCCAGTACCGCCATGGCCAGCTTCGGTCCGACACCGGACACCGTCTGCAACAGCCCGAACAGATCGCGCGCCTCGGTATCGGCAAACCCGAACAGGGTCATGGAGTCCTCGCGCACGATCATGGCCGTGTACAGCCGAGATTCCACGCCGCGGGTGAGGGTGGCCAGGGTGGCGGGGGTGGCGTTGAGCCGGTACCCGACACCCGCGGCCTCCAGCACCACGTGGTCGAGTCCGATCTCGAGCACCTCACCGCGTACCGACGCGATCACCCGGGTACCACCTTTCTCGCCGCACACGAACAACTGTTCGAGAGTCTAACGGACCGGCTCATACCGCTCGGGCACCGACACGACCGCAATCGCCATCCCGGACCGGAGTAAACGACTGGTCGGTCAACCCTTTCCGCCGAGAACAGCGGCGAACGCCGCATAGGCGTCCGGGGTGAAGAGCACGAAATACGCTTGCCGAACCGAGGTTTCGGTGGCGCGCACGGTGTCGACGGCAATCCGCGCACCATCGTCGATCGGCCAACCGAAAATGCCGGTCGAAATGGCCGGAAGCGCCACGGTACGCGCCCCCAATTCATCGGCCACCCGCAGAGATTCGCGATAGCAGGAGGCCAATAGCTCCGAGCGGTCCTCCGTGGCGGACCACACCGGTCCCACGGTGTGAATCACCCAACGGGCAGGCAGCTTTCCAGCGGTGGTGGCCACCGCCTGGCCGGTTTTCAATCCACGACCATATTTCGAGGCGCGCAGCGACCGACATTCGGCAAGAATCTCCGGACCACCTTTGCGGTGGATGGCCCCATCTACTCCCCCACCACCCAGCAGCGACGAATTCGCCGCGTTCACCACGGCATCCACATCCTGTTCGGTGATATCCCCCCGCACCGCGAGCAACTCGACCATGGCCGCGATTCTGCCACCGACCGGGCCCGATGGCGACCAGCGCCCGCCGCCCGGCGCTACTCGGGGCGGACCGCCCGACGGTAATCCGAAATGCCGAGGCCGCCTTCGCGCGCGAAGGCGGCCTTCGTGCGGGTAATCGGCCGTTCGGGGTATCGGCCTATTTGTCGACCGGGCCGCTACAGCTGGCGACCGCGAACGGGCCGTGCACGGAATTCTCGGCGATCACGGTCTCGCCGTGGCGAATTCGGCAACTGATGCTGGTGTTCTCCGAGCCGTTCTGGGCAGTTAGGGTGGGAACCCTGTGCATGCCCTTGATGGCGACCTCCCGGGACCAGGGGAGGGTGACCTCGACGTCCTGGGCGACCTCGGAATCGCCGATGGTGTAGGTGACCGATCCGCCCGCACCGCCACCGACGACCAGGTAGTGCACCATCGTCTCCCGGCCCCCCGCATTGCGCACCTGGCTGTCGGCGAGGCTGGCCAGGGCGAGGTATCCGGCGACGAGCAACAGCGCCACGGCGGGCACGATCCACGGCCATCTTCGGCGTCCGTGCGGCGGCATGACGGGCGGCTTCGCCGCGGTCGGCGGTACCTGCACAGCCATCAGCCGCCCTCTCGGTGTAGCCCGGACCCCCACTGGTCATGTGGTTCGGACATTACCGCACGGCCGCGCGCGCAATCGCGGATGCCCGAATATGCCACCGGCCCCGACAGCGCGAGCTGTGGGGCCGGTGGAGACCGCGTCGGCTCAGGCGTCGAGCTCGGCCAGCACCTCATCGGAGATGTCGATATTGGTGTAGACATTCTGCACATCGTCGCTGTCCTCGAGGGCATCGACGAGCTTGAACACCTTGCGCGCCAACTCGGCGTCGGCGGGAACCGTCACCGAGGGCTGGAAACCGGATTCCGCGGATTCGTAATCGATTCCGGCCTCCTGGAGCGCGGTGCGCACCGCGACCAGATCACCCGGCTCGGAGATGATCTCGAATTCCTCACCCAGATCGTTGACCTCTTCGGCGCCGGCATCGAGGACCGCCAGGAGAATGTCGTCCTCGGACCGGCCGGCCTTCTCCAAGGTGACGACACCCTTGCGGGAGAACAGGTACGACACCGAACCCGGGTCGGCCATATTGCCGCCATTGCGGGTCATCGCGACCCGGACCTCACCCGCGGCGCGGTTGCGGTTATCGGTGAGGCACTCGACCAGCACCGCCACCCCGCTCGGGCCGTAGCCCTCGTACATGATGGTCTGCCAGTCGGCTCCACCTGCTTCTTCACCGCCGCCACGCTTGCGGGCGCGCTCGATATTGTCCAGCGGCACCGAGGTCTTACGCGCCTTTTGAATGGCGTCGTAGAGGGTCGGGTTGCCGTCCGGGTCACCACCGCCGGTGCGCGCCGCCACCTCGATATTCTTGATCAGCTTCGCGAAGAGCTTGCCGCGCTTGCTGTCGAGGGCAGCCTTCTTGTGCTTGGTGGTGGCCCATTTGGAGTGGCCGCTCATTCCCTACTTCCTCTTTTCAGGGGACGTGTTCACTTGTCGTTCAGACTAACGCGCGTTCACACCCGCGCGCGGGGGCGGACCATAGTGTCGACGAACAGGCGATGCACGCGCAGGTCGCCGGTGACCTCCGGATGGAAGGAGGTGGCCATGACATTGCCCTGCCGAACAGCGACAATACGGCCCGCGGCCGGTCCGGACGGCACGGTCGCCAATACTTCGACGCCATCGCCGACCTGCTCCACCCAGGGCGCTCGGATGAATACCGCGCGCACCGGGCCGCCGTCGAGCCCGGCGAAATCCAGATCCGTTTCGAAGGAATCGACCTGACGCCCGAAGGCATTGCGGCGCACCGTCATATCGATACCGGACAGCGCCCGCATATCCAGGCGGGTATCGAGCACCTCGGAGGCCAGCAGGATCATGCCCGCGCAGGAGCCGTAGGCGGGCAGGCCGTCGCGCAGACGCAGGCGTAACGGTTCGAGCAGATCGAAGACTTCCAGGAGCTTGCTGATGGCGGTCGATTCGCCGCCGGGCAGCACCAGGCCGTCCACCGCGGCAAGTTCGGATTCCCGGCGCACCGGCACCGGCTCGGCACCGCATGCGGCGAGCGCGTGCAGGTGCTCGCGGACATCGCCCTGCAAGGCCAGCACACCAATGGTCGGTTTCACGCCCTCGATCCTACGATTCGGGTGCGGTGTGGCCCTGCTCACCCAGGGCCACCACGACATCAGTCGACAGGTTTGTCCGGCAGTGCCGTGCGGGAATCGACTACCTGCTCCGGCTCCACCACGAGGACCTCGTCGATCTGCTCGGTGACGAGCCCGAAATCGCTGTCGTGACGCTCGGTGCCCTGCACCACCGCGCTCGAGATGAGCAGAGCGGCGTGTTCCTCACGAAGGATCATCGGATCCGTGCGCACATCCCGGTAGAGCGAGACGCACAGGAATCCCATCACGAGCACGAAGGGCAACGCCACGACCGTGGTCACGGCCTGCAATCCACTGAGTGCGCCGCCGAGATCATCGGAGTCCGCGATGACGAGCATGATGGCGGCGACGGCGCCGGTCGCGGTACCCCAGAAGACCACCGTCGCCTTGGACGGTTCGATACCGCCCTTCTCCGACAGCGTGCCCATCACGATCGATGCGGCGTCCGCGCCGGACACGAAGAAGATCGCGACGAGGATCATCACCAAGACCGCGGTCGCCGACGTGATCGGATAGTGCTCGAGCAGATGGAACAGCGTGAAGTTCGAGTCGATGGCTCCGCTCGGCTCGGTCAGGTCACCGGTCGCGCGCTGCTGATAGATACCGGCTCCACCGAAGACGACGAACCACACCAGGCTGACCATGCTCGGAACCAGCAGAACGCCGGTGACGAACTGACGGATGGTGCGGCCGCGGCTGATCCGGGCGATGAACATTCCGACGAACGGTGTCCACGAAATCCACCACGCCCAGTAGAAGATGGTCCAACTCGACAGCCACGCCTGCATATCTGAGTCGCCGCTCACGCTGGTCCGCGAGGCCATCTCGGGCAGCATCGAGATGTAGTCACCGACCGCGGTGGGCAGCATATTGAGCATGAACAGGGTGGGACCCAGGACGAAGACGAATGCCGCGAGCACCAGGGCGAGCACCATATTGATATTCGACAGCCACTGGATGCCGCGATCGATTCCGGAGACGGCCGATACCACGAAGGCGACGGTCAGGAAGGCGATGATGGCGACGAGACCGACCTTGCCGATCGAATCGATCCAGCCGTTGAACTCCATGCCCGCGCCGATCTGCAGGGCGCCCAGGCCGAGCGATGCGGCCGAACCGAAGAGCGTCGCGAAAATCGCCATCATGTCGATCGCGCGCCCGCCGATGCCGTCGGCATGCCGCCCGAGAATCGGCCGGAACATCGACGAGATCAGCTGGGAGCGGCCCTTGCGGAAGGTGCCGTATGCGATTGCCAGTCCGACCACCGCGTAGATGGCCCACGGGTGCAGCGTCCAATGGAACAGCGATGTCGCCATCGCGACCTCGACCGCTTCGGTCGTGCCCGTCTCGGCGGTCCCCGGCGGTGGGCTCATGTAGTGCGACAGCGGTTCGGCAACACCCCAGAACATCAGACCGATGCCCATGCCCGCACTGAACATCATGGCGATCCAGGAGACGGTGCGGAACTCCGGCGCCTCGTCGTCCGCGCCCAGCGGGATCTTGCCGTATCGGCTCGCCGCCAACCAGATGATGTAGACGACAAAGATCGAGGCGATCAGTACGAACAGCCAACCGGTCTTGGTGATCACCCATGACTGCGCGTCGGAAGCCGCGGAGCCGAGACCCTTGTAATCGAGAATGCCCCAGGCCACGAAGGCCAGTGACCCGATCGCGGTGACGCCGAAGACCAGTCGATCCAGTCCGAGCTTTGTGGGCGGCCTTCCGACGACCCCCTCGGCCATATCATCTGCTTCGTGAGATTCATGGTCGGCAGCTATCGCCATCGGACCCCACCACTTTCAAATTGTGTACACACGGTCCCCGGAGTGCCCAATTCCCACCCTCGGCAAACATTTAGCATCCCAATGGATGGTATTGCCCGGCAGATCCCTGACCAAGACCAGTCGCCAGCAAATAGTCAGGGATCTCGGACAATCGCCTCAGTTGGTGCCGTGCGGGTGCGAATCTCCGTGGGGATCACGGAGATTGCGAATCAGGCCCTCCTGGACGACGGCGGCCACCAACTGGCCGTCGCGATTCCAGATGCGGCCGCCGGTGAGGGCGCGGCCGAAGCCCGCCCACGGGGACTGCTGGTCGTAGAGCAGCCAGTCATCGGCACGGAAGGGACGGAAGAACCACATGGCGTGGTCGAGGGAGGCGTTCTGGGTGGGATCGTCGGGATGCGGGACTTTCGAGGAGCCGAGCAGGGTCATATCGCTCATGTAGGCGAGGGTGCAGACATGGAACAGTGGATCCTCGGGCAGCGGGTGCCGGTAGCGGAACCACACCTGCTGCTGCGCGGCCGCGCCGTCGCGGCGCGACAGTTGCTCCTGCGGCACGGTGCGAATATCCCAGTGCTCCCATTCGCGCATGGCCCACAGGCGTTCCGGGCTCATGGTCGTCTTGGCGTCGGGCAGATTCTCCGGCGGCGGCGCGCTCGGCATCTGGTCCTGATGCTCCGGGCCGTCATCGCCGACATGGAAGGACGCCGACATGGTGAAAATGGCCTCGCCGTTCTGCACGCCCGTCACCCGCCGGGTACAGAAGGAACGCCCCTCGCGAATCCGGTCCACCAGATATACGGTCGGCTCCACCGGATTACCGGGCCGCAGGAAGTATCCGTGTAGCGAATGCACCTGGTACCGCGGCTCCACCGTGCGCACCGCCGAAACCAGCGCCTGCCCCGCGACCTGCCCGCCGAAGGTGCGCGGCAGCTGCGTCTTGGTCGACGCACCTCGGAAGATGTCGCGCTCGATGTGCTCGATTTCGAGGGCCTCTTCGATCGTCGCCATATTCGCCCTTTCCCTTTTGTCCGGCTCAGGCTAACAACCGGCGAGAGGCCGATAGCCACACGGTGCCGCCGCCCAGGCGTGTTCTCCGCGCCCCCGCATCGATCATGATGAACCGGTGCCCGAGTTCACCGCCGTCACCCCGGACGCCCTGCTCGACCTGGTCGCCACTCGCGCCCGCACCCTCCCCGAACCGGCCGTGATCGCAATAGACGGCGCGGATGCCGCCGCCCCGGTCCCCTTCGCCCGCGCCATCGCCGACCGCCTGCGCGCTGCGGGCCGCCCCGGCGCCGTCATCTCCCTGCACGACTACGTACGCCCCGCCTCCCTGCGCTTCGAATACGACCGCGCCGACGAATTCACCTACCGCACCGCCTGGTTCGATTACGCCGCCCTGAAACGCGAAGTCCTGACCCCGCTTCGACTACACAGCCGCTGGCTTCCCGCCCTCTGGGACGAACGCACCGACCGCTCCGCCCGAGCCCGAATCCGCACCGCGGCCCTGAATACGGTGCTGCTGATCGCCGGACCCATGCTCATCGGTCGTGACCTGGACTTCGACCTGACGGTGGGCCTGCGCATGTCCGACGGCGCGCTCCGCCGCCGCACCGATCCGGACGACCACTTCACCATCGAGGCGCTGCGCGAGCATCAGCGGTCGCGCGACATCGAACCCGACATCCTGATCGCGTGGGACCATCCCGACCGCCCGGCGGTGCGGGTGACGGCGTAGCGCCGGGCGGCGGGTTTTCAGGCTCCCCACCCCCGCTGATCCAGCCCGCGTCGATCGTTTCGTCACTGTCGTAGACGACGAATTCGCGCTCGACAGACAACATCTCGTGGTCCGCTGAACCCAAGTCGGCGAGCCGGGATTCGTGGCGGGTTCTCGCGGTCTCGCCGCCGCCCCCCTCGCGGCGGCGTAGCTTTCGACGGCGTCGACGCTCTGCCGTCGCGGGATTTCGATATCGGCGGGTCAGGCCGGGGGGAATTGCTGGATGTGGGTGTTGTGGAAGCTGGTGAACAACCAGGTTCCGTTCGTGCGCACCGCCACTCGGGTTTGGATGGAGCGTTCCTCGGAGTTCACACCGGGTTTGGCGGGGCGGGGGGTGATGGTGACCATGACGGCGGTGTCGGGGGTGGGGAACCGGATTGTGCGAGTGAGGGGTTCGGACCAGCGGGTGCCTTTCATGAAGCCGTCGAGGCCCTCCTGGATTACCTGGGCGAGTTCTTCTCGGCCGCGGATGAACTCACCGATAACCGAGACGAAGTCCGCGTCGGGGGTGAAGGTCGCGGCGAAAGCCTTGCCGTCACCCGCCGCCCAGGCATCGGCTTGGGCGCGCAGCAGCGTGACGAGTTCGGTTTCGGCGGTGGTGGTGTCGGTCATGATGTTCACCTGTTCTGTCGGCGCAGGCCGACGTATTCGAGGGTGGCGAAGACCGCGACGACGGCGGCTCCGGTGAGCATGAAGGCGATGCCCCAGGCGGTCAGGGGGATCACGGTGGCGAAGACAAGGACGACCATCGCCAGGGCGGACATGGCATTGACTGCCACCACGGTGTTCACGAATCGCGTTGGGATCTCGGCGTGGACCGCGATACGCAGGATCGCCGCCGCACCGGCGAGCATGGCGATGCCGAAGGGGATGGACCAGGGCAGCGGCAGGCCGAGCGGTTCGCGCAGAAGCGGCGCGGTGGCCAGCAGGAATACACCGAATACGCCAGTTCCCCAACCGTCTACCCGCAATGCGGTACGCAGGAATCGCGGTCCGGTATCGCGCTGCGTCGGGGTCGGGGTCGTTGTGGTCGTCATGGTGACAACCCTGCCGAACCGCGGTCAAGGCCTCAATGACCTCGGAGGTCATGGCAGCCCTCACCTGCGACTGGATATCCTGCGTGGATGACGCGATCAGCTCAGCAGTCCCCGGTGGGCAGCCTGCTGCGGGAGTGGCGGCAGCGGCGGCGGTTGAGTCAGCTCGATCTGGCGCTGAGCGCCGACAGTTCCGCGCGGCATCTGTCGTGTGTCGAGACCGGGCGGGCGCAGCCGAGTCGCGCCATGGTGCTGAAGCTGTGTGAAGCCCTGGAAGTCCCGCTGCGCGAACGCAATACCCTGCTTCTGGCGGGCGGCTTCGCGCCCGAGTATCGAGAGAGCAGTCTCGACGATGCCGAACTGGCGGCGGCGCGCACCGCCTTGGATGCCATATTGATCGCCCATGAGCCGTACCCCGCGGTGGTGGTGGACCGGTACTGGAATGTGGTCACCACCAACGGCGCGATGGGCCTGTTCGAGGATGAGGTTCCCGACGAGCTGCTGACCGCGACCCCGAATATGTATCGCTATGCCCTGCATCCGGGCAGCACGTCGTCCACGGCACATCTGGTCAACCACCGCCAGGTCCGAGAATTCCTGCTGGACCGCCTGATTCGCCAGGTCCGAGCCACCGGCGACCCTATCCTGCGTGACCTCTACGCCGAGGTCTCCCAGTACCCGGTACCTCCCGACCTGGAATCGGAGTCCACCGCGACGGCACCGAGTCCTTTCGCGGTCCCGCTACATATCCGTACCCCCATGGGCGACCTGCGAATGTTCAGCACCATGGTCACCTTCGGCGCACCCTCCGACGTCACCCTGTCCGAGCTGGCGATCGAATTGTTCTATCCGCTGGACGAATTCACCGCGGCGGCTCTGCGCAGCCTGGCAACCGGCGTTCCGGTCAGAGCCGATGGCGCGGAGCGAAATTCTCGGTAGGGAAGTCATCCGGGGGAATACGGCCGCCGAGACCACCGCGGCTGGGCCAGAACCGGCTGGCGTGCTGGCCGCGGATACGGCTCAGATCAGGCTCGTCGACCTCGGTGATGCCGACCTGCAGCAGCGTCAGCATGGTGACCATGCTGACGGCGACGATCAGTGGCGTCAGCAATTGCCCCGCCTGTGCGCCCGAGGGCGCGTGCATATGTTCGGCGAGATGGGCGTGCATGGCGAACATGCCGGTGTAGTGCATACCGGACACCGCGATGCCCATGATCAGGGCCGCGCCGATGGTGGCCCAGATGCCCTGCACGTGCAGGGTGAACCACAGCGCGGCGGTGGCCGCCACAATCGCGATCACAATCGACAGCAGCACGATCCAGGGGTCGTACCGCACGGCCACATCGGTTTTCATGGCATACATGCCGGAGTAGTGCATCGCGGCGACGCCGAGTCCGGTGATCGAGCCGCCGGTAATGACCGCGAAAGCCTCTGCGTGCCGGTGTATCACGATCAACAGCCCCAGCCACACCACCCCCATGGCGACGGCGGCACTGAACAGGGTCACCGGCACGTCGTAGCGAATCTCGGCATCACGCACCGAAAAACCCAGCATCGCAATGAAATGCATGACCCAGATGCCGGTACCACCCAGGGCGACGGCTCCGATCGCCACCCACCCGCCGTGGCCGCCTTGGGATCGCGCGCGAACCATACAGCGCAGCGCTAGCAACGATCCGGTGACCGACATGAAATAGGCCAGTACGGGGGTCAACCAGCCATAGGTGAATTGGTCAATTTCCAGCATGCGGGCTCCTTGCCAGAAGCTATCGATTCGACTGTTCACCGGTGGTTGAGCCGAACACTAGCGAGGAATCAGCAGGTAGTAAATTTGCCGCAGCACAATCCTAGATAATTAGCTGAGTTTGCTGGAAGGTATGCGCGCAGGTAGCGGAGCCGGGCCCGACCGCAGTCGACCCACAGCTTTCATGTATGCCGCCCTTGACGTTCGGCACCCGGCCCGCAACCATGCTGTCGTACAACAGCAAAACCGCCGGACGGCCACGAGGACCATCCGGCGGTTCGAGGTAAAGCGTTGCGGCGCTGCCGTTTACCAGCCACGCTCGGCGAGGCGGTGCGGCTCGGGGATCTCGTCGACATTGATGCCGACCATGGCCTCACCCAGACCACGCGAGACCTTGGCCAGCACATCCGGGTCATCGAAGAAGGTGGTGGCCTTGACGATGGCGGCGGCGCGCTGCGCCGGGTTGCCGGACTTGAAGATGCCGGAGCCGACGAAGACGCCCTCGGCGCCGAGCTGCATCATCATGGCGGCGTCGGCGGGGGTGGCGATGCCACCGGCGGTGAAGAGGACGACGGGGAGCTTGCCGGTCTCGGCGACCTCGCGGACCAGTTCGTAGGGGGCCTGCAGCTCCTTGGCGGCCACGTACAACTCGTCCTCGGGCAGCGAGGACAGGCGGCGCAGTTCGTCGCGGATCTTGCGCATATGGGTGGTGGCATTGGAGACGTCGCCGGTACCGGCCTCGCCCTTGGAGCGGATCATGGCCGCACCCTCGGTGATGCGGCGCAGGGCCTCACCCAGGTTGGTGGCGCCACAGACGAAGGGAACGGTGAAGTTCCACTTGTCGATGTGGTTGGCGTAGTCGGCGGGGGTCAGCACCTCCGACTCGTCGATGTAGTCGACGCCGAGGGACTGCAGGATCTGCGCCTCGACGAAGTGGCCGATGCGGGCCTTGGCCATGACCGGAATGGAGACGGCTTCGATAATGCCGTCGATCATGTCCGGATCGCTCATGCGGGAGACGCCGCCCTGAGCGCGGATATCGGCGGGCACGCGCTCGAGGGCCATGACGGCGACGGCGCCGGCATCCTCGGCGATCTTGGCCTGCTCGGCATTGACGACATCCATGATCACACCGCCCTTCAGCATCTCGGCCATGCCGCGCTTTACGCGGGCGGTGCCGATGGAGGGGGTGGTGTCGGACGTAGTCACGGCAAACTCCTGTGTCATCTGGGCCAATCGGGTCTCGCTCGGAATCGAACAACCCCGATTCTAGGCGTCCCCATCAGGCCACTAGATAGCCAGTCGGACACGACTGGACCGCAAGCCTCCAGCCCAGTAGCGCAGGTCACATTTCACCGCTATCTCACCGCTATGGAGTCGGCCGGAACGTGCGCGGGAGAGAGGTAGGGCGGCAGGTGCGCAAACACCTCCCGGACCGGGCGGAAGCCGACCTCCTGGCGAACCGTAGGCGAACGGGGCCGATGGCCCTGCGCACCACACCACGGTAGTGCCCGGCAATCCGGCTGCGCGCACGGTGAGCCGACCCATCTCTTGCCGGTGGTGTGCCCGTCCTCGACCACGATCGGGTATCAACGCACTGGCCCATGAACCGCGCGGCGCACACGTTCGTAGCTTCCGGACATGACCTCCACCCGAGCCCTACCCTCCTCCGATATCGACTGGGTCGGCGTGGCCACCGCCGTCGGCACCGCCCTGCACGACGGTGTGGCCGACCGCGATCGCAGCGGCGAAATCTCGACCGCCGCCTTCGACCTCCTGCGCTCCTCTGGATTGTCGCGGGCGCTGGTTCCCACCGAATTCGGCGGCAGCGGAGCCACCCATCGCCACCTGGGTGACGTCCTGCGTGAATTGGGCAGTCACGACCCCTCCACCGCCGTCGCGTTCGCCATGCATTCCCATCTGGTGGCGGCCCAGCTCTGGCGGCACAAGCACGGCATGGACGCCAGCGCGGTCTTCGAAAAGGTCACGGCGGGAGCGATTCTCATCAGCACCGGGGCATCGGACTGGGTGGATTCCAACGGTGCGGCGGTGCGGGTGGCGGGCGGCTACCGCGTGACCGCGCGCAAATCCCCCGCCAGCGGCTGCGAGGTGGGCACCGTGGCGGTGACCAGTATCCGCTGGGAGGAGGCTCCCGACGGTCCGCAGGTGCTGCACTGCGCCATCCCATTGAGCGCGGCGGGGGTGCGGATCGAAAAGACCTGGGACACCCTGGGTCTGCGCGCCAGCGGTTCGCACACCATTGTGCTGGAGGATGTCTTCGTCCCCGATGCCGCCGTCGCCATGATCCGCCCGGTCGCGGTATGGCCGCCGATCCTCAATGTGGTGATCGGGGCGGCACTGCCCCTGGTCATGGCCGCCTATCTCGGAATCGCCGACAGCGCTGTCGAATTGGCGACCGAACTGGTCGCCGGTCGCGCCGACGCGCATACCGTCACCACGGCGGGCGAGATGATGAACGCCCACACCACGGCCGCCGACCTGATCGCCGCCATGTTCACCGATTCCCACGATCTGGGCTTCCCCAATACCGACGCCTATGCCGCGCGCACCCTCAGCCGTAAGACCGTGGCCGCCGACGCGCTGATCGATACCGTGCGGTTGGCCATCGAAACCGTTGGCGGCCTGGGCTATTCACGAACCACCCCATTGGAGATGTGGTACCGCGATATTCACGGCTGCCTGTTCCACCCACTGCCGCGCGCCAAGCAGTTGCGGTTCACCGGGCATGTATCGCTCGGACACGGGCCACTCGGATAGCGGTCGATCCGGATACCGGCGGATCAGTACCAGTGGTTGGCCTGCCAGAACGCCCAGGCCGCGTTCGGACTCCCGTATCGCGCATTCATATAGTCATAGGCCCAACGGATCTGGGTGACCGGATTGAACATCCAGTCGGGGCCGTGCGTGGCCATCTTGTGCGCCGGTAGCGCCTGCGGCAGGCCGTAGGCACCGCTGGTTGGGTTGACGGCGAAGATATTCCAACTGCTTTCGCGCGTAATGATGGCGTCGAAGGCCGGGAACTGATCGATGGGGACGATGGCGACGGCAATAGCCCGGGGAGCCAGGCCGTACGCGGTGACGGCCACATCCAGGCCGGTACTGAGCAGGCTCGGCAGCAGCCCCACGGCCGCCTCCTGCTTGCAGGCCACCCCGCAGTCGGCGTTCGCGGCGGGCGCGACGCCAACTGCCGTGGCGAAAATCGCCACCAGGGCGATGGTGGACGTTCCGATATAACGAATCCCCCGCGCAATAGCGTGCGGCATAAGTGGAGCAAACCACTAGTTATCCGAAATGTCGGTATATTCGTTCAGCGCGGCGTGTCCGGCCAGAACAGCCCGCTGAACAGCGAGAACGTATTTATCCAGCGATTGGGCCGACTACGAACATTGTCGCCCAGTATTCGGCGGCCGACGGGCCCATATACGGCAGTAGAAAGTCGTACAGCAGATAGGACAAGAACCATTCACCTCCACACGTGGCTCACCGCATCCTCTACACGGCGGGCCGCGTCCGACCATAGCGGAGAGGTGGCTGGGCTTACACCCCCAGTCGCGGAATGATGCGCTCGGCGACCTGTTCGGTGTACTCGACCGGGTCGCGGTCGGGCGAGATATCGAACTGCGTAATACCCAGGGCCGCATACCTTTCGGCATCGGCGAGGAGGGCGTCGGGATTGTCGAGTACGGGCGGCCTACAGCGGACCCGCCCGTTTCGGCAATGCGCGCGCGGGCGAGCGTGGGCACCGCCGAGCACCTGCACGCCCGTATCCCCCACGGAAACACTCGAACTCAGCTCAGAGCGTAGACGTAGCGGCTCGTCGGAACCAGGTCCAGATCGAGGTGTGCGCCGAAGCTGACGACGCTGTCCATCATGCGGCTCACGCGGCGTTGCAGTTCGGCGTCGTCACCGCCGCTGCCGTAGAAGGCGTGCGGACTGCTCATCGCGGCCATGGGGAAGAGCTCCTCGACCAGGGCATCCACCCGCTTGCCGGCGGTTATCGGCTCGAGCACGGTGTTCTGGACGTAGCCGAAGGTGGCCTGGGTTTCGATGGCCACGGTGGTGTGCAGGTCGTGCCAGCGGTGCAGCCATTCCTCGCGGGTGAGGTCGGCGGGGATGCGCAGCAGGGCGATATTGGCGAGGGCCTCGGCGCGGGCACCGCTGTCGAGCGGCGGCGGAACAATGGGGGTGCGCTCGTCGACAATCCAGCCGTTCGCCTGATCGGACACCGAAAGCATTGTGGCGGTAACAGATTCGTGTCCGCCGAGGGTGCGTATGCTGACAATCGCGGAAATCGGCTCCTCGTAGGTGCTGTGCCGCGCCTGCGCCTGCGCCACCTCCGCGTCACGCACATTCAGCTGCAACTGGGTCGCCCCGATATCGGCCAGCCGCCGTCGCAGTTCCACCGCGTGCAACCGCTCGTCGAGGCCGGCTCCCCACAGGGCATACATCAGCTTCATATCGACATCCTTGTCCCGGCACCATTGATCGGGCTCACCGTAATCCGGTCACCGCGTCCGCTCGCGCACTATCGGCCGCCCGTCCCACCTATTGGACGCCCGACCTGAAAATGTGGCGAGTCGATATTTCCGCCGGTCGCTGTCCCGGTTGCACCGAAGGTGTTTCTCACTCAGGATCGATCACGATGACACTCGAACTCGATGAAGCCCACCGTCTCTTGGCCGAGGGTGACGCGCCGGGGGCCGTGCGCACCCTGCGTCCGGCAGCCGAAACCGCACCCTTGTCCGAACTCGCCGCGGTCGTGGAGCGCGCGGCCACCATTATCGGGTTCGATGATCTCGCGGCGGCGGCCCACGGTGCAGTATCCGCACCCGAGGATCCGGTGGCGCTATTCCATTTCGGGTCCGAATGCGGCGAGCGTGGGCTCTCCTTCCTCGCCGTTCCGGTGCTGCGCACCGCCCTGGGCTACGCGCCGGGCGCTCCGGCCGTACTCACCGAGCTGGCCTACGCGCTCGAATGCGAGTACCGCCACGGGGAGGCGGTCGATCTACTCGCCGAACATGATTCGGCGCTGCGGCCATGGCCGCACCGCTATCTGTTGGTCTTCAACGCGGTGCTCGCCGGGGATATCGCACGGGCGCGCGAGCAGTTCTCGCGGCTTCCGGAGCCGGAGGATGCGCAGTGGCAACCGGCGTACGAGCGGGTGCGCGATATGTTGCGGCGCGCGGAGATCGCGGCGGGGGCGACCGCGCTGGACCAGCAGGATCTGCGGGGTTGGCATTTCGTCCTGACCGGCGGCTACCTGGCAACGTTGTCACCGTATGGATTCACGGCGGGAATGGTCGGCCGGTGGGCCTACACCCAGGACAGTGTCGAGCGAATCGGCCAGACCCTGGAT
Organism: Nocardia uniformis NBRC 13702; assembly: GCF_001613345.1. Classification (GTDB taxonomy): domain Bacteria; phylum Actinomycetota; class Actinomycetes; order Mycobacteriales; family Mycobacteriaceae; genus Nocardia; species Nocardia uniformis. The sequence goes on along the minus strand of NZ_BDCE01000045.1, from coordinate 5,241 downwards.
CGTTTGGCGCTGGTCCTGGCCGCCACCGATCGCCATCCGCGCACCGTCGCGCTGTTGCCCGGCCGAGACGACCGCATTGTCGGGTTGGCGGCGGCCGACCTGCTCGGGATCCCGGCCGTGCCCTACACCCCGGAATCGACCGACACCCTGGTTGTCGCCTACGACCTGCGCACCCTGGACGAGACCCTCGAACCCACCCTGCGCGAACGCGCCGACGGCCGCATCCTCTATGAACACGCCACCTGCTGGACCACCCCACCCCTGCTCAATGCCGATATCAGCGGCTTCCTGCACCAAACCAATGTCGAACCCTGGGGTGAGAGCCTGCGAATCGGCGATAACGGCCCGGAAACCACGCCTCCCGACGAGCGGCCCGAAGCCGAGATAGCGGCCGAAATCCGCCGCGCCGACGGCACACCCGATCCGGGTGACGGCGACGCCCCACCCGACCCCGACGACGTCTTCACATCCTTCGTAGCCGCGACCCGAGGTGCCTGGCCGACCGGCCCCCGCTTCGCCATCCGCTCCCCCGGGCCGGTGCGCAGCAGCTACTTCCACTGACGGCCCCGTGCTGGGAACTGGTGGCCACACCGCACGGCAGCACCGGAGTCTCTGAACGCAGCACTGTTCGTAGCAACTGAGATTCTCCGTGCGATGTCGACAACCCTGTCATCCCGGCGTGCTTTTGGCCGGGATCCACTACTGATCAGAGGTGGATTCCGGCCAAAAGCGCGCCGCTCGGGTGCATCGCGATCGTCGAAGGTCAGCGGATGGAGCGGACCTCCGGCTCGATGTCGGTCGCTACCGCCGCGATGGCCTCGGGCAGCAGCTGGTCGAGGTGATAGGGATACACCGTTTCGCCCATGCGGTCGAGGTCGACGATATCGGCGGGGGTGCACCACTTGTTGCCGGTTATGCAGCGGCGTTCGAGGAAGGTGAGGTTCGCGGGTTCGGGGGTGAAGGTGCGGACGCGCAGGGCGAAGAACAGTTCTTCGGAGCGGATGAGTTCGCCGTTGAAGGGGAATACCGCTACGCGCCGCCAGAAGGGTCCGCGGAGCTGGGCTGGGTCGGCGCGATACCCGGTTTCCTCGTGCAGTTCGCGAATCGCGGCGGTGCGCAGGGATTCTCCCGGCTCGACGCCGCCGCCGATGGTGAACCAGAACGGGACGTCGGGAACCTGCGGGTCGTGGCCGCGCAGCAGGAGTACGCGGTCGTTCTCGTCGAGCAGGACAATGCGCGCGGAGGTGCGCACGGTGTTCACCTCCAGGCCGGTGGAGGCGGCGGGGGTGACACGTTCGGCGATCTCGAAATACGTGGGCAGCGGGGCGGTTCCGCCCAGGTGCAGCAGCCGCACCGAGCGGCGGGTACGCAGGGCGAGGGTGTCTCGGACGGCGTCATTGTGGAAGCGGCGCGCAATGAGTACGCGCGCTTCGGCATCGGCGAGTTCGGCGACCAGCTGCGGCGGCAGATCGGCGATATCGATCGCGGAAAGCGCCGCCGCGAGCTGGTTCTCCACGGTTTCGCGCTCTCGCCAATTGGCGCGTTCGACGCGATCGGCCAGCGTGGTGAGGCGGCGCGCCTGGTCGTACAGCTCCGGATCGGCTTGCGGGCGGCCGATATTGGTGGCCACCGCCCGCGCGACCACCGCGCGTCGGTCCAGCGCCGCGTCGAGGGCGAGCCGGGCCTGATCACTGCGCACGTGCAGCCGGTCGAGGCGATTGGCGGTGGTGTAGGCCCAGACGCCGAGGGAGATGATCAGCGCGGCGACGAGCGCCAGGACCAGAATGGTGGTCGCGGAGAAAGTGATCATCCGGCGGTCCGTACTCGGGTATCGCCGACGGTGACGGTTTCGTAGACGCGCAGGATCTGCTCGGCCACCACCGGCCAGTCGTATTCGCCGACCACCTGATTGGCGGTGCGGACGTACTCTTCGCGGCGCGCGGTATCGGTGAGCATGGTGTCGAGGGCCTCGGCGAGGCGCTCGGAATTCCCCACCGGCACCAGCATGCCCGCTGTGCCATCGCGCAGCACCCGGCGGAAGGCATCCAAATCGCTGGCCACCACGGCGGTTTCGGCGGCCATCGCCTCCACGAGCACAATGCCGAAGCTCTCGCCGCCGATATTCGGCGCACAGTACACATCGGCGCTGCGCATGGCCGACGCCTTCTCCTCATCGGTCACCTGGCCCAGAAAACGCAGGTGTCCGGCATGCGCACCGGCTTCGCGGCGCAGGTCGTCCTCATCGCCGCGCCCCACGATCAGCACCTCGACATCGGGGTGGCGGCGCACCAGATGCGGCAGTGCGCCCAGCAGCACGTCCATCCCCTTGCGCGGTTCGTCGTAGCGACCCAGAAACAGGACGGTGCCACCGGCTCTCGGATATCCGTCGAGCAGCGGCGCGTGCGCGAAGGCGGGGACGTCCACGCCGTTCGGAATTTCGACCGCATCGCCGCCGAGTGCCTCCACCTGCCAGCGTCGCGCCAGTTCGCTCACCGCGATCCGGCCGGTGATCTTCTCGTGGTACGGCCGCAGCACGCCTTGAAAAGTACTCAGCACCAATGATTTCGTGGTCGAGGTGTGGAAGGTGGCGACGATCGGCCCCTCCGCGATCTTCAATGCCAGCATGGACAGGCTGGGTGCGTTCGGCTCGTGAATGTGCAGCACATCGAAATCGTTCTCGGCGATCCAGCGCCGGATACGCGTATAGGCGGTGGGGCCGAAGGACAGTCGCGCCACCGACCCGTTGTAGGGAATGGCGACCGCGCGACCGGCCGAGACCACGAAATCCGGTAGCGGGGTGTCATCGGCGGCGGGGGCGAGCACACTCACCTTGTGTCCGCGCTCGATCAGCACCTGCGCGAGTTCCACGACATGGGCTTGCACTCCACCCGGTACATCGAACGAGTACGGGCAGACCATGCCGATTCTCATAGTGCGCTGTCCCCCTTGTGCCCCGCGGCACTGTCGCGCCGCACCGCAGCGATTCGGTCCAGCCGGGCCTGTGACAAATCGCCTTCCCACAGCGGTTGCAGCATGTGCCAGTCGGCGGGATGTGCGGCGATATTGGTCGCGAAGGCGTCCGCCAATGCCTGGGTTGCCGCCGCTACCCCGGCCGAAACGTCCAGCGGGGCACCGGTCTGCATACCCCAGGCTTCTTGTCCCTGCTCGTCGATCCGGAACCAGCAGTGCACCGGGATGAGCGGCGCTCCGGTGTCGATGGCGAGTTTGGCCGCGCCCGCGGGCATCCAGGTGCGTTCCCCGAAGAAGTCGACGGGCACACCCTTACCGGTGAGGTCGCGCTCCCCCATCAGGCAGACGGCCTTGTTCTGTCGCAAGCGTTCCGCCAGCGCCGGGAACGGGGGCTGCTCGCCGCCGGTCAGCGGGAAGACCTCGAAGCCGAGGCTCTCCCGGTATTCGACGAACCGCTCGAACAGCGATTCCGGCTGCAGCCGTTCGGCGACGGTGGCGAAGGTGTCGTAGTTCTGCACCAACCACATTCCGGCCATATCCCAGTTCCCGGAGTGCGGCAGTACCAACACCACACCGCGGCCCTGCGCCAGCGCGGCGTCGAGGTGCTCGCGGCCGTCCAGCGGCAGCCGCGACGACTTGGCCAGTGCCGCATGGTCCATGGTCGGCAACCGGAACGCTTCGCGCCAGTAGCGGGCGTAGGAGCGCACGCTGTCGCGAATCAGTTCATCGGGCACCTGTTCCGGCGTGACACCCAGCACACGAGCCAGGTTGCGCCGCAATTGATTCGGGCGACCGGCACGCGCCTCGCGATTGGCACGCCGCGCCACCGCGTCGGCACCGGCGTCGAACAGCCGTCGCGCCGTGTGCTCCGGCAGGGCGCGCACCAGCCGCCACCCGGCCGCGTACGCCTTATCGGTCATCGCGGACGTGAAATCGGGGACTCTCACCGCTGCGGTTCCTCCGGCGTGTGCACTGTGGGGCCGATGATGTCGCGTGCGCCGGGCGAACTGCGCACGGCGAGGACCCGCTGGAATACCGTGATGATGCTCAGCACCGCCAGGATGTACATGGCGGCGTACACCGCGTAGGAGAGCCACTCGATGTCGAAATGCCCACCGATACCGGTCAGCCCAGCGCCGACGAGCACAATGACCAGGCGGTCCGGGCGTTCGATGAGCCCGCCATCGGCGGACAGTCCGCTGGCCTCCGCGCGCGCCTTGGCGTAGGAGATGACCTGCGAGGTCACCAGCACCACCAGCGTCGCGGCGAACAGTTCCCGACTGCCTTCGCTGTAGACCGCCCACCAGGCCAGCCCGCCGAAGATGGCGCCATCGGCCACCCGGTCACAGGTCGCATCGAGCACCGCACCGTATTTGGTGCCGCCGCCGCGGGCGCGCGCCATAGCCCCGTCGAGCATGTCGAACATGACGAACAGCCAGATCACCATGGTTCCCCAGAACAGGTGATCGGCCGGGAAGAGGGTGACCGCGGCGGCAATCGTCGCGGTCGTGCCGATGAGCGTCATCGCGTCCGGCGTGAGCCCCGTACTCACCAGCGCTCTACCTACTGGCGCAGTCGCTTTGGCGAACGTTTCGCGACCGAAGAAGCTCAGCACGCTAGTCGGTGTCCTTCCATGCCTCCGCCAATAACGCCCGTGTTTCCCGTAGCAGTTGCGGCATCACCTTCACGCCACCGACAACGGTGATGAAGTTCGCGTCCCCGCTCCAGCGCGGCACGATGTGCTGATGCAGGTGGTCGGCGAGCGAACCGCCCGCCACGCCACCGAGATTCAGGCCGACATTGAAACCCTCGGGCCGCGACACCTTCTTCATGACCCGAATCGCCTGCTGGGTGAACGCCATCAGTTCGGCGCTCTCCTCCGGCGTGAGGTCCTCCAGGTTGGCCACCCGGCGGTACGGGACCACCATCATGTGGCCGGGGTTGTACGGGTAGAGATTCAGCACCGCGTACACCCACTGACCCCGCGCCAGGATCAGCCCATCGTCATCGGCCATCTCCGGGATATCGGTGAAGGGGTGGCCCGACTTCTTGGGCGCATCCTCGGTGCGCGCTTCGCGTTCGGCGGCCGCACCGGTGATGTAGGACATGCGGTACGGCGTCCAGAGTCGCTGCAGGCGATCGGGCTCCCCTGCCCCACGATCGACAATTGTCTCCCGGGGTGCCGAATTCTCCTGCCCGGCAACCTCTTCCAGCCCCTCGGACATCATACGTTCACTCATGCTGCGCCCTCCCGGCATGAGCGGAGGCCCT
>NZ_BDCE01000044.1 GCF_001613345.1 Nocardia uniformis NBRC 13702 | reverse complement strand
CCGATCGGATTTCGAAGCCCTCCGCGGTCGGAGAAGCGTTCTCGCGCCGCTGAACCCAGTCGATAATGGTGGCCACCGCGTCGGCGACCGGCACGGTGTTCACCTGGGTGCCGTCGCGGAACCGGAAGCTGACCGCGCCCGCCTCCACATCGCGCGCACCGGCGAGCAGCATGAACGGCACCTTCTGCGCGGTGGTGTTGAAGATCTTCTTCTGCATGCGGTCGTCGCTGCGGTCCACCTCGGCGCGAATGCCGTTGTCCTGCAACAGCTCTACCACGGCGTCGAGGTGCGGGGCGAAATCGCCCGCGACCGGGATGCCGACGACCTGCACCGGTGCCAGCCACGCCGGGAACGCACCCGCGTAATGCTCGGTGAGCACACCGAAGAACCGCTCGATGGAGCCGAACAGCGCGCGGTGGATCATGACCGGGCGATGCTTACCGCCGTCCGCGCCGGTGTACTCCAGCTCGAAGCGTTCGGGCAGGTTGAAGTCCAGCTGAATGGTCGACATCTGCCAGGTGCGGCCGAGCGCGTCCTTGGCCTGTACCGAGATCTTCGGGCCGTAGAAGGCCGCGCCGCCGGGATCGGGCACCAGATCCAGGCCGGAGTCGGTGGCCACCTTGCGCAGGGTTTCGGTGGCCTCTTCCCACAGCTCTTCGGTGCCGACGAACTTCTTCGGATCCTTGGTCGACAGCTCCAGGTAGAAGTCGTCGAGGCCGTAGTCGCGCAGCAGGCTCAGCACGAATTGCAGCGTGGAGGTGAGCTCCGCGTGCATTTGCTCCTTGGTGCAGTAGATGTGCGCGTCGTCCTGGGTCATACCGCGCACCCGGGTCAGGCCGTGGATTACGCCGGACTTCTCGTAGCGGTACACCGAGCCGAATTCGAACATGCGCAGCGGCAGTTCCCGGTACGACCGGCCGCGCGACCGGAAGATCAGGTTGTGCATCGGGCAGTTCATCGGCTTGACGTAGTAGTCCTGGCCGGGCTTGCGGACGGTGCCGTCGTCGTTGAGTTCGGCGTCGAGGTGCATGGCCGGGAACATGCCGTCGCGGTACCAGTCCAGGTGGCCGGAGACCTCGAACAGGTGGCCCTTGGTGATGTGCGGGGTATTGACGAATTCGTAGCCCGCGGCGACGTGGCGGCGGCGCGAGTAGTCCTCGAGCTCCTTGCGGATGATGCCGCCCTTGGGGTGGAACACCGGCAGGCCCGAGCCCAGCTCATCCGGGAAGGAGAACAGGTCCAGTTCCAGACCCAGCTTGCGGTGATCGCGCTTCTCGGCCTCTTCGAGCAGGCGCAGGTACTCGTCCTGGGCCTCTTGGGATTCCCACGCGGTGCCGTAGACGCGCTGTAGGTCCTCGCGGCTCTGATCGCCACGCCAGTAGGCGGCTGAGGAACGGGTCAGCTTGAATGCCGGAATGTATTTGGTGGTCGGGATATGCGGGCCGCGGCACAGATCGCCCCAGATCCGTTCACCCGAGCGCGGATCGAGATTGTCGTAGATGGTCAGCTCGGCACCGCCGACCTCCATGACCTCCGGATCGTCGATACCCGACTTATCGGAGATGAGTTCCAGCTTGAACGGCTCCTTGGCCAGTTCGACGCGAGCCTCTTCGACATCGGTGACGCGTCGCGAGAATCGCTGCGCGCCTTTGATGATCTTCTTCATCCGGGATTCGAGCTTGGTCAGATCCTCCGGAGTGAAGGGGCGGTCCACCTGGAAGTCGTAGTAGAAGCCGTCCTTGATCGGCGGGCCGATTCCGAGCTTGGCCTCCGGGAACTCCTGCTGCACGGCCTGTGCCAGCACGTGGGCGGCCGAGTGCCGGATAACGCTGCGCCCGTCCTCGGAGTCGGCGGTCACGGCTTCGACCTCGATATCGGCGTCGGGAACCCAGGTCAGGTCCTTGAGGTTGCCCTCCGGATCCCGCACCACGATGACGGCGTTGGGGCCCTTGCTCGGCAAGTCGGCCTCGCGCACCGCGGCACCCGCCGTAGTCCCGGCAGGCACCCGGACGAGGGCTGCTGGGGTCTGCGGTGATGAGGTGGTCACGGCTGCGTGCTCCTTGGCGTTGTCGTATAAGCGGGAATGCCCCGCCGTGCGCTGGTCATAGCCGGCCGCGCCCGTGACGGTTCACGAACGCATTCCTCCGGCGCGACCATGCTATCGGCAGGGCACCGCCCCCGCGTCCATGGACCCGGCCCGGCGGTCGATCGTTGTCGTACAGCGTTGTGGCGATGTTGTGGTCCACCGGTCGTCCGCCGATCAGCGGTTCGACCCGCTACCGCCGGTGGACACCGCGGTGGCGACCGCCGACCGGACCCGGCCGCGGGGTGGTCAATCTCTCAACCGCGAGCCGCCAGCTCTGCCAGCAGCGCTTCGCGTTGCGGCGCAGGGCGTTTCGGGCAGCTGGTGCACATGTCGCAGCCGGGGACCTCGAAAACGAGGCAGCAGGAGATGCGGCGGACGAAGGTTCGGGGGGCGATATCGATGAAGCGCGGGATGGGGAGGCGACCGGCTATATCGCGGGCGAGCTGCGCACCCGACTCCTGGGCGCCGATATCGAGGGCCCGGTTTCCGATGGCGTCGGCGACTATCGCCCACAGCGCCGCCGGTCCCGCACCGGAGACCTCCGCCACGACCGGGATGACCTGCGACAGGGTGTGCCGCAGGGCCGGGCCGGCGCTGGAGCCGGTGCAGCCGGACGCCAGGGCGGTCGGCTCGGTCTCGTCCGGCGCGTCTTGGCCGGTTGCCGCCGTAGCGCAGTGGCAGGGCTCGTCGCCGTGGGTGCCGAGTTCGCTCGCGGCGGGTAGCGGCAGCACCCGTTCGATACCGCCGTCGGGGCGGATTTCGCACGCGATGTGGTCGAGTGCCGGATTCATGGCGGGCCGACCTGCCGCATAGGCACTGACGATCGGGGTCACCAGCGACGATGCCGCCATGCACCACCACAGGGTGCCGGAGACGCGGGAATCGGCCGTACCCCAGGAGATGCCCATATCGGCTATCCGTTCGGTGAGCCACCGCGGGTTCAGCAGCTCCGTTCCCGGGACAATGGCCGCGTTCACTGGAACAGCGGACTGCGCAGTAGTTCCCATTCGACTCCGATCCAGCCACCGATCAGACCAAGGGTGCCGAGCAGCCACAGGGTCGCGACCACAAGGGTCACGGTGGCGATCGCGGCCAGTCCGCGCACCAGCAGACCGCGAGCGGCATACCAGCCCATGGCCCGGTGATACCGCCCACGTGTCCAGTGCAGCGCACGGTGTGCCCAGGCGAATCCGGTGGCCAGAATCCCCAGCCCCGCGAAGACGATCAACCAGCCCGGGCCCGGATACGGAATCGTCACGATCCCGATCGCCAGGACCACGACACCCAGCACGCCCACCACGATCCGGTGGGCGAGGTTCAGGGTAGGGCGTCCGCCAACGGCCTCACGCCAGGCGCGCCAGCGAGTTGGAGCAGTAAGCACAACGCCAGGGTACGGGCGGCGACACGACAGGGCGTGCGCCGACGCCTTCTTCCCGAACCGACTCATTCGCTGCCAATCCGCCACCACATCGGATGCTCCGTCGGAGCTCGCCGCTCATACCTGCGAGTGGGGCGGTTCGACATCGGTGACCATCACCCTGGGAAGGGTGAACGAAGATCTCATTCCGGCAAGTTTCGGCCGGGATCCACTGCTGCGGGAGTGTGGATTCCGGCCGAGAGCGTGCCGGGATGACGAATAGCTCGGTCAGGACACGCCCGCCGCGTCCCGGGCCGCGAGGTAGCCGAAGACCAGGGCCGGGCCGATGGTTGCGCCGGGTCCGGCGTAGGTGTAGCCCATTACCGGGGAGCTGGTGTTGCCCGCGGCGTAGAGGCCTTCGATGATGGAACCGTCCGCGCGAAGGGCTCGGGCGTTGAGGTCGGTGTTGATGCCGCCCTTGGTGCCGAGGTCGGCGGGGACCAACTGGGCGGCGTAGAACGGGGGGTTGGTCAGCTCGCCGAGGCTGGGGTTGGGTTTGTTGGTGATATCGCCGTAGTAGTGGTCGTATTTGCTTTCGCCACGGTGGAAGTCGGGGTCTGTGCCGGTTCTGGCGTGGCTGTTGAATCGCTCGATGGTGGCGGTGAGGGACTGTGTGGGGACTGCGATCTGTTCCGCCAGTGCGGGTATGGAACCGGCGGTGACGATGGCTCCCGATCGGATCCAGGAGCGCGGCAGCGGCTGTCGGCCCGCGACGCTCGCGAACATGTAGCGGTTGCGATAGGTCTGGTCGAATATGAGCCAGGCGGGGAGGTTTTCGGCGGGACCCTCACCTTGCCCGTGGTCACCGCCGAGCATGCGGTGGGTGGCTTCGACGTAGGGCAGCGATTCGTTCATGAAGCGGACGCCGCGGCCGTTGACGATGAGGCTGCGTGGGAGTGAGCGTTCGGAGAGAGCGAACCATGGGCCCTTCGGTAGCGGGATCGACGGGGCCCACCACGCGTCGCCCATGAAGGAGACGGCCGCACCGAGACGTAGTGCGGCGGTAATACCGTCGCCGGTGTTGGTGGGGGCGCCGAGGGTCAGGGAGGCCGAAACCGGTGCGCGGTGGTATTTCTCGCGCATCTCCGGGTTGTTGTCGAAGCCACCGCAGGCCAGCAGCACACCGCGTCGGGCACGCAGAGTCGTTGTGATTCCACTGTTTTCGACAACGACCCCGACCACCCGATTGTCCTCGGTGATCAGATCGGTCATCGCGGTATTCAGCCGGACGGGGACACCGGCGGCGCGCACCCCCAGCATCAGCTCGGCCATGAGGGCAGAGCCCAAGCCGATGAGCTTTTGTCGGCGCAGCCTGCCGAGCAAGGTGCGCACACCGATCCGCAGCAGGCGGTGCGGGCCGCGCCAGTTCCGCAATCCCGTACTCGCCCACCGGTATTCGGACTGTTTGAGCACGACACCGAGCGGCGCTTTCACATAGGACGGGTGCAGCGTCGCGAGATCGTCCCCCAGTGCGCGAGCGTCGAACGGCGACGGCTCGCACGAGCGTCCGGTGGCGCGGCCGCCGGGAGCCTCCGGGTGGTAGTCGGAGTACCCGTTCACCCATTCCAGCCGCAGCGCGGAGTTCTCGATGAGGAACTCCAAGGCTTCGGGACCGCGCTCGATATAGGTGTCGATCAGCTCCGGAGCCACATCGCCCCCGACAATGCTCGCGAGATAGGCTCGCGCATCCTCGATATCGTCGGCCGGAGCCTGTCGGCGGAGCACCGAGTTGCCGGGAATCCACACCCCACCACCCGATCGGGCCGAGGATCCGCCCCAGTACCGCGATTTCTCCACGATGACGGTGCTCAGTCCGTGGCGGGCGGCGGTTATCGCCGCGGCCATCCCCGCCGCACCCGACCCAACGACAATCAGGTCGACCGTGTCGTCGGTTACGTTGTCGTACCGCATAATTCAACGCTCGCTATCTTCAGTTCTTCCAACGTTCATCGAGCACCGCCGCGAGGGCGCCCTCGACACACACCAGCAGTGACGCCCCTTTGGCGGAGCCGCGCAGCCATTGCAGATAGCCGAATTCAGCGGCGGCGAGCATTAGATGCACCAGCAGGCCGGGATTGCTATCGGTCCGGGAATCACGCGACATACGCTGTGCGACAAGCTCGACCAATCGCTCGCGATGCTCCGGAGTAATCAACGCGACCCGGTCGAGCAGGTGCGGTGCGGTGCGGAACGCGGCACGCCACTGCTCGAGTTCCGCAGCGGCGAGCGTCGTGGACCGAGTCATAATCGCCTGCGCCAGTGCGATATCGGCGGACTCGTCACTCGGCCGCTCCTCCAATAGAGCGGCGATACCGGCGCCACCCTCACGCACCGGATCCAGCAGCAGATCGTCCTTACTGCGCACATGCCGGAAGTAGGTACTCGGCGAGATTCCGGCGGCGGCCGCGATCTGCTCGGTCGTCACCTCCTCGAACCCGCTGCGCGCGAACAACTCGAAGGCCGCCCGCTGAATCTCGGCGCGAATCTGCCTGCGCTGCCGTTCCCGTAGTGACATGGACACTCCTCCACTCGATAGTGCGAGTATCTCCATATATGACAGCGACTGTCAAGAGTGGACCTGCTGTCACAACGCAGACGGGGCGCGGATTCACTCGGAATCCGCGCCCCGTGACGAATCAGCCCCTGCCGCAGGGGCATTGGCCACTGCCGTGAGCTACACCGTCACCAACTCCGCCAGCTCGCCATCATCGATCTCGGCGATCCCGTCGGCCGTCACCGCGAGCACCCGTGCGGTACCGATATCGAAGAACAAGCCGGACACCGTGACGCCGCGGTCGCGAATGGCCGCACGCACCAGTGGGTGATTACTCAGCGTTGCCACCTGTACCGCCACATTCACCATGCTCAGCTGGTCGACGTCGGAGAACCCGGCATCGGCCGCGGCACGGGCGACCGGATGGCCCATGCGGAACCGATCCAGGCTCGGCACCGCGTACTCCAACCAGTCGCCGAGTCCGGATCCGGTGTGCGCGCCCGCGTACACCGCCGTCATGGCACCGCATCCGGAGTGCCCGCACACCACCAGATTGTCGACCCGCAATTCCTCCAGAGCGAAGATCAGTCCGGCCTCCAGGGAGGTGTCGCGCCCATAGGACGGCACCAGATTGCCGACATTGCGGACGGTGAACAGATCACCGGGACCGCTATTGGTAATGACATTCGGCACGATCCGCGAATCCGCGCAGGTGAGGAAGAACGAATGCGGTTGCTGCCCGTGCTCGTCGAGATGCGGTCGCACCACATGGGCATTGCGCCGGTGATAGGCGGCGATACCCGAGGTGATCGGGCTGCTCTCGCCGGTATCGCGCCACGGGCTCAGCACATCGTCGAGCAGTCCGCGGGCGCGACCGCGCACCGGTGGTCCAGCCGGGGCGTGCTTCATGGGCGCGGTCCCCAGCTCGATGAATTCCACTGTGCCGCCGGTACTCTCGTGCTGGGTCGCCCAGTCGTGAATGGATTCGTAGGCGGCGTGGTCGAGGAAGTCGACACTCATCTCCACCAGCACGACGGTCCCGGCCGGCACCTTCGCGAGTTCGGAGGACAGCCTGGGCAGCGCCAGGAAGGTACAGGTGCCCTCGATCCGCACCAGCCACCGGTCGTCGTCCACATGCTCGGCCGTCACCGCGACGCGCACCACGCGCCACAGCAGCAGCGCGAATGCCACCACGAGACCGATGAGCACACCCTCGAGGAGATTGAGGAACACCACACCCGCGACGGTGGCCACATAGATGAACAGATCGCCGGTGCGATGCGCGAGCCGAATATGCGCGGTCTTCACCAGCTGCATGCCGACCACGATCAGCAGACCGGCCAGGGCGGCCTTGGGAATCTGCTGCACCAGGCCCACGAGCGCGACCGAGAACACCAGCACCCACACACCGTGGATGAGCGCCGACGCCCGGGTGCGGGCACCGGCCGCCACATTGGTGGCGCTGCGCACGATGACGCCGGTGACCGGCAGACCGCCGAGCAGACCCGAGGTCATATTGGCCGCACCCTGTGCCACCAATTCGCGGTCGAAGTCGGTGCGCGGCCCGGTGTGCATCTTGTCGACGGCGACCGCCGACAGCAGACTTTCCACACTGGCGATGAGCGCGATGGTCAGCGCCGCGAGCGCCACCGCACCCCAGCCACCGCTGGGCATCTCGGGCAGGCCGATCGCGTCGAACAGTGAGCCGTTCAACACGATTCGCTCGACATTGCCGGGAACCACCAGCGACAGCACGGTGCCGACGAGCACCGCCACCAGCGGTCCGGGCACCACCCGAATCTTGCCGGGCATGTACTTCCAGCCGAGCATGATGGCAATGACGACGGCACCGATGAGGACGTCGTAGGCATGCAGATTCAGCAGCTGCCGCGGTAGCTCGGTGATATTGGCCAGCGCGGAACTGTGCGACGAACCACCGAGCAATACATGCACCTGCTGCAGGGCGATGGTGATGCCGATACCGGCGAGCATGGCGTGCACCACAACCGGCGCGATGGCCAAGGCCGCCCGCGCGATCCGGCTGAGTCCGAACACGACCTGCAGCGCTCCGGCCGCGACGGTAATGAAACAGGCTGTCTTCCAGCCGAATTGATTGATGGTCTCGGCGACAACAACGGTCAGGCCGGCGGCGGGGCCGCTGACCTGCAGCGCCGAACCACCGAGCAGACCCACCACCACACCACCCACCACGGCGGCGATGAGTCCGGCGGCAATGGGCGCGTCGGAGGCGACGGCAATGCCGAGCGAGAGGGGCAGGGCGACGAGGAAGACCACGAGCGACGCGGGCAGGTCGTGGCGCAGCAGCACACGCCAGCGGGAATCTCCCGGGCTGTGCTGTGATTGGGTGTCGAGCGACATACTTCTCCTTCACCAGGGCCTGACGAGGGCCCGGACGATGTCTGGCAATGGCATCGAGGAGGCGCTGTGGGCGGCACTGACCACAGGATCGCCGGGAAGCGAAGGCAAGGCTAATAGTAAAGACTTAGCAAAGCCTGAGAAAACCTGTGCCCCAATGAAAACCGTCCGTGAACTCTGCATCACACCCATTCCATTCAGACCGGTTGAACCGCTGAGTCTTTCGCCGGAAGTCGTCGGCCCAAGTCATCGATCTGCGCGATCCCGCTCACAGTGACCTCAACCACGCGACCGCTAGCGATATCAAAGAACAGGCCCGACACCACGACTCCGCGCTCCTCGACCCCGTGCCGCACCACCGGATGCGTATAGAGCGTCTCCAATTGCATGGCCACATTGACCATCGCGAGCTGATCGACCGAGCCGAATCCCGCCGCCGCCGCGGCGAACGCCACCGGGTGCCCGGCCCGGAAACGGTTGAGGCTGGGCTGCGCATTGGCAAGCCACGTGTCGAGCTCGGTTCCGGTGATCGCCCCGCCGTACAGCGTCTCCATCGCCCCGCAGCCGGAATGCCCGCACACCACCACCGATCGGATATCGAGCTTGTCCAGGGCGTAGACGAGTGCGGCCTCGATGGAGGAGTCGCTGCCATCGGCGGGGATCACATTGCCGACATTGCGGACGGTGAACAGATCACCGGGACCGCTATTGGTGATGACATTCGGCACGATCCGCGAATCGGCACAGGTGAGGAAGACCGAATGCGGTTCCTGACCATCACGCAGTCCGCCCAGATGCGGGCGCACGGCATGCGCATGGCTGCGGTGATACTTGGCGATACCGGTCACCATCGGGTCCGCGCGCCGGGCGGTGCGCCGCCAGGGCGCGAGTACCTCGTCGAGCATGCCCCGGGTCGGGATGCGGGCGGGCGGACCCACGGCGGCGGTGTCCATTCGGACCGGTCCCATCTCGACGAATTCGACAGTGCCACCGACATTCTCGTGCTGACGCACCCAATCGTGAATGGCTTCGTAGGCGGCATGGTCGAGAAAGTCGACACTCAGCTCGATCAGGACATCCGCACCCTCGGGCACCTTCGCGAATTCCGTGGACAGTCGAGGCAATGCCAGGAAGGTGCAGGTGCCGTCGATACTCACCATCCAATTGCCGTTCTCAGCGACCGGCATCGCCACAACCGCTACGCGCACCACCCGCCAGAGCAGCAGCGCGAAGGCGATGCCCAATCCGATCAGCACCCCTTCCAGGAGGTTCAGGAACACCACGCCCAGCACGGTGGCGGTATAGACGACGAGATCGCCGGTGCGATGCGCGAGTCGAATATCGGCCAGCTTCACCAGCTGTACGCCAACAACAATGAGCAGACCGGCCAGGGCAGCCTTGGGAATCTGCTGCACCACGCCGACCAGGGCGACCGCGAACACCAGAATCCACAGTCCGTGCAGCACCGAGGACGCACGAGTACACGCCCCGGCTCGCACATTGGCAGCACTGCGCACGATGACGCCCGTGACCGGAAGTCCGCCGAGTAGACCCGAGGTCATATTGGCCGCACCCTGACCCACCAGTTCACGGTCGAAATTGGTGCGCGGGCCGCTGTGCATCTTATCGACGGCGACGGCCGACAGCAGACTCTCCACGCTCGCGATGAGGGCGACGGTCAGCACCGTCATGGCGATCGTGGCCCAACCGCCCCGCGGAATCTCCGGCAGGCCGATGGCATCGAACAGTGAGCCGTTCAATACGATTCGCTCGATCTGGTCGGGCATCAGCATCGACAACCCGGTCGCGGCCACGACGGCGACCAGCGGACCGGGTACCACCCGGATCCGTCGCGGGAGATAGCGCCAGCCGAGCATGATCACAATGACGACGCCGCCGATCAGCACCGCTCCCCCGTGCAGATTCAGCAATTGCCCCGGTAGCTCCGTAATGTTCTGAAGGGCAGTGCTTTCCGAAGCACCGCCGAGCAGCACATGCACCTGTTGCAGGGCAATGGTGATGCCGATTCCGGCGAGCATGGCGTGCACCACCACCGGCGCGATGGCCAGTGCGGCACGGGCGATTCGACTGAGCCCGAAAATGATCTGCAACGCCCCGGCCGCGACGGTAATGAAACAAGCGCCTGCCCAACCGAATTGGGCGATCGTCTCGGCCACCACCACGGTGAGACCGGCGGCGGGGCCGCTGACCTGCAGCGTGGACCCGCCGAGCAATCCGGCGACCACGCCACCGACAACGGCGGCGATCAATCCCGCGGCGACGGGAGCTCCGGTGGCCACGGCAATACCGAGTGACAGCGGGAGCGCGACCAGGAACACCACGAGCGAGGCGGGCAGATCTTTTCGTAGCACCTCAACAAGACCAGGAAGCGACGTCCGGGCGGCTTGTTCGGTGTCGGTGGACATATCTCTCCTTCGCCGAATCGACTTCAGGCGATCCGGTTCATCGGTCAACATGTACTGGCATCGAGAGCGGGCGGGCGAAGCCGTGGAGCGAGGCCTCAGCGGAGCGAGACCCCCAGCGGAGCGGATACTCAGCGAAGGCCGGGCTAATCGTAAAGAGTCGGCAAAGGTGATGAAAAGCTTTTGCAGGAAGAAAGAGCCAACCGCTATCAAACTGTGACCTGGGCCACTTTTAGCTGGTCAAGCACCCATTGGGGTTATCGGTCGATCGACACACCCGCGAGACGAGAAGTACTACTACAGCGACAGCCACGATGATTTCGCCATCTGGACGCCACCGGCCGAACTGCCGGAGGTGTCCGGAACAGTCAGGCACGCAACGATATTCATCGAGAACGAACCGCGAACCTGAACGCCGATCCCGCACGCGGCGTCCACGCCGCGCCCGCCAGCGTGATCAGGTACACGAGGACATAGATGTTCATCAGGATCGGGGCGATCGGCCACGATGGCGGAAAGAGGAAGAGCCCGATCGACACCCAGGTCTCGTCCCACCGATAGGTCCAGGCGGCGACCGAGACGTAGAGCGCTACCGCGACGAGCCCCCACCACGGCGACGTCAGTGCTCGGTGGACGAGGTAGACGAGCAGGGGCACGAACCAGACCCAGTGATGCCCCCAGGAGAAGGGGGAGACGGCACAGGCGGTGAGACCGGTCAGCGTGACGGCCAGCAACCGCTCGCCCCGATCGTGCAGCGCCTTGGCGATCATCGAACCCGCCACCGCCACGGCTGCGGCGATGAGCAGCCACAACCACAGCGGCGGCGCGTGTCCCATCAGGTGCGCGAGTACACCGCGGATGGATTGGTTGGCGGGATGGGTGGCCTCGGCAATGCGGTCGGACCGCACGAATGTCGAGAACCAGTACTGCCGGGAATCCGTGGGCAGTACGATCCACGCCACCGCGATCGACCCGAGGAACACCGCGGACGCGATGGCCGCCGAGCGCCACTGCCGCAGGACGAGGAACTGCACGATGAAGTACCCGGGCACGAGTTTGATCCCGGCGGCGATCCCGACGCCGATCCCCCGCAGGCGGTCTCCGTCGTTGCGCGAGAAGTCCCACAGCACCAGCAACATCAGCCACAGGTTGATCTGACCGAAATACAGCGTGGTGCGCACCGGTTCGATGAATACACAGCTGATCGCCAGCAAACCGCTGACCACCGTCAACCACGTATTCGACCGATACTCGAGCATGCGCCAGCACAATCGGACGCACGCGAACAGCACCATCAGGTTCGCGGCCAGCCAGACGTCGGTCACATAGGCCCACGGCACCAATACAATTGGCAAGAAGACGATGGTGGAAAACGGAGTGTAGGTGTAGAGCAGTCCGAACAGGGTCGGCTCGGTGTACAGCGGGCGGCCCCACAGAATCCGCAGCGCCCCGTCCCGATAGATATGCGCGTCGAGACCGCCGACCAGGATTCCGGCCTTGTCCAACCACGGATCGACCGTCGTGAACAGCAGGACAACCGCGGCAGCGGCGGTCGCGGCCAAAACGAAAATGGTTGCGCTCGAACGGGGAAGTTCCACCGTCCGCGCGTCACCCACACCAATTACGTTAGCTAACTATTGGCCATCGAGCATGACCCCGAACCCGGGGTGTCGCGGTGGCACTGACCACATTCGCCCATAAGCGTCACGAATCGGCGCACCATCGATGCCGCGCCAGTTGCCCTCGCCGCGAACCCGGCTACCGCGCTGCTGCGGAATCGCCGCTAGGCGTGGACGGGCTCGGTCTGCTGAATCCGGGTGACCAGCCTGGTCAGGGAGCGGGCCAGGCGGCCACGGTCGTCGGCGAGTAGGTCGAGTCCGGTCTCGTTGAGCGCCTTCGTCATTACCTGGTGGGTGATCAGGCCGCGGCGGGTGGGGAAGACCAGGACGCGGCGACGGTCGGTGTCGTCGACCCTGCGGTGGACCAGGTTGTCGTCGATCATGGCGTCGATCAGCCGGGTCAGGCTGGCACCGCTCAGCAGGGTGACCTCGGCGAGTTGTGACATGGAGCGGCCGGAGCCCGCGGCGACGGCTTCGAGCACATGCCAGCGCCCGACGGAGGTTTCACCGATACATGCCGCGATCGCGCGATCCAGCTCGTGGGAAGCCAGACGCGCCAATCGCGCCAGCTCTGCCAGGGCAGCGGGGGCAGTGCTATCGTCCACGGAAGCACTATATACAACGTCGTACTTTAAAGATTCACATGGAAATATGCGGTGGTGATTTTCCATGGCACGCTTCACTTCTCGCGGTAGCCGCTCGACTGTCGATATAGCGCTGGTCGTTCCGCTGAGTGGGCCGGCCGGTTTGTTCGGCCCCTCCGCCGAGGCGTGCGCCGACCTCGCCGTCGAGGATATCAATGCCATGGGCGGCATTCTGGATCGCCCGGTGCGGCTGCATGCGGTCGATGCCGGTGCGCCCCTGCCGGAATTGGCCGCGCGAATCGGCCGGATGGTGGATCTCGGGCAGATCGACGGGGTCGTCGGCTGGCATCTGTCCAATGCTCGAAAAGTGATCAC
Organism: Nocardia uniformis NBRC 13702; assembly: GCF_001613345.1. Taxonomy (GTDB): domain Bacteria; phylum Actinomycetota; class Actinomycetes; order Mycobacteriales; family Mycobacteriaceae; genus Nocardia; species Nocardia uniformis. Next base: position 215,561 of record NZ_BDCE01000044.1, on the reverse strand, counting down.
ACCGCAGACGGCGGGCCGAATTCCCTACGTCTACACCACCTTCTACGAGGGCGGTGAGGATTCCGACGGCGTCTATATGGTCGGGGAGACACCCGATCAGCAACTCTTCCCCGCATTGCGCTGGCTGCGCGCGGAATTGGGAATTCGTCGCTGGTGCGTCATCGGCAACGACTATGTGTGGCCTCGGGAAACCGCGCGGGCGGCGAAAGAATTCGCCGCCACCACCGCCGATATCGAGATCCTCGGCGAAACCTATATTCCCCTGGGCGGGCGGCGCTTCGGCCACGCACTCGACCTGGTCCGCGACTCGCCCGCCCAAGGTGTCCTGCTGTTCATGGTCGGCGCGGATTGCGCCGCCTTCAACCGCGCATTCGCCCGCGCCGGACTCGACGACGGTCGACTGCGGCTGAGCATGATGATCGGGGAGGATGTGCTGTACGCCGGTGGCCCGGACAGCACGCGCGGATTGCACACCGCCTCGGGCTATTTCGAGAGTGTCATCAGCCCGGAGGGGATGGATTTCGGCAGCCGCTACGTGCGCCGCTTCGGCACCGTCGCGCCCGCGCTGAACAATATCGGCGAATCCTGTTACGAGGGCATGCTGCTGTTCGCCTCCCTGGCCGAGACCGCCCGGAGCCTGGACCTGCGCGCCATCGAACGCCATGCGGCGCAGGTCAGTTACGGCGGGCCACGCGGCGAGGTACGAGTGCGCGGTGCGCACACCACGCAGCCGGTCTTCCTGGCCGACGCCGACGCTCTGCGCTTCAGCGTGCTCGCGGAACTGGGTCGATAGCCCCCACCTCCGAGCCGTCGACGTAACGCCGTATTCACGTGCCGGTTCCGCTGCGGCGACATCCGCGGGTTTGTATCGTTCCCGTACGGAATACATTCATTTGAAAATAAGTGAGGTGAGCGTGCCCCTCTACGAGTTCCGCTGTCGCGACTGCGGCAGCTTCGATCGGAGCTTCGCGATGGCCGAGGTCCCGGCGGCGGTGGACTGTCCAGGATGCGCGGCCACGAGCAGGCGACAACCGGGCGGTGCGTTCATTCGCCCCGGCTCGGCCGCCGCCCGGCTCATCGACGCCACCACCCGCACCGCGAGCGAGCCCGCCGTCGTCGGCGCACCCGCCGCGCGAGGTGCCGCCCTGACCCGGAATCCGTTGCACCACAAACTCCCCCGCCCCTGAACCCGAAGGAGGGCCCCATGCCCGAACTGCTGTTCCCGCTGGATTCCGGCAAGAAGTTCACCGAGCAGAAGATCGTCGGACACAACCGTTGGCATCCCGATATTCCCGCACCGGTGACCGTGCAGCCGGGTGACGAGTTCCGGGTGCATGTGCGCGAATGGTTCGACGGTGCCATTCATAACGACGATTCCGCCGACGATGTGCTGAACGCGCCGCTGAGTACGGTGCACTGCCTGTCCGGACCTTTCGCCGTCGCAGGCGCACAGCCCGGCGATCTGCTCATTGTCGATATCCTCGATATCGGCCCTATCCCGCAGGAGGATTCGGGCCCCCTGGCCGGCCAGGGCTGGGGTTACACCGGCATCTTCCCGACCGACAATGGCGGTGGTTTCCTCACCGAGCACTTCCCCGACGCCTACAAGGCGATCTGGGATTTCAGCGGACACACCGCCACCTCCCGGCACGTACCCGGCGTGCAGTTCACCGGCATCATGCATCCCGGACTCATGGGCACCGCGCCGTCGGCGGCGCTGCTGTCGAAGTGGAACACCCGCGAGGGTGCGCTGATCGCGACCGATCCGCTGCGTGTCCCCCCGCTCGCCCTGCCGCCGGAACCGCGCGACGCCATTCTCGGCTCCCTCTCCGGTGCCGAATTCGACCGTGCCGCAGCCGAAGCCGCGCGTACCGCCCCACCCCGCGAGAACGGTGGCAATCAGGACATCAAGAACCTGACCCGGGGCAGCCGCGTCTTCTACCCGGTCTTCGTGGACGGCGCGAAGCTCTCCGTCGGCGACCTGCACTTCTCCCAGGGCGACGGCGAGATCACCTTCTGCGGTGCGATCGAAATGGGCGGCTTCCTCGATCTGCGCGTCGATCTGATCAAGAACGGTATGGAGCTCTACGGCGTCAGCGAGAACGCCATCTTCATGCCCGGTAACGAAGGTCCCAATTACACCGAGTACCTGGCATTTTCGGGCACCTCGGTCACCCTCGACGGCGAACAGCGCTACCTCGACTCCCAGCTGTCCTTCGAACGGGCCTGCCTGCACGCCATCGACTACCTCAGCAAATTCGGCTACAGCCGCGAGCAGGCGTACCTGCTCCTGGGCGCGGCCCCCATCGAGGGCCGCTTCTCCGGCGTGGTCGATATCCCGAATTCCTGTGCGACGGTCTACATTCCCACCGCCATCTTCGACTTCCCCATTGTCCCCACCGCCGCGGGCCCGATCACCATCGACCCCGGTATGGGCGCTCCTCGCGCCACCCGCTGAATCGTCGCCCTTCCACATCGCGTCGGACCGTCGATGAAGTACCGTCACGATCCGAACGAGGATGACTGTGAGGAATTGGCATTCGCATATGAGGAACTCGCCGCGCACCGAGCTGCCCGGCGAGTTCCTCGTCATGACTGGCACCGATCCAGCTGTGCGCGATGGCATCGAGCGCCACCTATATGAGATCGGAAAGTTCCGATGAACAGCGCAACGGTCGCCATCGGCGTATGGCTGATCGCCGTCGCGATATTCGCCATCGCAGGCCAGATGGTTCGAACCCCCTTGTGGCGAAATCGATTTCGCGACGTCGGCAAGGCACTGGCTTTGGCGCTGGTCGCCGCCCTCGCGACCGTCGGCTTGCTGCTGGCAATGTACTTTTGACCCGATCGCGCCGTAGCGCGAAGTCGCTGGATCTCATTCGCGACGCTTCTAGCGGACGGCCCGACCGACAGCCTCCTCGACGATCGCATCGAGCGGCGCGTCCGGCACTGGTGCCCGCGACCGCGGCGACAGCCTGGTAGACCCTCCTATTCGATGCACCGAAACCGCCCCGTCTCCCATCAGATTCTCGCAGTGGTCGTGACAGGGGCATGTCAGGTGGATGTCAGGCCGGAGGCCGATGGTTGTCCCCATGAACAGGCCGGGACCGAACAGCAGGAGAGCCGCTATGTCTACCTTCGCCACGCCGGGGCCCATCGCCGCCACCGTGCAGGTCGCCGGCGCTCGGGTGCGGGTCATCGCGAGCGATCGGACCGACACCGTCGTACTGGTCGAACCCATCGACCAGGCGAACCGGCACGACGTCAAGGTGGCCGACAAGACCAGGGTCGCATTCGCCGGCGGGCGGCTGTCGGTCAAGACCACCACCTCAGGCGGCAAGGACGGTTCGGTGGCGATCACGATCGAACTACCCACCGGCTCCAGCGTGGTGACGTACCTGACGCATTCGAGTGTGCACGCCGACGGCTCCTTCGGCGAGTACGAATTGCATATGGCGTCGAGTCGGGTCCAGCTGGATCACATCGACGCACTGCGCGCGAACAGCTCGGCCGGGGAGATCGTGGTCGGCCGTATCGCCGGACGCGCCGATATCAACGGCAGCGTGGTCGCGGTGCGGATCAACGAAGCCCATGGCGCGGTCGGACTGTCGAGCTCGGGCGGGCAGACCTGGATCGGTCACGCCTCGGCCGACCTCGATCTCAGCAGTGGCAGTGGTGGTTTCGATATCGACCGCGCCGACGCCGGCGTCACCGCCACGACCGGCAGTGGCGACATTCGAATCGGTCGGATGACAGGCGGGCACGCGCAACTGGAGAACCACTCGGGAACTATCGAGGTCGGCGTCGGCGCGAGCGCTGCCGCCCTGGTCGATGCCGACAGCAAGCGCGGGTCGGTGCGCAACTCTGTTGCAGCACAACACGACTTCGACACATTCGGCGACAAGGTCACGATCAATGCGCGCACGCGGCGTGGCGATATCATTATTCAACGTGCGGCGAGTTGACCGCGAACACCGGCACGTCGGTACTCGCGGGCTCTTCCCCTGCCTTCAGGAGCCGAGCGTGACCGCGGCCAGTTCAGCCCAACTCGACTCTGTCCCCGCCCGGGTCGCCTCGGCGAATCCCTCGTCACCGAGAATGCCTCGCGCGGACTGCTCGATCCGGGCCACATCCGGATGGGAACGATCCGACAGACCGCGCACGCCCGCGCTGGCCGCGAGCAGCCGCGCGGCCTGCTCGGGCTGTTGATCTCGCAGCGCCAGATCCGCGATCCCGACGAGCGCCCGCGCGATCAGGGTGGTGTGTCCCGTCTCCGACGCCGCCTGGAAGGCCGCGATGCGATATTGCCGGACGGCGTCCAGGTCCTCGGCGAGGTAGCCGAGGATGTCCTGTGTCACCGCGCGGATGAGTGACCGCTCCGCATCGTCGCCCAGCGTGGCTGTCGCAACGTCGAGTTGTCGGTGTGCCTGTTCGGCGTCGCCGCTCCAGCGGGCGAGCTCGGCCTTCGACAAGGCCAGCTCGGCCAGCACGGTCGGCCAGGCCACTCGTTCCGCGACCCGCTGCGCCTGCGCCATGGCCGCCGCGCTCGACTCCGCATTGTCCATCAGCCAGTACAGCTGGGCCTGCCGCGACCGCATCGGCACCACATCCTCGATGGCACCGACCTCGGTGACGACCGCGATCGCCTGTTCGTAGTGTTCGCACGCGGCGGCGAACTCGCCGCGCATAGCTATTCGGTTAGCCAGTTCGGTCCGGGCGAACGAAATTCCCCATCGGTCGCCGATCGCGTGGAACTCGTCGAGTGCCTTCGCCAGATCCGCATCCGCGGCCCGATCGCCGTGGCCGAGCAGGATCCGCATCTTGCCGAGCTGCAGCCGGGCCAGGGCGCGGACCCAGGGGTCCGTATCGGCCAGCAATGCTTCCCACGCGGGCAGGAACGCGTCCGGTCCCCGCAGCATGCGTTCCAGTGGAGCGGCGAATCTCAGCGCCGGGTGACCGCCCTGAACACGCTGGCTGATCTCGTACGTCTTGCGGATCCACTCCGCCGCCCCGAACTGGTCACCCTGTGGACCGGAGGTCACGAACTGTACGACGAACGCGTACACCGTGCCACGGATCTCGTCGGCCACCTCGCCGGACATGGTGGCGGCGGCCATGATCAGCTCATTGCCCTCCGCCTTGTGCCCGCCGAGCCACCAGTACCAACCGGCGGCGGCGGCGAGCCGCATCGCCGCGGCTGTCTCGTCGGCCGCGAGCGCACCGCGCATCGCGGCAGCGATATTGTCGTGCTCGATCTCGAGGGCGGCGAGCCATTCCAGTTGCTCGGCGCGGCGCAGGTGCGGCTCCGCGACTTCGGCGAATTCGGTGAAATAGGCGAGGTGCGCATGACGCGCCGGCTCCGATTCGCCCGCCTCCACGAGGCGCTGCTCGGCGTACTCCTTGATCGTGCCGAGCATTCGGTAGCGCGCAGCCAGGTCGCCCTCGGTGCGCACCAGCGATTTCTCGCTCAGCGCCTCCAGTAATTCGAGTACCTCCCCCGCATCGACCGCGTCGCTCGAGTCGGGCGCACTAGCGACTGCTCGCAGGTCGCTCGAAAAGGTCGGCGCCGCGCAGACCCGCTCGGCCGCTTCCAGGCTCGCTCCGCCCGCGAACACCGAAAGCCTGCGCAACACAACCCGTTCGGCGTCGGTGAGCAGCTCCCAGCTCCAGTCGACCACCGCGCGCAGAGTCCGGTGTCGTGGTAGCGCGGTACGGCTGCCGCTGGTCAGCAGGCGGAACCGGTCGTCGAGCCGATGGGCCAGCTGATCCAGGGACATGGTGCGGAGCCTGGCCGCGGCGAGTTCGATGGCCAGCGGCATGCCGTCCAGTGCCCGGCAGACGCGCGTCATTGTCGCCAGCGCGTGCGCGTCGAGCTCGAGATCCTTGCGGACCGCGGCCGCCCGGTCCCGGAACAACTGGACGGCCGGGGCGGATTCGAGTTCGCCGGGGGTGGCGGTGACCTCCGGTACGGCCAGCGGCTCGACCAGCCACAGTGCCTCACCGGTAATGCCGAGCGGTTCCCGGCTCGTCGCGATGATCCGCAACCGTCGGCATTCCCCGAGCACTCGATCGGCGAACCTCGCGGCCGACTCGATCACGTGCTCACAGTTGTCCAGGATCAGCAGTGCCTCCCGCTCGCGGAGCGTGGCGATGACCCGGTCCGTCGGATCGGCGTTCGGGGCCTCGCCGAGCAGAGCGTCCCGGCGGCCGAGCCCGGCGAGCGTCGCCTGCGCGACGTCACCGTCGGCGCCCAGGCCCGCGAGCTCCACCAGCCAGGCCCCATCCGGCAGGTCATCGAGCAGTATGCGCGCGGTTTCGGTGGCCAGCCTGGTCTTACCCGATCCGCCCGGCCCGATCAGGGTGGTGAGCCGGTGGTCGGCGATGAGTTCGCGGACCACCTCGATATCAGCGCCCTTGCCGACGAAGCTGGTCAGTTCGGCACGCAGGTTGGTCTTGCGGTTTTCCTCCCGGCGTCCCAGCTCACCGCGCAATAGCGCGACGTGCAGGGCGGACAGCTCCGGGGAGGGGTCGACGCCCAGCTCATCGGCCAGGGCCTCTCTGGTGCGCTCGTACACCCGCAGTGCGTCGGAGTCGCGACCGCTCGCGGCGAGGGCCCGTATCAGTGCGGCGACGAGCCGTTCTCGCATCGGATGCGCGGTGACCAGGTCGGTCAGTTCCGGGACCAGATCCGCACCGTTGCCGATGCCGATCTCCGCATCGAACCGATCCTCCACGGCGGTGAGGCGCAGTCCCTCGAGGCGGGTGACCGCGGCATCGAAGGCCGCGCTTTCCGGTAGGCCGATGTCCTGCATGGCCGCGCCGCGCCACAGCGCGAGGGCCTCGCGCAGCCGCCGGACGCGTTGTGCGCCCTCGTCATTGCGGGCCTGGGCGAGCAGGCGTTCGAACCGCACGGCATCGACGGCGTCGGGTTCCACCCGCAGCCGGTAGCCGTCCGCCTGCCCCTCGACCACACCTTCCGGCAGCGCCTTCCGCAGTCGGGAAACCAAGCGGTGCAGGGAGTTCGCGGCGTCCGATGGCGGGTGCTCACCCCAGATCCAGTCGACGAGTGTCGCTTTCGGGACCGCGTGACCCGGTTCGAGGGCGAGGGCGATCAACAGCCCGCGTAGTCGCGCGCCCGGCACGTCGGCGAAAGCGCCGTCATCCGTGCGAATTTCGAATGGTCCCAGGATCCCGATCTGCACCCGGCCGATCTTGCCACGGGCGGTGGCGAGCCCGCGCCGCCGCTGCGGAGCAGCACGTCAGCGAGGGGCAGGGCCGGTGTCAGAGCCGTGTCAGTCGCGTGTCAGGCCGGTCGGCGAATGTTGTCGCAACAGCCCGCCCCGAAAGGAATTCCGATGACTCGAACGGTTCCCGTACCCCACGGCCTCCCCACCAAGCGCGATGCGGGGCCCTTCGCCCCGCCCCGCCAGATCACCCAGCTGCGCGATGCTCGCCCGGTCAGTCCCATGGTCTTCCCCGACGGTCACGAGGGCTGGCTCGTCACCGGCCATGAGGCGGTCCGCCAGCTCATGTCCGACACCCAGTTCAGCTCGCGCCAGGACATCGGCGTGGTCCACACGGTCGAGGACATTCCGGATATGCCCGCCCAAACCGAACCGTCTCCGCAGATCCCGGGCTTGTTCATCGCCATGGATCCGCCGGACCACACCCGGCTGCGGAGCCTGCTCACCAGCACCTTCACCGTCAAGCGCATGAAGCAGCTCCAAGACCGCATCATCGATATCACCGAGCGGCAATTGGACGAGATGGCACGCCTGACCCCGCCGGTCGACCTGGTCAAGGAGTTCGCGCTGCCGGTGCCCTCGCTGGTGATCTGCGAAATGCTCGGCGTGCCCTACGCGGATCGGGAGACCTTCCAGGTCAACTCCGCCAAGTTCCTGGTCAAGGAGCAAGAAATCGAAGAGAAGATGGCCGCGTACGGCGCGATGACCGGATACCTCGCCGAACTGGTCACGGGTAAACGCGCCGAGCCCGGCGACGACATCCTGTCCGACCTGGCTCGCAATGACGACCTCAGCATCGAGGAGTTGGTAGGTATTGCCTTCCTGCTGCTGCTCGCGGGCCACGAGACCACCGCCAACATGCTGGGCCTGGGTACCTTCGCGCTCCTCGAACATCCCGACCAGATGGCCGAATTGCGCGCCGACCCGGAACTGATGCCCGATGCCGTCGAGGAGCTGCTGCGCTACCTGTCCGTTGCCGACATCTTCTACCGCTACGCCACCGAGGACATCGAACTCGGCGGTGAATTGATCGCCAAGGGTTCGACCGTCGTCGTCTCGCTACTGGCCGCCAATCGCGACCCTCGGCGCTTCGACGACCCGGACATCCTGGATATCCGCCGCAAGGGCGGCGGCCGCGTCGCTTTCGGCCACGGCATTCACACCTGCCTCGGCCAGCAATTGGCCCGCATCGAGATGCGCGCCGGTTTCGACGGACTGCTGCGCCGCTTCCCCACCCTCGAACTCGCCATCCCCGCCGATGAGGTGAAGCTCCGGACGGACATGAATATCTATGGCGTGCACGAACTTCCGGTCACCTGGACGGAAACGGCCGAGTAGGTCCACCCGGCAGTCGCGAAAGGAGACAGGGCAATGCGAATCATTGCGGATCGGGAGCGCTGTATCGGCGCGGGCATGTGCGCCCTCATCGCGCCGGAGATCTTCGATCAGGATGAGGACGACGGCAGGGTTCGGTTACTCGACCGGAGCCCGCGGCACGGTCACGCGGCAGTTCGGGAGGCCCTGGACACCTGCCCGTCCAGGGCACTCGCACTCGACGAGCCGCGCGAGTAAAGGCCGATCGACTGGGGCCAGGGTCAACGCTGGGCGCGGGACTGTCGGCGCACCGCCGCGCCCTCGATGACCGGGCCGACAGCGCCGCCGGTACGGGCGCGGCCCTGGTCGGCATGTCCGAGCGCTGACAGATTCGAGAACACGGCCAACTCATGCCCTACCTAGTACCCTACGTTCTATGGAGGCCAAGACGAACACCTCACGTTCCATGAAGTCCAAGTCCAAGTCCAAGACGAGCGTGTACCTCGACCCCGAGCAGGCGGCCCGTCTCAAGAAGGCCGCAGCGGAGTCGGGGCGATCAGAAGCCGATCTCATCCGCGAAGGGGTCGACCTCGTACTGCTGCGCTCGCACAAGGTGCGCCGCAGTCGACCGTGGCCATCGTTCGACTCCGGCGACCCGAACTTCGCCGCCGATAGCGAGGAGCTGCTGGGAGAGGCCTACGGGCAGTGAGCTTCTTCATTGCCGATACCTCGGCGATCATCGCCGCATACGATCGGGCCGCCGAATTACACAGCCGTGCACGTGATTTCCTCGCCACCTCGGTAGCTGTCGTCTCACCACTGGTGCTCGACGAGATCGATCATCTGCTGATCGCACGATTCGGCAAAGACCGTCATATCGCGAATCTCGTTCTCGACGATCTCCTCACCTCGGCCGAGGAAGGCGCGGTACTCGTACCGCCGGTCGATCGCGATGACCTCCGGGTCGCGCAGCAGATCATCCAGCAATACGGCGGACTTCGACTCGACCTCGCCGACGCGGTCAACGTGGTACTCGCTGAGCGCTACCTCACCAACGACATCCTGACGCTGGATGAGAAGGATTTCCGCGCCGTCAGACCGCTCACCCCCGCACACCCCGCGTTCCGGCTACTTCTCCAGGACCAGTAAGTCCTCGAGCCTGGAGGCGACGAGCGGATGGTCGAACAGCTCGACCCTTTCCGATGTCATTGGTCCAGTTCGCGACTGCGGTCCGCCTCGCGCTGACGGGCCGCTTCCTGTCGCCTCGCTTCAGCAGGAACGAAAGGGACAGTGACCGGTCGAATCCATGAAAGAAGACGGTCAGTCACTGGGTCACAGCCCTGACTCTTCGCCGGCATCGTCCCGGGCATGGTGTCCGGTGCCGGTCGCCTTCCCTCCGCCCCGATACTTCCGCTCAGCTTCCCGCTGGGCCTCCTGCTTGATCCTCTCGACTTCCCGCCGAGTCTGCTCCGGCACCATGACGCGAGTCTGATAGGAGCCCAACGCAATCGACGCGCCGAACCCGCTGGCCACCACGGCCACCCCCGCAATCCACGAGATGTGCCAGAACGCGGCGCCGACACCGATCATCGAGAAGCTCAGCCCGAGGGCCTTGGCGGTCGCCGGGAGGAATCGCAGGATCGGATACCCCTCCGGGTTGGGCCAGTCCGAGATCAGCACCAAGACCCCGAGATGCGGCAGGGCGATCGCAAAGGCAACGACCGCGATCATGGCGGTGAGGTCCATCGAGGGAGCGGTGAGGAATGGCTGCACAATGACGGTGCCAATCGCTATCAGCCCGCCGTAGATCAGGTTGTCCTGCCGTACCCACGCCGCCTTCTCCTCGGGCGTAATCCCGTCTAGCCACTTCTTGTCCTCGTCGCGCATACGCCCATCATCGGATGGCGCTGCCTGCGGAACGCGACATTGCGACAGCGTGTTGGAGAGCGCTGCTCCGTCGGTGTGGGTCAGCGCTTCCAGATACCGCTGGAGAGGAAGGCGTCCCAGGCCTGTGGACCGAACTCCAACTCAGGCCCGCCTGGGTTCTTCGAGTCTCGGACGGCGACCACATCCCCATCGAATTTGACCTCCACACACGCATTAGAGGCCTCGCTCCATCTGGACTTGAACCATTTGCCCGCAGGTGCTTCGTAAGTCACGCCGCGTACTCCTTCGCCAATCGCGCCACCATGTTTCGGGTGTCGCCTTCACTCAACGCTACTGATTGCAGGTCCGAGATCGCTGCCCGGTATCGCTGAACTACGTCGTCTCGATCGTTGTAGTCACCACCGCCCAACGCACGTTCGAGATACACGACCGGCGGTTCGACCGGTCCCCGTTGTCGGCGCGGAAAAGCCAGCAACGTGAAGCTCAGAAGCGTCAACCCTCGATGCGAGCCAACCTCGAACGGGATTACACGGATACTGATGTTGTCGCGCTCACTCACCTCCGCCAACCACTGAAGCTGCGCGGACATCACGACGGGGCCGCCAGGTTGGTGCCGCAGTACAGCCTCGGAGATGAGCGCTTGCATGCTGAACCCGTCCTCATCCAGCTTGGCCTGTCGACGGGTCGTCAACTCAACTCGACGTTCCTGGTTGACGAGAGACATTGCGGGATCGTCGATCCGAGCTATCGCCCGCCGGTAGTCGGCCGTCTGCAACAGTCCGGGCACGAGAACCAGCTGATGAGTCGTGATCTCATTGGCGGAGGTCTCCAGTCGCAATAGGTGCGGAAAATGCGAAGCGTACTGATCTGCGTACTCCCGCCAGTATCCTTTCGAATTCCCTTGAAGTTTAGCCACTTTGGCCTGTTCCCTGACTTCACTCCACAGCTCTAGCGCTTCCTTTCGACTGGCGGCGTCGACCGCGTAGAAGTCCAGAAGACTTTCGAGTTGCGGGGTGGTCAGTTTCGTGAGCTCGCCGTCCTCGAGCCGCCTGATCGTCATGCGGGAGACCTCTACGCGCAGCGCTGCCGCAAGTGGCGACTTCCCTGCCTGTTCCCGCAGATCGAGCAGGTATTTTCCAAACGCTCTGCGAGAGACCGTTGTTCCGGCCATTTTGTTAGCCTCGCTATCTGGGAGTGTTCGCAGTGAGCACGCTCATGGTGTGCACTCATCATATTTTGTGTGCATTACGCCGTGGGCAGTTCACGAATAATGATTTGGGTGTCTACTGAGATGTAGCACCAGGCGACGACATCGACATCCGCCGCTTCGGGCGTAAGGCCATCGAAAGTACCCACATTTTCAAGGAGTTCCAATGCTCCCTGCCTTGCTCCAATTGCTCTTGGTCGCTCTAGCTGTCGCGATTACCGTTGCCGTCGCCGCTTGGGGGATTTCCATCGACCGTTCCGAAATCCCGCCCACGCCAAGCGATCCGCTTCTGGTCGCGGGCGGACGCCAGCTCTACCGCATTCCGACCCACAACACCCACCGCGCCCACGGCCGACACCGAGCGCAGTGACGACATGTACTCCAGGCTCTCGCACTATCGGATCCCCGCCACCGTGCAGCTCAGCCCGATCACGGTGAAATGCCTGCTGTGGCGGCATCGCAACTGTGTCGAGGGTGACGCGCCCACACCCTCGCCCGCCTCGTGCAATGCGCGCCGACAGCTCCTCCGAGTCCACCGGGACAATGGCTGGCCCTGGCCCATCCCACGCGCGGACCAGCCGTCTCCCACCTCTTCCCGTCCCCAGCCACTCCCCAGGAGTCCGCGATGACCGGTCCCTTCGAATACGTACCGTCCTCCGACAGCCCGACCATCAGCCACGCCGCGCCCACATCACCTGCGGCATATAGTGATCGAGACATCAGGGCGGCGTTGCTGTTGCACGGCGAGGTCTGCGAGCGCAACGGTTGCGAACTGCGCCGGTTCATGGCGAATCTCGATCAGGAACGGGCTGGACGACGGCGGCCACGAGGACCGAACAGTGGTTCACATCGCGATATCCCGCTACCCGTCAGGGCTGACCGGTGAGTACCGCCATCACCGCATCGAGGAAGGCCTGGCCGCCCATGAGGTAGCCGCCCGCTATCGCGCCGACCAGGAGGCCGATCGGGCCGGTGATAATGCTGAGCATCATGAGACCGGCTGCGGCTCCGAGGATTCCGCCGAGGATTCCGCCGATGACGACGCCGACCATGTTCTTGTCGAGTTCGGCGACGAGACGGTCCATGGAGCCGATCTGGCGCAGCTCACCGATTTCCTTGGCGTCCACCCGCGGCGTCAGAGTGAGCTTTTCGCCGTTGTCGCTGATTTGTTCGGCGAGTTCCAGACGCTTTTCGGAGATTTCGAAGACCAATGGCACCGCCGCGACCGTGTCACCGTCGTCAGACTTCAGTAGCACCTTTCCGCCGTCGGCGGTGACCTCGAATTTACCGCCGTCGACCGAGGTGCTGATCACCTGATCGAAATGATCGAGCACAGCACGGTAGCCAATCCCCTGTTCTACGCCTGACCAGGCATTTTCCCGGCTGTCCAGGGCCGGCTTCGCTGCCACGCTTCCGGTGGCGATTCCCATGGCAGCAATGGTCAGCAGGGTTGTTCCAGCGAACGTGCCAAACTTCATTCTGAATTAATTCCTTTTCACAGAGCTCCGGCCGTAACCCGGCCGGTGTCACCACATTGTGCCCAGTGGACGGTGGTCGACCGCACGGCAATTTGGCGATAGTTGACAGCTCATCGTTGCCGGATCGTGATCTAGTCAGTTGATCAAAATAGTTGCACCACAGCATGACTCGACAGGCGCGCATCATGTGCTGTATACCTGGCGTGATCTTGGAACTGCGGCGGACGAATTCGCATCTCACGAAGGGTGATCGCCGCAGGAGTTCGACCTGGAGGAATGTATTGTCGCGCCGACGTTTCCATGCCGGCTTAACCTTGGCGAGTGTCGTGGTCGGTGCCGCACTGACAATGGCAGCCCTGATGGCCGCCGCACTGTCGCTGGTAACCACGGGTGCCGATACCAGCGCGGATACCAGCGAAAACACCGGTCCGACAACGGCATCGACCGCGTCGGCGGCAGTGGAACCACCGCTGCCCGTCCTCGGCGCCCGATCAGCGGACCCCGCCACCGGGAACATCAATAAAACCGCCACCCCGGGGACGCCCGCGGTGAATATCGGCGACTGCATGGAATTCGGTGCCAACACACATCCGGAAAAGGCTGTCTGCGGCAACGGAAACTCCCACTACAAAGTCGTCGCGACGGCGGCCGCGAACAACCACTGCCCCGCCGATGTCGATCATGTCCATCACCACCCCCGCCCGGGCACCGAACACGACCTACTGTGCATGGATATCGACTGGTCCGTCGGCGGATGCATCGAACTCGGCGGCGACGGCCCCCGCCACATCGACTGCCACGCCACCGACACCACCGAGGCGGTCCGTGTACTGGCGATCGAATCGAGTACCACCGATATCACCGCATGCCCGAGCAATGCCGGATTCGTCTACGACCAGCGGCGGATCGTGGTCTGCGTCGCCCACCTGTAAATAGCCGGTCCCCGAGTACGGCCATGAGCCCGGCCCCGGTGGTGGACGCCGATTCGCTGCGCAGCCCCTCGGCCCGTTGCCCGACGATCTCCGACGACGGAGCTAGTTACGAACGCCGTGTTCACACCCGCCGAACGCCGCCTTCGCATGATCTGCTGGTCCGGTCAACTCTGTCAGGTCGAAGCCATCGACGACTGGCGGCAACGGACTCTCAATCGGGAACATCCCAGAAGGCCAGCTCGTGGCGCATACCCTCCAGGAAAAGGGATTCGGCGCGAGCGGGATCCATATCGGACTCGTCGAGCATCTGGCCACAGCGCCGAGTCAGGGCGGCGAAGGCCGGATCGGCGTAGGTCTGAACCCACTGCCGGTAGCGAGGTTCGGTGGGCATGTTCTCGGCGAGGATGGAGCCGAGGGTGGAGTACCCCCACATGCACGGATACAGCGCCGCCAACCCGTCACCGTAGGAGGCGGCCGACTCCAGCAGAAACTCCGTATACGCCCGGCACGGTGCACCTTTCACCGCATGCTCCAGATCGGCCCCGAACTCCCCCGCCAACGACCGGTGCAAAGACAACTCCTCGTGATAGGTGGCATACGCCAAATCCACCAGATCACCCAGATGAGCAGCCGGAGCCTGCCACGCCAGCCGCGAGAACACCCGCACATAATCGAGCAGGAACAAGTAGTCCTGCTCGAGCCAGGACCGAAACACCGGCTCCGGCAGAACCCCCTTACCGATCCCGACCACAGTCGGGTGCTCGAGCTGCCGCGCGACAAGCGGATAACCCACATCCTCCAGATGCGACGAAAGACTCATACCCCTGAGTCAATCAGGTGCCGTGTACACGATGGCGATCACCGGTCCCGCAGGGGCTCGATCACCCGCCCATAGAAGACATCCGCTGCCGAGGTCACGCTAGCGATGAAGCTCGCCGCGGTCCCGGACCTCCGGCTGCCCATGGGGAGACTCTGCTCCAACGTGAAGTACACGATCGCACCGGCACGATCGGCGGTCAGCGCCTTGGGGTTCGCGCGCACGGTGTCGAGGTGCTCGCAGACCTCATTGCCGGGCTCGGAGAACACCGCTTCCACCTGCACATCGCCCGGCACGTCCTGGAGCTGTCTGAGCAACCACGACACTCGACGACCAGATGTTCCCGCATCGGGCGCATCGAGGGTGGTACGACAGCGAATCTTGTTGGTACGCAGGTCTGCCACAACCACGAGGTCACCTGACGCATCCGGAATCCGGAGGACAGCTTCGAATATTCCGTCGGTCGCCAACAGCTCCGCGACGGCAGCATTGCGAGCAGCGGGATCGACGCGGTGTCGACGAGGCAGGATGTGCCCGACGGTCAGCCCGAGTTCGGCGGTCAGCCGCAGCGAGAGATGGCGCGCCAACGACACCCAGGTATCCGCGACGGCGAGCGCCTTCTGATCCCCCGCGCGCAGGGTGCCCGCGGTCACCGCGTCACGAACGGCAACCCAGTGCCGACCCATATCGACGAACTCGGCCGCGCCCGAGCGCGGATGATCGAGGTAGCGCAGGAACTCACTCAGCAACCACGCCTGTAAATCGTCGTCGATACCCCCGTGCGACAGCAGCATTCGCGCCTCGTGCGCCACCTCCGCCCACGACAGGTGCCGCAGGGCGACCTTGGCTAGCTTGCGACGGTCGACCTCGACGGGCAGCTCTCCGGGGCCTGCGGGAATATCGTTCGACAGGCTGACCACAACGTCGTACTTGTTCTTGCGGGCCACGTCGAGATAGCTCTCGAGCTGGTCGTGCTTGAGCTTGCTGTTGCCGGTCTTGACCTCGAGCAGGCCGGTCCACACGCGGCTGCCTCGAACCACCTTGAGTACCACGTCGGGGATGACCTTCGATTCACCCCGCGCGTATTGCACCTCGGCATAGCCCTCGAAACTCCCTGCGGGAGCGCCCATCCGCGCGCAGACCGCCCGCGCGAACGGACGGACGGCCTGCATTGTCGCGATCAGCGCCGAGGTGGCACGCCGCTCCTGCTCCTCCCCTGCTCCGACGCCGACCACGGAGAACAATCGAGCCGGTTGCCAGCTCTCGTTCTCGGCCAGTTTGAACTCGAAAGGCTTGGCATTCTTCGCGACCCGCTTCGAGGTACGTACACCGCGGCGGCGGGGCACGGTCCGAACGCTGGCCGTATCGGGCTGCGCGACTTCGGTATCCGGCACGACACCCTCGGTGGAATCCAATACGACAGCGTCGGTGGAATCCGGTACGACAGCGGTCGGCTCGGGTTCGGCCGCTGATCCCGCATCGAAGGGCGTATCGGCCGATCGACCTTCCGCGTCGTCTTCGATCGTGACACCGAAATCCGTTGCCAGGCCCGCTAATCCGGAAGCCCATCCCTGCGCCACGGCGCGGACCTTCCAGATACCGCCGCGGCGGTACACCTCACCGAACAGGAACGCTGACTCTGTCGTGGCGTCAGCGGTCGCGTACTCTGCCAGCGCCTGCCCCGCTCCGTCGACAACACAGAACGCTATGTTGCCCAGCTCTCCGAAAGTCCTGGTGCCGACGCTGCCAGCGAGTGCGACCGTGTGGATATCGTCCGGGATCGCGGACAGGTCGATGGCGATCCTGGTCTGCGCACCCCCCTCGGTCGCACTACTACCGAGGAATCGCACCGATCCGTCCGACGATTCCGGTTGGTTGTAGAAGACGAAATCACTATCAGAGCGAACCTTTCGGTCCTCTCCGATTAACAGGGCCGAGGCGTCCACCTCGATTTCCGATTCCGCCCACCCGATAACGACATCGACACGTTCGATATCACCGGGCAGCGACACATTCTGGCCCTTCGAAAGAATCGAAGCCGTCAAGGTTTGCCTCTCCACTGTACGAGCACGTCGCATCGACACTGCCACATAAGAATTCGGCACTCCCACGAGAGTTGTTACAGTTCCGACCGACCCGTATTTTCGTTAGCACGCCGCAGATAGCCCACGCCCGACCCGAATACCCGACTCCCGGTAGAAATTTCGATTCCGCCCGGAAGTATGGAGGTACACGGTACTCTTTCCTCAAAGCTGTTGCCTTCAAGCGTATTTCGACAGCTTCGTGCGCCGCCACCGCATTCGCCGGCGCGATTCAACCTTGCCATAGCTCCGGAATTTCCTCTCCGTGACAATGACGTCCGCGGCTCAACTCCTGCAGCAGGAGGCCGACAGCACGATCGCACGAGAATTCTCCGGACTCAACAGGATCGAAAGGGTAGGAACATGGCTGACGCGCGTTCGAATCAATTGCGGTTACTGGCTCCCGATCAGGAAGCTGATGTCGAGGCGGTGGTCAATGGGTTGCTGACAGGGGCCGCTACCGGCGTTCCGGAGTATCTCGTCGACGATATCGCCGCGGTTCGGGCTCGAAGCAATCTCGGGAAGGTATTGATACCGGGGGCGGGGGGTGTGCTACTCGATGGGATTGCCGCTTGGCCGCTGACCGGTGGGCCGCACCCGCTGATTGTCATGCCTGCCGGGTTGGATCCGACCGGTTGGAAGATGTACTCCGGAGCCGTTATTCGGCTGCTGATGCGCGGTTACGCCGTGGTCGCATATACCGAACGTGGGCTACCCGGGTCCGAAGGGGAGCTGACTGTTGCCGGGCCCGAAGATGTCGCGGATGGGAAGAAGGTGATCGACTGGGCATTGGAACATACTCAGTTGAACGCCGACAAGGCGAAGATCGGGATGGCCGGCATCTCGTACGGTTCCGGGATCAGCCAGCTCGTCGCGCAGGCCGACGATCGGGTCAAAGCCGTTGTCGCACTGAGTACCTGGGCTGATCTGGGCGAGGCGCTCTACGATAATGGGACGCGCCATACGGCGGCGGCGGAAGCGCTCGCCTTGATCAGCGACCGCCCCAGCGCGGAACTGTCGAAGGTGCTCGACGACTTCCGGGCGAACACGAATATCGACCTGGTCCTGGACTATGCGAGGGACCGCTCCCCCGCTCATCTACAGGGCACGCCACGAGCCGTACCGACTTTCTTCACCAGCTTCTGGCACGAGACGATCTTCCCGCAGAATCAGCTGCTCGAATACTTCGATCGCTTTCCCGAACCCAAGCGCTTGGATCTGGCGGTGGGCGACCACGGCGCGGTGGAGATTCCCGGCCTGCTACTCGGCGTGTACACCCGCACCACCGAGGCCGCCTACGACTGGTTCGATCGCTTCCTGCTCGATATAGACAATGGCATCGACCACGACGGTGCGGTGCACACCGAGACCATGCACACCTTCACCGTCGGCGCCGCCGCGGATCTGCACTCCTGGTCGAGGTCGGCAAGACGCTACTTCCTCACCGCACCCCAGGACGAATCCTCGTACGGCACATTGCGTTCAGAGGCCCCGCCCGCGTTCAGCCAGAACTTCCAGGCGGGCGGCCAGCAGGCGCGAGCGGTCGAGAAGCTCGTCGAGGACGGGTTCCGCGAGCGACTGCTCATGCCCCGTCGCCAACCACTCGCCGATATCGACCGCACGACCGCCGCCATCTGGACCACCGGCCCGGCATTCCTGCGCCCCCAACACCTCGCGGGCATCCCCGAGGTCGCGCTGACGGTCACGCCCACCGGCGACATGGTCACCCTCATTGCCTACCTCTTCGACCTCAACCCCTTCACCGGCGCGATGCGCATCATCACCCACGCCGCCACCACGGTGCACAACCAGCAATCCGGTCAGCCGACCGCCGTGCGGATCCGCATGCAAGCCACCGACTATCGAATCCCGATCGGCCACAAACTGGTCCTGATCACCGATGCCCGCGATCACCTCTACTTCTACCCCGGCGATCCCGACACCGGCGGCACCGTCACGCTGTCGAGCGAATACGGTCCCGCCTACGTCGATATCCCGATGTCCTCCTAGCCGATAGCAGCAATTCCGGACACGTTCGCAGCCGCTGTTCATCCGAACCGCGGCTGCGGCATTGCGGCTCACCATCACTCATCCGATCTCCAAATCTGTTGTTGCCGTGCGTAAGCCGAGTAATAGGGGCAATTCGGTACTGGAATGCTGTTGCGCTGGACGCGAATCGAGTGAGCCACGGCAATGGCGCCAATGAACAGACCGGTCCGCCGCTCGGTGCGCGGGCCTTGGCGATGGTGCACCTGTCGATGCACGACGGGTTCACCGGCGCGCACGGTCCCAGCGCGAAATACGGTCCGTACCTGCCTGACTTGCCACCGGCGCCACCGGGCGCATCCGTAGCGGCGGCGGTGGCCGCCGCGGCCTATACGGCATTGACATCGCTGTTCCCGAGCCAGACGGAGTCCTTCGACCAAGCACTGGCGGATGCGGAGCTGAGCGGCCCGGCGTCGACGATGGATTGAGATTCGGCCGGATCGTCGCCGAACAGGTTCCGGTGACCGCTCGAGCGACCCCAGTGTGAGCGATGACGGCTGCGAGACTTCGCCGGAGCGTTTCCGGCGCTTGGGCGTGCTCGTCGAACGCGGCCAAAATGGCGCTGGCTTCGACGATGACAGCGGTCACTCGCCGAAGCCCCTGTTCAGTTCCGCGGCGATCTCCTCGGCATCGAGTGGCCGGTCGCTGCGGTATCCGCCGGTGGTGGGACGCGGCTTCGTTGCGCTCTCGTCGATAAGCCGGTCGATCTGCTGGGCGAGGGTTAGGCCGTGGGCTGCCGCCAGCCGGTGCAGCCGGTCTCGAGTCGCCTTCGGCACCTTGATGGTTGCGGCGGTCATACGATCGAGTATGCCGAGGAGGCCTCCGTGGTCACCGTCGTATTCGCCGCCGACCTGCGCGTGCGATCGCCACCCTGCCTGCGCTGATCTTCGCCATCACGCTGCGGGTTCTCACCGGGAAACGGCGGCAGGCTGTTCCAGCGCGGGCAGCCGCTCCGATTGCGCGATAACCTCACGCGCCAAAGCCCGGTACTGTTCCGCACCACGGGATTTGGGCGCCCAGGTGGTAATGGGTTCGCCCGCGATGCTGGCATCGGGGAAGCGGACGGTCCGCGAGATCATGGTGTCGTAGAGCCGCTCGCCGAAGACCTCCTTGACCCGCGCCAGCACCTGACGTGCGTGCAGTAGGCGCGAATCGAACATGGTGACCACAATGCCGAGCAGATTGAGCCGAGGGTTCAACCGGTCGTGCACCTTCTCCATGGTGTCGGTGAGCAGCGCGAGCCCACGCAGTGAGAAGAACTCGCACTCCATCGGGATGATCACGCCGTCGGCGCAGGCGAGCGCGTTCACGGTGAGCAGGCTCAGCGCGGGCTGACAGTCGATGAGGATGTAGTCGTAGCGGTCCCGAATCGGATCGAGGACCCGCCGCAACAGCTGTTCCCGGGCGACCTCGTTGACCATCTGGATTTCGGCTGCGGACAGATCGATATTGCTCGGTAGCAGGTCCATATTGTCGACGCAGGTATTGACCAGCACCTCGTCGATCGGCGGTGCGTCCCTGCCGAGCAGGTCATAGATCGTCAAGGTCAGGTCATTGTGGGCGACACCGAGACCGGCGGATAGCGCGCCCTGCGGATCCAGGTCGACCAGTAGTACGCGCTGGCCACATTCGGCGAGCGCGGCACCCAGATTGACGGTCGAGGTGGTTTTTCCGACGCCGCCCTTCTGATTGCACAGGGCAATTATCCGTGCTTCGCCGTAGGGCACCTCTGCAGTCACGATCCGCCGACGCTCCTGTTCGCTTCAGTCCCCTACTCGCTGCGACCGTGAGGCCAGTTCAACAAGCCACGGGATGTTTGCCGAAATGTCGCTAGGTTAACCGATTATCAGCACAACCGAGCGGCACGACGCGTGAGTCCTTGCTCACTGCGGCGTTTCTGCGTTAGCGGATCATTAACGAATCCAAGGCAATTCGAGAGCGCCATCTGAAATGTCGCATTTTGTGTGCTGCGATCAGACGGCCGCGGCGGGTCGGTCGAAACGCCGCAGCACCGGTTCCACCCCGCGGGCGGCAATCGGCCCCAATACGGCCATCAGCAATACATAGGTGGTGGCCAGGGCGGCGAATTCGGCGGGTACCGCGCCCGCCGCGACGGCCAAACCGGCGATGACAATGGAGAATTCGCCACGCGCGATCAGGGCGGTGCCAGCACGGGCACGACCGTATTTCGAGGCTCCGGCCCGCTTGGCCGCCCACCAACCGGTCGCCAGTTTGGTCAGCGTGGTGACCACCGCCAGCACAATCGCCCAGCCGAGCACCGGCGGGATGGTGCTCGGATCGGTACTGAGCCCGAACAGGACGAAGAACATGGCCGCGAACAGGTCCCGCAGCGGTTCCAGGAGTTTGGTGGCGCTATGGGCGGTCGAGCCGGAGATGGCGATGCCGAGGAGGAACGCGCCGACCGCCGCCGACACCTGTAGCGAGGAGGCGACACCGGCGACCAGCAGCGCGGAACCGAGCAGCTTGAGCAGGAAGATTTCCCGATCGGCGCTGTCGACGATCATCGAGACGTATTTGCCGTAGCGCAGCGCGACGACGAGCACGACCGTGACGGCGGCCAAGGCGATCCCGACGGTTTGCAGTCCGGCCAGGAAGCCAGCCGCGGCCAGGACCGCGGTCAGCACCGGCAGGTACGCGGCCATGACCAGATCCTCGAATACCAGAATGGACAGGATGGTCGGGGTCTCGCGGTTACCCAGCCGCCCGAGATCACCGAGGACCTTGGCGACGATTCCGGACGAGGAGATGTAGGTGACGCCCGCCATCGCGACAGCGCCGGTGACGCCCCACCCCAGCATGAATGCCACCACCACGCCGGGGGTCGCGTTCAGTACGATATCGAGTACACCGGCCGCCCACGAGTTCCGCATACCGGTGACCAGTTCGTTTGCGGTGTACTCCAATCCGAGGAGCAGCAACAGCAGCACAACGCCGATCTCACTGGCCAGGTGAATGAACTCGTCGACATGATCCAGCTCGACCAGTCCGCCGGTGCCGAACACCAGTCCGCCGATCAGATACAGCGGAATCGGCGACATGCCGATCCGCAAGGCGAGCCGTCCCAGCAACCCCAGACCGAAAAAGACCGCGCCCAGCTGTATCAGCGCGAGCGCGGTTTCGTGTGCCACCATCTACTTTCAGCCATCCGTCAAAATCCTGGCGGCGGCCCCCAGGCCCTCCGCGGTACCGACAACAACCAACACATCACCTGCGGCGAATAGGAATTCCGGCCCCGGCGACGGAATAGCGTGCCCGGCCCGCATCACCGCGACGATGGACACCGTTGTGCGCGACCGCATCTGCGTGTCGCCCAGCGGTCGGCCGTCGTACGGCGAGCGGGCGCGGATGGCGATCTGACGGGTAGTCAGGTCACCGTATTCCCGATGTTCTTCCTGCAATTGCGCCACCAGCTGCGGGGCGCCCAACAGGTTGGCCAGCACCGTTGCCTCCCGAACAGATAACGCGATCTGTTCTGTCACATCAGGATTGCCGGGTTTGCTCACGATCAGATCGATCGTGCCGTCCTTGTGATCGATGATGCCGATCCGGCGACGGGAACCCGACAGCGAAAAGTCCTTGCGTACCCCGATACCGGGCAGCTGCGTAACCTCGACGTTCACAAATCCACGGTAACCGCAAACAGACCCAACTGGACTTCCCGAATCCTCCGGATGGTAATGATTCCGTAAAGGAACCGGTATGGCAAACCGGGCACACGTGGCGGCACCGCATCCGGCCCTGATCATGCTGACAGACAGCGCATTTCAACAAATTCGACAGCAACGGGGCAGCGGATGCCACCCGCCCCAGAACTTGCAGTTTCTGAAAACTTGCAGTTTCTGCTAAATTATCCGCCATGGCCGACGCGAAGCACAACGAGCCGGAGATGGGGCTGCGGGAACGGAAGAAGTGGCAGACCCGCCTCGACCTCTGCATGGCGGCTCGACAGCTCACAACCGAACGGGGGCTGGACGCGACCACAACCGACGACATCGCCAAGGCCGTCGGGGTCTCACCGCGCACCTTCTTCAACTACTACGACACCAAGCTCGACGCGGTGGTCGGGCCGATTACCGAGATCGGTACACCACAGGCGCGCGAGGAATTCGTCGCCGGGGGCCCCAGCGGCATTCTGATCGACGATGTGATCTGGCTGTACGCCTCCGGATACGAGCCCGACAGCGAAGTGCGCGAGAGCATCGCCCTGATCGCGGAGATCATCCACACCGAGCCGCGGGTGCTCGCGGCCTTTATCGCGGCCGGTGCCCGGCACGAGGCGGCCGTGCGGGACCTGCTGTCCGCGCGCAGCGGCGGCGAGGTATCGGCCGAATACGCCGGGCTCATTGCCGGAATCATGTCGTGCCTGACCACGAGGGCCGCGATGTCGCTGGCCAGCAATCCTTCTGGGTCCCTGTCCGATGCCCTGCGCGCGCAGTGCGATATGGCGGCCGAGCTGTTCCGACGTTTGTGAAAATCGATAAGGAGATGTGATGACCACGACGGCTGATTCGCCGCCGACCCCGATTGTCCTCACACAGAAACGGATCTGGCTCATCTTCTCCGCGCTGATCGCGGGAATGTTCCTGGCCAGTCTCGATCAGACGATCGTGGGCACCGCCATGCCGACCATTGTGGGTGAGCTCGGCGGGGTCTCCGAAATGGCTTGGACCGCAACGTCGTACCTGCTGGCCACCACCATTGTGATGCCCATCTACGGCAAGTTCGGCGACCTGTTCGGACGACGGTGGCTGTTCCTGTTCGCCATCGGCGTCTTCACCGCCGCCTCCATCGGCGCGGCACTGGCGACCGGGTTCTGGGAGTTCATCGCGTTCCGCGGGCTGCAGGGTGTCGGCGGTGGCGGTCTGATGATCTTGGCGCAGGCCATTATCGCCGACGTGGTGCCCGCGAAGGATCGCGGCAAGTACATGGCGCCGATGGGCGCGGTCTTCGGTATCACCTCGGTGGCCGGACCACTGCTCGGCGGCTTCTTCGCCGATCACATCGGCTGGCGCTGGTGCTTCTGGATCAATGTGCCGATCGGTATCGCGGCCATGGTCATCGCATTCCGGTATCTGAACCTCCCCAGCCATCGCCCCAAGTCGCGGCCGGATTATCTCGGCGTCGTACTCATGTCCACGGCGACCACGCTGCTCATCCTCATTACCGATTGGGGCGGTAAGCGCTACGAGTGGGATTCTATGGTCGTTGTGTCGATGATCGCGGCCCTGGTGGTCGTGGTCGGCACCTTCATTGTCGTGGAGGCCCGCGCCGAGGAGCCGATGCTGCCGCTGTGGCTGTTCCGCAATCGGACCTTCGTGCTGACCTCGGCCATCGGCCTGGTGGTCGGTCTGGTGATGTTCGCGGCGCTGGCGTTCATTCCGACCTATCTGCAAATGGCCACCGGCGCTTCGGCCTCGGTATCCGGCCTGCTGCTGATCCCGATGATGGTCGGCATGTTGGCGACACTGGTCGGCTCGATGACCGCGATCACCAAAACCGGCAGCTACCGGATATATCCGCCGATCGGCGCGCTGATCATGGGCGGCGGATTGCTGTGGCTGACCCAGCTGAGCGCGCACACCTCCATGTGGGTGGTCTCCGGCATGCTCTTCGTCATGGGCGCGGGTCTCGGCCTGATCATGCAGATCATCGTGCTGGTCGTGCAGAACGCGGTGGCGCCCGACCAGATCGGCACCGCGACCAGCGCCAATAACTACTTCCGGGAAATGGGCGGCGCCATCGGCGTGGCGGTTTTCGGCTCGATCTTCACCAGCCGCCTCACCGAGGGTCTCACCGATGCGTTCGGCGCGAACGGGCAGCAGGCGGCCGGACTCGATCCAGGCGCCCTGGTGCCGTCGGTGGTCAAGAACCTGCCCGCGGAGCTGCACGACGCGATCGTCGGCGCGTACGTCAACGCCCTGGTCCCCGGCTTCTGGTACCTGATTCCGGGGGTGGCGGTGGCATTCGTACTCGCGCTGTTCATCCCGCAACTGACGCTCTCCGATGAGGCGGGCATGGTCGCCCGCGGTGAAGCGGTGCTGGAGGAAGACCCGCCGAAGACCGATCTGTCGAAGACAGACGCGCCGACCGAATAACGGAACCCGGTCCCCGGCTAGCGCGCCGGGACCAGCTCGGCACGTGAGCGCGCGTAGGCAATGACGTGTTCCGCGTACTCGGACGCCTCCGAGGACGCGGAACACGTCCGCAGCTCATCGATGGCCTCGTCGAGCCGCGAACTCGACCCCTCGTCGGCCAGCAGCACGACAATCGCTTCCCGCGCCCGCACGCCCGGATCGGGGTCGGCCAGCAATTCATCCAGGTATCGCTCCGAATCGGCTAGTCGGATGGCTCGACGGGCGTAGGCGTGCACGCGCCGGGGCAGTTCCGCGCGGACGGCGTCGACATCCTCGGGCAGCGCATGGCCGGTGGCGATCCGCAGCGACCACATGGCGGTCAAATCCTCCGATAAGCCGCTGTCGGTAATCAGATCGGGGCCGGTGGCCCGCTCGAGCGCTATCGCCGCGAGCCCCTGCCGCGCATGGCACCAGTTGCGCCACTCCCACCAGGCCATGGGCGTGGCGCTGAGCGCCAAGCCGAAGCTGAGCACCTGCTGCCCACCCGTCCAGGTCCGAAATGTCCGGGTGCGCCCGACCGCCGCCACCCCCTCCTCCCCCACCCGCACCCAGATCGGTTCGGACCCATGAAACCCATATGGCTCCAGCAGCTTTCCCGTATCGCGCATCAGCTGACGCAGCGCCGACTCCACCCTGACCATGTCGGCAGACTAGCGGTGTGGGCGGACAAATTACCGGAACCGCCGCCGCCTTCCGGGCCTGTTCCCTCGAGCCAACCCACCCCGGGTGTCCCGGGGTGGAATACGCCCTGGTGACGTGGACACCCCTAAACGCCCCTATTCCCTGTGCCCAGCACTTCTCGATAAGGCCGATGAGCGGCGTGATCGACGGGATTCAAGACCGTGGCGCGGGGAACCCGGGTGGCAGGGTGAGACGTCATGAAGACGATCCTGATCACGGGGGCCACATCGGGTATCGGTCTCGAGGCCGCACAGCAACTCGGCGCGGAGGGCGATCGCCTGGTACTGGTGGGGCGCAACCCCGGCAAACTCGCGCATGCGGCACAGCTGGTGCGAGCCGCGGGTGCGGGCGAAGTCGATACGCTGGAATGCGATTTCGCCTCCCAGACCTCGGTGCGCCAGTTGGCCAAGGCGGTGCTGAGCGGTTACGGCCGCATCGATGTGCTGGCCAATAACGCCGGCGGCTACTACAACGAGCGGACCGAAACCGCGGACGGTATCGAGGCCACCTTCGCCGTCAATCACCTCGGCGGCTACCTCCTCACCGAGCTGCTCCTCGACCTGATGACGAACAGCGCCCCGGCGCGCATCCTGTTCACCTCCTCGGTGATGAACTTCGGCGCGACCATGGATTTCGATGATCTCGGCTTCCGCGAAGGGTATTCGGGCCAGCAGGCTTACAGCCGATCCAAACTGGCCAATATCCTGTACACCAGGGCACTTTCGCATCGCCTCACCGGAACCGGCGTGACCGTCAACGCCTTTCACCCCGGCGCGGTGGCGACCCACATCTGGGATTCCATGCCGTGGTACGGCAGGCCCTTCGCCGCAGTCGCCAAGCGGCTGTTCATGATCTCCGCGGCCGAGGGCGGCCGAACCCTCACCTATCTCGCCACCGCACCCGAGGTGGCCGAGATCTCCGGACGCTACTTCCAACACAATCGGGTCAAGACACCGTCGCGGCGCGCCCTCGATGACGCGGCCGCCCAACGCCTGTGCGAGATCAGCACCAGACTTGTCGGTCTACCCGAGAACTGACCGCTGTCCGCTGCCGGCGCGGGACGCGCCCGAATGTCGATACGCGCCGGTCCGCTGGATATTTTTCCTGTTCCCGCAATCACCTGAACCCGCTGGTGGGCACTGGCGGGCCACTGGCCAGCACGGCCTCAGCGATTCGGCCGCTACCCGATACGGGCTAAGGCGCTGCTGACCTTCATCGACCACGTGGAGAAGGACGGCGTCGAACTGAGCATTGAGGGGGTGCCGCCGCACGTCGAGCACAGATTGACGACGCTCGCGAGCGACGAGCAGAGCGGTAGGGTGCAGGCCATCGTCGAATCAGCGTGACGGCTCAGCGGTCCGCTGCGCTCCTCAGAGGCCCGCAGCGCGCCGACGCTCGTGCCAGCGGTCGAACAGCACCGGCAACTCGGCGGCGAAAAAGTCGAAGAAATCCCCCATTTCGGCGAGCCGACGGCCCACCGGGGTGTCGCTGCCCATGAGTTCGACTCCCTCACTGGCGGTTTCGGACCACATCTTCATCATGCGATCGCGCTTGAGAAAGCTCGCGTACCAGAGATCGTCGTAGAGCCGGTAGGAATCGCGGCGCTGGCCGGGCATCCGCTCCTTGGCCACCAGTCCGACCTGATCGAGGTAGCGGACCGCGCCGGATACCGCTGCCGGACTGATCGATAGCGCATCGGCGAGTCCGCGAGCCGACATCCGGCCGTCCTCGGAGACCATCAGTGTGGCGAATACCCGCGCGGGCATGCGGGGCCAGCCCATATCGGCGAGGCCGATCGCCAGCTTCTCCACGAAGCGCGCCTTGGCAACTTCCCTATTCGCCGCGGCAGTATCGGCCGACACTCCCTCTCCTCTCATCCATGGGAGCCGACGGCGTCCGGCGCGATCTCATCTCCGAACAGCTCCCGTCGACGCTCCTTCCATCGTCGCATCGTCTCCGGCAGTTCGGCGCGCATGAACCGGTAGTACTCGAGTGTCTCGCGTACCCGGCGACCGCCGGGGCGGGCCTGGTCGAGCAAGTCGACGCCCTCGCCGAGGAACCGCACCGAGCGGTCGAGGGCTTCCCTGCGCTGCATGGTGATGGCGTACCAGACGTCGTCGTCGTAAACGCGGAAGGTGTCCTGACGTGCGCCCGGCTCGCGTTCACGACCAAGCAGGCCGATCCGAACCAGGTGACGCACCGCTCCCGAGATCGCGGCGGGGCTCACCCGCAATCCCTGCGCCAACTCCTGCGCGGAGTAGTGCTCGGCGTCATCGGCGAGGACGAATGCGAACACTCTGGCCGACATGCGCGGCATGCCCGATTCGGTGAGTAGCAGCGCGAACTGTTCCACAAACCGCAGGACGGCCTCCTCCTGCGAATCTTCTTGCGCTGTCGACACTGGTCACCCTCTCGCTCGAGACTTCCAAGAGTAGCTACATCATAACCTTCATACTATTCACAAATTTGTGAACTCTCTGTACGATCCCCGTATGGATAACGCCATTGCCATCTCCGGACTGCACAAGTCTTTCGGCCCCACCAAGGCCCTCGACGGTCTCGACCTCGAGGTTTCCCGTGGTGAGGTGCACGGCTTCCTAGGTCCGAACGGTGCGGGAAAGACGACCACCATCCGGGTGCTGCTCGGACTACTCCAAGCCGACCGCGGCTCGGTGAACCTGCTCGGCGGGGACCCGTGGAACGATGCCGTCGAACTGCACAGACGACTCGCCTACGTGCCCGGCGATGTGGAGCTGTGGCCCAACCTCACCGGCGGTGAGGCCATCGATCTGTTCGGACGGCTCCGCGGTGGGCTCAATACCGTCCGACGCGATGAACTCATCGAGCGATTCGATCTCGATCCCTCGAAAAAGGGCCGCACCTATTCGAAGGGCAACCGCCAGAAGGTCGCCCTCATCGCCGCACTCGCCTCGGAGGTGGAGCTGTTCCTGCTCGACGAACCCACGGCGGGGTTGGACCCGCTCATGGAGGTCGTCTTCCAGGACATCGTCCACGAGGTGAAGGGCGACGGCGCGACCATACTGCTGTCGAGCCATATCTTGGCCCAGGTGGAGAAGCTGGCCGACCGGGTCAGCATTATTCGGTTGGGACAGGTCGTGCAATCGGGAACGCTGACCGAGATGCGGAACCTGACCCGAACCTCCGTCGAAGCGGTAACGGTCCGCCCGGTGACCGATCTCGAGGAACTCGAAGGCGTGCATCACGTGTCCATCGAGGACGGCCGGATCAGGTTCGACGTCGACGGGGCGGCGCTCGACACCGCGATCGGGAGGCTCAGCGCCGCGGGTATTCGCTCATTGACGAGCCATCCCCCGACGCTGGAGGAACTCATGCTGCGCCACTACGGCGATGAACTCGCCGCCAGCGGCAACGGTCAGGGAGTGAGCGTGAAATGACGACCCTGACGTCGAATGCTCCCCGGGGTGCGCAGACACAGTCGGCCGGTAGCCGCGGCACCGCGCTGACCGGAACCGGCACCCTGATCCGATTCATCTTGCGCCGCGACCGCATCAAGCTCCCCGCGTGGATTCTCGGCATCGCCTTACTCAGCATGTACTACGGCGCGGCACTGCCGCAGATCTACAAGACCGACGAGGATCTGCGGGCGGTCAGCCAGTTCGCCGAAGGCACCATGGGCGCGCTGATCGCCGGGCCCGGATACGGATTGACCAGTCCGACAGTGGAATCGGTGATCGTCGCCATCTACGGGCTGTACTTCCTGCTGCTCGCGGCGCTGATGAATATCCTGCTGATATCCCGGCACACCCGGGTCGAGGAACAGACCGGCCGCGCCGAACTGATTCGCGCCAATGTGGTCGGCCGCCACGCGCAGTTGACTGCGGCGCTGATAGTGGCGGTGGGCGCGAATATCGCACTGTCCCTGCTGATCGCGGGCGGCTTCGCGGCGGCGGACCTCGACACCGGTGGCGCGCTGCTGTTCGGCGCGAGCGTGGGCGCGGTCGGCCTGGTCTTCGCCGGAATTACGGCGGTGACCGTGCAGATCACCGAATACTCACGTGCTGCTTCGGGATTGGCCGGTGCCGCACTGGGCGTGGCGTATGTCGTCCGGGCCGCGGGCGATACGATCCGGGAAGGCGGCAGCGCACTGTCCTGGTTCTCGCCACTGGCCTGGTCGCAGCAGACCCGGGCCTATGCGGATCCGCGGTGGTCGCCGCTGGCACTGTCGGTCGCCTTCGCGGTCGCGGCGGCGCTGCTCGGCTACGCCCTGTCGGGACGCCGCGATCTGAACGCCGGTCTCGTCGCACCGCGACGCGGGAGTCGATATGCCGCACCGTGGCTGAATTCCCCTGTCGCACTGGCATTCCGGCTACAGCGGGCCAGCTTCATCGGCTGGGGCCTCGCCTTGGCCGCCATGGGTGCGCTGTACGGCGCCCTCACCAAGACGCTCGTGGACTCCTTCGAAGATCTGCCCGACAATGTCATCGATATCATGGGTGGAGACCCCACTCGAATGCTCGACGGCTATGTCAGCACCATGGGTGTCTTCGATGCGCTGCTGGTGGTGGTCTTCGTGATTCTCGGCGTGCAGAGCCTGCACGGCGAGGAGACCAAGGGACGCGCCGAACCGGTACTCGCGACGGGCACCGGCCGCTGGGCACTGTTCGGCAGCTGGATCGGGATGCTGGCGGCCGGCGTGACCGCACTCCTGGTCATCGTGGGGCTGGCGCTGGGCCTGTCGACCGCCATCTCCGTCGGCGACAGCTCCTATGTCGGGAAGGTGCTGGGGGCCCACCTGGCGTACCTCCCGGCGATCCTGGTCGTCCTGGCGGTCGCGGCCCTCCTGTTCGGGGTCATCCCGCGGGCGATAGGCGCGACCTGGGCGCTATTCGGATTCTCGATGATCCTCGGATTCTTCGGACCGATTATGGATCTGCCGCAGTGGGTGATGAATCTGTCGCCATTCGAACATATCGCCGCACTGCCGCTGGACCGAATGACCTGGTCGCCGCTATTCGCGCTGACCGTCATCGCCCTGGCCCTGACCGCGCTGGGCGGCTATGGGTTCCGCCGTAGGGATCTCGATATGAAATAGCGCGCGGAGGTCTATCCCTATTCGAGGGTGACATTCCGAGAATAGTGAGAACCGCGCTGAACTGGGGAGTACGCGCGCCCGCGAGTAGCACTGCTACCCGCGGGCGCGCTCACTCTCTTCCTTCGCTGCTGAGCGGTGCCGGATCCGCGTCGGGGCGGTGGCGTGCTGGTCACCTCGGCGGACGGCCCGATCACCTCCGTACCGCCGGGCGGCTGGCATCGCGAGCCCGCCACGCCCCCTCGGTTTCCGGCATCGATACCTATGTGACGGTCAATGTCAATGCGGTGACCTACTTCCGGATCGTGGATCCGGTGAGATCGGTGGTGGCCGTGGAGGATCATGTTCAGGCGACCCAGCAGTTCGCGCAGACCACACTGCGCAGCATCCTCGGCCAGACCGATCTCGACGATCTGCTGATCGACCGCGACGAGGTGAATCGGCGGCTACAGAAGATCATCGACGAGGTCACCAACCCGTGGGGCGTGAAGGTCGACCAACGTCCATCGGCTCGCTGCGGCAATAGCGAAAGCCGATGGCACGCCCGCCCTCACCACGGCGGGCGGCGGAATCGACGCCGCGTTAATTCAACTTGCCCCGGGACGGTCTTTACGGCATCCTTACAGCCACAGGGGGAGCCGGGAAGCCTGGTCGGCACGCGATCCACGCTATGGATCGCGGTGGAAAGACCATTGGAGTATCTGATGAACACGCAGTCGATCTCGCATGCCCTTTTCAGCCCGGTACCCGGGCATGGGTGAATTCTTCGCGGCGACACTGACTTTCCCGACCGTTCTATTCAGCTTCGCACTGCTGGTCGTCGTCGCGTTCTGGGTCGTGGTCCTGGCAGGCGGGGCCGATATGGACCTCCTCGACACCGACACCCCGGACTCCGCTATCCATGATCGCTGGGGACTCGGCGGAGTTCCGGCGACGATCACGGTGTCCATTCTTATCGCACTGGCGTGGTTTCTGTGCCTGGCCGGTTCGACTGTGACCGGCATGCTGAATCTCGGTGGCGTCGCCGGTTTTCTGGCCGGTCTCGGGGTGCTGGGTGTCGCTGCCGCGGCCGCCGTCCCCGCCACCCGCGCGGTCGTGATTCCGCTGCGCCGGACATTCGTGCCCGCCGCGCCGCTCACACGTGCGGATTACGTCGGCCGGGTCTGCGTTATTCGCACCGGTCGCGTCGGCCCGGAATTCGGGCAGGCGGAACTCACGTCGGCGGACGGGTCGTCCGCGATCATCCAGGTCCGCCAAACCTTCGAACATGCCGCTGAAATGCCTCTCACACAGGGCGTTTCGGCTGTTGTCTACGACTATGACCACGCCGCCGAGACATTCTGGGTGGCTCCTGTGGAGGGGATTTGATGTCTACCATCGCCATTGGCCTCGGTGTCCTGCTGGGCGTCGCGCTCTTACTCGCCATTGCCGCGCTGCTCATAGTGAGCACACTGTTCAAGAAGGTGGAACAGGGCCGCACACTCATTATCTCGAAAATGCGGCGGGTGGATGTCACCTTCACCGGCGCGGTGGTGCTGCCCGTTTTGCACAAGGCCGAGTACATGGATATCTCGGTGAAGACCATTGAAATCGCCCGGGTCGGTCACGACGGATTGATCTGCCGCGACAATATTCGCGCTGATATCCGTATTACCTTCTTCGTGCGGGTGAACAAGACCGTCGAGGACGTCATCAAGGTGGCGCAGGCCATCGGCACCGCCCGCGCCAGCGATCAGGCCACCATGCAGGAGCTGTTCAGCGCGAAATTCTCCGAGGCGCTCAAGACGGTCGGCAAACACCTCGACTTCGTCGACCTCTACACCCAGCGCGACGAGTTCCGCGACCGCATCATCGCGGTGATCGGCACCGACCTCAACGGGTACAGCCTCGAGGACGCCGCCATCGACTACCTGGAGCAGACGCCGCTCGGACAGCTCGATGCCCAGAACATCCTGGACGCGCAGGGCATTCGCAAGATCACCGAACTCACCGCCGCGGAACATGTGCGCACCAATGAATTCCGCCGCCACGAGGAGAAGGAGATCACCCGCCAGAACGTGCAGGCGCGGGAGGCGGTACTCGAGCTCGAGCGTCAGCAGGCCGATGCCGAGATCCGGCAGAAGCGTGAGGTCGAAACCCTGCGTGCCAAGGAAGAGGCCGAGATCGCGCGGGTGCAGTCCGAGGAGCGGCTGCGTTCACACGGCGCGCATCTGCGCACCGAGGAGGCCCTCGGCATCCAGCAGCAGAATATGGGCCGGGAAATCGCCGTCGCGGAGAAGAACCGCGAGCGCGTGATCGCCGTCGAATCCGAGCGGATCGAGAAGGACCGGATGCTCGAGGTCACCGCGCGCGACCGCGAGGTATCCCTCGCCCAGATCGCCGCCGAGCGCGAGGTGGAGACCGAGAAGCGCACCGTCGCCGAGGTGGTTCGTGAACGGGTCGCGGTGGATAAGACCGTCGCCGAACAAGAGGAGCAGATCAACCGGCTGCGCGCGGTCGAGGCCGCGGAACGGGACCGGCAGGCCACCGTCATTCGCGCCGAGGGCGAGGCGCAGGAGCATCTGGTCAAGGGCATCAAGGCGGCCGAGGCCGCCGAAGCCGCCGCGGTATTCAAGGCCAAGGAATCGCTGACGCTGGCCGAGGCGGAGCAGCAGGCCTCGGAAATGCAGGCACAGGCCAAGATTCGGCTCGCCGAGGCATCGCAGGCCGAAACCGCCGCCTACGGTCTGGGTCAGGCGCAGGTGCGCGAACGCGCGGCCGATGCCATCGAGAAGGAGGGCCGCGCCGAGGCGAGCGCCCTGCGGGAGAAGGGTTTCGCCGAAGCGGAGACGCTGCGCGAGAAGCTCAAGGGCGAGGCCGAGGGCTTGCAGGAGAAGGCCACGGCCATGGCCGCGCTCGACGACGCCACCCGCCAGCACGAGGAGTACCGGCTGCGCCTCGAGCTCGAAAAGGAGGTCGAACTCGCCAAGGTCAACGCCTACCGCGAGGTCGCCGAGGCACAGGCCCGAGTGCTGTCCACCGGATTGGAGAGCGCCAATATCGATATCGTCGGCGGGGATTCGGTATTCCTGGACCGGATCGTCGGATCCATCGGCCTGGGCAAGGGGCTCGATCAGCTGATCGGCAACTCCGAGGTCGGCAAGACGGCCGCCACCGCGCTCATCGGCAAGTTGACGGGGGCCAATGGCTCCGATGACGGTGAGCGGGCAGCGGTCAAGTGAGCGCGGCAGCACAGCCGCGTACCGACCGCCGGAGCGAATCCGGCGGTCGGGGCCCGGCCGATACGGCCCTGGAAACCGGCACCTACGAGGTTCTGCGCGCCCGGCTGGCCGAGCACGCCGCCGAATTGTCCCGGCGCGCGGGCCTGCTCAATCAGCGGCGGATCGAGGAGTTCGGCGGCTCCGATCTCACCCTGCTCGGCACCGAGCGGATTCGCACCGAGAACAATTGCGTGCCACGCGATGTCGTGGCGCTGCCCGATGGCCGAATGGTGTTCGGCTACAATGTATTCGTCGGGATGCGACCGGAGACGGCCATCGCGGACGTGTTCGCGGTGCGCCGATTTCGGCACGAGCACACCTCCGGCGAGGTCCACGACGAGACGGATACGACGTCGTTCGGCTTCGATCCCGCCGATCCGGCCGGACTGTTCGACGATCCGCGGTTCCGACATGATTTCGCCGAGCTGTACCGGTACTACAGCCAGACGCGGTTGCTGCAACTGCGTCGGGTCGAAGGACGCCTGCTCGCGGTATTCCAGACCGGCGGGCGCACCGACGATATTCGAGTGCTGCGCTGGCAACTGGACGCCGACGGGTCGATTCGGTACCTGGACAACCGGGGCGAACGCGATCATGTGCTCCCAACCTCGCATGATTTCGAATGGGTCGAGACCACCCGCGACGACCAGGTACTCGGGCGGTACCCGCATCTGTCGATCCTCGATGAGGTTTTCGTCGAGACGCTCGGCGGCACCCTGACGATCAAGGTCGAGAACAACACCGAATCCGGTGCGGGTGTCTACAGCGAGCCGGTCGACGAGCCGTTGCAGAGCCTCGCCGACGCGGCCGTGCAGTATGCGCGACTGGGGCCGCTGATTCTGTTGCGCATCCGCCCGTACAACGAAACCGTCTGGCGGCACCTGGTTTTCAATATCCGCACCAAGGATGTGGTGCGCCTCGACGGCATCGGGCAGGCCTGTCGGCGATTGCCCGAGGATCACGGCATCATCTTCCCGGGCGGGTACTACCTGGCCACCGGCGTGCACAAGCGGTTCGACACCACCGTGGCCGATCTGGAGTACGAGCGGACGGTGCGCTCGGCGAATGGCGAGGACGTGCTGTACGTCTTCCATGCCCGCGCCGAGGGGCGCACGCTACTGCTGCCCTACAACCTGGTGCGGACCGAGGTCGCCAATCCGCTGTCCTGCCACGGGTATTCGCTGTTCGATGACGGCACCATGGTGGTGTTCCGGGCACTGTCGGAGGAGCCCACCCGGGTACATCCCATGCAGGTGTGGCGGTCCCCCTTCGTCTCCGATCTGCACGCCGCCACACAATCGGTCGGTACGGGACCGCTGCACCGGGTCGGCAATGCCGAACTGGTGCGCGGTATCTCCGACTGCCTCGCCGTGGCTCGCATGGTGGATGAGATGCGGCCCGCGACAGCGGTATTCGAGGCAGTGATGGCCGCGTGCACGCGCGCGGCCGACCACTATCACTGGCTGGGCGAAACAGAACTGTGCGATCCGGCCACACCGCTGGGTGAGCTGCGTGCCACCGCCGAGCAGGTCCTCGACGAATACGAGAAGGTCACCGCGCTCACCGCGCAGGCGACCGCGGCCGTGGATACGGCGGCCGAGCAGGCGGCGACGCTCATCCGCCTCGCCCGTGCCGCCGCCTATCGCAGCGCCGACGAATGGGTGCGGTTGCTGGCCGACCTGCGGCGCGCGCAGGGGCAGCTGGTGACACTGCGGGATCTGCGCTACGTCGACACCGACCGGATCGACACCGTGGACGCCGACCTAGCCGAGGCGCTCGCCGACGCGGGCCGCCGTGCCGTCGAATTCCTCGGTGACGCCAAGGCTTTCGCGACCTACCACACCGAACTCGATGAACTGCTGGAGCGAGCCGAGGCGATCGGCACGGTCGCCGACGCCGAACCACTGCAGCAGCGGCTGACCGAGCAGACCGACTCGCTGCAGATCGTCACCGAGATCGTCGGCGCCCTCGATATCGCAGACGCGACCGTGCGCACCGATATCCTGACCCGGATCGGTGAGATCCTCGCCGCGGTCAACCGGGTGCGCGCCACCGTGCAGGCGCGGCGCGTCGAACTGGCGTCGGTGGAGGGCCGCGCGGCCTTCGCCGCCGAATTCGCACTGCTCGGGCAGGCGGTCACCGGTGCGCTCGCGGTGTGCGACTCCCCCGATGCCTGCGACGACCAGCTGGCGAAACTGCTGCTGGCCATCGAGAATCTGGAGACCCGGTTCGGCGAGATCGACGATTTCGCCGACCGGCTCACCGCCAAGCGCGAGGACGTGTACGAGGCGTTCACCGCGCGCAAACAGGCACTGCTCGATGAGCGGTCCCAGCGCGCGGAGCGCATCGCCGCCTCCGCACAGCGCATCCTGGCCGGGGTCGGCCGCCGGGCCGCGGCCCTCGGCTCCCTGGATGAGGTGAACACCTACTTCGCCTCCGATCCAATGGTGGCTCGGCTGCGCCAAGCCGTCACGCAATTGCGCGACATCGGTGATCAGGTGCGGGCCGAAGAGTTCGACGGGCGGTTGCGCGCCGCCCGCCAGGAGGCCGGGCGCGCGCTGCGCGACCGCGTCGACCTCTACGACGACGGTGGCGAAACCATCCGGCTGGGTCGGCACCGGTTCGCGGTCGACACCCGGCCGGTGGAGCTCACCATGGTCCCGCACGACGGTGCCATGTGGTACACGATCACCGGTACCGACTACCGGGCGCCGGTGCGCGACAACGACTTCGGCGCCACTCGGCCGTACTGGTCACAGCTGCTGGCCTCGGAGACCGCCGAGATGTACCGGGGCGAGTATCTGGCGGTGTCGATTCTCGCCGAAGCCGAACGCGACGGTGGGCTCGATACGCTGTATCAGGCGGCCGGGACCGCGGGCGATCTCGCCGAACTGGTTCGCAAGGCCGCGGCCGGACGCTACGACGAGGGGTACGAGCGCGGCGTACACGACCACGACGGCGCCACCATTCTGGAAACGGTGCTGCGGCTGTACGCGGGCGCGCAATTGCTGCGGTTCCCGTCGGCGGAACGAGCGGCCGCGCAGCTGTGGTGGCGGTTCGCCCTCGATGCCGATGACGGCGCGCGGGCACACTGGCAGACCCGGGTCGGTTCCCTGGCCCGCGCACGCGCCATTTTCGGGCGCACGGCGGCGGTCGACCAGATGTGCGACGAACTGTCCACGCGAATCGGGGAATTCGCCGACAGCATCGGGCTCGACGGTGTCGACCGTGCGCTCGCCGGCGAGTATCTGTTCGAGGAACTGTTCTCGCCGACACCGGGATTCATCACCTCGGCGGGAGCCAGGCTGCTGCTGGAACGCTTCCACCGGGCGTTGGGCGCGGCCTCGGCGACCGCGCGTGCGGAATTCGAATCCGATCTGAGCTCACTGGGCGCGGAATTCGTCGGCGCGCAATCGCTGCCCGCACGGCACCAACTGGTGCACGCCTGGCTCACGGCGTATGTGGAACGGGCCGATGACGGTATGGATCTGGCCGCCGACCTACCGGAGGCGGTGGCGATCGAACTGTGTGGGGCCGGTCTGCCGCGCTCCGAGGCCGCCACCGCGCTGACCGCCACAGTTTCGGGGCTGCTGGGCACACATCCGCGGATCACGCAGCGGGAGTTGACCTTCCGGTTCGACGAGCTGCTGGCGCGGTGCCGCCGCTTCCGTCTCGAACGGGTACCGGGCTTCCGTGCCTACCTCCGGCGGCGCACCGCACTGGTGTCCGCCGAGCGGGATCGGCTGCGGTTGGAGGAGTATCGGCCGCGGGCATTGAGCGGTTTCGTGCGCAACCGGCTGCTCGATGAGGTGTATCTGCCATTGATCGGTGACAACCTCGCCAAACAGCTCGGTGTCGTCGGCGACTCCGACCGCACCGACCGCTCGGGGCTGCTGCTGTTGATCTCGCCGCCCGGTTACGGCAAGACCACGCTCATGGAGTATGTGGCCGCACGGCTGGGCCTCGTGCTGGTGAAGGTGAACGGTCCCGCGCTGGGCCATGAGGTGACCTCGGTCGATCCGGCGCAGGCTCCCAACGCCACCGCCCGCCAGGAGCTCGAAAAGATCAACTTCGCACTGGAACTCGGCAATAACGTGCTGCTCTATCTCGACGATATCCAGCACACCTCACCGGAACTGCTGCAGAAGTTCATATCGCTCTGCGATGGACAGCGCCGGATGGAGGGTGTGTGGGACGGCCGCACCCGCACCTATGACCTGCGCGGCAAGCGGTTCGCGGTATGTATGGCGGGTAACCCGTATACCGAGCAGGGCAAGCGATTCCGTATCCCGGATATGCTCGCCAATCGCGCCGACGTGTGGAACCTCGGCGACGTACTGTCGGGCCGCGACGAACTGTTCGCACTCAGCTACATCGAGAACGCGCTCACCACCAATCCCGTTCTCGCACCGCTGTCGTCGCGCGACCGCGGCGATCTGGAGATCCTGGTGCGCATGGCCCGCGGCGACCGACACGCCATGGCCGACCAGCTCACCCACCCGTACTCGGCGACCGAACTGTCCGAAATCACGGCGGTACTGGGCAAACTCATTCGCCTCCAGGAAGTGGTACTGGCCACCAACCGCGCCTACATCGCCTCCGCCGCCACCGCCGACTCCTCCCGCACCGAACCGCCCTTCCAGCTTCAGGGCTCCTACCGCAATATGAACGCCCTCGCCGAACGGGTGGTGCCGGTCATGAACGATGAGGAACTGGAGGCCCTCATCGACGACCACTACCTCGGCGAAGCCCAAACCCTCGCCGCCGGAGCCGAATTCAACCTCCTCAAACTCGCCGAACTACGCGGTCGCCTCTCCGAACAACAGGCCCGCCGCTGGACCGAGGTGAAAGCCGCGTACCTGCGCGAACAGGCCCTCGGCGGAGCCGAGGACGACCCTCTGGTCCGCGCTGTCGGCGCACTGGGACTACTCGGCGACCGCATAGCCGGAATCGAATCCGCGCTACGGGCGATCGAGGCGAGGGATCCATCCGGCAAACACAGTCGGACACTCCAGGGGAGCCGGGCAAGCGAACTCGACACACATCGCACAGAATCGGATTCGTGACACGAGATAGCGAGCGGCCACCAGGGCCGGAGCAGCAGGGGGGTGGGTATCTCTCGGCGCGGCCCGGTCCGCCGCAGGCGTACGAGTATCCACCGCTCGAGGACCTGCCGTATCGGCCGTATGAGTACCCGGCATTGGAGGACCATCGGCAATGGCATCCGGGCGGGTATCCCGGGTATGGCACGCCGGTGCGGTCACCTCGGCGCGGCACCGCGGGTCCGATTCTCGCCGTGATCATCACCGGACTCGTGTTGTTCGGCGCGATCACCGCGAGTATCACCGGTCGCTTGACCTCCTCCGGTGATACCGCTCGGACGACCGCGCCGGTCACGAAGCTGGTCGTGCCGCCGCGCACCTCCACGACTACCACCACCACACGGGCGCCGAGTACCACCACACCGCTACTCCCCGACTATCAAGGGGTAGCGGTGCCGTCGCGCGGCGTGGCATACGACGTGCCCTCCGGCTGGGTTGTGGACACACCCGGAGTGATCCGTGGCTTCGAGAACGAGCAGGGCCGCATATCCGGCACCGGAACCGCGACCGACGGCAAGAACTATTGCGGGTCTTCGACCCGCACAATCACTTTCGTCCACCGGTCACAACTCGATGATCCCGCCGCCGCAGCCGCCGACGTCGCGACGACCGCGGCGGAACGCGGCTTCGACGGTCCCGGCTGGGGTCGAGAAACCACTCCGGCGACCCCGTTGACGACCGCCAGCGGCATCACCGGTTACCTGGCGGAGGCATCCGGCAACTGGACGCCGAAGAGCGCGGAATGCACGAGTTCACGGTTCTCCGTCTACACCTTCGCGTTCCCCGGACCACAGAATCCCATGTTGGTTCTCACTATCGCCGCAGATCGCGGCGTCGACGGGGAAGTGACCCCGGAGCAGGCGCGGGAAATATTCTCCAGCATCCGATTGATCGATTGACTCCTGTTCAACCCTTGCGGCAGACCGCGATCCACCGCTCGCGATCGGGCCCGCCGACCCGACTTCCCGGCACTCCGCCCGTAAAGATGCCGCAAGGTTCACCGAGGCGCAAATCGGAATCCGGACCGGGAAGTCCGAGCCCCCGGTTTGCCTCCGGCGTGATCTCTCGGGCATCTTAAGGGCGGAGCGCCGGGAAGTCTGGTCGGCAACCCCGCCTCACTACTCGGGGCCGGGGCCATTTCGTTGTGGGGAGTTCGCGTGCGCGCTCATACCTTGGGACCACCGGTGCCGACCGGGTTGGTTACCCGAAATCAGCTGCCGGAGAGCAAGTCCCGGCAGCAGTACCGTGACGATCTCGACGGTTTGCGCGGCATCGCGATCGCGCTGGTGGTGGCCTTCCACGTGTGGATGGGTCGGGTCTCCGGGGGCGTAGACGTCTTCCTAGTACTGTCCGGTTTCTTCTTCACCGGAATGGTGTTGCGCCGCACCGATACCACCGGCTCGGCCGGGATCGGCCCGACCCTGCGCCGCACCGGCCGTCGGCTGTTCCCCGCGCTCGTGGTCGTACTCGCCGCGGTCGCCGTCGCCACCGTCGTAGCGCGGCCGTACACCCAGTGGGGTGATACCTCGGCGCAGCTGCTCGCGTCCGGGTTCTACTTCCAGAACTGGTATCTGGCGACCGCGGAAATGGATTACGCGTCCCCCGACCCGTCCATCAGCCCGCTGCAACATCTGTGGTCCATGGCGGTCCAGGGCCAGTTCTATCTCGTCATCCTGGCGGTCATCGCCCTCTGGGCCCGCCTGCGGCCGCAATCGGACCGCCACCGCGGACTGCTGCTGACGGTGCTGGTTATCGTCGGGTTGATTTCCTTCCGGTATGCCACGATCGGCGCAGCCCAGCACCAGGCCTGGACCTACTACGACAGCGCGGCCCGGGTCTGGGAACTGCTCGCCGGTGCCGCACTCGCGGTCGCCGCACCCTGGATCTCCATACCGAACTGGGCACGCTGGTGCGCGGCGAGTCTCGGTCTCGCCATGGTGCTCTCCTGCGGTCTGCTGATCGACGGCGCCAGCGAATTCCCCGGCCCGGCAGCGCTGTTCCCGGTGGTGGCCACCGTCGCGCTGATCCTGTCCGGGATGCACCTCTCGTCATCCGAACGACCCTGGGCGAACCGGCTATTGGCCGGTCGGCTGTGCACGGAACTCGGTGCCATCGCCTATCCCCTGTACCTGTGGCACTGGCCGATCCTGATCTTCTATCTGGCCGAAACCGGGAATGCGCACGCCGGATTCACCGATGGCCTGATCGTCATCGCGGTCTCGATCGTTCTGGCGCTGGCCACAACCCGCATTATCGAAGCGCCACTGCGGAAGCGCTCCACACCGGTACCCGACACCGGTAGGTCCGCGAAGTACCGAACCGGTGTCGGCACCCTGGTCGCGGCGATCGGCGTCGTGGTGCTGGCGTCGTCACTCGGCTGGCAGGTGGTGTCCAGGACCAATCCGGCGGAACCACCGCAGGCGCTCGAGCCGAACGAATACCCGGGGGCGGCCGCCCTCCTCGACGGCATCGACCCCCCGCCGGCACCCATGCGGCCCTCGGTATTCGAAGGTCAGGCCGACGCGCCACCCCCGACCGTCGACGGCTGCATCACCCCGAACCGGGAGGTGCGCACCTGCACCTACGGCGATACGACCGCTGGCCGCTCCATCGCGGTGGTCGGCGGATCGCATTCCGAGCACTGGATCCCGGCCCTGGAACTGCTCTCCTACGATTACGACTTCCGCATCGTCACCTTTCTGAAAGAGGGTTGCCCCCTCGTACTCGTCGACCAACCCTCCTATGCCGAAGCGCCCTTCCCCGAATGCCGGGAATGGTCGGAAGAAGTCCTCGACCGTCTCGCTCAGGACCAACCCGACTGGGTATTCACCATCTCCACTCGCTTCCGGCCGTACAACGACGGTGACGAGGTGCCGCCGGAATACTTCGATGTGTGGTCGGCGCTGTCGGACCGCGGGATGAAAGTGCTCGCCCTTCGAGACACCCCGAGGCTGCGACACAATGGCGTCTTCTACAAGGCGGTCGATTGCCTGGCCCAGCGCGGCACCACTCCGGTCAGCTGCGGTATCGATCGCGCCGTCGCCCTCGACCCCCGCGATCCCGCCGAGGGACCGGCCGCGGCCTACTCGAATATCTTCCCGCTCGACCTGAACGATGCGGTCTGCCGACCGGACCGCTGCCATGTCGCCGAGGGCAATGTCCTCATCTACCGCGATGAGCACCATCTCACCGCCAGCTATGCCCGCTCACTGGCTCCGGAACTGGGGCGACGGATCGCGATGATCACCGAGTGGTGGTGAGCGAACGGCCGCGGTACCGACAATGCGCGACGAATACCTGAGCGAGTGGTGCGACAAACTGACGTAAGCAGACCGTTAGGATCTCTAAGCGCCGCAGACCGTCGACGCCCGGACGAGACCCAAAGGGGACGCATCGTTGAGTACGACCACCACCGGGACGGTGCCCCTATCGCCGTCCTCGGCGCACTGATCGCATGCCACGCACAGCGCAGCCGATCGTCCGCCGCCTGGGCCGACTCGGACATCCTGCTCGGCTCACCGTCGTGGGCTTCCTCGTAGTCAACGTACTCGGCGCGGCCCTGCTGACACTGCCGTTCGCGTCCGAGTCCGGCACCTGGACCGATCCGGTCACGGCACTGTTCACCTCGACGTCGGCGATCTGTGTGACCGGCCTGGTCGTCGTCGATACGTCGACCTACTGGTCGGGGTTCGGCGAGGGGGTGGTGCTGGGGCTCATTCAGGTGGGCGGCATCGGCATCATGACGGCGGCCTCACTGCTGGGGCTGCTGGTGGCTCGCCGGATGGGTTTGCGGATGCAGTTGATCGCGCAGGCCGAGACGAAGGCTTTGCAGCTGGGCGAAACGCGCCGGGTCGTACTCGGCGTCGTCGTGATGAGCGTGACGATCGAACTGGTGACGGCCGTGTTCCTCACCGGCCGTCGGCTGGTCACCACCGACGAACCCTTCAGCTCGGCACTGTATTACGGCACGTTCCACGCCATTTCGGCCTACAACAACGCGGGGTTCGCGCTGCACGGGGACAGTCTCGTGCGGCACGCGTCCGATCCATGGATCATCGTGCCCATCACGGTGGCATTCGTACTGGGCGGCCTCGGCTTTCCAGTGGTCTTCGAGACCGTGCGAGCGATGCGGGCCCGGCTGCGCG
This sequence comes from Nocardia uniformis NBRC 13702, assembly GCF_001613345.1. Classification (GTDB taxonomy): domain Bacteria; phylum Actinomycetota; class Actinomycetes; order Mycobacteriales; family Mycobacteriaceae; genus Nocardia; species Nocardia uniformis. The sequence goes on along the minus strand of NZ_BDCE01000044.1, from coordinate 172,141 downwards.
GCACCCCCGTGCTCGGCTGGTCCCTGCACACCAAGATCACCGTCTTGGCCTACGCCGGACTGGCCGTGGTCGGTGTCGTACTGGTAACCGCCCTCGAATGGGGTAATCCGGCCACCCTCGGCACCCATTCGTTCGGTGGTCGCCTCCTGGCGGGTGCCTTCCACGGCATGACTCCTCGCACGGCCGGATTCAACTCCGTAGACGTCGGTGCCATGCACCCGACCACGCTGCTGGTCAATGATGTGCTCATGTTCATCGGCGGTGGCAGCGCGGGCACCGCGGGCGGCATCAAGGTCACCACCTTCGCGCTGCTGGCCTTCGTGGTGTACGCCGAGGTCCGCGGCCAGCCCACCGTGCACGTTATGGGACGACGTTTGGCGGCGAGCGTGCAGCGCCAAGCGATTACGGTCGCGCTGCTCGGTGTCGGCGTCGTCATGGTCGCAACCATGATCCTGCTCGGCCTGTCCACCCATCGCCTGGACGCGGTGCTGTTCGAGGTGGTGTCGGCATTCGGGACGGTGGGCCTGTCCACCGGTATCACCGCCGATCTCCCCCCGTTGGGCCACCTGCTGCTCAGCGCGGTGATGTTCCTGGGCCGCGTCGGACCGATCACCCTGGCCGCGGCGCTCGCACTACGTGAATACGAACGCCGATACGAACTACCGGAGGAGCGCCCCATTGTTGGGTAAACCCGCGAAAACGCCGAAACACCCGACCACCCGGGTGGTTGTCATCGGTCTCGGCCGCTTCGGCGGTTCGCTCGCGCACGAACTGGTCGTACACGGCTCCGAGGTATTGGCCATCGACTCCGATCCGCGTCTGGTGCAACAGTTCTCCAATGACCTGACCCATGTCGCGGTCGCGGACACCACCGATCAGGAAGCGCTTGTCCAACTCGGCGTTCCCGACTTTCCGCACGCGGTGGTCGGTATCGGCACCGACCTGGAGGCGAGCATCCTCACCACCTCATTGCTGGTCGACTTCCAGATCCCCCGCATCTGGGCCAAGGCCACCAGTCGGCAGCACGGCCGGATCCTGGAGCGGGTCGGTGCCCACCACGTCGTACTACCGGAATTCGATATGGGCGAACGGATCGCGCATCTGGTCACCGGCCGCATGCTCGACTACATCGAATTCGACGAGAACTACGCCATGGTGCGCACCACCGCCCCGCGCGCGGTCGTCGGAATGACCCTCACCGAGAGCGGACTGCGCGAGCATTTCAATGTCACCGTCGTCGCGATCAAACGTCGAGGCGGCGAATTCACCTATGCCACACCGGAAACCGTCATTTTCGCGGACGACCAGCTGATTGTCTCCGGCAGTATCGTCTGCGTCGAATCCTTCGCCGACCTGGTGTGACGGCGTAGTACCAAGCGCCACAACGTAAGAGCGGTACGCCTGCCGGTGCAGACGTACCGCCCTTACGAGCTCTCGCCAGGAATGCGGTCGACCCGATCAGACCGTGGTCTGGGCGCGGTCCTTGCCGCCCGTCGGATCGTAGGTCTCCCAGAAGGTGGCTCCCGGGATATTCAGGGCCAGCGGATCGAAGACCGGGTCCAGGCCCGACTTCTTCTGCCGCTCGTAATCACGCAGTGCCTTGTACGCCGGCTGCTGCAGGATGATGACGCCGATAATGTTGAGCCAGGCCATCAATCCCACACCGATATCGCCGAGCGTCCACGCTTCCGACGCGGTCGACACCGCGCCGACCGCCACGGAGACCAGGATCAGCACCTGCAGGACCGCGGTGAGGTTCGTACCGATGGTGCCGCGAATGACCGGCACCGGAACCACCGAGTGCTTGCCGAGGATGAACCGCAGATTGGTCTCGGCCATGTAGTAGTACGCGATGATCGTGGTGAGGCAGAAGAACGCGAGCGATATCGCGATGAAGGACGAGCCGAAGCCGTTCCACAGCGTATCGATGCCGACCTGGGCGAAGGTCGGTCCGACCGCGGCATCCGAGGGCAGCGCCCCGCCGTCCTTCAGGACGGGACTCGTCACGGTGTCACCGTCGAACACCCGGTACGCGCCGGTCGACAGGATGAGGAATCCGGTCGCGGTGCAGATGAAGAGCGTGTCGATGTAGACCGCGAAGGCCTGGACCAGGCCCTGCTTGGCGGGATGGGAGACCTCGGCCGCCGCGGCGGCGTGCGGTCCGGTGCCCTGCCCGGCCTCATTGGAGTAGACGCCGCGCTTGACGCCCCACATAACCGCCGCGCCGATGATCGCACCGAACGCCGCGTCGGCGCCGAAGGCGCTGGCGAAGATCGTGCTCACAATGCCGGGGATCTCCGAGGCGTTGGAGAAGACGACGATCAGCGCCATCACGATGTAGGCGACCGCCATGAACGGCACCACGACACCGGCGAACGCGGCGATCCGCTTGACGCCACCGATGATCACGAAGGCCAGCACGATAATCATGCCGACAGCCACCACCCAGGTGGAGATGCCCCACGCCTGGTTCATGGCCGAGGCCATGGAGTTGGACTGCACGCTGGGCAGCAGCAGGCCACAGGCGAGTACGGTCACGGCCGCGAAAATGAAGCCGTAGATCTTGAACAGCGGAGCCGCGCGGGTGTGCGCCATCGCCCTGCTGAAGTAGTACGCGGGTCCGCCTCGGTATTCATTGGTGAGGGGATCGCGGGTCTTGTAGATCTGGCCGAGGGTGCACTCGACGAAGGAGGTCGAGGCTCCCAGGAACGCCACCGCCCACATCCAGAACAGCGCCCCGGGTCCGCCGAACGCGATCGCGGTGGCGACACCGGCGATATTGCCGGTACCCACGCGGCCGGACAGCGACATGGCCAGCGCTTGGAACGATGAGACACCCGACGGTGACTTCTCACCTCTGAACATCAGGCGAACCATTTCTGGCACCTGACGAACCTGGACGAACCTGGAGCGAATGGAGAAGTACACCCCGGCCGCGAGGCAGAGGTATATCAGCCCGTTGCTCCAGATGTAGCCGTTAATCGTGCCGAGGAACTCAGCCACCACACACTCCCATCGAGACTCCGGAATCGACAGGGATCGTCTCATGGACTCTGTGAACGGTTGTTACTTTTCGGTCAATACGGCGTAATCACCCAAAATAATCATCCTGACGGGCCACTACGGCGAAGATAAGTGCCGACAGCACGCCGGAGTGTTGGACGTTCCACGGGTTCCCCGGAACACTGACACAATGCCGACCGCGTACAAGAACCCCCGTTGTCAGCGTGCGGTGCGGCAGTGGTGCTCGAATACCTTGACGCACGCGGACTTTCCACTCACCGCCGCGACCGTGGACACGAGCGCCGGGCAGGTACGGCTCACCTCCGCCGGAACGGGTTCGCCGCGGGTCGTCGTGGTTCCCGGCACCGGCTTCAATGCTGCGGTGGCGCTGCCGTGGCTGCGGGCCCTGTCGGCGCACTGGGCGACCACGGTGGTGGATCTACCCGGTCAGCCCGGACTCAGCGATCCACGACGGCCGCGGCGGGACCGGCTGGCCTGGTACGGCCGGGTTCTGGACGAAGTCCTGGCCGCCGCTCAGCTGGACGAGGTCGTGCTCGTGGGCAACTCATTGGGCTCGGCGGTGGCCCTGGCCGCCGACTCACCCCGGATCGCGGCGCGGGCGCTGATCTCACCCGCCGGTTTCATCCGTCTGGCAGTGGAGCCGAAACTCGCGGTGGCCTCGACGGTGTGGCTGCTGCGCCCCACCCCGGAGAACACGCGCCGCATGCTCCGCCTCTTCGTCGCCCCCGGCGAGGAGCCACCCGAAACCGAGGTGGAATGGATGGCACTCATGGCCGGCTGCTGCCACACCACCCTGGCCCCGCCTCCCCTGCCCGCCGAACTACTGGCCCGCCGCGCCGAGCGGCCCTGCGTGGTCGGGGTCGGAGAATACGACCGATTCCTACCGCCGAAGCGGCTGGCCCAGGCACTGCGCCGAACCATGAACCTCGACCTCCGGGTCTTCTCCGATATGGGCCACCTGACCACCCCGCACCACCTCGACGATGTCGTATCGCTGGTGGCCGAGGTCGTCGAATCACCGAGCGATCGCACGCGCTGATCTCGGCGCACACCGGTCGATCGAGGAACGGTGTCGGTTGCGCGACGGATCAGTGGAGGTTGCGCTCGTCGGCGCGTCGGCTGCCGCCTCGGTGCCACATGCTGGCACGCAGGTCGGCAGGATGCCGGGCGAAGGGAGAGGTGCCGTGGCATTGCGACGTCGTGAGGTGCTGATCGGCTTTGTCGGTGCCGGGGGTCTCGCCGTCACCGGGTGCGCACGGGAGCAGGAAGCGCCGCCATCACCCCGGGCCGCGGCTATCCGGTTCGATCCCGCGCTGGACTCTCACGGGGTGAATGCGCGTATACCCGGCACGGTTACGGTGACCGACGGGACGTTGCGGTCGGTCGAGTGGATCGACGAAACGGGCAGGGCGCTGCCGGGAGCACTGACACCCGATCAGCGCGTATGGACCAGTGCGGAACCGCTCGGATACGGCCACACCTATACCGCGAAGGCGGTGGCGCAGGGTGAAACCGGCGAGGTCACCGCGACCGCGACGTGCGCCACGGTGGCGCCCGATCGACTCGTCGACGTCTCGCTGCGATCCGGCAACCTGGTCGAGCTCGCCGAAAATGACACTTACGGAGTGGGTTTCGTGTTGGTCGCACGTTTCGACCAACCCGTCGATCGGGCGGCGGCACAGCGCCAATTGCGGGTCAGCACCGAACCCGCGGTCACCGGCGCCTGGTATTGGCTCGACGATCAGAACGCGCACTGGCGGCCCGAGCACTACTACGCCCCGGGGACCAGGGTCACCATCGCGGCGGAGCTGTTCGGCGCGCCGCTCGGCGACGGCGCTTACGGCCTACGCGATCAACATATTTCGGTGCTCATCGGCCCGGCCCATGTCGCCATCGCCGACGACGACACCAAACACATCGATGTCTTCGAGAACGGAAACCTGGTGCGCAGTATGCCCACCTCGATGGGTATGGGCGGTAGCGCGGCCGTCGGCGGTACGGTGCTGTCGTTCTGGACCCGGCCCGGCATCTATACCGTTCTGGATCGCAAGAACCCGGTGATTATGGATTCCGCCAGCTACGGCCTACCGGTCAATTCCCGGCTCGGCTATCGAACCACCATCAATCACGGTGTCCGCATCAGCCACGACGGGATTTTCGTGCACGCGCTGGCGGAAAGTATGTGGGCACAGGGCAATACCAATGTCTCGCACGGCTGCCTGAACCTCTCCCCCGACGACGCCGCCTGGTTCTACGACTTCGTCATACCGGGCGACGTCATCGAGGTTCGCAACACCGGCGGCGACCCCCTCGATATCTGGCAGAACGGCGATTGGACCATCCTGTGGCCCGACTGGCTCCGCGGCGGCGCCCCGGCCTGACCGGTTCGGGGGCGCGGCGGGTGGATTCACAAAGGAAATGGGCCGTCTTATTGCGAAAGGCCCCTGGACAATTCCCCTGCCTTTGCACCGTAAAGTGATAGCTTTTCTCTATGATCGACTGGATCTGACAATCGCTGCGCATCAAAGGGAGATTCGGTGTCCAGGGCTGTGAAGGCTGCCGCCGCACGGGTTTGCGGAGGAATTCTCGCGATGTCCGCGTGCCTGTTCGGGGCGGGCACCGCACACGCCGATGATGCCCCCGGCCCGGTGCTGATCGGTGACACCGCGTATTTCGCTTTGGGCGATTGGAACTGTTCGATCGGTGCGGGCGGCACGGTCGGGTGCGACCTCGCGGTACCGGCCTCCCACATGAATGTGCTGTTCGCCGGAATGCAGGTACCGCTGCCGTATGTGCCCGCGATCATCATCGATTCCGCCACCTGGCCCGCCCACCCCCAGTGGAACTCCAACGGGAGCCACACACTGCCGGGCGGAAATCCAGCATTGCCGCGCATCGCACCCGTGAACTACCACGACCCACGGTATTCGGTCACCCATGCCGGAGCGACCTGCCAAATCACCTTCAAAGATGTGGCTGTGTGTACCTCGATGGGCCACGGGTTCAGCCAATGGGGACCAGTGCCGCACGGCTACTGATCCCCATGAATCAACTACTACCGGTACCAGACGCCGGATTCCCAAGCGCCGTAATCCCATACGTTGAAATTGTATCGACTGTGCGCACCTCCGAAGAGGTAGCCCCACCAACCAGCGGAGGTGTCGCAGATCTGGTCGTCGCGGTTGCATACGGTCAGAACCGGGAAGCCACCGAACCAATTGTCGACGCCCGCCAGCGGATAACCGACGATTCCACTCCCGGGAGTCGACGACAACCCGCCCCAACCCGGCCCGGGGGCACGCTTGGGATCCGCCAGGAGAATGGCATTGGCATTGCCCACACCCTGGTTCGCGGTGACCCAGGCATGCAGGATGCCCGCACCCTCACTATGTCCGATCAATCTGATGTGGTCGCCCGGGCATTGATTGCGATGCCCCCAGAACAGCCTGTTGATTTCATGGAACCCCGACATCGGGTCGGCGGAGTTGTAGCCCACGGGCTGATTCACGAACGGGACGAATACCGACGAGGAGTTGTCGCCGAGACCGCCGATTCCAATGGCCCAGTCGCCAGTACAAGTACCGGCGAGTGCCTTCGGACTTGTCACGTGAGTGATGGAGAGGAGGATGGCCAGCAGTAATGCGGCGAAGAGCGCCGTTGCTCTACGCATAGTCGTACTTCTTAACTTATTGTGCCTCCGGGTCCGGCCCGGCTTGCGCAGGGTGTACCCAGAAATTGCTGGTGTGCTTGATTTCTGGCGAAACAGTTACCTGGGCCGCGTTTTTGTATGCCGTAATGCGATGTCAGAGGCCATCATCGGCGAAAGGGCGCGGGCTTGCCGGACGGTGACGCGAATGGCGGACGCCGCACCTGTCGCGAAACCCGCTGGGGCAACCACCCACCCATCGATGTGCCGCCGTACCCCTCGCACTCGAAAGGGATACGGCAGCTGCGGAATACACGGGCCGCGAGTGAGGCACCGCCCGGACATCTCAGCTGCCCGAGCCGCTGGGCAGCAGACCCGACAGCGAGCCGGTATCGACGCCGCCCTTGGTGATCTCGACGACGGTCGACTTGCTCGAGGAGCCCTGAGTGGCGACGATCGTGTACGCGCCCTGCGCCGATGGACGCCAGTCGCCCGTATTTCCCAACAGTATTGGGAGACGCGGCTTATTCCTCGTCGAGGTCGACGTCGACCTGGTCGCGGTCGGCCCATTCCAGGAGCGGTTCGAGATCGAATACCGCGTCGTCGATACCGGCGTGCAGATCGCCCAGTTCAGCGTAGCGCCCGGGCACCGTGGCCATGGTGAAGTCGCGGGGGTGCAGGTCGGGAAGTTCGTCCCAGCGGATCGGGGTGGATACCGTCGCCTCGGGGATGCCGCGCACCGAGTAGGCGGCGGCGATGGTGTGATCGCGGGCGTTCTGGTTGTAGTCGACGAACAGCAGGCTCGGATCGCGGTCGCGCCGCCACCAGGCGGTGGTGACGTCATCGGGTGCGCGCCGTTCGACCTCGCGGGCGAAGGCGAGCGCGGCCCGGCGCACCTCCTTGAACCCGAATTGCGGGGCGATACGCACATAGACGTGTAATCCATTGCCGCCGGAGGTTTTCGGCCAGCCGACCGCCCCGAGCTCGTCGAGCACCTCGTGGACCACACCGGCCACCCGCCGCACCCGCGACCACGGGCAGTCCGGCATCGGATCCAGGTCGATGCGCCACTCGTCGGGCAGTTCGGTGTCGAAGCGGCGGGAGTTCCAGGGATGGAATTCCACGGTCGACATCTGTACGGACCAAATGACATCCGCGAGTTTCTCGACGCACAGTTCGTCGGCGGTGCGCCCGAAGCGCGGGAAGTGCAGCCGCACGGTGGGAATCCATTCCGGGGCGCCGCCGGGCAGCCGCTTCTGATGCACCTTGTCACCGGAGAGTCCCTTGGGGAATCGGTGCAGCATGCACGGCCGGTCACGCAGCGCGTTGACGATCCCATCACCGACGCTGAGGTAGTACTGCACCAGGTCGAGCTTGGTCGCCCCGGTCTCGGGGAAATACACCCGATCCGGATTCGAGATACGCACCGTATGGTCGCCGACCGTCAGCTCCACGGCGGGCGACGCCGATTTACTGGCCACCCGTCCGACCATAACGGGCAATCCGACCACGTGCGTGGCACAACACGATTTGCCTGATCGGGACGGGTCCGGCGCACCTCGCCCCTTGCGACGCGAGGTCGGCCAGCAAGGACCTCGGTGCCGCTACCACAAGGCCGCCTGCCGTGCTTCTAAGTATCTCTCAATTCTGACACAGCAAAACGTTGAAAGTACGTACAGCGGGCCATCACGCACGTTAAGTTACTGCTCATTCTCCAAGTTTTGGAGGAGCGACACGGGTGCCATCGCGGTGGCGTCCGAGCTCTTTGAGGAGTAGCGACAATGGATACAGTCAACAGACGCAATGCGATGAAAGCCGGTGGGGCGCTGGGCATGTTCGGCGCACTGGCCATGATGACCCCCGCGCGGGCGCAGCCGTGGACCTGGTCGCCGCAGGGTTCGGTGGCCGGGACCGGAGCCGGGCTCGACCCTATGACGGTGTGGGACGCCGAGGCCGACCCGGTGGTCGCCGGACTGCTCGACCGCGGCGAAGTCCCCCGGGTCAACGAGTTGTTGCGGACCTGGACGAAGAACGGTCAGCCCCTCCCCGCCGGCCTGCCCACGGAATTGCGCGATTTCATGGAGTACGCCCGCCAACTGCCGCACTGGACCGATCCCGGAAAGCTGGGCACCGCGGTCGAGTTCAACAAGAAGCGGGGGCTCTATCTCGGGGTGCTGTACGGGCTGGCCAGCGGCATGATGAGCACCGTCATTCCGAAAGAGGCGCGCGCGGTGTACTACTCCAAGGGCGGCCACGATCTCAAGGACCGAATCTCCAAGACCGCCAAACTCGGCTATGACATCGGGACCGCGAATGCCTATGCCCCCGATGGGGAAATGGTGGTGACCTGCGTCAAAACCCGCCTCGTACATGCCGCCGTGCGACACCTACTGCCACGGTCGCCGCACTGGGTGGCCTCCGCCGAGGAGGACATCCCGATCAGCCAGAACGACATCATGGTCACCTGGCACAGTCTGCCCACCACCGTCATGAAACACCTGACCGCCTGGAATGTGCCGATCCCACCGCACGAGTCGGATGCCTTCCTGCACTCGTGGCAGGTGGCCGCGCACATGCTCGGCGTCCGCGACGAGTACATCCCGAATTCGTGGCCCGAGGCCAATTCCCAAGCCGCACAGGTCCTGGACCCCATTATCGCGCCGACCCCCGAGGGCGTGCAGCTCGCCGACCGGCTGCTGCGACTCGGCGTCAACCTCGATCTGGCCGTCCTCAGCAAGCCGGTACTGGGGGCGTTCACCCGCTTCCTGCTCGGTGACCAGATCGCCGACGGCCTGGCGATTCCCCGCGAACCGGTCTGGGACCCGCTACTGCGGCTGAGTTGGGGACCGTTCATAGCGGTCCGCGAAGGTCTGCTCCCCGTCGTCCCGCTGGCACCGGACGCCTACTGGCTCTTCGACGAATTCCTCCGCCAGGCCGCCCTCATCTACCTGGCCGAACTACGTTTGCCGATCAGCATCGAACTACCCATGATGAACCGGGATATGAGCCAGCCGCCGCGCTGATGCGTGCGTCGACGACCGTGTGATCCGGCCTGAACGTGCCTTATCGCTCGAATCGGTCCGAAATAGGCTCGAATCAGCGGAAAGTGCATGCTCAGGCCAACCCGTCTGTGGTGCGCTCGGCAGTGAGATCGGCGATGAAAGAACGTATTACCGCGGCGCATTCGGGAGCGTGGGATTCGATTGACGTCCTCTTCGGCCTGAAGGCCGAAGCTGACACTCCCCGGCCACGGCACCTACCGGGGTCACGAAGGCTCCGTCTGGGGCGGCGGCGCGATCTCCATGACCAGCGCCGACGGCACCCGACGAATGTCGATAGCGGTGAACCTGCAGCGATGGAACCGACTCGACTCGGCCCAAATACCCCAGCCCCACCCCATCGACGACGCACTGCACTCCCTGATTCAGCTGGCGCTGCACGGTTGACACAGTGGTCGGATTCGACAGGCGCTCGCCAGCAGCGTTCGCTGGGTGTGAAGCTACGGATTCCACTCGGATCGAAGGTGTCCGATCTGTCGGTTCATACGATTGCTTCCACCTGCCGGTAATGAATACCTTGATCTCGCGGACCGCGTAGAGACACCACGGCGGTATTTCAGCATCGACACGATGGGAATTGGCACACTTGAGCGAGCCGACGTACTACGCACCCGAGGGCGGCCTGCCGTCTCAGACCACGCTGCTGACCAGCCGAGCCGTCGTGAAGGAGGCGTACACGGTCATTCCGCGCGGCGTGCTGCGCGACATTGTGACCAGCAACCTGCCCGGGTGGGCCAACACTCGGTCGTGGATCCTCGCCAAGCCCATTGCCGGGTTCGCCACCACGTTCGCGCAGTACATCGTCGAGGTATCACCGGGCGGCGGCAGTACCGAGCCCGAGCCCGAGCGTGGTGTCGAGTCGGTGGTGTTCCTGCTGACCGGCACCCTGAACGTCGTCATCGAGGGCGAGAAGCACAGTCTCACGCCGGGCGGGTACGCCTATCTCCCCGCGGGCGCGAACTGGTCGGTGGCCAACGAGTCCACCGAGGTGGCGGCCTTCCAATGGGTCCGCAAGGCGTACGAACCACTCGAGGGCTACACGCCGCAGCCGTTCGCGGTGCAGGAGCAGGACCTCGAGCCCACGCCGATGCCCGGCACCAACGGCGCCTGGGCCACCACCCGATTCGTCGACCCGAACGACCTCGCTCACGACATGCACGTCAATATCGTGACCTTCGAGCCCGGCGCGGTAATCCCGTTCGCCGAGACACACGTCATGGAACACGGCATCTACGTCCTCGAAGGCAAGGCGGTATACCGCCTCAACGACGACTGGGTCGAGGTCGAAGCGGGCGACTTCATGTGGCTGCGCGCCTTCTGCCCCCAAGCGTGCTACGCGGGCGGCCCCGGCAAGTTCCGCTACCTGCTGTACAAGGACGTCAATCGTCAGATCAAGCTGACCTGACGACTGCTCGCGGAAACTCAGCGGAGTTGCCGTTCCCAAGCTTCGGCCCAACTCGTGACCGGTTCCAGGCTGCTGACGAGCTCGCGTCCGATCGGTGTCAGCACGTAACCGGTGGTGTTTTCCACGAGCTGTGCCTGGACGAGTTCACGCAGTCGCGTGGTGAGCACACTCGACGAGATATCGCCGCACGCGGCGCGGAGTGCGCGGAAGGTCAGCGGCTGCTCGGCTCGGTCGAGTTCCCAGATCACCCGCAGGGTCCACCGTCGTCCGATCAAGTCGAACAACGCCATGGTCGGACGGCCGGTGGTCGATCCGCGGACCGGCTTGCCCGGGCGAGGCGCGACCACCACTACGCCGACTGCTCGGGCAGCGGCGAAACTTCCATCCGCTGAGCCATTTTCGCCATTGCCGCGCGCAGTGACCGATACGGCCGCAGGTACAGCGTGATGTGTTCGAGCCGACCGTCTTCCGAGTACGTCTCCCGGACCATGCCCTGCAATTCATGGTCGTCGACCCGAGCGGTGAAGGCGTGCACACCATCTCGCTCGCTGGACCAGCGGCCAGTCTGGTCGACCCGCTCGAGGACCGTCGCGATGAGAGTGAGCATATGCACGGTTCGCGCGCGGCCGTGATAGTCGGCGGCCGGGCTGGAGAAGGTCGCGTCCGCGGCCAAGCTGTTCACCAGCGGACCCGCATCGCCGCTCTGCCAGAAGGGAATTACCACACCATTGGCCATGCCTCTATTTTAGAGGCAGCGTCAAATGTGCCCGGCCTCCAGGCCCGATCCAGCGGCAACCAGCTCCCAGGCCATCCTCGATGGTTGCACCGCGATAACCGGGAACCGCTGCGGTCCAACAACTCCGGGGTGACGATTCCGCCGCACCTGGCGGATGCTGAGATGCTCTCAGCCCGTTGACCTGCGGGCGTGCCGCTCAGCGGTTCAGGTCCCACTCAGCGGCATTATCGCCATAGCGGTAGCCGACGCCACTTCCCACCTAACTCGCCGCGGTCACGTGGGAATGGCGATGGAACAGGACCTGGCGCCCACAGCACAAGCGAGCGACTCGAGCAGGTTCTGCACCACCTCAGCAGAACCGGTGCCGATCGAACTGCTGCCCGTACCGGTAGTTTCCGCGGCGGCCGGACCGGCCGCAGCGACAAGTCCCGCGGTGACGGCGATAGCAGCGACACCGATGCGCAGTGTCCGAATCGGGAAGATCATGACCGAATCGTATAGTCGGGCCGTCGATTTCGGCTGCCCCCGAATACAGGGGCCGCAGCCATCCCTCGAGTGGCCGAGACCGCCGATCGCCACGAGCACCTGGCTTCGATCACGAATCTCGGAATCGATCCGAGTGCTGCCGGGCGAAGGGGGGTGGGTGCTTCGCTACCTCGTTTTGTGCCAGGTGAAGGCGTATCGCCATAGCGGTAGCCGACGCCATTTCATTCCGGGTAGTACCGCAGTGGCGATCTGTTTGGCCTCGGTGTAGGTGTGCGGAAACCGCATCTGCACGGGAGCGTTGTGCTGCCAGAAGCCGCGAGTGCGGGAGAGAACCTGGTGCTGGACGATGCCCGCCAGTTCAAAGGCGTAGTCGTGCACGGTCGAACTGCGGGCGCAACCGATCACGACCAGGGCGCCACCGGGGGCGGTCAGGTCAGCGAGGCGTTGGAGGCCGACGACGAGATCGGGGAAGTGATGGACGGTTGCGACTGCGGCAACGAGGTCGTAGTGCGCTTCGGGCAAGTCGTAGGTCAGGGCGTCGCCGGTGATCCAGGTGATGTTGCCGGAAGCGCTGGATTGAGCGCGGGCGATGATCTCAGCGTCGGAGTCGATGCCGGTGACTTCGGGGATCTTCTCGGCGAGGCGTACCGCGAGGAGGCCATCGCCGGTGCCGACGTCAAGAGCGGTGCGCGCTGTTGACGGCGCGGCGTCCAGCGCGATGTCGTAGTAGTGGGTGTTGTGGTTCCATCGATCTTGTTCCTTGCGCACCTGACCACTGTGGCATGCATCAAAGGGCTGGGTGGGTGGCCAGGTGAGGCGTTTGGCCGCCGTCAGAAGCGCTGGCTCCGTTGATCTTCCAGGGCAACCACTGCCGTCGGCTCGATCAGCGGCATGCTCGCCATTCGGCAATCCAGGACGTTGTTAGGCCGAGATGGTCTCGCCTCGTTGATCTTCGGGTGTGCGTGTGGCCTCGAACCGCGCCACGCGGCATGACCGGGTCTTCCACCCCGCCCTCGGATTGTGCCCACTAGGACGCCTGAAGAGTAGGCGGAAAGTGGTCGGAGGAGGCCCTGTGCGTGCTGGAGGGGTGCCCCTCGCTCCCGATCCGAGCGGGTCGGATCGTTGCGGTCGTGTGGTCGATTCACGGCATTGCACCCCGTTCATTTATGTGTAACGATCTGTCACAGTATTCATGGTCGGCGCTGACCTGGAGTTGTGCTTCCCGGCGCGCCCTGCACCCCGGAGGAGCTGGTGTCATGGCGGGGTCGGAATTCGATGTGGTGATCGTCGGCGGACGCTGCGCGGGCGCGACGTTGAGCACGGTGCTCGCGCAACACGGCGTGAAGGTCTGTGTCGTGGACAAGGCCGGGTTTCCCAGCGAGACGCTCTCGACGTGTGTGTTCCAGTCCAACGGCGTCGAGGTTCTGCGCCGGATCGGGGTGCTCGAGGAGATCCTCGCAGCAGGAGCGAGCGTTATACGGGGTGCGACGGTGACCAGCACGCACCAGAAGTTCACCGTCGACCTCGACCCCGATTCCTACGGCACCCTGCTCGGGATGCGCCGGACCACGATGGACGCGATTCTGATCGGCCACGCCGCCCGTGCCGGTGCGGAGGTCCGCACGCAGTGCCCGGTCGAGGACGTGATCTTCGAAGACGGGCGAGCGCGCGGGGTGCGTACCCGCGCCGGGGAGATTCGGGCGCGGGTGGTGATCGGCGCGGATGGTCGATACTCGACGGTGGCCCGGTCGGTCGGGGCGCGGGAGTACTGCACGCGCCCCGGTGGCCGGGTGCCGACCTGGTCGTTCTATGAAGGGGTCGACCCCGACCAGGGTCTGTTCTTCGGCGCGGTCGGCGGTACACGCGGTGGATCGACGGCATTTCTCGGGTTGCCGCTCGATGGCCAGTTCCTGGCCACGGTCGCGGTGCCGACCGCGGAGGCCGAGGGGTATCTGGGCGACCGCTACACCCAGTTCGACGCCCGGTTGCGGCTGTTTCCGGAGTTGGCAGCCGCAGTCGAGGGCGCTACCCGGGTCGGGCCGATTCGGGTTTTGCAGAAGTGGCACAGCTACTTCCGTGAATCAGCAGGCTCGGGGTGGGCATTGGTCGGAGACGCGGGCAACTTCAAGGACTACTCCCTGGGCCAAGGGCAGTCCGATGCTTTCCGGCAAGCCGAATATCTGGCCGGACGGCTGGTCGCGGGCTTGGCCCCGGGAGCGGACCTCGATAGCGAACTGGCCGATTGGTGGCGGTGGCGCGACCGTGATGCGTGGCAGCTGTACTGGGCCAACTGCCTACTCGGCGAGCCGTACCTGCCCGACGCCGTCGCCGACGGCCTGTTCGGTCTAGCGGCCGCCGACGACGCTGTCGCCTTGGACTTCGCCCGCATTTTCAACAAGAGCGTGACCACGCTGCGCGCCGCGGCCACACCCGCACGGCTGGCCCGGATCGCCCCGCGCATGGTCGGCTCCCAGCTCGCCACACCCAGCGGGGGCCTGGTGCGCGACACCCGCGCCACAGCCGAAATGGCGACGTTCACCGCGAAGCTCCTGGCCCAACACCCGCGCTCCCCGTGGAACCGACGACACCCACCACGCGCTCATGACGACCGCCGCGTACCGGGGTTGTCGTGAACGCGATCCTCGTGCCGGTCATCGTGATCGGCGCGCTGCTGGTGTTGCTGCTCCTGCTCGGTCCCGACGTCGATGTGGATCTGAGGGGCCGTGAGATCTCCGAAGCCTATGCACGCCGGCGACAGCGAGAACGCCTTGCGCACGGCCACGAGTGTTGTCTGCGTCGCCGTGGCTCGCCGTGAACGCCGACCTACCGATGCCGGCTCGTGCAAGTGGCACAGCCACTTTCGTGAATCAGCAGCGAATCGGCACCGCCTGACACCGCGCCGACGCCCCTGCCGGACGGATTCGCTGACGACAGGAGAATTCTATGAAGGTCCACCACCTCAATTGCGGAACGATGCGGCCCCCGGTCGGCGGGTTGTCCGTCGCCCACGTCCTGCTGGTGGAAACCGCTGAGCATCTTGTGCTCGTCGATGCCGGCTATGGGTTGGACGACATCGCCGACCCGAGTCGTATCGGCCCAGTCAGGCATCTGATCCGACCCGAACTGCTCGCCAGCGAGACCGCCGCCCACCAGATTCGCGCGTTGGGCTATGACGTGCGCGATGTCCGCCACGTCGTGGCCACGCACCTCGACGTCGATCACATCGGGGGTGTCAGCGATTTCCCCGAGGCCGTGTTGCACACCACCGCCACCGAAAAAGCCGCCGCCTACCATGGCGGCTTGCGGTCGGTGCTGCGCTATCGGCGCGGGCAGCTACCGCAGGAAGCGCGCGTGCGGGCACATGCCCCGGGAGCCGACAGCTGGTACGAGTTTCCCGGTGCCACGCACCTGTCGGAGATCGCGGAGGGCATCGTGTTGCTGCCATTGCCGGGCCATACCCGCGGTCACGCCGCTGTCGCGGTCGATGCCGGAAGCCACTGGGTATTGCACTGCGGCGACGCGTTCTTCCATCAAGCCACCCTGCGGCGGGCCTCGATCCCGGCCGCCTTGCGCCTGACCGAAGCCGTCCTCGCCGACCAACCCCACCGGATCGCACGCAGCCACGAACGCCTCGCCGCACTGCACGCCACCCAGCCGGGTACCACACCGATTCGCATCGTCTGCGCTCACGACCCACAGATGCTCGCCGATGCCCAGGCTGCCGGCTCCAGAGGGCGACGCTGCCGCCCCGCCCTACGGCAGCGAACGGGCCGACGACAACGCGAGTCATGTTCGCGGCGTGGGGATCTCAGTTGTGCGCGCAGAGCCGCTCGGTGCCGTGGTGGGCGACGTTGCCGCCGTCGAGATGAACCCAGCGGCCGTCTCCTTCGCAAGGCTCCCCCGCTACCAGCGCCGGGCCCGGAGTCGGTAAGCGAGAGAGCGGCTTTGGTGCCGATCATGGTGCCGAAGGTGTTGATTTCCAGTATTCGACGGGTGAGTGCGTCGCTTTCCTCGAGCAGCGCGCCGGTCGGCATGATGCCCGCATTGTTCACCAGCATCTCCAGCGGCCCGAGTTGCTGTTCGACGGCACTCAGATACCGACGAAAGGATACGGGGTCGGTGACGTCGAGAGTCTGATGATGGTCGGCGCCAGTTCCGCTGCGGTGGCGGTGAGGGTTTCGGCGTCGATGTCGGCTATCGATACCCGCGCACCGCGGGCCAGAGCTGCTTCGGCGATCACTCGGCCGATTCCGCGGGCGGCTCCGGTGATCACGATGGTTCTGCCGCTCAGGGTTCGGCTCATCGTCTTCCTTCGATTGTGCCTCGACCGGTCCTGTTCGAGGCGGCGTCGCGGGGGTGGTAGGTGGGTGCTTCAGCGTTCGAGGACGAAGAAGTACGGCTGAGCCAGTCCGCGCTTGTCCATCACCCCGAACAACGTGTTCTCGTCGAGGCGGCGGAAGTGGTCGATGATCGGGAGGTGGTCGTAGACCATGGCCGCGCTGGTGACCCCGCGGTATTCGATCTCGCGCAGGCGCGCGCCGGGTTGGGACGTGCGCAGTAGCGGGGCGAGGACGCTCAGGCGGTTGCGTACCGGGCGTAGCAGCCGCGAGGGAACCCGTCCGGCCAGTGACATTGGCACCCGACGAGGGCTGACGGCGACGATCGTTCCTCTTTCGTCGGCGAACAGCAGAGGGTATACGTGTTCAGGGGTGTCGAACTGCTTTCCGTACCAGCCGGATTCGGCGAGTGCGCCGTCCATCGGATGTCCGGTGGGCAGTTCTCGCCCGCACCATCGCCCGGTCGTGATCTCGGCGACCCGGACCGCGGGCAGCGAGTCGAAGATCTCCCACGCTCGCACGCTGGTGCAGCCATGTTCGGGCCGACCAACGCGCGGGTCGCGGCAGTACCGGACGTTCGAAATGCCAGGCCGGAATCCGCGCAACCGTCAAATCGACGTCGTGCTGCGCGAGCCAATGGTGACCCAGTAACGCCGCGCTAGACCGAGCTTGGTGTCCTGAATGCTTTCGAGGACGCCGCCGTGACGCTCGATCGTTTTGGCGGAGCCCACATTGTCTTCTGCACAGACCAGTAGCACCCGGTCCATGCCCAGACCTCGTGCATCGTCGAGCATCCGGCCCAGCGCCCAGGTCGCTACACCACGTTGGCGGGCGGATGGCCGGATGCCGAAGCCGATGTGCCCTGTCCGCATTACCGTCTCATCGGACCCGTACCGCAGTGCGATTCCGCCGAGAACCTTTCCTCCCTCGACGATCCATCGGTATATGCAGCGGGTCCCGTTGGTATTCCAGTGATCTGGCTCGTCGGTGAGCCGTGCTACCCAGGCCTCGAACCCGCGAGGCGACTCGATCTCGTCGGTGGGCAGAAGCCCGAAACCGTCTTCATGCAGACCCGGACCCCACTCGGCATGTGCCTCAAACCAAGACGGGTGTAAATCCGTGGTGGGCAGAGCTAAATCGGGCACCATGTCACCGTATCGACGATGCAACGTACTGCACGGAACTCGGCATTATCGTGCGTTGCAGTTGATCGAGATGACCTCCGCCCGTTGGTCTTCGGGCGCGCTCCGTGGCCGCTCCGATCAGCGCCGTAGGCGGCAGTTCCGGACGTTCTCGCTGAGATTCTCCACAGTGGAATCTGGCACTAGGCGTCAGCGTAACGGATGCTCAGCGAGGGCTGCGGCCCGCCGGTCAGTCGATGCCTTCGATGATGCGGAAGTCGCGCTCGACGCCGTCGGGGAGGGCCACCAGCGCCTTCTGGTATGCCTCGCTCTCGTATGCCGCGACGGCCTCTTCAAAGCTGTTGAACTCGATCAGAATGACACGTTGCGTGATTCCGGCCTCGTGGGCGACGACTCGACTACCGACATGGGTCAGGAGGCGCCCGCCCCCAGCCTGGACAGCCGGACCGGCCAGCTTGTTGTAGGCGGTCAGCCTCTCAGGGTCGGAAATGGCGGGGTAGACACTGACCCAGTAGCCCTTAGCCATGGAAACCTCCTGTGTTCGACCGGACACGTCCGACTTCGAATCGACACTCGAATCGATCGATCCCGGCGACGGGTACTGCGGTCAGTTGAATCGTCATATGCGCAGGTTAGGGCTTGATGTGCGGTCGAGGGAAAGACCGATACGGGATAGACTCAGAACGGATCGTTATCAATCGAGGGGGGAGGGCACGTGGCGCCGGATACGGTGAGCCTGCAGTACTTTCTGGTGCTGGCGCAGGAGTTGAACTTCACCCGCGCGGCCGCACGGATCGGTATCGCACAGCCCGCACTCAGCGCCCGGATGCGCCGATTGGAGGCGGAACTCGGTACGGCCCTGCTGGTCCGCAACACGCGTAGTGTCGTATTGACCACGGCCGGTGCGGCTTTGGCGGAGTCCGCGCCGCCCGCGCTGGCGGCGCTGGACCGGGCATGGGACACCGCCCGGAGCGCGGCGGCCGGTGAACTGGGCACGCTGCGCATCGGATACAGCCTCAGCACGGGGGCCGAGACGGTACCGGCCCTGGTGGACAGGCTGATTCGCAGCAGCCCGGGACTCGAGGTCAGCGCGGTCCCGATGGCGACACCGGAGATCTCCCCCGCGGTCGCCGACGGCCGCATCGATGCCGGGATCACCCGCGGTGAACAGCCGGGCCGTGGCGTGCGCCGGTACCTGCTGCGGCGTGCGCGCGTCGGAGTCCAGCTGGCGCAGCATCATCCGCTGGCCGAACACCCGGAGATCGAGATCGCCGACGCGTCCGCGTATCCGCTGCGACTCCCCGGCCGTGCGGCCAACCCCGTGATCCACGATCAGCTGTCCGCACTGTTCCGCGACACCCGGCCAACCCCCCGATTCCACACGCCCACAGTTTCTTTCGACATGTCTCAGCGCGACCTACGCGACGGGCTCACCCTTGCCCCGGCCAGTGAAGCCGCGGCCACAACACTATCGGCCGGTCTCACCTGGCGACCGCTGCGGGGCGCGCGCAGCCTGACGCTCCACCTGGTCCTCCCACGCGAGCAGTCGCCACTACACCGCCGCATCCGTGCCGTCGCCAAAACCCTGGCGCACGAGCTGCACTGGCTGTCGGACTGACACGCACGGCTCGAAACCGATCCGACTCTCACGCAACCGGGCGCTCCAGTACGTCGCCCAGCTTCGACAGAACCTGACGCCATCCACGTTCCAGGTTGTTCCGCTGCATCCGCTGACGCTTGTCCTCGATGTCGAAACCACTGGCGGTAAGCAACACTCGGGTCCCGTGCCCCTGCGGCTGCAACTCCCAGGTCACTATCCAACGAGCCGGCTGTGGGCCGCGCATATCCATCCAACTCCATGTCATCGCTTCCCCTTCCGTCGCGGCGAGAACCTCGCAGGCAACCTCGGCCGGGGGATTCGACGGCACGGTAAACAAGAAATGCGTCCCTACCTGCGCGCCGTCGAAACCGATCGACGGCAGCAGCCACTGCTCGACCACGGCCGAGTCCGTGAGCGCCCGCCAAACAGCCTCGGGCGGTTGCGGATAGAATCTGCCGAGCTCGACTTGCGATGGATCAAGTTCGTTTTCGATACCCACTGGGTGATCTCCTGAGCAAGTCGGCAGTCAAATCGGAACCAGGGTACTCACTTTGGACTCTGCCCCGTACTCACTTGGCATCCCCATAGCACTCCACCACCGCCGTGGTAAACGGAAACCGCACCGGTGTCGGGCCGAAGGCGATTCGGCCCGCGCTCTCCGCCGCAGTGGCGATTGCTTCGGCGACCACTGTCGCTTCCTCCGCGGGGCAGTGCACGATTACCTCGTCGTGTTGGAAGAAGACGAGTTCGGCGCGTAATCCCGCGCTGGCAAGGGCGTGGCGCAGGCCCGCCAGTACCAGGAGGGTCCAGTCGGCGGCACTGCCCTGGACGACGAAGTTGCGGGTGAAGCGGCCGCGGGCGCGGGCGGCGGGGGTGCTGCCATAGCGACCGGAGGGCTCCTCCTGGTGGCCTTCCTGGTCGGATGATGTTGCGGGGGTGCATGTTCGGCCGAACCAGGTGCGGACCAGGCGGCCTTCCTCACCGGCGCGGGCCGCGTCGTCGACGTAGGCCACCGCAGCGGGGTAGCGGCGGCGCAGTTCGGCCATGTGAGTGAGGGCGTCGCCGGAGGTTTGGCCGTAGATCGCGCCCAGGAGAGCGATTTTGGCCTGGGCGCGGTCGCCGCCGAAGGCGCGGGCCGCCAGGTCGGCGTACAGGTCTTCGCCTCGACCGGCCACCTCCATCAGCCCTGGGTCGCGGGAGATGGCGGCGAGTACGCGCGGCTCCATCTGGTCGGCGTCGGCGACCACCAGTCGCCACCCCGGGTCCGCGCGAATCGCTTGCCTGACCACTTTCGGGATCTGTAGCGCCCCACCACCATTGGTGGTCCAGCGCCCGGTGACCGTGCCGCCGGGCTGATATTCGGGGCGAAAGCGGCCGTCGTGCACCCACTGTTCGAGCCAGGACCAGCCGTGGGCGGTGTAGAGGCGGTAGAGCGATTTGTAGGCCAGCAGTGGCGCGACCGCGGGATGGTCGATCTCCTGGAGTTCCCATTTCCTGGTGGAGGACAGCGAGATTCCGACGCGGCCGAAGGCCCTGATGATGTCCTGGGGCAGGTCGGGTCGGACCCGCGCCCCGAAGGCCCGCGACACTTCCTCGGCCAACTCCGCCATCCGTCGCGGTTCCCCACCCGAAATACGTTCCCCCAGCATGGTTTCGAGCAATAACCAGTGAACGTCCGCACGCCAGGGAATCCCGGCCCGCGACATCTCCGTCGCCACCAGCATGCCCGCCGATTCAGCGGCGAGCAGCAGCCGCATACGCTCCGGATACTCGGTCTGGGCCGTGCGAGCCACCTGCCCCGCGTACACCTCCAACAGCGCGGTGAACTCATCGGTGCCCGGCGGCAGCGGCACCGGCCCCGACTCGAACAGCGACGGCTGCGTCTCGGCGGCCCGGGCGGGCGCGTCCGGCGGGACGGGTAGGTGGTGCACGCGCGCCCAGGCGGCGGCCAGCGACCGGGCCTGCCCGGACTGCCCCTCCTCGTGCCCGATCAGCAGTGACTCCGCGACCTCCACGTCGTAACAACGTTCCACCCGCACACCGGCCGCCAGCAGCTGCCGATAGAGCTCGGCGGTCGACCGCCACACCCATCGCTCGACCTCGGGACGGGAGCGCACCGCCTCGACGAACGAGGATTCGCGCACCACCGGCCCCGCAGGACGACCGTCCTGACCCAACCGACACAGCAGCGCACCCCCTTCGTCTTTTTTCGCTACCGCCCATCTCATATCCGGGAGTCTTGCAGCGAACACCGACACAACATCCGAGGCCCGCCACTGCGGCGGGTTGCGGCTGCCGCGCCCGGGGGCGCTCGATGGCAAGTTCGCGGGCACACTGGAGGTATGGACCCTGTGGTCGCCCTACGCCAGATCGCGTTCTACAAGGACCGCGCCCGCGAGGAATCCCGACGGGTGATGGCCTACCGCAACGCCGCCGATATCGTCGAACGGCTCGACGACGCACAGCGCGAGCAACTGGGGCGGTCGAACGGCTGGCAGTCGCTGCCCGGTATCGGCCCCAAAACGGCCGCCGTCATCGCGCAGGCGTGGGCGGGCCGCGAGCCCGACGCCCTGGTGAAATTGCGTGCCGCCGCCAAGGACCTGGGCGGCGGCGAGTTGCGCGCGGCACTCCAGGGCGACCTGCACCTGCACTCGAACTGGTCGGACGGCTCGGCCCCCATCGCGGAAATGATTGCCGCCGCACAGTTATTGGGCCACGAGTACTGCGCGCTCACCGACCACTCCCCCCGCCTGACAGTCGCCAACGGCCTCTCGGCGGACCGGCTGCGTCAGCAGCTCGATGTCATCGACGAACTCCGCGAGCAGTTCGCGCCGATGCGCATCCTCACTGGAATCGAGGTCGACATCCTCGACGACGGCTCACTCGACCAGGAGCCCGAACTGCTCGACCGCCTCGACATCGTGGTGGCCAGCGTGCACTCCAAACTGAAGATGGAATCCGCCGCGATGACCAGACGGATGGTGCGCGCGGTATCGAGCGGTCAGGCCGACATACTCGGGCACTGCACCGGCCGACTCGTCGAGGGCAACCGGGGTATTCGGCCGGAGTCGACGTTCGATGCCGAGCAGGTGTTCACCGCCTGTCGCGAGCACGGCACCGCCGTCGAGATCAATTCCAGGCCGGAACGCCGCGATCCCCCGACCCGACTTTTGCGGCTGGCAGTCGAGATCGGCTGCGACTTCGCCATCGACACCGATGCGCACGCGCCCGGCCAACTCGATTTCCTCGGTTACGGCGCGCAGCGCGCACTGGACAATCACGTGCCCGCCGAGCGGGTCATCAACACCTGGCCGGTCGACAAGCTGCTGGCGTGGGCGGGTTCCTAGGAGTCGCGCCGAATCGACCGCGCTCTCTCGACCGCATCCTTATCGATGTCGTCGAGCTTGCGGGTATCACGCGGTTCCACATCCTCGGGCAGCCCCGCCGCCATGGCTCTGCCGTGGTCGAGTTCGGCATTGACCTCCGCACCGAGCAGTACCGCGATATTGCTCAGCCACAACCATTCGAGGAAGATCACGACGCCCGCGAGCGACCCGTACACCTCGCCGTAGGAGGCGAAGTTGGCGACATACCTTGCTCGATCACCCGTGCACAACAGCAATTTCGCACTGATCGGGATGCGCCCCGGCGCGCCGGGGCACAAACACCCGCATGTGGGTGTTCCACACCCCCTGATAGAATGAACATTAGTTCATTACATAGATTGGAGAATGCGTGGCACGCACCGCCGAGCAGAACGCCGCCATGGCAGCGGCCACACGGAGCGCGGTGCAGACCGCGGCCGTGCGCGTCTTCGCCCGCCGCGGGTATGCCGCATCGACCATCCGAGACATCGCGGTCGAGGCCGACGTCAGCGTCGGCACGATCTACCGTCACTATCCGACCAAGGACGCCCTGTACGCCGATCTGCTCGATCAGGCGGCGACCGGCCTCGTCGCCCTGGCCGAGAAACTGTCCGCCCCGGGCTCTCCGATCGAGGTGCTCCGGGGATTCACCGCGCACTATCTGTCCGATCTCACCGCCGACGATGGCGCCGCCGAGTTCGTGGTCGTCATCAATCAGGGTGTGACCGCCGGTATTTCGGCCGGAGCGACCGCCCCCGTCCTCGATGCCCACCGCACGATGTGGCGCGCCTTCGAGGAGGTGATCCGACGCGGCCAAGCGATCGGCGAATTCGGTGACGGTGATCCGACGCAACTCACCACCTGCTACTTCGCGATGCTCAGCGGCCTCACCTCGATCCGGGTCGGTCTCGGTACCGAGTTCACCGCCCCGGACGTCGATGTCGTACTCGGACTGCTCACACAGGGACGGACACAATGATCATGATCAAACGTGGTGACCAGCTGGGCGAGAGCTATCGCAGGCAGATCACCGGGGTGCTGGTCCGTGGCTTCGCCGAGGACTTCGCCTTCTTCTCCACCGACCCGGAGCAGCTGACCGCCGCGTTCGAGCACATGCTGCTCATGCAACGGTTCGTCGTGGCACTGGTCGACGGCGAGCCCGCGGCCATCGCATCGGTCACCTCCGGCGATCAGGAATGCTTCGCACCCCGGCTCTCGGAGTTCCGGCGCCATCCCGGATTCCGGCACGGAACGATCAGCTACCTGGTGGTGCGCTCACAGTTCCTCGGCGCGCCCGACGAGGCACGGGACGGACTGGCCGAGATCGCCTTTGTCGCAACCGCACCCGCATACCAGGGGCGCGGGGTGGGAACGGCGCTGATGGAACACCTTGTCGCGCTTCCCGGCTACGACGAGTTCGTCCTGCGCGATATCAAGGACACCAACGCACCCGCACTGGGTCTCTACCGCAAGTTCGGTTTCACCGAATACCGACGGCGTCCCGTCCGCTTCGCCCGTCGCGCCGGTTTCAACCACTACCTGTCGCTGCGACTCGGAAAAGTGTAGAGCCGCACCGGCATCGGACCGTTGCGCACTGACCGGGGGGTGCACGGACACCGCGAGCCAGGGTGTCACCGGTCCGGCAGCTCACACCCCTCGCCGCCGATCGCGGGTTCGACCGCGCCCGAGTGCCATTGGCCGTCGGGATAGGTGATGTAGAGCGGCCCCAGGTTGCAGGGATTGAGGCAGCCGGTGGGGGTGATCAGGGCGTCAGGGTGGTCGCGGCGCAGGGTGCGGTGTAGTTCGCCCGCCCCGTAGACGGTGCAGCGGGGGCCACGGCAGACCAGGATGTGTTCGCTGTGTTCGGGGATCTGCGACCAGGCGGGGCTGCGGAAAGCGCGCGGGCTGGCGGTGACGGCGGAGCCCGCGTCACCCATTCTGGAACGCACCACATCGACGAATCCGGTTGCGGTGTCGATACTTTCGGTGATGCGCACGTCGAGTTCGCGGGCGCGGGTCTCCTTCCAGTTCGCCACCGCCCGGGCTATCCAGGTTTCCAGATATCGGTCGCGCGGCACCGCCAGGGGAATCAGGGTGACCGGCTGGTCGAGTAGTGCGGCATCGTCGAGGGCGGTGTGGATGGTCGGCTCCCCCTGGTCGAGCAGCGCGTAACCGATCGCACAGGCCCGCGCCAGACCTTCGACAGCGGCGAGATCGACACCGGACGGGGTGGGGCGGGCGACGAGGACGAAACGGCGCGTCACGAGGCACGCACCGTTCGTCCGGCCGGAATCACCAGCGGTGTACCGGTATTCGGGTCGTCGATCACCGTGCAGTCCAGGTCGAAGACCTCGGATACCAGATCGGGGCACACGATCTGGCCGGGTGAGCCCTGCGCGACCACCCGGCCGTCCTTCATGGCGATGAGATGATCGGCGTAACGGGCGGCCAGATTCAGATCGTGCAGCACCGCGATAATGGTGCGCGGCAGCAGATTCCGCAGCACATCGAGCACATCGAGCTGGTGCGCCAGGTCGAGGAAGGTGGTCGGCTCGTCGAGCAGCATCACCTCCGGATCCTGCGCGATCGCGAGCGCGATCCAGACCCGTTGCTGCTGCCCGCCGGAGAGCTGGTCCACCGTGCGGTCGATGAGTTCGAGGGTATCGGTGGCCGCCAATGCTTTTCGGACCGCGACCTCGTCGCCCTCGGACCACTGGCGGAACCAGCGCTGATGGGGATGGCGGCCGCGGCCGACGAGTTCACCGACGGTGATCCCGTCCGGCGCCACCGGCTGCTGCGGCAGCATGCCGAGCCGACGGGCGAGCGCGCGCGCCGGTTGGTGCGCGATATCGGTGCCGTCGAGCAGTACCGCGCCCGCCGTCGGCGGTATCAGCCGCGCGAGACCGCGCAGCAGTGTCGATTTTCCACAGCCATTGCGGCCGACGATGACGGTGATCTGCCCGGCGGGGAAATCGACGGTGGCGTCGGTGACGATCGCGGTGTCGCCGTAGGCGAGACCGAGTCCGGTGGTGGTGAGATGTGTTGTCATCCAGCGTGTCCGATTCGGGTTGCGCGGGCGAGGAGATAGACGAGTACGGGTGCGCCGAGGATCGCGGTCACGACCCCGACCGGCAGTTCGGCCGGGAACAGCCGCCGTGCGGCCAGGTCGGACACCACCACCAGCAGTGCGCCCGCGGCGGCAGCCGGTGCGAGTCCGGCACCGCGTTCGGCGAGCAGTCGCCGCACGATCTGCGGTGCCACCAGGGCGACGAATGCGATGGGCCCGGCGGCGGCGGTGGCCAGGGCCGCCGCGGCGGCCGCGAGCACGACCAGTGTGGTGCGATGCGGACCGCGCTGCCCGGCAAGGGAATTCGCGAGCTCGTCGCCCAGTTCGAGTAGCGGCAGTGCGCGGGCGAACACGATCAGCGGCGGTACGACCACGCCCAGTGCCGCGGCACCGAACCAGACGTGCATCCAGTCGCGGTTGGCGAGACTGCCGGTGAGCCACATGGCGGCCGTATGCGCCTGGTAGGTATCGGTCCGGGTCAGGATGAACGCGATCGCCGATGACAGCATGGCCGTGACGCCGATGCCGACCAGGACGAGACGGTAGCCGTCGAGACCGTCCTTGGTCGCGACCGCGACAATCAGCGCCATGGCCACGAACGCCCCGGCCAGCGCACCGGCGACCACTCCCAGACCGGAGCCGCCGAGCAGCACGCTCACCGTCAGCGCACCGAGCGAAGCGCCGGTATTGATGCCGATAATCTCGGGGCTGACCAGCGGATTCGTCGCGATCCGCTGCAGTATCGCCCCGGATAGGGCGAAGGCCGCGCCGGCGCACAGCCCGGTGAGTACGCGCGGTAGCCGATCGTCGACGACGACGCCGTATTCGATGAGCGTGCCGCCACCGCCGAGCACCCGCAGTACGTCGCCGACCGTGAGCGGATAGTGGCCGATGGTGAGCGACCATGCCGCGACCGCCAGCGCAACCGCCGTGAGCGCCAGGGTGAGGAGCGCCGACCGCCGCTGGACACGAATGACAACGCGCCGTCCGGGCGACCGCAAAAGTACTGTGCCGCTGGGCAGCACGCTACGTTCGATGCGCGTCACAGTGTCGCCACCTTCCGATTGCGCACGAGGTAGAGGAAGAACGGCGATCCGGCGAAGGCGGTGATAATGCCGACCTGGATCTCCTGCGGCTGGGCGACCACCCGTCCGAGAATGTCGGCGAGCAACAGCAGGGTCGGGCCGAGCACGGCGCACCACAGCAGAACCCATCGGTAGTCGTGTCCGGCGAATGCTCTGGCGATATGCGGGATGACCAGGCCGATAAAGGCGATCGGCCCGGCGATCGCCACCGCCGATCCCGCCAGCAGCACGACGCTCAACGCACCACCGGCGCGGACCGCGATGAGCCGGGTGCCGAGTGTCCGCGCCAGATCGTCACCGATGGCAATGGCGTTCAGCGACCGCGACACCACGAGCGTCAGCACTCCCCCGACCACGATGAACGGCGCTATCCCCCAGAGAGATTCGACATTCGCGCGGGTCAGCGACCCGACCACCCAGAATCGGAAATTATCGAAGGTGGTCCGATCCAGCAGGGTGATCGCGGTGGTGATCGAACCGCACAGCGCGGTGAACGCCGCACCGGCGAGGGCCAGTTTCACCGGTGTCGCGCCGCCGAATCCCAAAGATCCCAGCACGTAGACGAATCCGGCGGCGACGGCCGCACCGAGAAAGGCGAACCAGATGAATCCGGTCGGCGAGGTCAGGCCCAGGCCGCCCATGGCGACCACAATCGCCAGTGAGGCACCGGAATTGATCCCGAGCAGTCCGGGTCCGGCGAGGGGATTGCGGGTCAGCCCCTGCATCACCGCTCCGGCCAGCGCGAGCGCGAGACCCGCAAGCAGACCGGCGACGGTTCTCGGCAGCCTGATGTAGCGCACGATCCGGTCGGTATCGGTACCTCGGAAGTCGGTGAACGCCGCGACCGCCTGGTCGAGGGTGAGTGGATGTGAGCCGATCAGGATGGACGCCACGCAGGCAGCGACGAGCGCGGCACCGGCCAGGATCAGGCCGGTACCGCGAGCGGTGCGATTCACCGCGCGAACAGATCGGGATGGATCAGTTGGGCGACCAGTTCGGTCGCGTGCGCGATCCGGACCCCGGCGGCCCGATCGGCGAAGAGGAACGGGTGTACCGCGCCGGTGCGGACCGCGACCAGATTGGCGAAGGCCGGGTTGCCGACGATCCGGTCGACCTGCGGCTGACCGTCGGCGCGGGTGTAGGTCGCCCGACAGCACAGGCTGGTCAGAATAATGTCGGGGTCGCGTGCGATGAGCTCTTCGGCGCCGATCACAACATTGCGGCGCTCGGTGAGATCGGCGAAGGCGTTGATACCGCCCGCGGCGTCGATGATCTGGGTGACGAAGTCGATTCCGCCCGCGACGGTGTAGGAGCCATCGTCCTTGGGCGTGACGACCGCGACCCGGGGCCGGGCCGCGCTACCCACCGTCGCGCGTACGGCCTCGATCCGCGAATTCAGTTGGGTGACCACCTCTTCGGCGCGATCGGCCACACCCCAGAGCGCGCCGAGATCGCGCAGGTCCGCGTACACATTGTCGAATCGCACGGTCGCCGGGTCGATGGCTTCGTCCGCGAGTCCGTCCGCGCTCGGGCACAGCGGGCTCACCACCCAGGTCCGCACCCCCAGCTCGTGCAGGCTGGCGCGGGTACCCACGCTGTTCTGCGACGATTTGGCGAACACCCCGTTGAATCCGGACAGCACGAAGTCGGGCTGGTGGGTGAGCAGTTCGTCGCGGCTCGGCAGCTTCTCGACGTAGGGCGACTTCGCTTGCGCGGCCTGATACTCGGGCAGGACCGCGGAATCCAGGAACGCCGTCCCGACGAGCCGATCGGTGACGCCGAGCGCGTGCGCGATCTCGATCGAGGGCTGATATGCCGCGTAGATCCGCTGCGGCGGTCCGCCGACGGCGATGTCGATTCCGCAGTTGGCGCGGGTCACGGCGTTCGCGCCGGTGGCTTCCGGGCCGGGTTGCGCACCACAACCGGTCAGAGCGATCGCACACGCGATCAGCGCGCCGGTGCGTAGGCGCGCGAAAACAGAGGGGGTCAAGGTAACCGGCCTTCCAGGTCCTCGTGGAATGGATACTGCGTAGCCGTGGCCGGTCTCCTGGCTGACGGGATACTGCGCGGCAGATCTACCTTCCCGGAGCACGGGTGCTCCAGTGGCTCCGGACGATTGCTCGTCCGGTTCGATCTGCCACTCCCGATCACAGTGGCGAGGGCCGCACCGGTTCCACACCGGTTTCCCGAACACCACGGCCCGGGGACTGTATCAAGATCACATCCGGGGGCGGTCGGCCTACCTCATCGTTCGGAATTCGGCGGCGGTCAGCCCGGCTCTAGCTGTGGCTGCACTGCGTCCCACTAGGATGGCGGTGTGTCTGTTCCGTATGTCGAACGACCTGAACTCCCCGAATTCATGTCCTGGGAGGATTTGGCGCGGCTGCCCGAGGAGGTGGCCGCGCAGATCGAACTGTGGGACGGACGCGTGGTGTGGGTCCGGCGGGGTCCTGCCGAACATCAGGCATTCATGTTCAATGTGACAGCCGCTTTGAAACGCTGCGCACGACAAGCCACGACGGACCGACCAGAGCACTACTGGCGTGCCGATCTGGAGACGAACGTCTTCTTCGGGCACACCGGCAAGTCCGACTTCGCAACTCCCGACTTTCTGGTCTACCGCTGTCTGAAGACTCCGTATCAAGATGTTCGTGCCGACGATGTCGTCCTGGTGGGTGAGGTGCTGTCGCCGTCGAATACTCACACTGACGTCGAGGCCAAGAAAGCCCGCTACTCGAGCGGCGGCATTCCCTGGTACTGGGAGATCACACTGGCTCGTGAAGCGAGCGCCATCGACACCGTTCGCGCGTACGCGCTCGAGACCGAGCCCGGCCGACTGCCCGCAGGCGTCCATCCGCTGCGTCCGGCCAACTACCTCCTCGTAGGTGAATGGACTGCCGACGATCGCGGCGGCATCGAGATCGGCTTCCCGTTCCCGATCGACATCTCATGGTCCGAGCTGGAGTTCTGAATTCGCGGGCTGGAGGCCCGTGTTTTTCGACTGCCTGAGCGGGTACGCGCCGCACATGATCAAAACTCGAACATCGTACGTGCGACCGGACGACGCGCCGCCGAGGCGAGTTCAGTCGTGGACCCGCGCGCGTTTGGCGGTCGTCACCTAGGGAAGTCGCAGGGAAGGTGAAGGAGGACACGATGAGTGAACCGAACAACACCTACGATCCCCCGCAGGACACCGGCGAACCGGATTCGGTGGAAACCGATCCGGGTGCCCTCAGCAGCGCCGAAGACCTCGACGAGGATCGATTGCGGCAGGATCCGCACGAACGTGGCATGGATCCGCCCGAACACTGGTCGGGCGCGACCAAGTACGGCATGACGCCGTGGGAGCAAGCCCATCCGCAGCCGTTGGCGGAGCGACTCGACGAGGAGCAACCCGACTTCACCGTCGATATCCCGCCCCGCGACCCGGATGCGGTCGAACCCGACAGTCTGGGCGTTCGACACGGCGCTGCGGATCTCGGCACCGAGAGCTACGAGGAAGAACTCGGGATCGCCGCCGATATCGCGGGAGGTTCTGTGCCCCAGGAGATTCGCGAACCGTCTCCACCGGAATGACATCTGGTCGCGGAGCCGAGTTCCGCGACTGTCGTGAGGAGTTGCACCATGCGCGTGGTCGTAGTGGGCGCCACCGGAAACGTCGGAACCGCCGTGGTCGACGCACTGGCAGCGGATCCGGCGGTGACCTCGATTGTCGGCCTGGCGCGCCGAATGCCGTCGAGGCGGATGGAGAAGACGGAGTGGATCGGCGCCGATATCCGCGTCGCAGATCTGGAGACCCTCTTCCGCGGCGCCGCGGCGGTCGTGCATCTGGCCTGGCAGATCCAGCCGATGCGGCAGCCGCTGGAAACCTGGCGAACGAACGTGATCGGCAGCTCCCGGGTACTCGACGCGGTTGCCGCCGCGGAGGTTCCGGCATTGATCTACGCGTCGTCGGTCGGCGCGTATTCGCCCCGCCGCGAGGACCATCCGGTCACCGAAGCGTGGCCGACGAATGGCTGGCCGACCGCGGGCTACACGCGCGAGAAGGCCTATGTCGAGCGAATGCTGGACAATTTCACGCGGACACATCCGACCTGCCGGGTGGTGCGGCTGCGTCCGGGGTTCATCTTCCAGCGCGGCGCGGCCAGTGCGCAGCGACGCCTGTTCGCCGGTCCGCTCTTGCCGAATCGGCTGATCCGTCCAGGTTTGCTCCCGTTCGTGCCCGAACTGCCGGAGCTGCTGTTCCAGGCGGTCCACGCCGAGGATGTCGCCGAGGCGTACCGGCTCGCGGTCACCGGGGATGCGAGCGGGCCGTTCAATATCGCGGCGGATCCGGTCATCGATTCGCGACTGTTGAGTCAGTTACTGGATGCCCGGCCGATTCGAGTGCCGACCCGGCTGCTGCGCGCGACATTGGCCGCGGCATGGCATCTACGCCTGGTACCGGTCGCACCGCAACTCTTCGACGCGTTCCTCCGGCTGCCGGTCATGGACACCGCCCGCGCGCGTACCGAACTCGGCTGGAAGCCGCGCTACAGCTCCATGGACGCGCTGCGCGAGCTGCTGGACGGGATTCACACCTCCGCCGAAATCCATACTCCCCCGCTGGCCCGCAATGCCGGCGGGTTCCTGCGGTTCCGTGAATTCACCTCCGGCGTGGGCGGTTCCGACCCCGTCGATCGCAATGTCGACCGAGTAGCGGCGGCCGAGAATTCGCCACCGGGCACAGCCGTCTGACCACCTCCGCATCCGTGTTTCCGCGGCACGAAGTCGGGCGGTCGACCATGAGATGTGCGAGGACTTTCCGCCGTGACGGCGCGCTCATGGCCCAGCCGGATGGTGCTGGGTTACATTCACCTCATTCGATAATTCCGCGATTCAATCGACCCGGGAGGTCCCGGCATGACTGGACCCGAGAGTTACCCCGCTTCCGGAAGCGAAGTAGTCGCCCAGGAGCCGTCGGTAGAACTGGATGTCTTTCCACCACAGCAACATTCCCGATGGACGGTACTACTGCGACTGATCCTGATCATCCCCCAGGCGATCGTGATCTGGGCGCTGGGAATCGCCGCGGTGGTCGTGGTCATCTGCGGCTGGTTCGGGGCGTTGTTCCTCGGGCGGCTACCCGACTGGTGTAGCGATTTCCTACGCGGCTACACCGCGTACTCCACCCGCGTGTACGCGTACGGCATGCTGCTCGTGGACACCTACCCGCCGTTCGCCTGGAACCCGCAGGACTACCCGGTCCGCGTGCTGTTCCACCCGCCGACACCGTTGAACCGGGTGGCGGTGTTCTTCCGTTTGATCCTGGCCTTCCCGATTCTGGTGCTGGCCAGCTTCTTCACCAGCGGCTGGACCGTGATCGCCATTATCGTGTGGCTCATCGTCCTGATTTCCGGCCGCATGCCCCAGCCGGTCTTCGAAGCCACCGCCGCGGTGCTGCGCATCCAATTGCGCACGAGCGCATACACCTATCTCATCACCCCCACCTACCTGAAGGGCATCTTCGGCGACCGCACACCGGTGGTCCAGCCCGGATTCACCCCCGCGCAGCCCGCCCAATCCCCCACCCGCCCGCTGTGGGTGTCGAGCGGGGGACGCACCCTGCTCATCGTCATCCTCGTTCTCGGCATTCTCGCGAGCATCGGACAGTCCGCCGTCAGCACCACGTCGTACGACGACACCGACACGGTGTCGGTGTCGTATATCGCCGACTGAACGGGTAAGCCCGCAGGTCAGGCCCGGCAATATGCCGGGCCTGACCTTTTTCTATGGAGCTGCTGGACCCGCGATATCGCGCACCTCAGCGCCTGCGGTTCGCCGAGCGCGTCTACGTCGCAGTTCGAGCATGAAGGGCCGCATCTCGCAGCCGCTGCCCTCCCCGCATCGCTGCTCGTCATGGAGTGCGAGCGCGGCGGCGATCTCGCTATCGCTGAATCCCAGACGCGAGACGGGTTTGGTGTGACTGACCCGCGGTGTATCAACGGGCGGAACATACTCGAATGGGCCGCTCATTACTGACTCCTGGGAAGAGGATCGGGAGAATGACGGTCAGCGGCAGGAATGGGCCACAGCCACCCGCTGCCCTTGTGGATCTGCACCAATTGCTTTCGCGCACCGCAGCATTGGGATGTACCGCCATCGCCCGCGATGCAATTGCGATGCCGGTACAGCAGCGCCTTCCCCTCGAAAGAGGTCAGCCGCAACGGTCCAGGAATCACGTAATGCGATATGCGCGAGTACATGTCATCACCCCGCACGATGACGCCCATGGACGCGATGGCAGTTGTCGAGGGGGACGACACGAAATGTGAGCCGAGTCCCGCCCACAACGAGGATCAACTCACTCGCCGCGGGCGGACGTTCTGAACTGTCGCTGGAGATTCCCCACACGGCTCCGGCGACAACGGACAGAACGACGAGCGTGACCAACAACAACTGGATAGCTGCAAACATGGGAATCCCCTTGTTAAGTCTGCCATTTCCGAGACTGATGCGCCGACTTCGGAAATGTCGTCGCGGGCGCTATCCATCAAGTAGACACCCAAATCGTCGACGGCATAACGACCACGGCGGACTGTCTGTGAAATATGATGGATGTCCCACGCGGACACGTCCGCCACGGGCATTCCCCAGATAGCGAGGCTAACGAAATGGTCGGATTGACTGTCTCTCGTTTGGATTTCGGCAACTTCATGCAGGGACTTCGAATGAGCGCGCCCAAGACGTCGATGATTTCGGCAGCGCTACGCATCGACTCCACTCGACAGGTGCTGGATCGGCTGGAAAGAGGCGGTCCCACCAAGCTCGGCAGGCTGCACATCAATGGCCTGCTGGACTACTACGAGGCCACTCCCGAACAACGCTCCGAGGCATTGAGGCTGTGGGAGGAGATCCGCGAGCAGGACAAAGCTGCTAGGGCGCAAGGGAATTCAAAAGGGTTCTGGAAGGCATACAGCGATCAAGTCGCCCCGAACTTCGAGAAGTTCCTCCGGCTGGAAGGTGCGGCCGAGGCAGTGACTGCATTTCAACCGGTGATCGTTCCGGGCCTGCTACAGACGCCCGAATACCGCCGCGCGATCATTCGGATCGACCACCCCGACCTCTCTGCAGTCGACACCGAACGATTGCTCGAGCTGACCGAGCGCCGACAGACAAGATTGAGCGAAACTGGCTTCCGCCTGGAAGCTTTCATATCCGAAGCCGTACTGCGGAACCACCCTTGTGACCCGGAAACGATGCTGGAACAACTTCGGCATCTGACGGAAATTGGAGAGCGCGAGAACGTCAGCATCCGAGTCATCCCGTTCTCGGTGGGTCCACACAAGGGGTTGACGATTCAGGTCTTCACTTTGCTGCGGCTACCGAAGGGCGCGAGTGGCATGGTCTTGCCACCTCTGGTTTACGCCGAGGGCGCCGTCGGATCGGTATTCCACGAGCATGGTGACGAAGTGAGCCAGTACGAGCAGGCGATCGACGGCCTGCGGGCTGTAGCTTTGTCGGAAGAGGACACCAGAGATCTGGTGTTGCGAGCTGCGAAGGAGTACTCGGCGTGAACAAGCCGGTGAAGGGCAAGTGGTATAAGTCAAGTAGATCTGATGCCGGGAAGGACTGCGTCGAGGTGTACCACGCTGACGATGCAGTCGGTGTACGCGACTCGAAGAACCCCGGTGGACCCGAGTTGTTCTTCAGCGGCAAAGCGTGGAACGACTTCCTAACCAGCGGCATCTGGGAGCGTTGAGCCGCAACACAACTGAAGGTGCTTCGTCGACTCGAGCGTGTGATCCGGCCTAATCGTGCATTATTCACTCGAATCGGTCCGAAATCGACGTGAACAGCTGGCGAGTGCACGATTAGGCCCACTCGCACAGTGCCGACCCCGCGAACAACGCGCCTCGCGGCCAGTTGGCCCGTGGCCGATCAGCTCGGGTCCGCAATGAGCTGGAGGTACGCGGTGTCGAGGGGGATATCGACCGCGAACCAGGCGGCGGGCCGATCATCATCGCGGGGGCACCAGGCGACCGCGATGCACAGCCGAGCGACCTCCGCGGCGACCAGACCCGGCAGATGCCACGCGACTCGAGCCGGATCCGTATATCGCACACCGTATTCGGTGGCGGTGTCGTCCCCGTCGGGCGGCAGCACGTCCGCCCAGTCGGCGGGCATCAGGCGGCCGTCCGCGGCCTGCATGGCGAGCAGCTCGGAATCCGGGCCACCGATCGACACCATGAAGTGCTCGTTCTCGACACTCACCGCCGCCAGGCATTCCCCGGGGTCCGCACCACCGAACGCGTCAGCGGGCAAATCGGTCAGTTCCGCCGACACCACCAGCCCGGGCACCCCGTCACCCGCCTGCACCTGCCAGATTCCAGCCCACACCGGCACCGGCGCCCCGCCATCCCACGCCGGAACGTCAATACTTCCGATCAGCAGGTCCACCGTCGCACTCCCCTGCCGCCACCGATGCAGATGCGACCCATTCGGCAAGCGCCACAAGGCATCCGGTGCGGCCGGTAGCGCATCCGATCCGAGTGCGACGCAGAACTGCACAGCACCGAGGGGCGTGTCGATCACGGCTGGGCGACGGTCCGCCTGGACCAGCTGGTCAGTGGGGAGCATGCGCCCATCATGCAGGTTCACCGTCCCGCGAAACCAGTGGGTCACCGGCACACCGGTACCACTCAACCCGATTTGCCCGGTGGTCACGGCAGACCACCGTCGTCAACAAACTCACTAGTCAGAGTTCGTGTTCGGTGGTTCCGGGATTTGCCCAGCGCGGCAACGGTTGCCGGTAACCAACGGCCCGACGCCACGGCCCGATATTCCAGCTCGGCTGTTCGGCATGGCGATTCGTGCCCAGTCCCAATGGCAAATGAACTGGCCGAACCTCGGTTCCGCCCGCGCTCCCACGAGAATTGAATCGTCCATTCAAATGGTCACTTGATTAAATAGATGCGATGGATTGCGCATATCGCAGAAATAATTCCAACCATTCTGTAATGGCTCGCGCCGCGCCCCCGATTATCGGGGAAGTAGGAAGTGCGCACCTCTTGCATCGCAATTGGATCTACCCGGATCGGAACCGGGACCCCCACTAGGAGGACCAATCATGAAACGCACAACTCTGCTGAAGACCGCCGTCGCGAGCGCGGCTGTAGCCACCCTGTCCATCGCGGGCGCCGCTCCCGCCATGGCCGGAGGAGGACTGAATCTCGGCGGCGACGCGAGCGTGACTGTCTCCGTACCCGGTGTCGATGTCAACACCAACGTTGGCGCCGATACGTCGGTCAACAAGCGCGGTGCGGAAGCATCAACCGAAAGCGATCTGAAAGTCGGGCTGTTCAAGTAGCTCACCGCGCAACCTCGATCCAGCCCCACCCGGAGATCCGGGTGGGGCTCAGTCGTCTCACTGCCGACCGATGGCGAACACCTACTGCGCCTCACCCCCACCGGCCCCGACCGATCGACTGGCCGACTTCACCGCCACCACCAGCCAGGGGCCTCCGAGCCTTCGGCAGTCGAGTACGGCTTCCGGCAGCACCGCGGCCGTGCGGCTCGTCTGACGCGGCTCTACGGTTCGGATTCCGATGGCTGCCATCACGCATGCGTCGCGTCGGCAAGCCACCGAACAGCACACCGACAGCGACGTCGGCACACTCAGGCCAAGTAAGCGAATTGTCGAACATATGTTCTATGTCGAGGTAAGCTGCCTCGCGTGAACATACATTCGAACGCGCTGGCGCCGGGTGCTCCAGCGCCAGGATGGCCGGACCTGACCGATGTCGACTTGCTGCGCACCCTCGTCGAAACCGAACGCCGCCGGAGGCGACTGGATGCCGTCATGCGCGCGGCCGTCTCCGAAGCCGAGCGTCGTGGCCTCGCCGCAGACACCGGCTATCAGGACACCGTGGAGCTACTGACTGATTTGCTGCGGATCAGTGCTCACGAAGCGCGCCGACGAATCGAATCCGCGGCTCCGCAGGCCCGCTCACGCTCCAGAAAGGTGTGGAGGGTGCTAGCGGCAGCAAGCTGAGCCCAAGCCCGGCTGCCTCAACCTCGGTTCGTTCGGCCGCAATATGACTCCGAGGCGCGATCGAGCCACCGCATGCCACCTTCTCGATCAGCAGCAGTGCAGTGCGCGTCTTGCCCAGGGCAGCCATCCCGCTACAGCCATGGCGACGGCGTACCCCGGCCACCGTGTCCACCGACGGGAGCTATGGCGGCAATACGCGCGAGATCCTCAGCGGTAAGCGCAATATCGCTGGCTGCGACGTTTTGAGCGACGCGGTCGGGGTTGCGGGAGCCCGGAATCGGGACGATGTAGTCGCGTTGCGCGAGAGTCCAGGCCAACGCCAGCTGTGAGACGGTGACGCCTTCGGCGGTAGCGAGTTCGGTGAGCTGACCGATGATGTGCGCGTTGGCGTCATAGTTGTCGGCGTGCCACCAGGGCATGAGGGTGCGGAAGTCGGTGCGATCGTAGTCGCGGGCCGGTTTCGCTGTGCCGGTGAGGAATCCGCGCGCCAGCGGGGAATAGGCGACGAATCCGATACCGTGGGTCGCGGCTTTTCGGATGGGTATAGCTCGGTTTGGAGTGAGCTGGGGGATGCGTGCAGCCGCAGCGTCGACTGTGGAGGGGACTGCTGCACGGATAGTGCCTATTGACCTGAAGTGCGGTTTGGGTTTCAGAGTGTTGTCATGGAGTTCTCGAATGCCGAAGGGCAAGGCGACCGCGTGACGCCGTCGCTGGAAGAGTTGACCGTCCGGCAGTGGATTGGCCGGGCGGCGCGGCCGTTGGTGACGGTGCGGCCGTCGGCACCGCGCGATGATCTACGGCCACTGGTGGAGATGGTGGCCGATGCGCCGGTGGTGGGCTATGGGGGCGGCACGCGCGGCGCGCACGAGGTGTTCGCGCTACAGGACCGCATCGCCCGCCTGCTGGTCGGCGAGGCCGGGTTCCGGGTCATCGCCTTGGATCAGGACTGGACGCTGGGTCTGCGTTTGGACGCGTTCGTGCGCACCGGTATCGGAGATCCACGCGAAATTCTCGGTGAGGCCGAGGCTTTCGCCGCTACCGAGGAGGTGCTCGCCCTGATTCGGTGGGTACGTGACTTCAATCAGGACCATCCCGCGGACCCGGTGCGGGTGGTGGGAGTGAGCCCGCACGCGGTCGACCACCGTGCCTACGACACCGTGGTGGAGTACATGCGGGAGGTCGCTGCCGACCGGGTGGCCGACCTGGCGGAGCTGTACGCCGATGCGTTGCCCAGCGGGGATATCGACGCCCATGTCGACCATTTCCGCGGTCTACCCGATCGTTCGGGCAGGGTCGAGCGGGTACGCGACGCCTACCGGCTGGTCGCGAATGTCGCAGCCGACCATGGTGAGTCCGGGTGGGCGCTGCAGGCCGCGCGGGTGATCGTGCAGTTCCACGAACTGCACGATCACGACAGCACACCCGACGACCCTTTGAACATGGCCTACTACGAAGCAGCGTTCGCCGAGAACGTCGAATGGTGGTACCGCCACAGCGGTCGGAAGGTGCTGTTCTGGTCGTCCAGCTCCCACACCGCCAATGCCCGCCACCGGGGTTTTCCGCCGAACCCGGCCGACGTGTCCCCTAGCGCGGGCAGCTACCTGCGTGACCGTCTCGGACCGGGCTACAGGTCGGTCGGGCTCACCTTCCACGAGGGCGACCTGGCCACCTTCGAAGGCCGAAATCGCGTGCACGTACCGGAGGCCTCACCACGATTGTTCGAGGCGATGCTGGGCTCGGTCGGCCACAACTACTATCTGCTGGACCTGTCGGCCGACCAACCTGCGGCGGTGACCGACTGGCTTTCCCGCACAGCCGAATTCAGAATGATCGGCCGCAACTACGACACCGACGACGGCCACTACATGACCGGCGGATCCGCCCGAGAATTATTCGACATCATCGTGCACTGCCACCATGTGACACCCGCCCGACCGTTGCGTCCCTTTCCCGGATAGGCACGGCTCGCCCCCCGAAGCCGCAGTGCTCACCTCGGAGCCACTGCGGCGCAGTTGCAGCCAG
The DNA here is from genome assembly GCF_001613345.1 of Nocardia uniformis NBRC 13702. Classification (GTDB taxonomy): domain Bacteria; phylum Actinomycetota; class Actinomycetes; order Mycobacteriales; family Mycobacteriaceae; genus Nocardia; species Nocardia uniformis. The sequence continues at coordinate 133,134 of NZ_BDCE01000044.1, read as the reverse complement.
TAGCTCGGCTCATGCCCCGGACAGTGTTGGGCTGTACGTCGGAGATCGTGCGTGCGCAGCGGTTCAGCCGACATGAGCGGGTTGCGCGGTGACGCACGCGAGCGCGAGCACCGCCAGCGCCGACGTCACAGCGATTTCGGACGGGCCCTTCTCTGCTCCGTGACGTTCAGCGGTACAGACCCAGGAATTGAGGGGATGAAAAGGTTAGGGGCGAGGTGTAAGGATTGGGTGCTACATCGCGTAAACCAGGAGATTGCTGATGAGTCGTAGAGTGTCGAATGCTGTTGCCGTTGTAGCGATTGCCGCCGTGGCCGCTCTGGGTGCTGCCCCCGGTGTTGCGGCCGCGAGCGGGCCGGAGGGGGTGCCGGGCGCGCGGGCGGTCGAAGTGCTCGATCCGTACGGTTCCGGCTTGCTCGATCCGGCATATCTGCTGTGCTTCCTGCGCTCGCTATCCGGCGGCGGAGTCCACTGCCCCTGGGGCTGAGCCCACCTGCCACATGCGCCATAGCGCCAGACTCGCGCGCCGCCCCGCCTCTACGCCGTCGGTGTACCTTCTGTCGTCGGTGTACCTTCTGTCCATGTCAAAAGCCCTGTGCACCGGGTCTTTCGACCCGGCGACAAACGGCCATATCAACGTGTTCGAGCGGGCGGCAGCCCAGTTCGACGAGCTCGTGGTCACGGTCATGGTCAACACGAACAAGAAGACGATGTTCACCATCGACGAGCGCATCGAGATGCTGCGCGAGGCCACCGCCCACATCGGTAACGTGCGGGTGGCGTCCTGGCAGGGGCTGCTGGTGGACTTCGCGCGCGAGCAGGGAATCACCGCGATTGTGAAGGGGTTGCGCTGCGGCGACTTCGACTACGAACTGCCCATGGCGCGGACGCACCACACGCTCACCGTCGTGGACACGTGCTTCATCACCAGCGACCCGACCTACGGGTTCCTGTCCAGTTCGTTGGCCAAGGAGGTCGCCACGTCGGGTGGCGACATAACCGACCTGCTGCCGGTGGGTGCGCACGGCCGACTACTGAAGCGACTGGCGGAAGGGTAGCGGCAGCCACTCACCAGCTCCCTACCCCTCCTCGATAGTGCGGGCGCGCCCTCTCTTCGGCCTGTCGGTGCATCGCTGATTCCGAGATGTCCTCAGCCCATTGACCTTCGGTCAAAAGGCATGGCCGTTCGATCAGCGCGCAACGCGGCATTGCATACGTTCGGGCGAGGCGTCGGCCGCAGCGCTGCGCGATCTGCACCGGACCGCGCCCACCTGACCGGCGTACCGGTCTCCGCGCCGATGGATCCACACTTGAATTTCTCAAGTGTATATGCAATATTCAAGCAGCCCAGTGGGCCGAGTCGAAGAGGAGCCATCGTGGCCGATTCCACCGAGAGCGCGCGGCCCGCCTGGGTCGACGACGCCCTGTTCCCGTTCGAGAGCCGCTTCGTCGATATCGACGGGCACAGCGTGCACTACCTCGACGAGGGCTCGGGCCCCACTTTGCTATTCCTGCACGGCAATCCGACTTGGTCGTTCCTCTGGCGTGATGTGATCAGAGCGCTGCGCGACGACTTCCGGTGCGTCGCCCTCGACTACCCGGGCTTCGGGCTGTCGACGCCGAGGCCCGGCTACCGTTTCCTGCCCGAGGAGCACGCAGATGTGGTCACCGGGTTTGTCGACGCGCTCGGCCTCGAGGGGGTCACGCTGGTCGGGCAGGACTGGGGCGGTCTGATCGGCCTGGCGGTCGTGCAGCGGCGGCCGGGCGTCTTCGATCGGCTGGTGCTCGCCAACACCTGGGCTTGGCCGGTCAACGGCGTCCTCTACTACGAGGCCTTCTCTCGCGCCCTCGGCGGACCTCCCGGCCGCTTCCTGGTCCGGCGGTTCAACCTGCTCGTCAACACGTTCATCCCGACCGGCCACCGAAGGCGGAAGCCGACCGCGGCCGAGATGTTCCACTACCGCCGGGCGCTGGACACCCCCGGGCGGCGCCAGGCCTCCGCTGTGCTCCCCGGCCGGTTCCTAACCAGCCGGGCTTTCTGCGCCGAGGTCGAGACCGGCCTCGCTGACATCGCTGACCTGCCGGCATTGATCGTGTGGGGTGACGCCGATATCGCCTTCCGCCCCCAGGAGCGCGAGCGTCTGGAAGCGACCTTCCCCGACCACAAGACCGTGATCGTCGAAGGCGCCGGCACCTACGTGGAATCCGACGCACCCGAGGAGTTCGTCGCCGCGATCCGCGACTGGGCAGCGATGCGGCCCGGGGACGCGGGTCGCGCGGATGAGACAGACCTATCGACCACTATCACCAGCACTGGTCAGGACGGCAGCGCGCAGCAAGAAGCACCGTAGGCTCGGACAAGTCGAGGCGGTGAGTGGATGCACCAGCACCCCGGCACGGATCCTGGTCGCCGGTTCCGCTACCCAAGAGGAGCGGCCCTCGGTCCAAGTCCGCGATCTCGTTGCCGGTCACCAGAATTCGCGTCGAGTCGTTGGCATCAACTTCGTCGGGGCCACATAATGCTGCGTCGCCACAGCTGAGATGGCCTCGGTCAGGCGGGTTCCACACGGAAGATCGCGATGCGCTCGGCCGCGGCGGCGAGCCTCTCCGGGGTAGCTTCCTCGACCAGGCCGGTCTTCACGAACCATTCGTCCAGCTTCGCCCGGCCGTTCGCGACGTGGTCGCGCAGCAGCGAACGGCGTTCTTCCACAGGCAGTTCCACCATTCGCACCACCGAGGAGCGTCGACCACGCGCCAATGTGACCGTCGGCGTGGCCCGAACGTTCGCCACCCACGCCGACTTCGGATACGCCTGGAAGACGTAGCGCGCACCCGCGAGCCGAAGCACTGAGATCGGCACCTCCCGCAACTCACCGGTGCGCCGACCGACGACTGTGAGGATGTGCATGTCCGAGAAGGCGATACCGCGCTTCTGCAGCAGGGTGATAAACCCATTGAGCCGATTTATATTGCGGCGCAGTCGCTCTGGCTTTCGAGTCATAGTTCCGTCCTTAACCGAGGTACCGACGCGAGGCTCTGGTCCCCAGAGCCCCCTCCCGATGCTGCCATCAACCACTGATGCAGCGGCGCCGTACGCGGCAGTGTTGTTGGTGAACTCCCGTGCAACTCTGCACGTCCGCTAGGCGCGCCGTTGTACTTCGACGGCGGCGCGGAGGTCACAGTGGTCAGGCCGTCCGCAGGTCGAAGAACAGGAAGCCCAAGAAACTTTCGCCGACGACCTCGTGGAACAACTCGGGAAACAGATCGCGGGCGCCAGGTGCGGGCCGCGGTTCGCTGATGACATCGATGCGAAATCCCGACGCGGTGAAAGCGTCGGTCATCGCGTTCAGCGGCCGGTCCCAGAAAGTCAATTGGGTGCTCTGCCCGCCCAGGGTCCACTCTTCGGTTCGCTGGCGGGTCTGGAAATAGTCGGTCGTCTTTCCGTCCGAGCGCTCGGCGATCCAGATGGCGAAGGGATGCTCGACCGAGGCGATGAGCCGACCGCCGGGCTTCAGGACCCGTCGCAGCTCGGTGAGTGTCGGTCCCCAATCCCGCAGATAGTGCAGCACCAGGGATGCGGTGACGTCGTCGAACGTGTTGTCGGGAAACGGCAGCGGGTTCGCGAGGTCGGCGATCCGCAGGTCCGCGTCGGCGCCCAGCCGCCGCCGAGCCAGCTCCAGCATCCCGGCACTCGCGTCGATGCCGGTCACGACGGCGCCCCGATCGCGCAGCTCGGCGAATAGCGGACCGGAGCCGCAACCGGCGTCGAGAATCCGCCGACCGGCCACATCCCCGGCGAGCTCCAGCATCGCGGGCCGCTCGTAATAGGCATTCATCAGACTGGTTTCGTTCTCGGCGGTATACCCCTCGGCGATGCCGTCGTAGTTGTATGCCTGGACGGGATCGGCGGGAATCGCGGCGCTTTCCGGAACTGGAGTCATATGCCCCATCCTGGCACGACAGCGTGCACGTGCGCCGTAACCCCTTGTCAGACAGGCATTCTGAATACCGGACCAGAACCGGTCTGCGGCTACTCGAGACTGGCGGTCGGACCTGGTCCCAGCCAGGAGCGGATACCTGGCGCTGCCGGTCTCCCCGGGTAGGCCTTGACCTTGTACTGTTTCCGATCGGAAGCACTTCGAGGGGTTGTGATTTATCTGAATACGTTGCGCCGTCTGGCGGTTGCCGTCACGGCCTTATCGCTCGCACTGTCGATGGGCGGCGCCGGCGCCCAGGCATCCCCCGCAGTACCGCCCGTCGTGACGATCTCGCTACCTCACGTCACCGGGGATATGCCGGTCGGCGTGACCGACGTTCACCTGCTCGATCCCGATCGCCCGGATCCGTGGAATGCAGACCAGCGCCGTGAACTGATGGTCAGAATCTGGTACCCGGCAACGGATTCCGACACCGAACCGGCCGAACCGTGGATAGCTCCCGGTGCACTGCAAGCCCAAATCAGCGACCTCGCCGGTCTGGGTATCGCTCAGGGCGCGTACATATTCGGGCCCGGCCACAGTCGACACGACGCACCGGTTCGCACCACCGATGGCCCCTTCCCTGCCTTACTGTTCTCTCCCGGGATGGGCGACCCCGCGGGATTGAGCACCGCCCAGGCCGAGGACCTCGCCAGCCACGGCTACCTCGTTGCCGCGATCAACCACACCTACGAAGCATTCGCGGTGCGCTTCCCCGACGGCCGCGCCGAACGAACCGTCGTCCCCCTCGACTCACCCCCGGAAATGCTCAGCGATGTGCTGCTACCCGTACGTGTAGCCGACACTCGCTTCGTGCTGGACCAACTGACCGAGATCACCAAGGGGACCCGCACAATCGGTGGAGCCGTGGATCTGATGGGCGGCGTCGACCTGACGAGGGTCGGGATGTTCGGCCACTCGCTCGGGGGCGCCACCACTGCCCAGGCGATGTACGACGATCCTCGTATCCGCGCCGGTGTGAATCTGGACGGACCGCTGCTCGGGTCCGTCGTCGCCGACGGACTGGACCGGCCGCTGCTCATGCTGGGCAACGACAATCCCCGATGGTTGAATCGTGAGAACTGGGAACCAGTGTGGCCCAACAGCTCCGGAGTGAAGATTCCGCTGCGACTCTCGGGAACCGAGCACATGTCCTTCAACGACGTCGGGCTGATCCTGCCGCAGCTCACCGCGAACGGGTTACTGCCTACCGCCACCACGCAGTCGATAGTGGGAGGCGTCGACCCCGCGCACTCCATTGATCTGCAACGCACCTACCTGCGCACCTACTTCGACTTGTCTTTCGGCCGAGCCGACGGCGACATCGCCGAATTGATCAGTGTTCTGGCACAACCGGGTATCTACCCGCACCCCTGACCGAATTCCCACAACCCCGAAACACCGGACAAGCGGCCTGCGCGCGTGCGCCAAGCGATGGCTCTCAATTTCCACCATCGCTTCCCTATCCGTCGCACCCGCAGCAGTACGGTGGCTACGCCGCTAGACGAACCGGGCGGTGAGCTCGGTCGAGATCTCGTAGTGGCGCACGAGAAACGAGCGTTCGTCGAGCTTCTTGCGCCGCAGCCAGCTGGTCACCTCGGCGTTGCACTTGCTGGCATTGCACGATCCGCACGCGGGCACGACATTGCCCAGGGTGTAGCGGCCGCCGCGCGAGATGGCCTGCACGCAGTCCTTCTGCAGCGAGGTGGCGAGGGAGCCGCAGTAGGCGCACCCGCCCCAGGACGTCTTGAGCGCATCCCACTGCGCGTCGGTGAGGTCGTGGATGACGCGCGCCATCCGCTTCTTGCGCTTGCGCGCGGCGCGAACCTGTTTACTACCGCCAGACGGCATGAGTGGTGAGACTACGCGTCGTGATGGTCGACCGGTCGGAGGCGGGGCACTACTACCGAGCGCGTTTCTCGGCGTGGCTGGCGCATTGACAGGAGGTTATGGGCTGGACGAAGACGTGCCGCCCGAGATTCGTGGACCGAACGAGTTCTTCTACGTGACCGACGCCGACTGAGAGCAACAGTGTCCTCGGCGGATCCGGACGGTCCGAGGAGCCAAACGGTCCGAGGTGAGGTGAACCAGCACCGGACCTGAAATCGGCATGATGGTTCGTTACCCGAGACCGAGATGACCTCACCCTCCGAGGGACAGCAGGGTATCAGCGGAAATCGGCTGGTGCTCAACGGAAATCGGCGAGGTGGTCGGCGACCCACTCCCGGTAGGTGTGCGCGGGCCCGCCGGTGACCTCGGCGACGGTGGACAGCACCGGCTCCGGCCGTGCGGTCATCTCATCCATCTCCCCCAGCGCGTCGCTCACCTCGTCGGCAGGCATCCAGGTCGACATTTGCGCCTGCATCTGCGCCCGGGACATCTTCTCGAACCGCACCGGCGCCCCGAGCGCGTCGGCGATGATCCGGGCCCGCTGGGGGGCGGTCAGCGCCTCGGGGCCGGTCACCTCGTAGACGGCGTCGGTGTGGCCCTCGAGCAGGGCCCGGACGCCCACCGCGGCGATGTCCCGCTCGTGGATCACCGACCTGGCCCAATCGTCATAGTGTTCGCGCACAACACCTTCCGCGCGAATGGACTCCACCCAGCCGAGGTCGTTGCCCGCGAATCCGCCCGCGCGCACGAAGGTCCGGCCGACCCCGGTTTCGTCGATGAGTCGTTCGAGGTAACCGTGCGAACCGAGCACCGCGCCGACCCGCTCATCGGCGCCCATGGCGGACAGGTAGACGAAATGCCGCACCCGCTCGGCCAGCCGCCGAACCGCGGCCGGAGCGGCCGCGTCCGCCGCCAGCGTCGGCCACACCAGGAACACCGCGCGCACACCGTCGAGCGCGGCGTCCAGGCTGCCCGGATCCGCTAGATCGCCGCGGACGACCTCGACGCCGAGCGGCAGGTCCGCCGCCTCCGGGCGACGAACCAGCGCACGAACCCCGACACCCGCCTCGTGTAGTTGGATGACGGCCTGACGGCCGGCCTTGCCCGTTGCACCGGTAACCAAAATCATGGACCCGATCCTGCTACCTAAACCATTGTTCAGGTCAAATCTCGCAGCTCAGCACAATTTGCGCAGGCAGGGCGAGATCATGTTCGGGGCGGCTCACGCCCTCGTCACCGGGGTGCGCTCGTTGTCCTACCGACCGATGCGGTCGTGTCGTCGCGCTGGGCCCGCAGCAGGGCCGGCCGGTGCTTGCCGTCCTTGAACAAGTGGTGGGAGCCGGGCTTGTGGGCCTCGGTCGCCAGGTGCTTGATACCCGCTTCGCAGGCGAATTCCTTGAGCTTCTTACCCACGAATCCGCTGAAGTACAGCCGCATGGCGGTCTCGTCCTTGTGGCCGAGCTGATAGATCCCGGCATCGCGGCCCAGACTCAGGCACATGGCGGGGAACGACAGGTCGACCGGCGTGGGCTCCTCCCCCGCGATCCGGTGCAGCACGGTGTCGGCGGCATGGGCGCCCAGGCAGTACGCCACGTAGGCGCTCATCCGGAACGGCAGATCCGACGGCGCCGACGAATCACCCGCCGCGACAATGCGTTCGTCGTCGACACTGGTCAGCGTCTCGTCGGTGAGCAACCGCCCCGCGGCATCGGTGCGCAACCCACTCCGACGGGCCAGATCGGGCACATCGAAGCCCGCCGTCCAAATGGTGACCGCGCTCGCCAGCCTCCGGCCGTCGCCGAGTTCCACGGCCTCCGCTGTCACCGCGGTGACGGCCGCATCGGTGCCCTCGATGACGGTCACCCCCAGCTCGGCGAGGTACTTGTGGGCAGTGCGCCGCGCCTTGGGGTGCAGGTAGGCAACGAGTACACCGCCGCAGACCAAGGTGACCTTGCGTCCCTGCTCGGCCAGCTCGGCGGCGGTCTCGATGCCGGTCGGTCCGCCCCCGATCACCGTCACCGCGGCCGTCGCGGGCGTGTCGAGCAGTACCGACCGCAGCCGCTGCGCCGCCTCCAAAGTCGCGATCGGATAGGCGAATTCGGCCGCACCCGGTACCCGCGGCTCGGCACCGTGGCTGCCGACCGCATAGAGCAGGTAGTCGTAGCCGATCGTGCCGCCGTCGGCCAGCATCACCCTGCGCTCGGCCGCATCGATCCGAGTCGCGCTGTCGACCACCAGCCGGATCCCCTCGGCCAGGACCTCCTGGTAATCGACGACCGCCTCGTGGGTCTCGCCGACGAGCTGGTGCAAACGCAGCCGCGGGACGAAGACCTGACGGGGGTTGATCACGGTCACCCGCACGTCGTCGCGTTGTGTCAGGCGGTTGGCCGCCATCACGCCCGCGTATCCGCCACCGATCACGACGACTTCATTCTTGTTGCTCATGCTGTCTTTCCTTCGTTCGGTGTGGGGTTCGGGCACAAGACACCGCGTACCCCTCAGCTGTGACAGCGTGTGAGTCAGATCACGGACAACGCCGAGGGTCGAGGCCATCGCAGCCCGGTGGAGTTATCACCCCGGGCGGCTAGCCGGTAGCGGTGTGCGCGCTTCGACGGAGCACCGAGGCGGCTGAGTGCCCGATTTCCCCCAGTTCGCCCGAAGGCCGGGTCACAATGATAAGGAAGGTTTACAGATCAGCTCGGACTCTCGTGTCGCCCACACGGTTCCCTCGCCCCGGTCGACACGTTCGTACCACGGGTGAGGGCAAGGGAGGTCCGATCCATGAAACGCAAGAATCGTCTCCGCTCCGGACTCAGACTCGCGGTGCTGGTCAGCATGGCAGCGACCGGTCTCGTGGTCGCGGCGCCGGCGCAAGCCGAACCACTGTGGCCCGGCGGGCCGGATATCCCCGGTGTGCCGGCGATCATCCCACCGGCTCCCGTGGTGGCACCGTGCACGGCGGCGGGGGCACGCGGATGTATGCGCCTGTCGACCAATGAGGCGTGGCTGATGGATAACGGCCAGGTCACCTACGGCCCGACGCCGATCTCACACGGCCGCCCCGGCTACCGCACCAATGTCGGGGTCTTCGATGTCGACTTCAAACGCGAGGACCACTGGAGCACCCTGCACCATGTCCCGATGAAGTACGCGGTCTTTTTCGATGGTGATATCGCCACGCATATCGGCCCGATCGAAGAGCAGTCACACGGATGCATCCGAATGACGCCCGACGGTGCCCGCGAATTCTTCACCTACCTCTGGCCCGGCGACATTATCGAAGTAGTGCCGTAACCGAGCGCGGAACCACCCCACAATCGCGGGATCACGCCTATACCGTGCGCGCGCCTCGCGATACCGACCCACGAGCACTGACCGGCGCGGCGAGCGAACCGGCGAGCATATCGATGATTTCCCCCCACGCCTGCGCGTCCTCCGTCCGCACGGAGCCCGCCTCGGTCGCTCGTTCACGATCGGCCAGCAGCGCGAAAAGCATGGTGGTCAATGCCCGCAACCGCCGCACCCGCAACCGCGGCGGCAGAGCGGTGAGTTCACGGTCGAGCCCCTGCATGATGACGCGCACCGATGTACGTCCCGCGCGCTCGAGATTGGCCGCGTCGGTAACCGCCGGATGAGTGTGTATCTGTTCGAGAAACCGCGCGTAATGCCAGATCCCGTGTCGCTCACCCAGCTCGAACATGGGTACCACCAGGGCTTCGAGTAGCCCGTGTATACCTGGCGGCTGTCCCGAACCCGCTTGTTCGGCAAGCAATTCCAGCCGCCGCACCTCCAGCGTCGCCAGCCGGTGCTCGACCACCGCCTCGATGAGTCCGTCGCGGGATCCGAAGTGATACTGGATCGCCGAATTGTTCCGCTGTCCGGCGGCGGCGGCGATATCGCGCAGCGGTACCGCCTGTCCGCGCTCCGCGATCAGACGCTCCGCCGCAACGATGATGCGTTCCCGCGCTGCTGTCCCTGCCACAGTCTGCACAGTAGCCGCTCACCAGCAGATAAAGAATCACTCCTTGACACTTAAGCGATAGTTCTTAAAGCTGCTTGTGACCGCAGCCACACGCGGCCATCTCAGAGCTCATCTCAGAGAGGAACTTTCCCATGATCCTGGATACCTTCCGGCTCGACGGCCGGGTAGCCATCGTCACCGGCGGTGGCCGCGGCATCGGCGCGGCCACCGCGCTCGCGCTCGCCGAAGCCGGTGCCGACGTCGCCATCGCCGCCCGCACCCCCGAGCAACTCGACGAGGTCGCCGGGAAGATCCGCGCCCTGGGCCGCCGTGCCGTCACCGTACCGGCGGACCTGTCCGACCTGTCCGCGGTGAGGGCCTTCGCCGATACCGCCGCCGCCGAGCTCGGCCGCATCGACATCGTGGTCAACAATGTCGGCGGCACCATGCCCAATACCTTCATGACCACCTCCCCCGAATTTCTCGAGGACGCCTTCCGCTTCAATGTGTCCACCGCACACGCCCTCACCCAGGCCGCGGTACCGCACCTGCTGGAGGCGGGCGGCGGGTCGGTCGTGAATATCTCCTCGATGATGGGACGCACCGCCGGGCGCGGCTTCCTCGCCTACGGCACCGCGAAAGCCGCGCTCGCGCACTGGACCCGTTTGGCCGCCACCGACCTGTCCCCGCGCATCCGCGTCAATGCCATCGCGGTCGGCTCGGTACTCACCTCCGCGCTGGATGTCGTTGCGCAGCAACCGGAAATCAAGGCCACCATGGAAGCCGCCACGCCATTGGGTCGGCTCGGCGAACCCTGGGAGATCGCCGCCGCCATCGTGTATCTCAGCTCGCGGGCGGGCGGCTACATCACCGGCAAGATTCTCGAGGTGGACGGCGGCATCGAACACCCCAACCTCGAACTCGGCCTGCCCGACCTGTGATCCATCCCCGCACAAAGGATCTGATATGACCTACCGCGTAATCCAGTGGAGCACCGGCAATGTCGGTGCGCGAGCACTGCGTTCCATTATCGCCCGGCCCGAACTCGAGCTCGTCGGCGTCTGGGTATCGAGCCCCGCCAAAGCCGGTAAGGACGCGGGTGAACTCGCCGGGCTCTCCGTCGAGACCGGTATTACCGCCACCACGGACGCCGACGCCCTCTTGGCCCTGAAGCCCGACTGCATCGTGCACACCGCGATGGCCGACGACCGGCTCATGGAAGCGGTCGAAGACCTGAAACGGTTCCTGCGCGCCGGAATCAATGTGGTCTCCAGCAGCCCCGTCTTCCTGCAATTCCCGTACGGCGTCCTGCCCGATGAGGCTATTGCCCCGATCGTCGAAGCCGCCGAGGAAGGCGGTGCGTCCCTGTGGGTGAACGGGATCGACCCCGGCTGGGCCAATGACTGGCTCCCGCTGCTGCTCTCCAGCGGCTCCGAACGGATCGACCGCATTATCTGCTCGGAGATCATGGACTACTCCACCTACGACAACCCCAAGGTCGTATTCGACATCATGGGCTTCGGCAGCGAGCTCGAGACCCTGCCCATGCTGCTGCAACCCGGCATCCTCACCCTCGCCTGGGGCAGCGTAATCCGCCAGCTCGCCGCCGCTCTCGATATCGAACTCGACTCCGTCACACAGCATTTCGAGCGACTACCGGCGACCGAGAAACTCACCATCGGCGACCACACCATCGCTCCCGGCACCGCCGCCGCCCTGCGTTTCCAGGTCCACGGCATTCGTGGCGACCGCGAAGTCCTCACTCTCGAACACGTCACCCGCCTGCACCCCGACCTGGCTCCCGAATGGCCGCAGCCGACCGGAAAGGGTTGCTACCGAGTCGAAATCCAGGGCGACCCGGACTACCAGCTGGACCTGCAGCTCTACAGCAACGGCGACCACGCTCTCGCGGGCGTGGTCGGTACCGCCGCCCGCCTGGTGAGCGCCGTCTCGGCCGTGATCGAAGCCCGCCCGGGCCTGCTGACCGCCACCGACCTACCTCTCACCACCGGCCGCGGACTGGTCAGCTGACCTCCCGACCCCGTCCACGGTGAGATTCGAGCACTGAGCGGCTGGTCAAAGCACTGGGCGCGAGCCCCGTCATTCCGGCATGCTTTTGGCCGGAATCCACACCCGAAGGCCCGCGCCGCCCAGTGTGGATCCCGGCCGGACAGCGCCGGGATGACTGGGCGGCTCGGTCACGAAACGCGCGGTACCTGCGACCACCCACTTGGGCGGCGGCGTCGACCCAGGCGATTGCGTACCGATCAGGTTGCGGGACAGTAGTTCCGGACGGTGCGGCCGCAGCCACGGTCAGTACCGCTATCGCGGTGCGATGCGGAACAGTCCGGTCATGGTGCCTTGATAGAGCGTGCGATCCGGTGAGATGGTGCCGACCATCTGCAGGGTGTTGTGTATCGCGGTGGCACCGATGACCTTCTCCTTCTCGATGCGGCCGGTAGCGGCGTCGATGACCGCGTAGCGGAAGCTATCGGTCACGCCGACGCTGCCGGTCGGGATGAGAGTGTGGCGGGTGACGGTGTAGATCTTGCCGTCGGCCACCGAGAGGCGCGGAACCGCCGCGGAGAGCGCGTCATTGGTCCACTTCACCTGGCAGCCGGAGCCGGTGACGTCGACGCGGACGATACCGCCGGTGAATTTGGCGTTGGCCGGTTCGCTGGGACCGGCCCCCTCGGGGACGGCCGGATAGGGGTAGCCGTAGGTGCTGGCGATGAACAGACTGTTGCCGGAGCCGATCGGGGAGTTCTCGGTGCCTGCCACGGTCGGCACCGAACAGACGCGATTACCGGTGGTGGTGTCGAAGACCAGCAGATTCACCTTGGGTACCGCATTATCGGTAATGGCCAGGTATTCCGTGCCGCTGCCCGGCCCGAAGTAGGTGGGAGTGGCACCCGAGCCCCAGCTCAGCTGACCGGGCTTGCGGGCGGGGCCGCGATCGTAGGCCTCCCGCCACAGCACCTGCGGATTGCCCGAACTGTCGACGTCGACCAGGTACAGCGCATGCGTCGTCGTGATCGCCACGCCCTCGGGGGCGGTCGAGATACTGTTCGCCACTTTCTCACCGGGACCGAGCACGATCGAGCGCGCGATGCCGGTGGCCGGATCGAGGAAACCGGCCGCGGCATTGTCGGTGGCGAACCACACCCGGCCGGCGAAATCGGCCATGACCGAACTGACCGCGTCGCAGTCACCTCCACCGCAGTGACCCGAAACCGCTTGCGCGATATCGTTTCTCGATTCGATGAACACCTGCCAATCACCCCCCGCCTGTCGATGCCCGATGCGCAGGAGCTGACCGCTGCCGTCCACGGTGACCATGCGGTCGTGATTGTCGAGGTAGGCGTACACGCCGCCGAGCAGGCTGCCCTTCGCCAAATCCAGTGAGGCGAGAGGTCGGCCGTTGGCCGGATCGAGCAGGAACACCTTCGGGGCTCGGTCGATGACTTTCGTGCACAGCGCCTGCGGCATACCGTCCGCGCCCTGCAGGATGGTCGGGCACGCGGCGGCGAGTTCCCGGAAATCGCTGTCCACATTCCCGGTGCCCGGGCCCGCGAACGGTGTGGCGTCGGAGGATTCGGCGTCACCGTGCATGGTGGCGGTACCGAGGGGCCCGAGGTGGGGGTTGGCCGGTGGTAGGGAACCGAAGGCGGCGGCCGATCCGGTCGTGACGGTCAGCATCACTGCCATGCCCAACGCGACGGTCGCGGCGGCGCGACCCAGTCTCTCGATCACGGAGTACTCCCTGAATTGTGGGTGCCGGGGCGTTCACCGCTGACGAGAACATCCGGCCGAGTGCGAATATTCGGTCCAATTGTTCCGAATATTCGCATGGCGCTACACGGTAGAAGAGCGGCCGGAAGAAGGCAAGGTATTCAACAGCATTCGCGGATTGCCGCGATTCGCGCGGTCGGGCCGACGATCAACGCGGTCGGCCGGGCGATCAGCGGGAACCAGGGCTCAGGAGGGAGCCGAGCGTACGCGCGGCCGAGCCGAGCTCGTCGATATAGCGCCGCCGTTCAGCCCGCGTGACCGAGGCGCGGAGTGGACCGATCTGCAACTCCCACAGCGCTTTTCCATCATGGTCGAAAACCGGGGCGGCCAGGTAGCTGATCGGCAGCGAGTCCGCGCTGTCGAGTGCGGCCGCGGTGTGCAGCCGCCCGCCGGTTTCCGCCATCAGCGCTTGGACATCCTCGCGCAATTGCTGATTCGTGGCATTGGTGGACAGGTGCGCGACGACCCGTCCCAGCACATCGATGCGGTGCAGGTCGGCGACGTCGGCACCCCAGACCGCGAATCCGTGCTCGGCGATCTGTTCGAGTCCGCGTCGGAGCTGGTCACGCTGCCCGGCAGCGGCGCTGTCGATCCAGTCCCGCTGGACCGGATCGTCGGCGTACGCGACGACGGCCGCACCACCCGGGGCGTGCAGCGGAAGCCGCAGTCCCACCTCCACACCCGCGGGGATATGGCCGAGGCCGCGCGTGACGGCAATGAAGACCAACTGTCCCGAATCGACCAGGCTCAGGGCGGCACCGCAGCCGACCCGGGCCGCCAAGCCGTCGAGCAGTCCCATCACATCGGTGGGACCCTGAAGCGCCGCCCGCACCCGGTCCGCGGTGACCAGGAGAGCCGGGCCGAGCACATAGCGGAGATCAGGCAGGCGACTGACCCAGCCGTGCGCCTGTAGCGAGCCGAGAATCGCGCCGACCGTCGAGCGGCTGAGTTCGAGCGTATCGGCCAGATCCGCCGCGGTGGCGGGAGATCCGAGCGCGGCGAGGAGATCGACCACGGCCACCACCCGGTCCGTCGGTGGCGAATGCCGGGCCGATCCGCCCCTGTCCTCCGACACCGAAAACCCCCACGCCGCGAAGTGATCCAGATTCTCGCCCTAACGGAAACGAATATTCGCATCGGCTGGGCTTCCTGTCAATTCCTACGACGCCGCTCGCCACAGGTGACGTGGCGAGTGAGCCCGGTGCATCAGCTGCCGGGCCGATCGAGCCAGCGACACCGCGTCCGGACCGGCAACGTAGGTATTCACGCGGTCTCCGATCGGAGGAATCGCGAGCAGGGCGTAGAGGGGCTGGGTCAACCGGAATGCCGTCGCGACAAGGGGATCGGCGACTTTCGGTATGCCGTACAGGCGGCGGACAGGCCCGGGAACGATGCCGAACGCCGCGATACCGCTCGCCATGAGTACCAGCATGATCAGCGCGGTATCGACATCGCCCGGGTGACGCAGCATTCGCACGATCGCGAGTAGTGTGCCGACGAGAACTGGTTCGTCACCGCCGCGGCGGTAGTACTGCGGGGCATGGTTGCGGTAGTACTCGTGGACCTGCGCGACCGATCGTGGAATGTCTTCGGGGCGAGCGCCCATCAGTTCCCCGAAACGGGCGGCCTCGGCGAAGTAGCGGTCCCGGTCCTCGTCGTCGAGCCGCCTCGGGAGACCTCCCTCGAACGCGGTCCGCTCATACACGAGCAGTGCGGCGTGCATGATCGTCACGTGCGCGAAGACCACGAGATCCGAGCCCGCGGCGTCGTAGGGTTCGCCTGTCGCGGGAATGGTGCCCTGCATTCGGCTGTGGAATCGGCGCAGGTGAGCGGCGACGCGATCCGCGGTGTGCTTATCGCCGAGGATGATCGGTACCGGAACGCCGACCGTGCGCCGCAGGCGATCGTTCACCATCGACGGGCGCACCCTGCCGCGTAGCGTCGCGCGGGTCAGCGGGTCGTGGTCGAAGACGGCCGAGAACAGCCCCGCCTCAGCCACTTCCAGTAGTCCGGTGACCTGGGCGATCATGGAGGGGACCGCCGGATGGGTCAGGACCCGCCACACCACCGTGGCGGGACCGAAGTAGCCGTAGTCGGGTTGTCCGTCCGGCCCGATCGAGGTTCCGGCCGCGACCGGCGGCCCCCCGCGACGGAATACGGCGGTTGCTGCTGCACGTTCTGATGCGCTGGTCACGTCGAAAACTCCTCGTTGAGTGACGAATCCCTACCTCAACGCTAAGGTGAAAACAGATTCGACTTCTACTCGGATTCACCCCATTCGAGTCACATACTTCGGCGGTGCGAATGCCCAGGCCCAAGCGAATCCGGCCGGTACAGCAGCGCTCTCGTGACACCACCGCCACCTTGATCGACGCCACTGCTCGGGTTTTGACCGCGCACGGCTATGCCCACCTGACAACCAACCACGTGGCGCGGGAAGCCGGGGTCAGCGTCGGCACCCTGTACCGCTATTTCGCGGACAAGGCGGAATTGGTCGAGGCGGTGCGTGATCGCACCGCCACCGAGATCACGGCAACGCTCACGGCCGCCATGTCGGCATCGGTCTCGGACAATCTCGAACCGGTCGACGGGTTCCGACACCTCACCGCCACCATGGTCGAGGCGATCGAAACCCACCGCGGTGTCGTCCGAGCGTTGCTATCGGAAGCGCCACTGGGCCTCTACAGCAATGTATTTCCCGAAATCGAACAGACCTTGGGACATTTCGGTCGGCTCCTGATCACCATCGTCCGCCCCGACCTCACCCGCGAACAGCGCGAATCGATGGTCTACATCGGCATGGCGGTATTCGCCACCGCATGCTTCCGCATCGCCATCGACCCGCCGCCCTATATCGACAAACCGTGGGTCATCGACCAAGCGGCCCGGCTGCTGGCACCGGCCCTCACCCCGGGGTGACGGGTCTCGGGACGGCTTTCGCGAGCTACCGAAACCCGAACAGCGGCGGAAAGGCCAGAACCACAATCCAGGCCCAGATGGCGTACACCACAGGGTAGTTGGTTTGTCAGCGGTCGAGGCGTCCGGCCGGGGGTCGTGTAGCGCCAGGTATCGGAAGACACTAGTGAGCTGGCCCGTGGTTGCCCGGGAAGCTCAGTCGACGGCATTGGCCGCGTCGTAGGCGCGCAGCATCGGGGTGAATTCATCGCAGCGGAAGCGGGCGCTGATGCCCAGGGCGTCGCGTGTCTGGCGAGCCGTGAAGCCCGCTTCCTGCCCGAACCGCACTTCCAGCGAGGCCAGGCCGCTCGCATTCGTCGAGTATTCCGGGTCCGTGGAGATCAGCCCCCTCTCCCGCATATCGCCCAGCACCGCACAGTGATCGGAGACGAGTTCGACGATTGCCCGCGTGGCCTCCTCCGGCCCGGCCGCATCGTCGTCGAGAGATGTGCCGTAGACGGTCCGGGAGTACTCACGTGCCAGCTGGTCGTCGGTGAGCGTGGCGGAGCCGTCCCCGAAACCGCACGCCGCCAGGAGTGCGACTGTTGACGTAATAGCGAGCACCGCAGCAAATCTCATATTGTCCCTTGGTCATCGCGATCGCATTGTCCGAGTGCTGCGCCCGCAGCGGTCAATCGAATGCGCCCCGACCGATTCGTTCGGGGCGCATTCACTTTCCGCGCTGGCGACCGGTAGCGGTAATGTCTACTCGCACAACGTGATTCATTCCGAAAGTCTCTCAGCTGATTGCCCGCGACCGATGGCAGCCCAGGCTGCGACTCCCGTCGACAGGAGTTGTCGCGCGGGCCATGATCCATGCTGATGACCGATCTTGCCAGTATCCAATTGAACTCTGGCACAAAAGGTCACATGGGCACATCAACAGCAGCGCCCCGAACGCTGCCGGGAGCGCGCGGGTCAGAGGGACGGTTCGGACCAATTCCGCAGGCTGCTCAGGTCACGGGCTGGGTTGCGGGAGATCGACCTTGCAGTCATCCACCGTCGGATTCATGCCGAGGTAGTTGAGCGGCCCGGCCAGGATGGTCACCGCGATGGTTCCGGTGCTCGCGCAGTTGGTCGGCGCGCTACCGAAGTAGTCCCGTTGCCCGGCGGCGACGGCACCGATAATCAGCCATACCAACACCAGCACCGTGACCAGGCTGGAGATCCTCGAGCGGCCACCCCTGCGCATCTGTCTGCCCTCGTTCGCGAATGTTCTCATTTCATTTTCTCCTGGATAGTTGGATGTCGGGCTGTTCGCCGCGCTCAGCAGCGCCGCAATGTTCAGTCGAGTAACGCCTGCTCGCGCAACGCATTGAGAGTTCGAGCCAAGACGCGCGAAACCTGCATCTGGGAGACGCCGAGTCGTTCCGCGATATCGATTTGGCGCTGGGATTCGAAGAACCGCAGGATCAGCACTTCGCGTTCCCGTTCAGCGAGGGCTTTGATCAGGGGCCGCACAGTCAGGCGGTCCTCGATGACGCCATAGTCCGGCTCGTCGGCACCGAGGCTGTCGCGGACGGAGATCGGCGCGGAGTCGGCGTCATTGCCGACCGGCTCCTCGAGCGAGCAGGTGCGGTAGGCATTGCGAGCCACCAGCGCCCGGGTTACTTCGACACGATCGATGCCGAGCTCGTCGGCGATCTCCGTGGCGGTGGGCATGCGGCCGAGCTGTTGACACAGCAGATCGACGGCGGGGCCGATCGCCTGGTGAATCTCCTTGAGTCGCCGCGGTATTCGCACTGCCCAGGTGAAGTCGCGGAAGTGTCTGCGGACCTCGCCCATGATCGTCGGCACCGCGAAGGCCAGAAAGGGCGCACCGTAATCGGGATCGAATCGATCGACGGCGAGCACCACCCCCACCCGGGCGCACTGCAGTAGGTCCTCGGCATTCTCACCGCGCTGGGCGAACTTGCGGGCGATATGTTCGGCCAGCGGTAGACAGCGGCCGATCAGCTCCTCCCGCAACGCGATTCGATGCGGGTCGGTGGGGTCCAACGCGGCGAGTCGAGCGAACGATGGCTCGATATTGTCGTAGCTATCATTGCCACCGCGTGCATATCTCGGTCGAGTGGGCGTCGTTGTCGATGGAGTACTCATCGGTTCTGCCTCTAATCCAGCTGCAGTCGACAGGGTGGGTACACCGAACACCGGCGATGGTGAACGGGATCGGGGCCGCCGCGTATCGGGTGGCCCGGTTACGTGAAAGGCGAGGCCGACCATTGTCCGGCCGCCGATCGGCGCCGCGATATCGAGGCGGGGATCGGGCCCCGGACCGGGCCCGGCCACATTGCCGGGTGCGGCTGCTGCTGCGACGTCGCGGAGATGGCGGAGGTGTGCAGGTGAGGTCCCTGCGTCGACATGCGGCAGTTCGCGTGGGCGGTATTGCGACTCGAGTCGGTGTGGAGCACGAGTAGCTCGATGGTGACGATCATCGCGATCCTCGAAGCCTTCGCGCGGAACTGCTGCTGCTCTCAGTAGACACTGTTCGGGACATTGTGTCAACGCTGTAGGTCTACACTTGGGATCTACAGGATTACGGCTTCACCTCCGAAGACAAACCAGCGCAACAAGATCGGACACGGTCCGTCATGGCGACCTACCTGGACTCCCCCAACCTGCCCTTCAGCCTGCACTTCCCCGATGCCGAATCGCCCGCGGTCGCGGCCGCCGCCCGTGACTGGATCGCGCGCGGACAGATCTTCACCGTCACCCTCACCACGTAGACGGACACGGTCGAAAACCGCTACCTGATAGTGAATTTCGGTGCGGTGAGTTGCCTTACCGTGCACAACACCGATGCCCGCGACGATTCACAGGAACGGCGCATCACCTACGGCGCGGCCCTCACCGCCACCGGCGGCCTCGAGATCGAAACCCGAGCACTGTCCGCCCATACCGGTTGACGCGCATGATTACCGATGTCCGCCCCGCCAGCCCGGCGGGGTATCGATCGGACATCCCGGATCGGCCACGCCCATTAGGCCACGCCCCCGCAGGCCTCGCGTGGACACTCATATTCGCCTACATACTCGCCGGAATCGAGTCCAAGATTGCGGTGACGTGGTCGACGAATACCAAATGCCCCGGCGCCTAAACGACGACGAGCTCGGCGTTCGGGGGAGCGGCCGCGAGCCGTCGAGCATCCGCAACCGGCACGTTGGCGTAGGCCGCACCATGCCAAATATGTACGGGTACAGCAATATCAGCGAGGTCGAACCCCTACGGTCGAGCGAACATCACCGTCAAATCCCCGCGCCTCCCCGGCTGCCCTGTGTGAAAGCCACCCCGATATTGGCCACGATCTTCGCCGCCAACTCCTCATCCCGGCCGGACGATTGCGATCAGCCGCCGACATCTGCGCAATCAGCCCGGCGAGACCGCGCGGCTCCCGAACCACCCCCCCATCCGCGCCGCGACCGGGCGCGCCAGCAATGGAAACCGGCGCAATACCCGCAACCCTCCCCCACGCTTGCCATCACTCTCGTCCGCACTGGACACGCGCTTCTCGAACGAGGGCGGGCGAGCTGACCACCGCCGCACGGGTCACCCTGTCGGGCAAGCGATACGCGCACGCCAACGCATGGACCACCACCGGAAACACCGAGCATCGCGAACTGATCCAGCCGGAGCCGTCCGCCACCGCGCTCACGGTATCGACCCAATCCACGATCCGCCGACGCGGCAACATCGACGACACCCTATCCCGGCCGATCGATCGTAGTAACGCGCAACCCCGCCGCCATTGCGGCAGCATCGGCGAAATGCACAGCCTCCCATATGTGATCCGGACATCATCGTCCATGGCATGGGGTTGACTTCCTCCTGGTCCTGAAGGGCCGGGATTCCTACGCAGCCTCACCATGTCCGGTGGGGTCTGTTCGGGGGGTTCCTGCTTCACCGGCAACCGCTCCGGCGAGCCGGAGTCTCACATCGCCTCCACAAGCGTTTAACGACTCCGCAAGCCCTGCGGCGTCGATAATGTTCACCGCGGCGTTGTAGTCCCGATCCAGGACCACCCCACACACGCACACCCACTGCCGAACACACAACGGTTGACGGTCCCCGACCACGCCACACACGCAGCAGGTGCGGGTAGACGGGAACCATCGGTCGATCGTGGCGACAGTCCGCCCATACCGGGCGGCTTTCTCCTCCAACAACCGAACCAGGGTGGACCAGCCGGCATCATGGACCGACTTCGCCAACCTGGTGCGGGCCATACCCGCCACCGCCAAATCCTCCACGGCTACCGTTTGGTTCTCACGGATTAGCCGGAGGGCGAGTTTGTGGTGGTGGTCGAGCCGTGTTTCCCGCACCTTCCGGTGCAACACCGCGACCCGGACTCGTGCCTTTGCCCGGTTGGCCGACCCTTTCCGCTTGCGCGACAACGCTTTCTGGGCTCTGCTGAGACGACGTTGTTTGGCGCCGAGGTGCCGTGGGTTGGGGATCTTCTCCCGGGTGCCGTCCGACCGGGCGATCGTCGCCAAGTCGGTGAGCCCCAGGTCGATACCGGCGACAGTCGGTGAGGCCGGTAGCGGCGTCTGTTCGACCTCCACGACGAACGACACGTAGAAGCGGCCGTCCGGTTCGCGGAGCACCGTGACACTCGTCGGCTCCGACGGGAGCTCCCGTGACCACGCGAGTTTCACGTCCCCGATCTTCGCCAGGCGTACGCCCCGGTCGGTGACACCGAATCCGGTGCGGGTGAACCGAATCGACTGCCGATTGTTCTTGCGCGACCGGAACCGGGGTGCCCCTATCTTGCGGCCTCGTCGTTTTCCGGACAGGGAGTCGAAGAAGTTGCGGTAGGCGCGACGCGCGTCCTGGCAGGCCTGCACCAGCACCACCGAGGACACCTCCGCCAGCCACGCACGTTCCGGTGTCGATTTGGCGATCGTAACGACCCGCCTCTGCACATCGGTGTCGCTGATCTTCACACCTGCGGTATGGGCGACTTGCCGAGCACGTACCGCATCGTTGAACACCGTCCGCGCGCACCCGAACGACCGGGACAGCATCTTCTGCTGATCCCCGTCCGGGTAGGCGCGGTAACGGTATCGAACAAGCATTCGAATACCGTAGCAAGTAGGGCTATGGACCGTGGCTGTTTTCACGCTGCACGCACCCTTGGTCGTCGTTGTCGGCGCTCTTCGATATCGAAGCGCGCTGACAGTCGTCAACTGTCGAAGCTGGTGAACTCACGCAAGGGTGTCTCCTCGCGGCAGTTGCGCAACTGCGATACCGGATGCAGACTCACCGTGAGCACCTGTGGTCGCCGTCGTACTTCGCAGCCTCTTGCGGTGGCGCGCCCCTCTCGATCATCGCCCAGTATGCGCAACAGCAACGCCGCCCCGATCTAAAGGGGATCGGCTATCCCGACCCTGAAGAACCGGGCTTGCGCCGAAAATCATAGGTCAACTGGCCGAATAAGGAATCCGGCCAGTTGGCCCCTCGGTTCCCGATAGTCCTCGGTCCCCGATTACCCAGCGGCCGTGAGGGCACGCTCGGCTTTGGCCGCTTCGCGAGCCAGCAGGCGGTCGCGCTGTTCCTCGAACCGGATGACATCGCGTTCGAGTTTCTCGAGATATTCACCGAGTTCCTCGCGGCTTTGTTCGCCGCGTGCGGTGAAATCGGTGCGCTCGAACACCTTCCACGTTCGCAGGACCGGCCAGAGGACGTCGTCGAGGTGCTGCCGCAGGTCGTAGATGCCGTGTTTGACCATCAGCACGCCGTTGCGACGCCAATTGGGCATGCCGTGGCCGGGCATCGCGAAGTTCTGCACGACCTTGGTGATGGCTTCGATTGTCTGGTCGGGGGTGAGGTCGAACGCCGCGGCGGTCAGGTTGCGGTAGAAGATCATGTGCAGGTTCTCGTCCGCGGCGATACGCGCCAGCATGCGGTCGGCCACGGGGTCGGCGCACACCCGGCCGGTGCTGCGGTGGCTGACACGGGTGGCGAGTTCCTGGAACGTGACATAGGCGACCTGATCGAGCACACCGCCGTAGCCCTCGGGTGTGTTCACACCCTTGGTCATGTGGAGCATCCGGTCGCTCTCCAGGGCCACCGGGTCGACGCTCCGGGTGACCACGAGGTAGTCGCGCATGGCGATGCCGTGGCGGTTCTCCTCAGCGGTCCAGCGCCCGACCCAGGTTCCCCACGCGCCGTCCATGCAGAAGTTCTCGGCGATGGTGCGGTGATAGGAGGGCAGGTTGTCCTCGGTGAGCAGATTGGTGATCATCGCCACCCTCGCAACCTCCGACAGCCGCGATTGCGTTGGGTCCCAATCGATCCCGCCCATCGCAGCGAAGTTGCTACCCTCGTCCCACGGCACGTAATCGTGCGGATTCCAGTCCTTGGCCGTCGCTAGGTGCCGGTCGATATTCTGGCCGACGACCGGCTCCAGCGCGGTCAGCAGCTCCAATTGGGTCAAATCTTTCGCCATGCAAAGCCCTCCGATGTCGGTGAGAACAACTGCATATCCACAAACCGCTCAACCTAACGAGATCCCCCGCACCGCAGCGGCCGACGAGCACCCCTCGACACGACACGACGGTCTCGGCCACGGCCGTCACGCCCAACAATAGCCAGACCGGTCGTGTCCGCACGTGATAACAGGCCTAGATAACCTTGGCCGCTATCAGCAGGTTCCAGATCTCGCCCTGGTCGACGACCTCGACGCCGAGCTTCTCCGCCTTGGTCAGCTTGCTCTCGCCGACACCCGCACCGGTAATGAGCAGGTCGGTATTCGCGGAGACCGAGGACGCCGCTGTCGCGCCCGCCTTCTCGCACAGGCGTTGAAATGTTGGGCGGGCGACCTTTTCACCGGAGCGCGGGTCGCTGATCGCGCCGGTGATGACTACCGATTTGCCAGCCAGGGGCGCACCGGCCGCCACCACCGGGGGCAGGTCCTCCTCGCGCACATCCAGACTGACGCCCGCCGCTCGCAGCCGCTCCAGCTCCGGCCGTAGGCGATCCAGATGTGCGGCCAGGGAGGCGGCGACCTTCGGTCCGATATCCTCCACCGCCACGAGCCGTTCCTCGCCCGCGTCGGCGACCTCCTCCAGGGAGCCGAATCCCGCCCGGGCCAGGCGTGCGGCGGTGCCGTCGGAGGCCATCGGGATGGCCAGACCGATCAGCGCGCGGCGCAGGCCGACCTGACGGCTGGCGTCGATGGAGTCGATCATCCGCGCGGCCGAGACCTCGCCCATGCGGTCGAATTCGAGCAGCCGCTCCTTGGTCAGCGTGTAGAAGTCCGACGGATGCTCCAGAATGCCCGCCTCGGCGAGGCGTTCGATCCACACCTGCCCGATGGCGTCGATATCCGCCGCGGCCCGCGACGCCCAGTGGATCAACCTGCGCACCGTCTGTGCCGGGCAGGAAACGTTGGTGCAGAACAACTCTCGACTATTGCCCTGCTCGGTCACCGGCTGCGCGCACGAGGGGCAGGCGGTGGGCGGCACGATCTCGCGCTCCTCGCCCGTGCGTTTGGCGGCGTCGAGCACGCCCGCCACGAACGGGATCACATCACCCGCGCGGCGCACCAGGACGGTGTCACCGATCTTGATGTCGCGGGCGCGGATCACCTCCTGGTTGGCCAGTGTCGCCTTGGTGACCGTGGTGCCGCCGACGAATACCGGCTCGAGCCACGCGACCGGGACGATCTTGCCCGTCTTGCCGACGTCCCAGACCACATCGGCCAGCAATGTGGTCTTCTCCTCGGCGGCGAACTTGAACGCCAGCGCGCCACGCGGCGAATTCGAGCGGGTGCCCGCCGCGGCATAGGCATCACGGTCGGCCAGTCGCAACACCGCGCCGTCGAGGTCGTAGTCCAATTGATTGCGACCCTGCTCGATCGCGGTGATCGCCGCCTGCGCCTGCTCGGCGTCGGCGCAGTGCCGCATCTGCGCGCCCGTAATCCCGAGCGCCCCCAGGCTTTCCTCCAGATCGAGCGCGGTGCCGCCCTCGGAGGTGTCCAGGTCGAAACCGAAGAACTGCAGGCGTCGCTCGGCGACGGTGGCCGGGTCCTTCGCGCGCAGGGTGCCCGCGGCGGCGTTGCGCGGATTGATCAGCGGCTTGTCCGGGTGCGCGGTGTTGTAGGCGGTGAAGGTCGAGCGCAGCATTACCGCCTCGCCACGCACCTCCACCCGGCCCGGGACGTCGATCCGCTCGGGAACTCCATCGACCAGGGCACGAACCAGCATGGTCACATCGTCACCGGTGGTGCCATCACCGCGGGTCACCGCGCGCATCAGCCGCCCGTCCTCGAAGACCAGGGCCAGCGATAGGCCGTCGAGCTTCGGCATCACCACCACCGACTGGCCGGGGAAGCGATCGAAGAACGCCGCGACCTGTGCGGGCTTGGTCGCCTTCTCGAGTGACAGCATCGGACGCGAGTGCCGGATCGGCGCGTGCAGCACCGCGGGCGCACCGACCTGACCCAGCGGATTCGGGTCGGGCGCGAGGTCGGGATGCGCCTCGACGAGCCCCCGGAGCTCGTCCTCGATCGCGTCGTACTCGGCATCCGCGACCAGCGGCGAACCCTGGTAGTAGGCCTCGCGCAGCGCCACAATCCGGTCCGCGAGCTCTTGAATCTGTTCCCCAGTTTCCACGACCCAGACGCTACCGATACCGACCGACATCCACGTGAATGTCGACGCGGGCAGCGGTCGATTCGCCGACGCGGCGAAGGCCCCTGCCGAGCAGGGGCCTTCAGCGTTCAGGTGCCGACCTACTTCTCGGCCACGCGGGGCCGAGCGGGTAGCCGGGAAACCACCACACGTTCCGCGACCGAAGCACCCGTCATTCCGGCGCGCTTCTCGGCCGGGATCCACACTGCGCGGCGTCCGAGTGTGGATTCCGGCCAAAAGCATGCCGGAATGACGAGGATCATTGCGTGCGGGACTTCTGCCCGGGCGCTTGGTTACCCCCGCGCGGACGTTGTGAGCACCGGAGCGGCGGTGCGGTCCGGCCGCGGGTAGGTCGGGTATTCGATCCCCGAGATGTACTGCACCGTCCGGACCACCTGGCAGGAGTAGCCGAATTCGTTGTCGTACCAGACATAGAGGATGGCGGTGTCGCCCTCGACAATGGTGGCGTTGGCGTCGATGATCGACGCCGCGCGGGAGCCGATGAAATCGCTGGAGACCGCGTCCGTGGCGGCGGTGTAGTCGAGGTTTCGGCTCAGCGGACCGGCGAGGGAAACCTGACGCAGGTACGCGAGGACATCGGTCTTCGTGGTCTCCTGCCGCAGTTGCAGATTCAGGATGGCGACCGAGACGTCGGGGGTGGGGACGCGGATCGAATTGCCGGTGATCTTGGCCTTGAAGTCGGGCATGGCCTTCGCGACGGCGGAGGCGGCACCGGTTTCGGTGAGTACCAGGTTGAACGGCGCGGATCGGCCGCGGCGGTCGGCCTTGTGGTAGTTGTCCAGCAGGTTCTGGTCATTGGTGAACGAGTGCACCGTCTCCACGTGACCGCGGACGATGCCGAACTCGTCATCCATGGCCTTGAGCGGCGGGACGATCGCGTTGGTTGTGCACGAGGCGCACGAGAAGATCTGCTGCGACAGGTCCAGGTCGCGGTGGTTGACGCCGTGCACGATATTGGGCACGTCGCCCTTGCCGGGCGCGGTGAGAACGACTTTCGCGATACCGGGGCGCAGGTGCTGCGCGAGGCCGTCACGGTCGCGCCACCGACCGGTGTTATCGATCAGGATCGCGTCCTTGATCCCGTACTCGGTGTAGTCGACGGTCGTCGGATCATCGCTGTAGATGAACTTGATGACATTGCCGTTCGCGATGATCGTGTCATTGGCGGTATCGACCTTGATCGTGCCGTTGAACTGGCCGTGCACCGAATCCCGGCGCAGCAGCGACGCGCGCTTGGTCAGATCGTCATCGCCGCCCCTGCGTACCACCACGGCACGCAGGTTCAGCCCATTGCCGGAGCCGACCTTCTCGATGAGCAGGCGGGTGACCAGACGACCGATGCGGCCGAAACCATAGAGCACGACATCTCGGGGCCCCTGGGGCTCTGCCTTATTGCCGTTGGTCACGTCATCCAGGACCGTGACAGTGAAGTCGCGGATCGACAGTCCGCGGTCATCGGCGCGATAGGCCGCGACCAATTGACCGAGATCGATCTTGCAGGGTCCCAGATCCAGTTCGCTGAGCACCCGCAGAATGGGCAGCGTCTCGTGCACCGACAGCTCTTCGCCCTCGATCTGACGCGCGAAGCGGTGCGTGCGCAGGATGCTGATCACCGACTTGTTCACCAGTGACCGGCTGTGCAGCAGGATCGTGACGCCCTTGCGCCGATACAACGTGCCGATGATGGGAATCATCGCCTCCGCGTCGGCTTCCTGAGCGTTCCAGCGGTCAAGTTGTTCGGTAGTCAACACACGTCCTCGGGTTTCCTGGATTCGTTCGCCGTAGTGATGCTAATGAGGGCCGCGATATCACCGAGACCGGCCACCCGGTCGTGAGGTCGACGGCGGTGTGTGCTGACGGCCGGGCCCCGGCGGTTCATCCCTGATCGGGCTCGGCGGATGAAGTAGGTTGCAACGGACAGTTCGATCAACGCTGTTCGGGGGGTAAGGAGGCACGGTGCCGCGGGCCGATACAGACCCGGTCGAGTCACGATCCGCGGTGCGGACGGCACCCGCCACCGCTGCCGCGGAGACCGGCCTGCCACTGTCGGCTACGCAATTGCGCTGGTGGGTCGCCCAGCAGCTGTATCCGGAAGTGCCGAATACCGTCGCCATGTATCTGGAGCTGCGCGGTCCGCTGCGTGTGGACCTCATGCGGGAGTGCACCGCGCGGGCCGCGTGGGAGTTGCAGTCCCCGCATCTTCGGTTCCGACTCTCCGGTGGGTATCCCGAACAGTTCCTGGACCCCGACGCGTTCGCCCCGATGGGTTATGAGGATCTCACCGCCCGCCCCGGTCCGGCCGCCGTCGCGATCGCGCTCGAATGGATGGAGCGCGACCACAGCTCGCCGCTGAACCTGCTCACCGACCGGCTGACCGCCGCCACCGCTTTCCACGTCGGACCAGATATCCATCTGCTGTACCTGCGCAGCCATCACATTGTGGTGGATGGCATCGGCGCCGCGGTGGTACTGCGGCGCACCGTCGAGTTGTACACCGCCGCACTGGGTTCGGTGGCCGAACCAGCAGAGGATGGCGAGTCGGGGACCTCGTCGCGGAGCCCGTTGACGATCGCCGAACTACTCGCAGAGGAGCGCGCCTACTCCGATTCGGTGCGGGCGCGGTCCGATCGCGAGTACTGGTCGGAGCAGCTGGCGGGTATTACCGAGCCGGTACGACTGGCCGGACGATCGGCGGTCCGCCCCCGCCCGCCGCACCGGGTGGCGGCGACACTGCCGGAACGGACCGCCGATCGCCTGAGCGCCTGGCGGCACGACGGCGGTCATACGTTTCCGGAACTGACCATCGCGGCTTTCGCCTGCTACCTGGCCGCGATGGCCGATACCGACGAGATACTGCTGTCGCTGCCGGTGGCGGCACGACCGACGGCGGCGTTGCGGCGGTCGGCGGGCTCGGTATCGAATGTGGTCCCGCTGCGGCTGCGCGGTCTTCGCGATGCCACCGCGGCGGAGGTGGTCGAGCAGGTGCGGGCCCGGGTGGTCGGCGCACTGCGGCATCAGCGCTGCCGGTATGAGGACATCCTGCAGGATCGAGGTGAAACCCTCACCGCGCGAGGCAGTTTCGGCCCGGTAGTGAATTTGCTCGGAGCCGTAGAACCATTGCGCATGGGGACCCTCACCGCGCACGTGCACCTGCTGGCATTGGGACCGGTAGAAGATCTGCTGGTCAACGGCTATCAGCTCGGGCCCGACGAGCAATCGATCACCATAGGCATGCAAGCCAACTCGGAGCTGTACTCCGAGGCTGCGCTCGCCGCACATCACCGGCAATTTCTGGCCTACCTCGATCGCTTCCTCGCCGAGCCGCGACAGCCGGTACGGACATTGGATCCCGATCGCGTCCTGCCGGTCACGAAGGCGTCGCGAACCGACCGACTACTACCGGATCTCTTGCGCACCAGGCTGACCGGTGACCACAGCGCCGACTCCCCCGTCGGTCCGCAGTTGGCCCTCGACCGGGTCGCGGTCCAGGATGGCGTCCACACCTGGACCTATCGCGAACTGGACGAAATGTCATCACGGTGGGCGCGCGAGCTGATCGAATCGGGGGCAGGGCCGGGCACTTTCGTGCTGGTGGCGGTGCCACGGTCGGCCGAATCTGTACTCGCGATGTGGGCGGTGGCGAAGACCGGGGCCGCCTTCGTGCCGGTCGATCCCGCCGATCCGGCCCGACGAGCGGCAACGGTCGCCACGAACTCCGGCGCGCGCTGGGGTTTGACCGTGGCCACCGTCCGCGGTGAACTCCCACCGCAACCAGTCTGGCGGTCCCTCGATGATCCGGGGACCCTCGCGCGGGTACAACGACGGTCCGGCGCGCCGATCCGGGACGACGAGCGGATCCGGCCGCTGCACCCCGATCATCCGGCCTATCTCATCTACACCTCGGGCACCACCGGCACCCCGAAGGGTGTGGTCGTCAGTCACCGCGGACTCGGTCCGCTCACCGACCACATTGTCGAACACTATGGGGTAGACCGGGATTCGCGGGTGCTGCACGCGCACGCTCCCTCCTTCGACGCGCATCTGCTCGAATTGCTCGCCGCCTTCGCGGGCGGGGCTCGGCTGATTGTCGAACCACCCTCGGTGGTGGCGGGAGCCGAGCTGGCCGGGTTGTTGAACGACGCCGCGATCACCCATTTCCTCACCACCCCCGCGGTATTGGCGACCCTGACCCCGGCGCAGGTGCTCCGATTGCGGGTCGCGGTGGTGGGCGGCGAGGCCTGCCCCGCCGACCTCGTCCGCCGCTGGGCCCCCGCGCTGCGATTGTTCAATGGGTACGGCCCCACCGAAACCACTGTCATGGCAACGCAATCACCGGCATTGACCACCGACGGACCGGTGCCGATCGGTCCGGCGCTGCCCGGGGTGCGGACACTGATTCTCGATAGCCGACTGCGCCCGCCGCCGCCGTGCGGACAGGGCGAGCTGTACCTGGGCGGTCCCGCTGTGGCACAGGGCTATCTACATCGGCCCGGTGCCACCGCTGAGCGCTTCGTCGCCGATCCCTTCGGCACCGGCGAACGCGTCTACCGCACCGGCGATCTCGTCCGCTCGGCGGCCGATCATGCCCTGGAATTCCTCGGTCGGGCCGACGATCAGCTGAGCGTGCGCGGCCGTCGTGCCGAACCAGCGGAGGTGGAGGCCGCGCTGACGACGCTGCCCGGGATAACGCATGCCGTCGTCACCACCCACGACGGACCGCACGGGCTCCGGCTTATCGGATATATCGTTGCCGCCCAGGGAAACAAGCTCGACCACGCCGATCTCACCCGCCGCCTGCGCGAACTGCTGCCCGCCACACTGGTGCCCGCGCAACTGGTCGAGCTGGAACGACTACCGGTCACCGCGCACGGCAAGATCGATCGAGCCGCCCTGCCCGCGCCACCGATCGTGCAGCGGCCCTATCGCGCCCCTGAATCCGAACCACAGCGCCTGGTCGCCGACCACTTCGCGGCACTGACCGAGACGACGCGCGTCGGCCTCGACGACGATTTCTTCGAACTGGGCGGCAATTCCCTGCTCGGCGTGGCGCTTTCGGCCGAGCTGGCCGCCGCGACCGGGCTGCCGGTGACGGTGCGCTGGCTCTACACCGCCCCGACCGTGCGAGAACTCGCCGCGCGCATCGCCGACCACGATGGCAGCACCGCCACCGATGACGCCCTCGGTGTTGTGCTCACACTGCGCCGCAAAGGATTCCGTCCGCCGCTGTTCTGCGTGCACTCGGCCGTCCCGCTGGCGTGGTGCTACGCGGGATTGGCCCGCCAGGTCACCGACCGGCCCGTCTACGGCCTGCAAGCCCTGACGTTGACGGGTGAACCGCGCGACGGCGCCAGCATCGACGATCTCGCCGACGGCTATGTCGAACAGATCCTGCGGGTGCAGCCCGACGGGCCCTATCATCTGCTGGGCTGGTCGCTGGGCGGGCAGATCGCCCACGCCATCGCCGTCCGGCTGCGCGAGCGCGGCGCGCGAGTCGCGACCCTGGCCATGCTCGACAGCGTCGTCTTCCCCGACTCCATGTCGCCCCCGTCGACACCGCGCATGCGGGATCTGCTCACCCACCTGCTCGGTGACGAACCCGAGGACGGTGACGCGCTCGCGGACCTCACCGCCGAGGCGGCGGCCGCCGAATTGGCGACCGCCGCAGCCTCCTTCGGCACCGGTCTGACCGCCGAGCAGCTGACTCGCCTGCATCGCTGCTACGCCGACGGGGTGCGCCTGTCGCACGGCTACCGCCCCGGTGTCTTCGACGGTGATCTGCTGTACTTCTCGGCCACCCGCGGCGTGACCGAACTGCTCGGAGCGCAGCTGTGGCGGCCCTACGTCACCGGCGCGCTCATCGAACATCCCGTCGAGACCGTCCACGCCCAGCTCGTCAATGCCGACGTCGTCGCCGTCATCGGTCCGGTTCTCGACGCGCACCTGCGGCGGGAGGACCTCCGATGAGGACCGGACCGCGCACCGGCGTGCACTGGTGGAATGTGTACGCGGACCCCGAGCAGTGGAAGCGGCAGGGGCGGGCGGCCGAAACGCTACTGCGGTGGATGGACGATTATCTGCCCCGCCCACATCCGGAGCTGGGGCGGCCGGGAGCGGTGTGCCCGTTCGTGCGCAACAGTGCGGCACAGCAGCTCATCTGGGCGGGATCGGCCGGGGGCGGCGACGCGTTGTCAGCGCAGCGCATCAACCACACCCTCGACGACGCGTTCGAGCTGTACTGCGGGCTTATGCGGGAAAGCCCCACGGACGCACGGCGTTTGACGCTTGTCACCGTCTTTCCGGAGCTGACCCGCTACGACATGATCGATGCCGTACACCGGGCGCGTAAGACCCAGGTGGTGGCGGAGGGACTGATGCTCGGTCAGTTCTATCCGGGCTGTCCGGTGCCGGGACTGTGGAATCGCGACTTCCATCCACTGGACGCCCCGGTGCCGATGCTGGTGCTGCGTCCGATGATGAGCACCGACTTCCCCTTCCTGGTCTCCCGCGCCGACTGGTTGTACGCGTATTTCACGCGGTTGGCACCGGACCTGCCCCGCAACCTGCGCTGGGCGATTGCCGACCGAATGCTGGTCGACGGCCCGGATGCGGATGCGATCACCGAACTCCGGGTGCATTCCGCCGACGAACACGCCCGCTGATCACCGAAAAGCGACCTCGGTCGGGGGATACTCCACTCATGCACCGGTTGCCACGCTGCCTGATCGTCCTGATCGCCGCATTCACTGTGCTGTTGCCTGCCCCGGCGACCGCGGAGCCCGGCGGTTCCGCGATTGTCGAGGTGCGCCCACTCGGTGGTCGCCAGTTCGAGGTGGTCGTCTACTCGGCGGCGATGAACCGGGCTTTTCCGGTGTGGGTATCGCATCCGGGTGGGCCCGCACCCGCGCTGTATCTGCTCAATGCGGTCGACGGCGGCGAAACGGGCGGTCCATGGACCAATCGCACCGATGTCGCGCAGTTCTTCGCCGATAAGCCGGTCAATGTCATCCAGCCGATCGGTGGCCGCGCCTCCTACTACAGCGACTGGGTGGCCGACGATCCGGCGCTCGGCCGGAACCGGTGGTCCACCTTCCTGACCGCCGAGCTGCCGCCGCTACTGGAAAACCATTTCGGTATGACCGGCCGCAATGCCATTGCCGGCACCTCGATGTCGGCGACCTCCGCACTCAATCTCGCGATCGAGGCACCCCACCTGTATCAGGCGGTGGGCTCCTACAGCGGATGCCCGCGCACCAGCGACCCGCTGGCCCGCGCCTACGTGCATTCCCAGCTGGGGTTCTTCGGCGCGAACGCGGGCAATATGTGGGGCGCGTCGGACAATCCGGCCTGGGCGGCACACGATCCGATCCTCAATGCCGACCGGCTGCGCGGCACGGCCCTGTATATCTCGGCCGGCAACGGTGCGGCGGGAATCCACGACACCCTCACCGACCCGTCGATCGGCGGTGATGTCGGTCGGCTGGCCGATCGGATGGCCGTGGGCGGCACCATGGAATCGATCGTGCGGGCGTGCACCGCCTCCCTCACCGACCGGCTGGCCGCACTCGGTATTCCGGCCCACGTGGTGCACCGCGACGGCACCCACGCGTGGCCGTACTGGCAGGACGATCTGCACGATTCGTGGCCAGTGTTCGCCGCCGCCCTCGGCGTCTAGAGCCGTAGTCGGGTTCGGCCAACGACAGTCGGGGTCGGACAACGACGGCGTCCACCGGGAGTTGAGACTGCCGGTGGACGCCTGCCGGGAGGACGCGACTACCGTTTGCCCTCGGGGTCCTCCTCGATACCTTCGGTTTCGAAGCGTTCCTTGCGCACGGTGCCCGACATGGTCTGAGTGTCCTCGACCTCGTCGACGGCCAGGCGGACCCGCTCGACCGGCACGGATTCCTTGCCGAGCGTCAGGTGGTCCTCGCGCAGTGTCACCTCGCGTTCCTCCTCACCGATATCGGCACGCCCGACCATGTCGGGGTCGGTGATCGGTTCGCGTTCGATGCGGACCTCCTCGTGCGTGGTCGGCACCGTGATGGTCTGCTCCTCGGTGACCGCGTACTTGCGCAGCCGCGCCTTACCGCTCGTGGTGCGCTCCCTGTTCACCTCGAGATGTTCCGCCGAGCGGATCATCTCCTCATCGGTCGTCATCGCCCGCTCGCCGCGACCCTGCTGGCCGGTGGTTTCGACGAAGGCGTCCCATCCGGCTCGGCGCGGGTCGACGCGATAGTGGGTGAACAGCTGCTCTTCCTCGTCGACGCTGATGTCGTGGTCCAGCGTGATGTGCGGGGCGGATTTCACCTCGTCCTTGTCGACCTGCAGTTTCAGCGCGTCGGACCCGGCGGCGTGTTGGGCGCCGACCAGCGGGACAAGGGAGTCGTCGTGGAAGAAGCCGGTCGATACCGCGGCCCAGGTCGGCGAGCCGGAGGTGTTGTCGATATAGATCTGCTTGACCTTGCCGATCTTGTCGCCACTGCGGTCGTACACGGCATTACCGATGATCTCGTCGAGTAGTCCGGTCAGGATTCCTCCTCGATACTTCGGTATTTGCTGAAGCGGATGTGGAACGACATCTCGCGCGATACGACCGCTCGGTGCGAACAATGGGACGATCGCGCGATTGCGGATGCCCGGCCGGTCCCGATGAGCAGAACCAGCTACACAGCGGCAACTACCCGCTGATATTTCCGGCAAACATCTCGCGAACCAGTTCTGGTTTGTTCGTCTTCATCGCCGCTCCGCCGATTCGGGCAGCGCTAACGTGAGCACACCCATGGCGATCGCCACCGCCGCGATCGCCGCGAACATGGTGACACTGCCTCCCAGGGTGTGCGCGCGGAAGAACACCGCACTCAGCAGCGCCAGCCCCAGCGCGTTTCCGATCTGCTCGATGGTCGGGAGCAGGCCCGACGCCGCGTCCATCTGCCGCTGCCTCAGGCCGGAGAGCATGATCGGTTGCAGTGGTACGAAGAACATTCCAACGCTCGACCCCGCCAGGAAGACCGGCCCGATGACCAGGGCGGTGGATACGACACCGTCGGTCAGATATAGATAACCGGCCCCGATCGCCACCCAGACGCCGTAGGTGGTGATACCCGCCGTCAGGGTGCGAACTCCCCAGCGCCGCACCAGTATCGGCGAGAGGAGCGCACCCGCACAGACGCCGACCGCGAAGGGCGTCATCATCAGCCCGGTACGCCAGGGCGAGAACCCCAGTTCGTCCTGCAGGGTGACCGAGATCGCGAATACGAAAGCGGTGAACAGGCCGAAGAATACGGTCACCAGCACGGAGCCGATGGCGAAACGGCGGTCGGCGAACAGGTCGAACCGCACCAGCGCACCACTGCCGTCGCGTGCCTTCCGACGCTGCTGGGCGCAGAACGCCGCCGCACCGCCGACGGCGACGCCGATCAATGCCAGAGCCCCTGGCCGCCAGCCATTCTGCTGGATATCGGTGAGAGCGTAGAGCAGGACGAACAGACTCACGGTGGACAGCGCCACCCCGCCGAGATCCAGCCGTTCTCGCTGCGCCGGACGGCCCAGCCGCAGATAGCGCAGCACCAGCGCGAACGCGATCAACCCGAGCGGCAGATTGATCAGGAAGATCGCATGCCAGCCGAGCCCGAAAAGATCGGCCGTGACCAGCGCTCCGCCGAGAATCGGCCCCAGCATTCCGGCGAACCCGGCCATGGCGCCGTAGATGGCGAAAACCTGCGGGTGTCGGCGGCGCGGAAAACTGGCGGTGGCAATGGCAATGGTCTGCGCCGCCATGCCGGCGGCGGCAATGCCCTGCAGCACCCGCGCGGTGACGAGTTCGACCGCGCTGCCCGACATCCCGCACCACACCGAGGCGACCGTGAAGGCCACCACCGAGGCCAGGAACATGGTGCGCCGCCCCACCAGCTCACCGATTCTGGCCGCGGTGAGCAGTGTGCACGCGAAAGCCAGCGCATAACCCGATACCACCAGCAACTGCGCCTGCCGCGATGCCGCCAGGTCCGCGCTGATACTGGGCAGCGCGGTAATCACGATCGTGCCATCGATCATCTGCATGAATACCGCGATCAGACAGCCGGTGAAGGACAGCCATGCGGCCCGCTCGCCGCCCGCGGTCTCGGCACCTGCCGCGTCCGCCTGGGCAAGATCCCGGCCATCGGCGACAGCGTCGTCGGCGACGAATTCCCCGGAACTCTGCGGTGAGTCGATTCCGCCAGCATAACGGCAGCGGAGACCGCTATCTGCGATCGAGCGCGCTGCGAGTCGAAGACGACGACGCCGCCGGGCCGGGTCGAGATCGATACCAGCGCAAGTACCCGGCCGCCATAGCCGTTGCGGCGACGCGAACAGTCCCAATCCGCGAAAACCTCACGCCGTCACGGGCATACGACCACTTCCGCAGTTGAGAGCCGCAAGATCGCGCGAGTGGGGGAATCTCTGCCGCCGAAGTCGACGTGGCGAAGTCGCGATTGGGCGAGGACACTGAGGGCGTAGCGCCCACTTCGTCCCCAGGAGCACATGAGATGGCAACCAACGGGCCTTTCGGGATCGATCCGGAGGAATTCGAACGCGCGCTGCGCGAGGCGGGGATCGAACTGCAGAACCTGATCGGTAAGGCCGGGGAGTACATCGACCGCGGCACGAGCGCCAATGCACTGGCATCGCTGCTCGGTCAGTTCGTGCAGCCGGAACGCCCGCACGCCACGCAGCCCGAAGGCGAGACCACCGGTGAGACCGGTAGCGGGGTGTGGGCGATCTACACCATCGAGGAGGACGGCGGAGCCAGGGTCGACCAGGTCTTCCCGAGTGAGATCGAGGCCTTGCGCGCGCACCGCGACAATACCGACGAGCGTCGCCGCGTGCGGTTTTTGCCCTACGGCGTCCCCGCGAGCGTGCTGGACGCGCCCTGACGGTTCGCCGTCATGAGCTGTGGCGTACGGACATCCGAGCACGCCTGACGCATCCGCACGTCACCTCGAGGATCGCCGCTGTCGCGCAGGCCGGGGAAACGGCTGCGAGATTCGTTCCGCCACCCTAGCTTTCGACCATCCCACCAATGCGGTGTGGCCGAGTGACCACTACGGCGTGGTCGTCGACGTCGGGATCGGTCAATAGATCACGGGGAAGAATCGTTTGGTGTGTCCGATGTAGATCGAATACCGGTCGCCGAACGCCGTTCGTAGCACGCCCTCCTCAGTTCGCGCTCGCCAATCGTGTGCCACCACGATAAGCAGGACCGCGACGATGAATCCGACCCTCGGAACGACCAATAGGGTGCTCGCGAAGGTGCCGATAACGCCGGTGTAGATCGGATGGCGAATCAAGGTGAACGGCCCACCGGTCATCAGTTCATGATCCGAGTCGATCTCGGCTCGCAACCGCCAGGATCCGAAGACCATGAATGTCCACACAATCAGCGCTATCGACGCCACCGCGAGCACGATCCCCGAGATCGCGGACCAAGGCGCCGGATCGATAATGAGAGGACCGGCGAGACTCGGGCGGACAACCCACGCGGTGAAGACCGCGTAGTAGACCACCATCGCGATGATCGCCGACGCGACCGCCGCGTCGGCGCGGGGCGCCGTGGTGACGGCCGATTCCACACGTGCCGGCGGACGTGTCCGTAGCCCGATCAGCATCCGTCCGAAGATCACCAGCAGCAGTACGGAATGAATCGCGCCGACGATCCCGATATCGATGGAACGGTTGAAGGCCATCGTTCCCCCTCAGACAATTACGATTCCCCCCGCCCGGATCAGATATTCCAGGGCAGATCAATCGATCGTCGCAGCGTTGTCGCGATCCTGTCAACGGCTGCAACATCTTCGAATGCCGGACCGGGTGGATCGGAAAGTGGAGATCATCGTGAGATTCCCGCACGGCAGGCCGGGCGGGAGGTGAAAGATGGGGGTCGGTAAGGCATCCGACAACTTTGACTCTTGTGAGGACGATATGAAAGAAGCCAAGCCGCAGGTCGAACACGAGTGGCTACATAAGCTCCTCGGTGACTGGACATTCGAAGGCCGGATGGATATGGGGCCGGGCAATCCGCCGAAGCAGGCCACCGGCACGGAGCGGTTCACATCGCTCGGCGATTTCTGGGTCCGTTCGGAGGGGTTTGGCCCGCCACCGGAGGGGGCTCCCTCGACCTGGAGTCTCACCCTCGGCTACGACCCGAAGCGCGAGAAATTCATCGGCACCTGGATCGGCTCGATGATGCCGAACATGTACGTGTACGAGGGGGTGCGCGACGGCGGCGGTAGGGTTTTGACCCTCGACGCCGCCGGGCCGTCCATGACCGACGAGAACAAGACGGCCCGGTATCAAGACATTATCGAGTTCGTCGACGACGACCACTGGGTGATGCGGTCACAGGTGCTCGGCGAGGACGGGGCCTGGAGCCAGTTCATGGAAACCCACTATCGGCGAGCGACATCCAGCCGTTGAGCCCGCTGCCTCCGGTAGGTTCTCGACCTACCGGGGGTGTCCGGTCGTCTCCTATCGCACCAGGAAGTGCCAGCCGAGCCAGGCCCACCCGAGCACAGCGACAATCCGCACCGTTCGAATTCCGATCACGTAGGTGATCGTCTCCGCCAACGACGCGACCGTCTCACGGCGCAGCCGCGCGAACACCAGCGCGCCGAGTGCGGCAGCCAGCAGCACCACGAATCCGGCAATGATTACCGTGCGCTCGCTCATCTCGACACCAGCCACCAGCCGACGCCCAGCCAGATCAGCCAGCCCACGAAGCGCAGCGGCAACTGCTCGAGCCCAGGATCCAGCAGCGTCGACAGGGTCGGGTGTTCATCGCTCGGATGCATCCAATCCGGTTGCCGTACATAGGCATACGCTTCCCAGGCGGCGAATGCGAGTAGTAGCGGCGACCAGAGGGCCAGACCCCGCCGCACCCGGGGCGTGCCGGGTGACCTCGTCGGGTTCCGCCGAATCGCCAACACCGATATCACGACGACGGTGACCAGCACCCAGGTCGCCGCCGCCGCGCTGAACGGCCGTGTGCTCGCGCCGCCCGCCGCCAGCAGCACACCGCAGACCACCAATGTCACCGACCGCCTGGTCACAATCACAGAATACGACCGGACGGGTGTGGCGGTGCTTCGACGAGCTCAGCGATGCAGATTGAGCAGCAATTGATCGAAGCGGGCGCGGGTGCCGCTGGAGACGGCCGGGGCAATCTCGCGCATGCGGTCGACCAGCCGGACCGCCAGCTCACGCACCTTGATCTGGGTTTCCTGTGACCGCCAGGTCAGCACCCGGAACGCCTGGTCGGCGGAGACCCCGTACACCAGCATGAGCATGCCCTTGGCCTGCTCGATCACCGCGCGATGCTCGACCAGCGACGGCACGATCTCGTCGAGCGCCCGTTGGCATTGACCGTCCAGGGCGTCGGTGACATCGATGAAGTAGCCCTCGGTGCCGATAACCTCGCCCGCATCGTCGGTCAGGGGCTGCGACACCACGATGACGTGATGGGTGTGCCCCTCACGGCCGGTGATGCGGTGGCGGCTGGAGAAGGGCGCGTGGTCACGCACGGAGGCGACGAGTTCCGCCTCGACCCGGCCACGGTCCTCCGGATGCTGGTGTGACAGCAGTAATTCCGTCGTCGGCCGCACCTCTCCCGGCGAATAGCCGTAGAGCGCGGCGACCGCGTCGGACCATTCCCAGCGTTGGTCGGCGAACCAGAACCGAAACGCACCGACGCTTTCGGGCACCCCGGCGCCCACCACCTGCTCGACACCGTCGAGCTCATCGGTCACAGGATCTTCTGGCTGGGCCACCGTTGCAGTATGCGCCGCCCGCCGTCTCAGTCCCAATAGTTCGCGATTTCGATGACCGTGCCGACCGGTACGGGCTGGCCATGGGCACGCGGGAAAGACCGGGTGTCAGGCGTCGAGGTCGTTGGCGACGAGTTCCGCGATCTTGTCGAGGGTGGGTTGGTCGTCGCAGCTGACAATGACCTCGGTGCCCTTGGCGGCTCCGAGGGTCATGAGCATGAGGGCCGACCCTGCGTTGACGGGGACACCGCCAGATACCGCGATGGTGACGGGGAAACCGGCGGCCTGCACGGCCTCCACGATGATGGCGGCGGGGCGGGCATGCAGACCTTCGGCGGAGCCGACGATGACGGTGACCTGAGGCATGGTGAATCTCCTTGTTCGCGAGAGGTTTATACGGTGACGGGGACGGCGGGAGTGGGGGCGGCGGTACGACCGATTGTCTTCGCCGCCGTGACGCATGCCGCCGCGGTGAGGGTGCCCGCGAGCAGGGCGAGAAGGAACCAGCCGATATGGCCGATGGCGAAGAAGACGAAGATGCCACCGTGCGGTGCGCTGAGGGTGGTGCCACCGGCCATGACGAGGGCGCCGGTGACCGCGCCGCCCGCCATCATGGCGGGGATGACGCGCAGCGGGTCGGCGGCGGCGAAGGGAATCGCACCTTCGGAGATGAAGGATGCGCCGAGTAGCCATGCGGCCTTGCCGTTCTCACGCTCGGCCATGGTGAACAGGCGCGGGCGAAGAACGGTGGCGAGGGCCATGGCCAGCGGCGGCACCATACCGGCGGCCATGACCGCGGCCATAATGCGCAGCGACGCCGGATCATTGACACTGAGACCGGCGGCGGCAAAAGAATAGGCCGCCTTGTTGACCGGGCCACCGAGATCGAAGCACATCATCAGGCCCAGGATGACGCCGAGGACGATCACCGAGGTGCCGGACAGACCATTGAGCCAGTCGGTGAGCCCATTGGTGACGGCCGCGAGTGGTTTGCCCAGGACAATGAACATGAGCATGCCCACCGTGAGCGAGGCGAACAGTGGGATGACCACCACCGGCATGAGGCCGCGCGCCCACTGCGGGACAGCGAGTTTCGAGATCCACAGGGCCGCGAATCCGGCGATCAGGCCGCCGACGAGGCCGCCGAGGAAGCCCGCGCCCACGAAGACGGCCACGGCTCCGGCGGTGAATCCCGGTGCGAGACCGGGCCGGTCGGCAATGGCGTAGGCGATGTACCCGGCGAGCGCGGGGACGAGGAAGCTGAACGCCAGTGACCCCAGCTGGAATAGCACAGCGCCGATATAGGTCGAAAGACCGCCGTCGGGCAGTGCGGTGAGCGAATTGTCCAGCACGATCGTCTTGGCATTGTCGGCGATCTCGTAGCCGCCGAAGAGGAAGCCGAGCGCGATGAGCAGGCCACCCGCCGCGACGAACGGGATCATGTAGCTCACGCCGGTGAGCAGGATCTGGCGCAGTCTGGTGCCCCAGCCGAGCGAACCGGATGATGATGCGGCGGAGGATGTCTCGCCGGGTGAACCGGAGACACGGGATGCGGCGGGGTCGGCGGCGGCGCGCAGGGCCTCGCCGATCATGACATCCGGTTCATTGATCGCGCGTTTGACACCGGATTCGACCACCGGTTTTCCGGCGAAGCGCTCGCGGCCTCGCACCCCGACATCGGTGGCGAAGACGACCGCGCTCGCGGTGGCGATGATTTCGGGATCCAGCGCGGTGCTGCCGGATGAGCCCTGGGTTTCGACATGCACGGTGATTCCGGCGCGTTCCCCGGCCGCGACGAGGGAGTCCGCCGCCATGTAGGTGTGCGCGATTCCGGTCGGGCAGGCCGTGACGGCCACAATGCCGCGGGGCTGCGGCCGATCCTTGGTTTCGGCCGATGGCGCGGCGGTTCCGGGAGATCGCGTCGGCCCGGAATCGGGTTGCGGTCCAGTAGATCCGGCGGCGGGGGAAGCCGCGCTGATACTCGGATCGGGCCGCGGCGATTCAGTGCTCTGCGGGGTCAGCACGCCGTCGATGAGCGCCAGAACCTCCTCGGTCGTGGCGGCCCCGCGCAGCGCCGCGACGAATTCCGGCCGCACCAGCGACCGCGCGAGCGTCGACAGCACCTTCATGTGCTCGGCCCCGCCGCCCTCCGGTGCGGCGATGAGGAAGACCAGGTCGGCGGGCCCGTCCGGAGCGCCGAAATCGACCTTGGGGTTCAGCCTCGCGAAGCCGAGCGAGGCGCTGGTGACCGCCGCCGACTTGCAGTGCGGAATGGCGATCCCACCCGGAAGCCCGGTGGCGGACTGGCTTTCGCGGGCGAGCGCCGCATCACGCAGGGCGACGGCGTCGCCCGCGCGGCCCGCGGCGGCCAGGCGCTCGGCCAGGGCGGCGATCACATCCCGCTTGGTGGTGCCGAGATCGGCATCGAGGGTGATCAGTTCGGCGGTGATGATCGGAGCGGCCATCGCGGTGTCCTTCAGCGGCGGGGCAGGGAGTTCAGGGCCGTGACGGACACGGCATCGAGATCGATATGTCCGGGACCGGGCAGGCCGGTGCCGGGCAGGGTGACGGCGGCGGTGCCGTAGGCGACGGCACGGCGCAGGCGATCGGCCGGAGCGTCGCCGTCGAGATCGGCGAGTAGGTAACCGGCGAGCGCGGAATCGCCCGCGCCGACGGTGCTGCACGGGGTGATATCCGGCGCGGTCGCGTGCCACGCCCCCTCCGCGGTGACCAGTACCGCGCCCGCCGCACCGAGGGTCGCGAGGACGGCGCCGACGCCGCGGTCGACAAGCTGCCCGGCGGCGCGGACCGCCTCGACCGGATCGTGCAGCCGTTCGACGTCGGCTCCGGTGAGCTGGGCCAGTTCGTCGCTGTTCGGTTTGATGAGCGCCGGTGCGGCCGAATCCACCTGTCGGGCAAGGGCCGCGAGCGGCGCGTCCGAGGTATCGACCGCGATCCGGGGGCCGCGCAGGCGCCGGAGCAGTTCGACATACCAGTCGGCGGGCACACCGGGTGGCAGCGAGCCGGACAGTACGAGCCACGTCGCGGTGGTGGACAATTCGGTGAGCAGTTCGGTCAGTGCCCACAGCCGTTCGGCATCGAGGGGTGCGCCCGGTTCGTTGACCTTGGTGGTGGTGCCGTCGATTTCGGTAATGGCGTAGTTGGTCCGGATGGGACCGCCACCCGGCGCTATGCGATGGTCGATCCCCGCCTCCGACAATGCGCGCGACACCGGATCGCCCGCGCTGCCGGGCAGTATCGCCACCGTCGCGACAC
This sequence comes from Nocardia uniformis NBRC 13702, assembly GCF_001613345.1. GTDB lineage: Bacteria > Actinomycetota > Actinomycetes > Mycobacteriales > Mycobacteriaceae > Nocardia > Nocardia uniformis. The sequence goes on along the minus strand of NZ_BDCE01000044.1, from coordinate 90,839 downwards.
CCGCCGCGGCAACTACGCGGGATACATTGACGCCCTTGCCACCGGCCTGCGTGGTAGCGGCCAGTGCGCGCTGCACTCCCCCGCGTCGCAATGGTTCGGCGAGGGTGACGGTGCGGTCCACGCTCGGATTGGCCGTGAGAGTTACGATCACGTCGTCACCACCTCGATGCCGTACTCGGATAGTTCATTTCGCACCGACGGCGGCACTTCCGTATCGGTGATCAGCACATCGAAGTCGTTGACCGAGGCGAAGCGCACGAAATCCTCGCGGCCGACCTTGGTGGAGTCGGCGACGACCACGACATGGTGGGCGGCGGCGACCATGGCGCGTTTGACCGCGGCCTCATCGGGATCCGGTGTGGACAGTCCGTGCCCGACGGTGAGCGCGTTGGTACCGATAAAGGCCACGTCGACCCGCAGTTCGCCGAGCATGCGCAGAGTTTCCGGACCGACCGCTGCCTGGGTGATACCGCGTACCCGGCCGCCGAGCAATTGCAACCGCACCGCGGCATAGCCGGATAGGCGGGCCGCGATCGGCACCGAATTGGTCACCGCGACGAGATCCTGGTCAGCGGGTAGATGCGCGGCGAGCCGTGCGGTGGTGGTACCCGCGTCGAACAGCACGCTGCCACCGGCGCGGGGCAGGAATTCCAAGGCCGCCTTCGCGATTCGGTCCTTCTCGGCCGCGCGGCTGTGTTCGCGCTCGCCGGTGCCCAACTCGATGGCGGTGAGCGCCGCGGCCGGTACCGCACCGCCGTGGACCCGGCGGACGAGCCCCATGCGGTCGAGTACCGCGAGGTCACGTCGCACGGTCTCGGTGGTGACGCCGTATTGCTCGGACAGGTCGGCGACCGAGACGCGACCGCGTTGCCCGACCAGTGCGGCGATGGCCCGCTGCCGCTCCTCGGCGTACATTCCAACCTCCAGAATCGATGTTGCTTTATGTTGTTTTATGCCTGTATGTGTTGTTTTGTCAAGGATATGTCGTAGCCTGGATAACAGCGCACCGGTCGGGCGGCCGATCGCGTTTCGCACGAAGACGGCGTGAAGGAGAAGTCCCGTGTCCCTATCACTGCAGGAGAATGCCGGATCCGTAGTGCTCACCGGTATACCGGCGGTGGCCGGGGTGGTCGCGGCGGTGACGATTCGGCCGGTGCCGCGCGTTCGGATCGCCACCCCATCGACGGTCATTCCGGAGTCCGATCGGGCATCGGAGGCCGATACTCTTCGCCGGGCCGCCGAGGTGGTGGCTCAGCGCTTGCGAGAACGCGCGGCCACGGCCACCGGTGCGGCGTCGGAGGTGCTGGCGGCTACTGCGGCCATGGCCGTCGACCGCGGCTGGCTCGAGTCGGCGGAGCGACTCATCGCGACCGGAACCCCCGCCGCCACGGCGGCCGACACGGCCTTCGATGAGTTCGCCGTGGTATTCACCCGGCTCGGCGGCATGATGGCCGAACGCGTGACGGATCTGCGCGATATCCGCGATCGGGTGGTGGCCGAATTGGCCGGGGCGCCCGAACCCGGCATCGCACTGCCCGACCGGCCGTCGATTCTGCTCGCCACCGACCTCGCCCCCGCCGATACCGCCGGGCTCGATCCGAATCTCATTGTCGGACTGGCCACTTCACTGGGCGGGCCGACCAGTCACACCGCTATTATCGCCCGGCAGCTGGGCATTCCCTGCGTTGTCGCGGTCACCGGACTCGACGATGTGCCCGCCGGGGTCGATGTCCTCCTCGACGGTGCGTCGGGCCGTATCGTGGTCGACCCGGACCCCGAGGTCGCCGCGGGTGCGGCCGCCGGACATCGTGCCGCCGCCGCGCGCGCCGCCGCCTGGTCCGGCCCCGGGGCCACCGCCGACGGGCATCGCGTCGAACTGCTGGCCAATGTGCAGGATGGCGCGAGCGCCCGCGCGGCGCGCCACACCCCCGCCGCGGGCATTGGCTTGTTCCGCACCGAATTGTGTTTCCTGGACCGCGAATCCGAGCCGAGCATCGACGAACAGGCGGCCATCTACCGCGAGGCCCTCGACGCCTACCCGAGTACGAAGGTCGTGATCCGCACCCTCGATGCCGGTTCCGACAAACCGCTGCGCTTCGCCGCCCACCCCGAAGAGGCCAACCCCGCCCTCGGTGTCCGCGGTATCCGCATCGCCGCCCGCGACAGCGGAATCCTCGATCGCCAACTCGACGCCATCGTCTCCGCCGCCTCCGGCCGCGACACCCCACCATGGGTCATGGCACCCATGATTTCCACTGCGGCGGAGGCGAAATCATTCGCCGCCGCCTGCCGCCTGCGCGGCCTGATCCCCGGCGCGATGATCGAAGTCCCCGCCGCCGCCCTACTCGCCGAATCCATCCTCGACCACGTCGACTTCGTCTCCCTCGGCACCAATGACCTGGCGCAATACACCATGGCCGCCGACCGCATGTCGCCCGACCTGGCCGCGCTCACAGACCCATGGCAGCCCGCGGTACTGCACCTGGTCGCCCGGGTGGCCGCAGCCGGACGCGCACTCGACAAACCGGTAGGCGTCTGCGGCGAGGCCGCCGCCGACCCGCTATTGGCTTGCGTACTCACCGGATTCGGCATCACGTCCCTATCCGCCGCCGCACCGGCGGTAGCCACCGTGGGCGCAACCCTCGCCACGGTCACCCGCGACGACTGCCGCCGCGCCGCCGCAGCCGTCCTGTCCACGTCGGATCCCGATGCGGCGCGTACCGCGGCACTGGAAGTCCTTGGTGCCCAACGCCATATCAACGGGTAGTTGCGCGATATCGACGATGGGGTGCACGGCCTACCAGATCAGCCCGCCAGCGCCCTGGCCGCCTGTAGGGGTGGACGCCGAAGCACCTGAGCACCTGAACGCCTGACCAGAGGCCCGCAGCGCAGCGCAGCTCCCCCGTCATTCGGGCATGCTTTAGAGCGCAGCGCAACTCCCCGGTCGGTCAGGCCGGTAGGCCCGTCGGCCGATAGGCCACGAGACGTGCGGTACTTCCGGCCACCCGCTCATGGAGCGTCGAAGGACGGGTTGTGGCGTTGAACTGCGTCAGCCCGGGCAGCGAGGTCGCTGGCAAGGTCGAACCAGCAACATACTCACGCACCTCGGCATCCTGTCCGGTTTGTTCGCGGAGTTCCGGGGCCGAGCACGCCTGGACGCTCAACGATCCCCGCCTGGCACACTTGTTACGAGACGCTCGCTCAGTCCTTCCTCTGGGGCGATCAGGTTAGTTCGAGGCCGCCATCGAGCGTGAGGACTTGGCCGGTGAGCCAGGTGGTGGCGGGATCGGCGAGGCGCAGGATCCAGGGGGCGATTTCTTCGGGCTCGCCGCGGCGACCGAGCGGAATGCGGTTGGTCTCTTGTTCTTTGATCTGGTCGACCATGGAGGTGGGAAGTCCGGCGGCGCTCAGGGCTTCGCTTTCGGTGGGGCCGGGAGCCAGCGCGTTGACTCGGATGCCGTCGGCGGCGAGTTCTACGGCCCAGCTGCGGGTCAACTGCTCGAGGGCGGCTTTGGACGCGGCGTAGTGGGCGGCGCCGGGGAGGGGGCGGTGGCCGTAGGTGCTGGAGATGTTGATGATCGAGCCGGTGGTGTGGCGGAGGTGGGGTAGAGCGGCGTGGGCGAGCAGGCTCGGTGCGGTCACGTTCAGGGCGAACAGGTCCGCGATGCCCTCGGCGGTGGTGTCGGACAGCGGCATCACCCGGGTTGCACCGGCATTGTTGACCAACACGTCGACGCGGCCCCAACGGTCGGTCGCGGTGTCGATGATGGCCTGCGGCACACGCGGGTCACGCAGATCGGCGGAGTGGGTGGCGATGGCGGGATGCGCTGCGGCCGTGGCATTCAGTGCGTCGCGGCGGCGTCCGACTCCTAGGACATGGGCTCCGGCGTGCGCGAAGGCGTGCGCGGTCGCGCGGCCGATACCCGAACCCGCGCCGGTGACGATGACAACCTTGCCGGTGAAGTGATCGCGTACCGGTGTAGCCATACCAACTCCTTGTTCGACGTTCGTAGAACATCGAACATACTAGGATGGTCACTATGAAGCAGGCGCGGCACCCGAAACCGGGCGAAATGGTGTTGACCGAGGTGACCGCGGCACTCAGCGACCCGATCCGCGTGGGATTGGTGCGCGTACTGGCCGATGGTCGCGAGCGCGGATGGGGCGAGCTACGGGCGCCGGTGGCGAAATCCACACTGAGTCATCACCTTCGGGTGCTGCGCGACGCGGGCATCACCCGCACTCGGCAGGAGGGCACCCGGTGCTTCGTGATGCTGCGGCGCGAGGATCTCGATGTACGGTTCCCGGGGCTGATGGCGGCGGTGCTGGCCGCAGCGATCGCCGATGATGTCGGCACCCAGGTCGGCGTGGGCGAGGGCGATTCCACCCGCTGACACTTCCCGGTGCGCCCGGCGCGGGAGCGCCGACAGGTTCGTGTGCGCGATATGACAGGTCCGGTGTGGATCGTCGACGGCATGAATACGGTCAATGTCGAACAGGATCGGGTCTGGAACGGCGACGACGGAATCCACTGGGCACAGTGGCATGAACGCTATGACGCCATGGCGGAACCGTCCAATACGCACCTCTTCGAGGCGGCCGAGATCGGTTCCGAGGACCGGGTACTCGATATCGGTTGCGGGACGGGGCAGACCACGCGATTGGCGGCCCGGCTGGCCCAGCGCGGCCACGCCGTCGGTATCGACCTGTCGGAGCCGATGCTGGTCCGTGCTCGACGCACAGCGGCCGAGGAGCAGATCGGCAGTATCACCTTCGAACAGGGCGATGCGCAGGTATTTCCGTTTCCTTCATCAGGATTCGAGGTGGCGATCAGCCGGGCGGGGGTGATGTTCTTCGACGATCCGGTCGCCGCCTTCGGCAATATCGGCAAGGCCCTCGTACCCGGTGGCAGGCTGGCATTCCTGTGTCATCGGGATATGGACCATGACGCGAATCCCGTCCTCGCCACGCTGGCCGAACACCTCCCGCTCCCGGATCTGGCCGAGCGGGCACCCGGCGTCGTGGCCTTCTCCGACCCAGAGCAGGTTTCGGACGTACTCGATGCGGCGGGCTTCGTCGCGGTGCGCGCCTATCCCATCACCTACCGGACCGCGCTGGGACGAGATGCTTTGGACGCCACCGATTTTCTGTTCCGAGCCCAGCTGCGCGCCTTCCTCACCGACATCGATGAGGGCGCACTGGCGCGGGCGCGAACGGCGCTCGTCGAGGCATTGCGCCCCTTCGAAACCGACGGTGCCGTACACCTGCCGGTCGGCGGCTGGATCTACACAGGAAGGACTTGCCGATGACACCGCTGGACACCGAACCGAACGAGGCAACCGCGCAGCGGGTCGTCGCACGCCGTGAACGGCATCGGCGACGGTCGCTGATCGTTCGGATACCCGTCGCTCTGGCCGGTGCGCTCCTGGGCATCGTCGGCGTGCCATTGCTGCTGATTCCGGAATTCGGGGTGCCCGCGGTGCTGTTGAGCCTGCGCCTGCTCGCGCTGGAATTCGCCTGGGCGACACGCGCGCAATCCTGGATCGAGCGGAAGTACAGCGCGTTTCGGCGCTGGTTCGCCGAGAGATCGATGACATTCAAGGTAGGTGTGACGCTGGCGGTGCTGGCAGTGGTGGTCCTGGCGGTGCTGGAGTTCGTTCGGTAGTTCCGAGCGCGATCGCGACGGCGCCCATGGCGGTATCGCGATCGCGCCCACGCGTGTAGGCAGCGGTGTAGCGCTGATCGCCGAGGGTGTCACGCAGGGTGTGCGTCAGTCCGGCTAGGTCGAGATCGCGGGCGTCGAGCGCGCCGTGGATGGTGTGCGCGATGGCAATGAGTTCGACCGCGCCGGTCGGATCGGCGGTCAGGGCACACCAGCGCGCCAGGCGGGCGGCGACAACCGCGCCGAGCGAGGTGCCCGATGCTGTCACAGCTACTTCGAAGGCAGCGGCGAGCTCGTCACGGACCGTGCCGAGATCACCGATGTCCATGGCGAGATCTGCTCGGGCACAAGCCAACCGAACCCGGTAGAGCGGTTCGATGCAGGGCATACCCGCGAATCCGGCGGCAGCCAGCCCCAACCGCAGATCCGCCTCATTCGGATCGCCGTCGCGGCGCGCCAGTTCGGCGAGAGCGAGTTGAGCGAAGGCGAGATAGTCGCTGCCGGACGCGGCTCCCACGCTGGCCAGTAATTCTTCCAAATCGGCTCTGGCCCTGCCGATATCACCCATGGTGCCGCGCAGTTCCGCGATCCGGGCCTGCTCCAGCACCGCCTTGTCACCGGGGTCGAGTTCCCGCGACAGGGCAATGACTTCGTTGAGATCGTGGATGGCGGAATCGAATTCGCCCGCGCCGGCCCGCAGGTCGGCCCGGATGGTGAGCGCCCACGAGAGTCCGGCGCGATCATCGACCGACCGGAATCCGGCAATGGCGGCCCGCACATGCGACCGCTGCCCGTCGAGGTCGCCCATCTCGCCGCACAGTGCCGCACGCAGCAATCGCAGCATGGCGTCGGTCCAGCCATCGGGGTGCGGTGCCCGTCGATCGAGCACGGCCAGACCCGACTCGGCGCCTTGACGAGCGGCGGCGAGGCAGGGCTCGATCAGGGCAACCAGCGGATGCTCCGCCGCCGCGAGCGCCTCGGCGGCGGCGTCGGCGATATCGATACCGGACCAGATCCCGGCCGCGAGCAGGCTCAGCGCCGTGGTGGCCGCGCGGGCGTCGGACGGCGCGGCCCCCGGTATTTCCAACGCCAGGCGTGGGCCGTCCATCATGGCCTGCCGATCGCCCCTGATCAGCCAGTACGTCCCGAGCGCCGCACACAGTCGGACGGCGGCCTCCGCGTCGCCGACGGCATGGGCGTAGCGCAGCGCGGCCGAGAAATTATCCCGCTCGCCATCCAGCCGCCGCAGCCAGGGCAGCTGACCGGGCCCACGCAACCGCGGTTCGGCACGTTCGGCAAGTTCCTGGAAGCACGTCGCGTGCGCCCTCTGGGTCTCCGTGAGTTCCGCTGCGTCGGAGAGCTTTTCGAGCGCGAAATCACGCACGGTGACGAGCATCAAATAGCGCTCCCCGTCGAACTGCAACAGTGATTTGTCCGCCAGTGCCGCCAGCCGATCCACGGTCGCCCCCGTCACCGCCGCGGCACTGTCCACGTCGACAGCGCCGTGGAAGACCGCCAGGCGGCGGGCGATGGCCTGCTCCTCGCAATCCAGCAGATCCCAACTCCACTCGACCACCGCGCGCAGTGTCCGGTGCCGTGGCTGCGCCGCCCGGTCCGGCCGCGCCAATAGCCCGAATCCGGGCTCGAGTCGAGTATTCAACTCCCGCAGTGGAATCGAGCCGACCCGCCCGGCCGCCAGCTCAATGGCCAGTGGCAGCCGATCCAGTCTCGAGCACATATTCTCGACCAGGGCCGACGTCTCCTCGTCGAGCCGGAAGCCGGGCCGGGCCGCGGCGGCCCGATCGGCGAACAGTCGCACCGCGGCCGCCAGTGGCAGTGGCGGCACCGCGCAGACCCGCTCACCGGCCAGACCGAGCGGCTCACGGCTGGTGGCGATGATCCGCAGTGCCGGGCACCGGCCGAGCAGCTCATCGACCACCGCGGTGGCCTCGTCGAGCACATGCTCGCAGTTGTCCAGTACCAGCACGGTTTCGGTACCGCCCAGAGTTTCCGCCAGGCGTTCTATCGGATCGCGCGGCGGCTCGAGCAGACCGGCCGAACCGATCCCGAGCGCAGTGGTCGCGGCGCGCACCACCTCGCCCGGACCGTGCACGGCCGCCAATTCGACCAGCCACGCCCCATCGCCGACCACGGCCGCCGCGGCCAGCCGCGTTTTACCGACTCCGCCGGGGCCGGTCAGGGTAATGAGCCGGTCGCTGTCCAGCAGTGCCCGCAGCCGACCCAACTCCGGCTCGCGGCCGATGAAGCGGGTGCGGGCGGCGCGCAGATTGCCGCGCACTGTCCGAGCCGACGATTCCCCGCGGACCACCGCCAGATGCGCGGCCCGCAGTTCGGGCCCGGGGTCGGCACCGAGTTCGTCGGCGAAGGCGGCGCGGATCTCCGCGAAGGTCGTGAGCGCTTCGGCCTGCCGCCCCTCGGCGTGCAGGGCCCGAATGTACAGGGCCTGCAACCGCTCCCGGAACGGGTGCGCGGCGGCCAACGGCGCCAGCTCGGCGGCGACACCAGCGGGCCTGCCGACGGCGAGGGTGGCGGCGGCACTGTCCTCCATCGCGCACAGTCGTCGTTCCGTCAGCCGCTGGTGTGCGAAATCCGGTAGCGTGCCGGGCAATTCACCGCGCCACAGGGCCTGTGCCCGCACGAGGAGCCCGAGCGCGTCCTCGTAGCGTCCGTCCGACAACTGCCGCGCACCCTCGGCCGCCAGACGTTCGAATCGCTTCGCGTCCACCGCATCCGAGGGCAGATCGAGGACATAGCCACCGGCCGTCGAGCGCAGGCAATCACCGGGCAGGACCTGGCGTAGACGTGAGATGAGCGAATGCAGCGCATTCGTCCGATCGCCCGGTCCCGCCGTCGGCCATACGGTGTCGGCGAGCGCCTCGGTGGGCACCACCCGACCGACGTCGAGGGCGAGGCGGGTGAGCAGTATCCGCAGGCGGGTGCCACCCACCGGGACCGGCTCGGATCCCACCGCCAACTCGAGCGGACCGAGTAGCCCGATACCTACGCACTCTTCCATGTCGCGGCGATTCACAATGGTAGGTGCCGACATCTGCTGGAACTCCTCTATCGGATGTACGCCTATGTTCAGGATGCGGGTGCCGGGCATGCTGTCAACCCGAACCCCGCGGTCCGGGCAGCCGGTCGGACGGTTCCCCGGTCCCGGCTACCTCGTCGATGTGTCCTCCGGTCGTGGCCATGGTTCCCAGGATTACGGTCGCGGACGTGCGGGTCGTCGGACAGAAGTTGTCGGCTCGCTACGCAATCGGGAGTACGCCGACATCCCGCGCCTGCGCTCGGCAACGGATGCGGTACCGAGATCGGGCACCGTAGGGTGAGATCATGTTCGCGTGGCGTGACGGATCCGTCCGAGATCTCCTTCGGTTGCGTCGCATCCTGATCGATGTCGGGTTCGGCGTCTTCGTCACCGGTGCCGTCGTCGCGCTGACCATTCTGGCCAGACCCGACGGAGGTGGTGGTCGGCCGGAGATCATCTCTTACATCCTGGCCGTCGCCATGGGGATTTCGATGCTGGGTCGCCGCCGGTGGCCGGTGGGGGTGCTGCTGTTCACCTGTATCGGATTGGCCGCCTACTACGTGCACGGCTACCCGCCCGTCGGCATCGCGGTGCCGATGGCGGCGGCACTGTTCACCGCGGCGGAAGCGGGCCACCTGCGGGTGGCCGTCGCCAGCGCTTTCGGTTTGACGGCATTCATTACGCTCCGCCAACTCTGGGACAGCGGTACCACCTATCTGCTGTGGTACGAGCTCCTCGCCGCCCTGATTCTGATGAAGGCGACCATCGCGGTCGGCGATACCGTCCGCTCCCGGCGTGGCTGGCAATACGAGGCACAGCAGCGGGCGGAACTCATGCTGGCCGAACAGGAACAGGAGGCGCGGCGACGCGTGGAACACGAACGGGTGCGCATCGCCCGGGAAGTGCACGACGTCATCGCCCACACCCTGACCGTCATCTCCATCCAGTCGAGCGTGGCCGCCGAAGCACTCGCGGACGCGGCCCCGTCGGAACCGGTTCAGCAGGCCACAGCGGCGATCGGCACCATCAAACAGAGCAGTAGAGAGGCCCTGCGTGAATTGCGCTCCACCCTGGGGACATTGCGTTCGGAGGACGGACAGCCGCGCGCACCCCTGGCCTGCCTGGCAGGTCTCGAACAGATGGTGACGGCGACCGCCGAGGTCGGCCTGTCGGTCGATCTCGAGGTAGAGGGCACGCCCCGGCCGGTGTCGGCGATCGTGGAGTCGGCCGCCTACCGAATCGTTCAGGAATCGCTGACCAATGTGCTCCGCCACGCGAAGGCCGATAAGGCGACCGTTCGTATCCGGTACACCTCCGATTCGCTCGATATGCGGGTCGCTGACAATGGCCGGGCACAACCGCCGGTATCCGCCCGCGCCGGTAGCGGATTCGGTATTCAGGGCATGCGAGAGCGAGTATCACTCCTCGGCGGATCCTTCTCGGCGGGCCCGAACCCGGGCTCCGGCTTCGTCGTCGCCGCATCCCTGCCCGCGGCGGGTGCCTGATGATCAGAGTCGTACTGGTCGACGACCAGCACCTGGTACGTGCCGGCTTCCGGTCGCTCTTGGAGCGAGTCGAGGATATCGAGGTGGTCGGCGAAGCCGAAAACGGTGCGCAGGCACTGGAAGTCGTCGTGGCGGAGCGACCGGATGTGGTCCTGATGGATATTCGGATGCCGGTCCTCGACGGGCTGCAGGCCACCCGGCGCATTGTGGCGGACCCGACTCTGACCGCTGTGCGCATTCTTGTCCTCACCACCTACGACGATGACGAGTTCGTGTTCGAGGCGATCCGCGTCGGTGCCAGCGGATTCCTCCTCAAGGACACCGAACCCGACGAGCTGCGGCGGGCGGTGCGCGTCGTGGCCGCCGGCGATTCGCTGCTCTCCCCCGGCGTCACCTCCCGGGTCATGCGGGCCGCCGCGGGTCATTCGTTGCGCGCGAACGAGGCGACCGAACGCCTGCATGTCCTCACCGAGCGAGAGCGCGAGGTCCTCACCCACGTCGGAGCCGGGCGCAGCAATGACGAGATCGCCGCCGACCTCTATATGAGTCCGGCCACCGCGCGGACGCATGTCAGCCGAATCATGACCAAACTCGAGGCCCGCGATCGGTCGCAACTCGTGGTGATCGCGCATCGTTGCGGCTTGGTCGGGTACTGACCATACGAGAGCGTTACCGAACATCGTGTCGGCGATGACGTGGTTCGGTCCCGAATCACGCTAGAGTTCAGTTCGGTGTGCCGGGAAGCCTGGTCGGCGAGAGAGACGTAGCCCCCTCGATTCCAGGAGCAGCGCCGTGCCATTCACCGACAGGCTCATTATGCAGTTCGCGCACCCGCGCGGGCCCCTTGGAGCTCTCGCCGGGGTGATCATGGCGCATCGGTCCGAGAATGTCAGCCGCGGGCGGTGGGCCATCGACAGACTCGCGCCCGCGCCCGACGCGCGAATACTCGAGCTCGGCTACGGGCCCGGCGTCACCCTGCGCGACATCTGCCGACGGGTGCCAGACGGTCATATCGTCGCCGTCGATAGCTCCCCGGTCATGCTGCGCCAGGCCGGCCGCCGCAATCGGCAGTTCATCGCGGCCGGACGCCTCGATCTCCGACTCGGCGACGCGGCCGCTCTCGATCCCGAAATCCAGGACCTCGACCTGATTTATGGTTTCAACGTCTGGCATCTGTGGGATGACGGGATTGCCGTCATTACCGACCTGGCCGCCCGCCTGCGGCCGGGCGGGCAGCTGGCGCTGGCCTATATGCGACCGCCCGGCGGCACCATTACCCATGGCCAGGCGGCCACGCGATTGGCCATCGAATTCTCCACCACGACCCTCATCCATATCGAAACCCAATGGATGTCCCACAAGACACCAGCCGTCCTGGTGACAGCACGACGACCCCAGAGCTGACCTCGACAATCACGCGCGTCGATTCCGGTGAGCCACACCACCGCTGCCCCGGGGCCCCAGCTACCGGACCGGAGCGCTACCGGACCGGAGTGAAATCCCGACTGCCGATATAGGTGGGCCGCGGGGCATCCGCCGCGAACGGTTCGACCAGGGTGTTCTCCACACTGTTGAAAACCAGGAAGATATTGGACCGCGGGAACGGGGTGATGTTGTTCGCCGACCCGTGCATGAGATTGGAGTCGAACAGCAGGGCCGAGCCCGCGCGGCCGGTGAACTGGGCGATCCCGTGTTTGTTCGCCAGTTCGGTGATATCGGCCTCGGTGGGCACACCGAATTGCTGCTGCCGCAACGACTCCCGGTAGTGCTCGGTGGGAGTGACGCCCTGACAGGGCACGAAGGTGCGGTGTGAGCCCGGCATGACCATGAGGCTGCCGTTGTAGGGGTAGTTGTCGGTCAGCGCGATAGACAGGCTCACCGCGCGCGGCGCGGGCATACCGTCCTCGGCGTGCCAGGTCTCGAAATCGGAGTGCCAGTAGAAGCCCGTGCCCTGGAAGCCGGGCATGAAGTTCACCCGACTCTGGTGGATGTACACCTCGGATCCGAGAACCTGCCGCGCCAGACCCACGATCCGGCTTTCCCGCACCAGATCGCCGACCCGGGCGCTGAGCCGGTGCACCTCGAAGATGGAACGCACCCGGTTCGCGGACTTCTCGATAATCAGCCGATCGTCGAGCCACAGATCCGGATCCTTGGTCAGCCCCACCACCTCGTCGGTGAGATCGGCGACCTCCGTCGGATCCAGCAATGCGTCGATCATCGCGAAACCGTCCGCGTCGAAGCTCGCCAACGAGTCCGATTCGATCGTGCCCCACACGGTGGCGTCGGACCGCTCGATATGCGCGACCGGCTCGGCGGTTCGGGTCGGATAGCGATCAACGATCAAGTTGTCGGACAAGGCCATTCGATTGACTCCTATCTCACCCGCAGTCCATGCAACCGTTGAGCGGACGAATCCGCGGTCCGCTCAACCCTCCCAGATTGGCGAATGAACTTTGAGCTAAACCGATTCAATAGTTTGCGGTTTTATGACGACAGGTTCACCCATCGACGCCGTCATTGATCGGCAGCCGCACAATGAACCGCGCACCACCGCCCACACGATCCTCGCAGTAGACCCGGCCACCGTGTGCCGCAACCGTTTCGGCGACCAAAGCCAGACCGATTCCGGTGCCGGTCGCCGATCCGCGGCCGACGCGGATCGTGGCGAACCGCTCGAAGATGCGGGTGCGGTCGATGACCGGCACACCCGGCCCGGCATCGTCGACCATGACGACCGCTTCGTGACCTTCACGGCGAACGGTGACCGCGACCGCCCCGCCCGCATGGCGTTCGGCATTGTCGAGCAGGTTTGCGATCGTGCGCTCGAGCTCGAGCCGCCGTCCGCGAATCATCGCATTGTCGACCACGGTGAGCAGTTCCGGCGGGTACTGCCGCGCGGCGAGCGTATGGGTCAGCAATTCGCCGACCGACAGCCGCTCGACATCGCCACGATGCACACCGGCGTCGACGCGCGCCAATTCCAGCATATCGTCGATCATCTGGCGCAGATGATTCAGTTCGTCGCTGATCAGCTTCAGCGCTCGCCGGGATCGATCCGGCAGTTCGTGCGCGCGCTTATTCATGATTCCGACGGCCGTGACCAATGTCGTCAACGGGGTACGCAGTTCGTGGCTGACATCGCCGACCAGTCGGCGCTCACGTTCGATCCGCTGTTGCAGGGAATCGACCATGGTGTTGAAGGCGTCGACGGTGGCCGCCAAATCGCGATCGAGTGTGCTCGGCAATCTCGTATCGAGCTTCCCCGAGGCGATCAGCGAAGCCGTATTGGCGAGCTGGTGCAGGGGTTTGAGCACCCGCCGACTCGCCCAGACGCCGAGCAGAGCACCGATCGAGGTCGCGACAATCGCACAGCCGACCAATAGATTTCGCAGCATCCGCAGGGTCGAGTCGAGTTCGGTGATGGGCGTGAACTCATAGAAGACGTCACCCTGGTCGTTCAGCGCGACTCGGACGCGCAGGTACGGCTTTCCCGCAATGGTCACCCGCTGCGTCGCCGCGGGCTCGGCGAAGTCCGCGGGCACCAGCGCATCGGTCGCCACGGCGGTCTCGCTATCGAGCCACTCACCTCCCCACCACAAGAGCAGAATTGTCCCATCGGGCGGTTCGATGGCCGCGAGTGTCTCCTCCCCGACCTGTTCCGATCTCGCGACATGCGTGCGCAGCACGCCGACGTGTGCATCGGCCAGGCGCTCAGCGGACCGCTCGCGCTGGTCGTCCATATAGCCACGACCGATAGTGAAGACCGATACCGCCAATACCAGCGACACCAGGCTGGCACTCACGGCGAACGCAAGCACCACCCGACTGCGCACACTCTGTGGACCCAACCGGCACTTCGGGTTTCGCCGCTCGCTCACCGCCGTCCGTCGAACCGGTAGCCGAGTCCGCGCACCGTCACCACGATCCGCGGACTGGAGGGATCCTTTTCGATCTTGGTACGCAGCCTGCGCATATGCACATCCACGATGCGCTGGTCGCCGAAGAAGCCTCGATCCCACACTCTTTCGAGCAGCATCTCGCGGCTCAGCACCCGTCCCGGGGACTCCGACAGTTCGCACAGCAGCCGGAATTCGGTCAGTGTCAGATGCACCTCCTCGTTACCGCGACGCAACATGCCGCTCTCCCGCGACAGCACCAGCGGAGGTATCGAATCGTCGTCCAGCACAATGTCCGGTCGACCCGAATCCTGCGGGATATCGTGCTCGTAGGCCAATCGCGCACGCCTGCGCAGGGCCCGCATTCGGGCGGTGATCTCCTTGACCTCGAAGGGTTTGGTGACGAAATCATCGGCACCCGCCTCCAACGCGGCGACCACATCATGGGTATCGTCGCGCGCACTCACCACGATGATCGGCACATTGTGATCGCGGCGAATCTCGCGGATACAGGTGAAACCGTCCATACCCCCGAGCATCAGATCGACAATCATGACGTCGGGAGCTCCCCCACGCCGCAAGGCCGCGAGCGCGACTTCCGCCCCGCCCGCCTCCGACACCTCGTACCCCTCATCCTCCATAGCCAGCCGCAATGCCTCGCGGATCCGGTCGTCATCCTCGACAATCATCAGGTTCGCACCCATGAACCATCCTCACTGTCACACGGACGAAACCGCTCCATCACGTGCTCGATGGGCGGACCGCAAGAGCATGGAATACCCGCTCCCGCGCCGGAGAAACGTCGAACTCCGGACTTTCCAGACATCGCCGACCTGCGAATCGTCATGCGATCGCAAAGAGTCTCGACATGTAGCCGCAAAGGTGGCCGCCCACCATCGATTACGTGATGCAGAGCCGACTGTTCCGGCATACACCCAGCCGTGCAGCCAGATGCGGCGGGCCGGTGACGCAGGAGGGCGAGGTACAACCCATCGCGACCACCCGGATTCTCATTCGGGACAGCCTCGTCTGCACACGGGATCGGTCACCGGAAGCGAACGGAGATCGGCGCGGTGCGCCGCCGCGAAGGACACCGTGCCGCACCGACGACAATGGCGTCGTCCGCCGGCCGGGTACTCCGCCAACGCATCTCTCCGACCTCCGCAGCATATTCCGGTGACCGATCCCATTTCATCCGACGATGTTCACGTGCGTCTGCGCTTCCCCGAAGGTGGGGCCGTGGTCGAGTACCGGGCCCCCGCCTCGGTCGCGCGTCGGCTCGCCGATGAGCTCGGTAGACACGGGGTCGTCGTCACCATCGATGACGATGTGCACGCCATGCTCACCGATCTGCCGACCACCGACCTGTGGCGGTGAGCGCTGCCCGACGGGCTCAGTCGCGTTCCAATACCGCGTGCAGGAATGAGCGGGTTCGATCGTGGGAGGGGTCGGTGAAGATCTGCTCCGGCGCCCCCTCCTCGATCACCCGGCCGCCATCGAGCATCAGCACACGATCGGAAACAGTGCGCGCGAAACGCATCTCGTGGGTGACGCACAGGAAGGTGATATTCGTCGACGATGCGATATCGGAGAGCAGGCTCAGCACCCCGGTCACCAGTTCCGGATCGAGCGCCGAGGTGACCTCGTCGAGCAGTAGGACCTCCGGGTCCATCGCCAGGGCTCGCGCGATCGCCACGCGCTGCTGCTGACCGCCCGACAGTTGGCCCGGTCGAGCATCGACCTTCTCCCGCAGTCCGACCATGTCGAGCAGGCTCAGCGCCTTCTCCTCGGCCTCATCCCGAGACTTGCCCAGCGAACGTATCGGTCCCTCGGTGATATTGCGCATCACGGTCATATGCGGGAAGAGGTTGAAGTGCTGGAACACCATCCCGACCCGGTGCCGCCGCTTCCGCAGATAGGCCTCATCGGCGGGCACCAACTTATCCCCGCGGCGCATATGACTCAGTGACTCTCCGGCGATCTCGATAATGCCCGAGGTCACCCGCTCCAGCGTCATAACCAGGCGCAGGATGGTGGTCTTACCCGAACCGGACGGGCCGATCAGCGTGACGAACTCTCCCGGTGATACCGCGAAATTCAACTCCGCCAGGCAGACCGTGTCGCCGTAGCGCTTCGTCACATCGGCGAATCGCACCATCGGCGAATCGGATTCGGGCGAGCCGGTCGCCACGCTGTGGGAGGACGACGCGGGTACAACCGAGCGATCAGAGTGTTCCGACACGACGTTCCAACTTTCGTACCAGTAGCGAGCACGGATAGCTCAGAGCGAAGAAGGTGAGGCCGATGGCGAACCAGGCCTCGGGGCCCGCGCCGCCGGCGGAGGCGGCGTAGACGGTCTTGACCTGATAGACCATGTCGAGGACAACGATGGCGGACAGCAGCGGCACTTCCTTGAACATGGCGATGGTGTAGTTGCCGAGAGCGGGCAGCACCCGTGGAATCGCCTGTGGCAGCACCACACCGGTCCAGATCCGGGCACGCGGCATATTCAGCGCCGTGGCCGCTTCCCACTGGCCCACCGGTACCGCCTCGATACCCGCCCGGTAGACCTCGGAGGTGTAGCAGGCGTAGTGCACGCCCAGTGCGGTCACACCGACGATCAGGCGTTGTGTATCGGTTGAGAACCCGCCCAGCAGTTCCGGACGCACCACCCAGTAGAGGACGAAGATCTGCACCAGCAGTGGTGTGCTGCGCACGAATTCGATGAATGCCCACAACAGTTGGTCCACGACCGGAATCTCGAACTGACGCACCACCGCGAATATCAGCCCGAGCGCGTAGGCGACCAGCGACCCGAGCAGCGTGAACTGCACCGTGACGAGTAACCCGTCCCAGATGTAGGGGAAGGCTTCGAAGAACCTGTCCCAGCGCCACTTCTCCATCACAACCCCATCCGTGCCAGGCTGCGCCAGCGGCTCGGCGGTGTCCGTCCCGCTCTGCGCGAGGCGATCTTCTCCAGCACCCGCATGATGACGGTGATGGCGACGGCGATGAGCAGATAGACGAAAAGTTCGATCAGATAGATCACACCGAGTTCACGCGAGAACGCGGGCACCGCGCGCAATTCGTCGGCCTTCTTGAAGATCTCGGGCACGGCGATGAAGCTCAGCAGCGCTGTTCCCTTCAGCAATTGGATGAAGAGGTTGTTGAACGACGGCAGCATCTCGACAATCGCCTGCGGCAGCACTACGCGCCGAAGGCGCTGCGACGGTGTGAAATTCAGGGCGACGGCCGCGTCGAGCTGCCCCTTCGGCACCGATCCGATCGCACCGCGCACGATCTCGGCACCGTAGGCGCCGTGATTGAGACCGAGGACCACGATGCCGATGAGTAGCAGCCCTTGCGCGGTGGCACCGAGCGATATCCCGAGGAAGATCGGTACCGCCACGGCGAAGAAGAACAGCTGCACCACCTCCGAGCTGCCCCGGAAGCCCTCCACATACGAGCGGGCGACAAACCGCACCGCGCGCCGAGACGACATCATCGCCATTCCGGCGGCGAAGGACAGCACCACGGTCAGCGCGATTCCGCCGACCGTGGCCCACAGGGTGAATGGCAGCCCGGCGAGTATTCGTTCGATATAGATGGAAATGTTGTCGGACACGGTGCTTTCCGCGGCCGTCAGGCCGTGCAGTACTGCTCGGTGGTCATGGACGCGTCCGGCTCATTGGCGGCGGTCAGGCCGAACGGCTCCACCAGCCGCAGCCACTCGCCACTCTCGTGCAGCGCGCGCAGTTCGCGATTGAAATCCTCACGGAACTCGTCGTCACCGATACGGAAGTTGAAGGTGCCCACATCGGGTCGCTCGCCGTACTGGAACGACGGCGTGACCTCGAGATTGGCGTCCGGGTTGTGTTTGGCCAGCCAGGTGGCGGTCACGTCGAGAATCGCGCCGCCGTACACATCACCGTTGCGCACCGCCCGCAGGATATCGTCCTGCTTGGCCATCGGCTCGATGAGCTGCGATGGCACGCCGGAGGATTCGGCGTAGCCGTTCTCCACCGCTCCACCCAGGGTCGCCATCCGGACGTTCTCCCGGGTGATGTCCTCGAACCGGTTGATATTGCGCGGATTGCCCTCCGGCACCATGAAGGCCGAACCCACCTGGTAGTCCGGGACAGCGAATGCCGAACTCTCACAACGCTTCGGGTTGATGAACATCCCGGCGGCCACGAACGCGTAGTTCTCGGCCCGCAGCCCATCGATCAGTCCGTCGAAATCGGTGACCACACCTTCGACCTCATCGATTCCCAGGTTCTTCAGCACCGCGCGCGCCACCGTCGGCGCATACCCGGTCAGCTCGCCCTTCTCGTCCAGAAACGCCCATGGCGCCTCATTGGCGAACCCAACCTTGATCTTGCCCGAGGATTTCGCATCCGCGTAGGTCACCGCGGCGGCATCGTCACCGCCGAGGCCACACGCGGAGACCGCGAGGGTCATGGCGGCGACTCCAGCCGCCGCGATCCATCGATTCCATCGACTCGAACTCGATTTGCCGAATCCCATTACGCACACCACTTTCCGCCGATGAACGGCCACCGCACCGGGTCTCAGGCTGACAAATGAAGTTTGAAGTTGACAGTCAGCCGCTTTGCGATTGTATTACGACATTGACAGATATCCGGAAATGGCGCCGCGTTTTCCGAGTTATACGAACCAGGCATCAGCCATGCGGCACAACTGTTTATGGGCCGACGGCGTGGGCATGACCGAAACGAGACAGTGCCCATCGCCGACTCGCTCGGGGCCGCGCACCGGTGGCAGTCGTCTCCGCGACCTCGCCTCCGGTCATCAGCCAATCGACCGCCCAACAACAGCAGCCCGGCGAACACCAGCGCGTAGGCATTGACCACCCAGCCCAGGCCCGCCGCGCCGAACCCCAGCGCCGACCGGATGGATGGCAGCGCCACATTCACCACCGAGACGTCGAGCACCACCATGAATTGCGCGGCGCACACCACGGCACCCTGTCTCACCTCGAAGAGCTCAGCCATCAACGCTGGGCGCGGCGACTCGCCGGACTCCCCCAGCCACCACCGCCACGAGCGATCATCGAAGCCTTTCTCGCCGAAGCGCTGCCGACCGACGAAGCCAGCCGCGCATTCCACCTCGTCGGCACGTCCTACGCGATACTGGCCATGACCGATCCGGAATTCGCGCACCACCCCTTCGTCGCCGGTATCGACCGGCTGGAAAATCAACTCGCCGAGGCACTCTCACGTGCGCGGGCCGACGGTGAACTTGTCGACGGAGTCGAAATTTCCCGCGGGGCGACACATCTGGTTACCCTCTGTCACGGACTGGGTACCAGCGTGCTCATCGGCCACCACACCCCCGAGACCGCCACACCGCGGTCCTGGACCTGCACCTCGACAGCATCTTCCGCGGGCCGCGACCATGACCCCACCGTTCGCATGATTATGCCGCGCAGCCCCGTTCGAGGCTGCGCGGCACGACCGCCGCACCGCAGCACCGGTGCTGAAAGCGGTGTACAGCGACGGTCAGACGACCGTCACATTGAGCACCTGGTAACTACCGGCGCGATAGCCACCCACAATGCAGCCGGTTACCGCCGCGGGACTGACTTCGGGAGGGCCGGTCAGCACCTGCAGCGTCTTGCCCGAACCCAGGCCACCCACGATCTTCAGATGATTGGTCGCCTGCTGGCCCAGAGTCCATTCCCAGGTGCCGATCACATGACTGTTCTGGCCGTTGTCCCAGATCACCAGCAGGTCGGCCCGGCCGCCACGGCTGCCGTAGCAGGTAGCCGCGGGTTCGAAGGTGGTCCCGATGACCGTTCCGACACCGATATCGGTGGGACCGCCGTGGCAGGCCACCAGATGGCCACCGATATTGCTACCCACCGGTGCCTGTGAACTGCCCGTGAGGCCTGGTCCGTTCGCCTGCCAGGTGAGCGTGCCGGCCGCGCAACCACCGGTGTCCAGTCCATCGGCCGATGCGGGTCCGGCAGCGAACGCCGCGACGGAGGCCAGCAAAGCCGCAGTTCCGGCCACACCGAGAGCACTTCGGATCTTCGACATGTCCTGCACCTCTCTCGAGATCATCATTGATCGAGCTGGAGCGGCAACATCAACATCGTCTGATTCGAGGGTAGGACGGGCGCCGATAGTTCATTGCGCAATCGGATAAATCGGCGATATCGGACCCTGCGAACCCGCGCTACGCGACATTCCCTCCTCGATGAAATTCACACTGCCGGCAATTGGTCAGCGATCTGCCGTACAACGTGATGTGGGCCGAATAGGTCCGGCTGCCCCTCATGTCGTGAGCGCCGTTCGGCAATTACCCTGGGTGATATCCGCCCGAGTTAGTGCGCTCGACGGTGTTCTACATCGGGATCGATGAAACAACTCAACGTGAGGACGGCCGATGTTCACTCAGTCCGACCTATTCACCCTGGTCAATGCCGCACCGGCACGCGGTGTATCCATCTATATGCCCACCCATACCGGCGGACCGGAGACTCGGCAGGACCCGATTCGCTTCAAGAATCTGATTACCGAGGCGCACGGGAAGCTGGTCGCCGCGAGCCTCCGCAAACACGAGGCCGATGAACTGCTGGCCCCGGCAAACGCACTCATCGACGACGACGCCTTCTGGCGGCATCAGAACCAGGGGCTGGCGCTGTTCCTCGGCGCCGATGGCAGCCAGTACCGGTACACGGTGCCGCTGGCCTTCAGCGAACAGGTACACATCGAGCCGGACTTCTATGTGAAACCGCTACTGCCGCTGCTGGCCATCGACGGGGAATTCGCCGTTCTCACCATGACGGCCGATGCCGTGCACCTCTACGACGCCGCCAAATACACCATGGTGGAGGACCGTAGTGCGGAACTGCCGGGCGGCGCGACGGACGATCTCGACGACGACAAGGAGACCCGCGTACAGGGCAGTCCCGCGGCGCGCCCGCATACGGGCGGCTACAGCAGCGCGACCACGCAGGCATACGGCGAAACCCCGCCGGATTGGCGCAAGACCGCACTCGACGAATGGGTGGGCAAGGTTGCCTCCGCGGTCGACCGGCACCTGGCCGACCGGGCGATTCCGCTGGTCCTCATTGCCGATCCGGAACTGACCGGGCAATTCAAGAAGCGGACGAACCTCGGGGAGCAACTGGCCGGAACGGTCGAAACCAACCCCGCCGCACTCGATATCGAGAAGTTGCACGCGACCGCCTACGAGGTGGTGCGGCCGAGATTCGAAGCCGGACAGCGCGCCGCCCTCGAACGCGCCGCGCAGTTGCTCGCGGACGGACCGACCAAGGTGGCGGTCACTATCGGCGAGGTCGTGCGCGCGGCCTTCCAGGGGCGCGTCGACGCCCTGCTGCTCACCGCCGGCGCGGAGGAATTGGGCCGCTTCGACGAAATGACCGATGCCGTCGAAACCCATTCGGAGCCGGGCACATCGGTGGTGGACCTGACCGAGTACGCAACTGTGCGCACCCTGGAAAACAAGGGCGACGTCTACATCCTGCAGCCGGAGGAGATCGCGGGCCTGTTCGAGAGCCAGGTCGCACCGACATCCATTGCGGTCCTGCGCTATTGACGGTCCAGTTCCGTCCGGTTACCGCCGGATTGTTCCCCCAGGGCAAGGGCTAGAAAGAAGTCGACGCGGTCCGCCAGTTGAGAGAGGTCACGGCCGGTGAGTTCTTCGATTCGCTGGATGCGGTAGCGCAGTGTGTTGACGTGAATGTGCAGCAGGTCGGCGCAGGTCGTCCAGGCGCCGGACGCGCGGAGGAATGCCTCGAGGGTGGATACGAGGTCGGTGCGGTGTTGCCGGTCGTAGGTGTGCAGTGGGGTGAGCAGGCGTAGCCGGAATATTCGGCGTACTTCATCGGGGACGCTGTACAGCAGCAGGAGGTGGGTGGCGAGTTCGTCGTGGCTGACGACGCGCACGGGTTGGGGACCGGCCACGGCGGAGCGGCACGCATAGCGGGCTTCCTCGACCGCTCCACCCAGGCCCTCGCGGTCCGCGGAGCCGCTGATCCCGAGGGAGAGTTCGCCGCCCCTCAGACCGGCCGCCAGCACGTCGACGACGCGACGGATCTCCGAGATGGCATCGCCGTCAGCGGGTATGAGCGCGATAGCTTCGCCCCCGATGACGCCGACCGCCGCGACTCCTCCGGCGAACTGGTTTCTGCTGGACAGGATTTCACGAAGCACAATCGGAAGCTCACCCGCACGCAGGCCCGCCGACACCGCGGCCGCCACAGCGATGAAATGCCGACTGGATCCGAGGCCGGTGAAGTCGAGACGCGAAATGACCTCCGCCGGTTCGGCTTCGCGGACGATCATGTCGATCAGTTCCTGCGCGATCCGGTCCGCAGCGGTTTGCTGGTTGGCTCGCGCGCGCTCCAGCGACACCACGGCCGCCAACTCGCGCAGGACCGTGCGCCGCTCCTCCGGCCAGTCGGCGCAGTCGCCCTCACAGATCAGAAACCAGTCGGCCACCCGCGAAGCGCCCTGTTCGTTCACCGCGAACACCGAGTACGGCGTCCCCGTATCAGCCAGGATCAGGGGCAGGCGGTGGCTGCCGAGGGCCGTCCCGAACTGCTCGGTCAGCGGCATCGGAAGCCCGGCCACTACCCGCCCGGTGCAGGACACCACCGAGCACCGTATGCCGAGATCGCGTTCGATGAGTCCGAGTACCGCGTCCAGCCCACTGCCCGCGACGACGTGGCGGTGCCGGTCCAGTACCGCACTGAGACCCGCGGACCGACCGGCGGAGAGACCGCGGTTGACCTGCTCGGTCACCGTCGCGAAGGGGACGGCCTCCGACACCTGGAACAGGGGCACTCCATGATCGCGGCATGCCTCGACGACATCGAGCGGTATCTCCCCGTACCGTGCCCGGCCCGCGACTATGCCGGCCACGCCGGACCCGGCCAGCACCCGCACGAAAGATGCGCTGTCGGAGGCGTTTCGCCGCCAGTGCAGTCCGGTGATCACCAGTTCGTCACCGGACAGGTAGCGGCCGGGGTCCAGGAGATCGGTGGTCACCACCCAGCGCACGCGGCGGTCGAGTTCTTCTTCGCCGGTGAGGAGTTCGAGACCCAGATCTGCCATGGCGAGCACGGAGCGCAATCGCACAGTTGCCAACGCTAACAGCCACCGCATTTGGACATACCCACAAATGTAGCGATGCGAGCCGGGGCATACTTTGGGTTTCTCGTTTCTAGCTGCGAATTCCCCGGGACGGTGTACTTACCTTCGGTGCGGAAATCATTGGGCAAGAACTGAGTCCGAGTTTCCACTCGTCTGCCCGACGGATTGTCCGTCGAACCGCGCCGAGCGAAGTCGCCGTTGCCGACCGCGGGCGCTTCCATCTATCGCCCTTTCGCTCAGTTCTTACCCTCTCCGAACAAGGAATACGGCCTCATGCGCGTACACGTGAACGTCAATGGCTCACCGGAAACCGTCGACGAAGTATGGGAGGGCGAGAGTCTGTTGTACATGCTGCGGGAGCGGATGGGCCTGCCCGGCTCCAAGAACGCCTGCGAGCAGGGCGAATGCGGCTCCTGCACCGTGTATTTGGACGGCACCGCCGTCTGTTCCTGCATGGTGGCGGCAGGCCAGGCCGAAGGGCGCTCGGTGCGAACCGTGGAGGGCCTCGCGACCGGAGGCGAACTGGACCCGATGCAGCGGGCGTTCATCGACGCCGGTGCGGTCCAATGTGGTTTCTGCACACCGGGTCTCATTATCCAGGCACACGATCTGATCGAACGCGACCCAGACCCATCCGAGGTGGAGATTCGCGAGGCGCTGGCCGGAAATCTGTGCCGCTGTACCGGTTACGCCAAGATCCTCGACGCTGTGCGGTTGGCCGCGCAACGCAAGGCGGCAGCTGAATGACCCGAAGGTCGCGGATCTGTCATCAGGACAGGTCCGCGACCCCTGGTTCGGCAGCTTTACAACACCTTGTGCAACGCAATCTCATTGGGGTGTACCGGTACCCGCGGCAGATCCAGTCCGGTGGCGTCGCGGAGGGCGTTCATGATCGCCGGGGTGGACGACAGCGTAGGTGGCTCGCCCACCCCGTTGAGCCCGTACGGCGAGTCCGGGTGCGGAAATTCGAACAGCTCGATCGGCATGGGCGGCACATCGAGGATGGTCGGAATCAGATAGTCGGTGAATGACGGGTTTCGTACTCGCCCGAGGTCGTCCACGAGGATCTCTTCCATCAGCGCCAAACCGAGACCCTGTGCGCTACCGCCTTCGATCTGACCTTCCACGGCCATCGGGTTCATGGCCCTACCGACGTCCTGGGCGACGGCAAGCTCGACCACCCGCACCAGCCCGAGTTCCACATCGACGTCGACCACGGCGCGGTGAGCACAGAACGAGAAGGCGATATGCGCGTTGCCCTGGCCGCGTTCGGGGTCGATGGCCTCGGTCTTCCGGTGGCGATACACGAAAACCCGCTCCAGGGTTTCCGTGCCGACCAGCTCGGCGATCGCTGCCACCGGGGCGCCGCTCGCGGCATCGATGACGGCGTCATCGCGCAGCGCTAGTCCGGTGGCGTTGCGGCCCAGGGAATCCGCTGTGCGCCTGAGGATTTCCTGCGCGAGCTGACGGCAGGCGCCCTGCACCGCACCACTGGACATCCAGGTCATTCGGGAGGCCGACGCGGAACCGGCATCGCCGATCCGGGTGTCGGCGGGCAACACCACGACCTGGGTGACGCCCAATTCTGTGGTGGCGATCTGCGACTGAACCGTCGTAATCCCCTGTCCGCATTCCGAAGCGGCGGTGTGGATGGACACGACCGGCTCGTCGGCGGCCACCGACAGCGTCACTCGTGCGGTAGAGATGTCATCGACCCCGCCCGAGTACCCGGTCGCCTTGACACCCACCGCATAGCCGACCCCACGGCGAATGCCTTCGCCGTGCGTCGTATTGCCCACGCCACCGGGTAACAACCGCAGATCTCGACTCCCCTCCTCCGGCTTCGGCATCGGCCGGTTCCGCAGCGCGTTCAACAGCTCACGGACCGGGGCGGGTCCGTCGACCTCCTGGCCCGTCGGAAGAATAGTTCCGGTGGTCATCGCATTCCTCAGCCGCAGCTCGAGCGGATCCATATCCAGCTCACGCGCGAGCTTGTCCATATTGGATTCGCAGCCGTAGGCCGACTGCACGGCACCGAATCCGCGCATCGCGCCGCACGGCGGGTTATTGCTGTAGACGGCGAATCCATCGATCTGCGCATGCGGGACTTCGTAGGCGCCCGCCACGAAATACGCGGCATTGGCAATGACGACCGGCGAGGTGGAGGCGTAGGCGCCACCGTCGAGCATGAGGCGCGCCTTGACATAGACGAGCTTCCCGTCGCGCGTCGCGCCGTGCTCGTAGCGCATCTTGGCGGGGTGCCGATGCACATGCCCGAAGAAGGATTCGTAGCGGTTGTACACCATTTTCACGGGCTTACCGAGTCGCAGCGCGAGCATGCAGGCGTGGACGTGCACCGAGAGATCTTCCTTGCCGCCGAAGGCGCCACCGATCCCGGCCATTGTCAGGCGGACCTTGTCCGGAGGTAATGCCAGGCAGGGTGCCAGCTGTTCGAGATCCTTGTGCAGCCACTGTGTCGAGACGTAGAGCTCCACGCCACCGTCCGGGGACGGCAGGGCCAGACCGGATTCGGGTCCGAGGAAGGCCTGGTCCTGCATGCCCACCTCGTACTCACCGGTGACGACGACCTCCGCGTCGATGCGAGCCCGCTCCATATCACCATGGCGAATCTTGACGTGCCGCACCAGATTCGAGTCATCGTGCACGGCGCGCGTCCCGGGTGCGAGCGCGAGTTCGGCATCGGTGACCGGCTCCATCACCTCGTAGTCGACCGCCACCAGCTCGGCCGCTCGGCGGGCGGTCTCCGGGTTATCGGCCGCCACCAGCGCAACCGGTTCGCCCTGATACCGGACCTGGTCGATGGCCAGTACCAGCTGGTCGGCGACCTTCATGCCGTAGGTCTTCGCCCCGGGAACGTCCTCGTGGGTGAGGACCGCGTGGACCCCATCGAGCGCTGCCGCCTTACTCACGTCGATGGATCGGATACGCGCGGCGGCATGCGGGCTCCGTACCGTGGTCGCCCACACCATGCCCTCCATCCAGAGGTCCGAGGAGTAGGCGAACTCGCCGGTGACCTTCAGCGCGCCGTCGGGCCGTCGTGCCCGGGCCCCGACGCCCTGTCCTTCTCGGGTGCGCGCATCGCGCACCAGGGTCGGCGTGGTGACCTCCGCGCGAGCCTGCGCCCGGACGTTCGAGTTGTGAAATGCGTTGGGCGATCTACCCATTGGGGTGACTCCTTGAATGCGGGGCGCAGCAGACGCCGAGAGCTGACTCCGAGAGCCAGTCCCTTCCCGCTCAGTGGCCGCCACCCCCGCGACCGTCGGCGCATCCCGACCGGAACTCGAAACCCAGTGAACACGGGCCGATAATGCCCTGTCAACATTACATGTAATATGGCGAGGGTCGCCGCATCAGGAGGAACTCACCCCATGACCGAGTCGCCAGCCCCGGAGCCCACCTCCGCCGCCGCGCTACTCACCGACCGCACCTACGAGACCCTCAAGTTGGCGATCTTCCGCAACCAACTCGCACCCGGTACGGCGCTCAGCGTCCCCGAACTGGCACGCCAACTCAATGTGAGCCGCACGCCCGTACGCGAGGCGGTGCAGCGCTTGATCTACGAGGGACTGGCCAAGCACGTATCCCATCGCGGCGCCCAGGTGAGCAGGGTCGATATCGCCGATCTCGGCGAGCTCTATGTGGTGCGCGAACTCCTGGAGGGGCTCGCCGCCCGATTGGCTACCGAGCGCCTCGACGCGGCGGGGCTGTCGACACTCCGGGATATCATCGCCGACCACGAATGCGTACTGAGCGATGGCGCGGATCAGGCCGCGCATATCGAACTGGATATCCGATTCCATCGAACGATTCGTGAGATCGCCGGAAACCCGCATCTCACAGCCGCTTTGGAACCTATCGCCGGTCGCTCGCACCTCGCATTGCACTCGCTGTGGCGCGGTGCGCAGGCACCGCGCTTCGCGCTGGATGAACACACCAGCATCGTCGACGCGATGGCAACCGGCGATCCGGAACTGGCCGAACAGGCCGCGCGGCAGCATATTTCCAGGCTGCGAGTGCGGCTCTCCCAGGCCACCGCCCGAGACGACCCCGCGGGCGACGAACCGAGCCGACGAAAGTTCTCCCTCCTCGTCGGCGATGATGTGCTCGCCGATCCCAAAGGGCGCGAGCCACAACGTGCCCGCGCCCTCGGAACCGCTCGCTAGCGGTTACTTACCAGCGGCGTCCAGCGCCGCCTCCTCCGCCCAGGCCGACGGCGTGTAGTCGCTGTAGTGGTCGGCGTGGGAGTTCGTGGCCGAGGCCTGCGGCACCTCGCCACGCAGGTACGCCTCCGCTTCGGCCTTGTCCTTCGGCGGCGGAGTCGGGTGCAGGCCGAGCAATTTCGCCATATTGTTGCCGAGATAGCCTTCGAGGTCGTCTTCGGACAGATTCAGCCCCTGCGGCGGCTCGTGGCACAGGACCTCGAGTTCGCGCGCCCACATTCCGGGTTCGTTCGGCGGCGAATCGGTGCCGAACACCATTTTGCTCTTCTTCATCTCCTTCGCGAATTCCACGATTCGCGATTGCAACAGCCATCCGGACTCGCCGATGACGTTGACGGAATCCTGAATCATCCAGAAAGCCTCGAAGCAATAGACGCCACCGGTTTGAATACCGAAGTGCCCCAGAATGAAGTTGACACCCGGGAACTCTCGGATGATCGGATAGAACTGCGTGGGAATGGAGTACGGGCCGTCACCGGTGTGGATCAGCACCGTCACACCGAGCTCGTCACAGACGCGCAGAGCGGGACGCAGCCAGTCCAGCGCCCGGTCCGGGCGGTAGGAGTGCATGTTCGCATGCAGCTTCATCATTTTGTAGCCGTGTTCCCGGACATGGAACGCCAGTTCGGCGGCCCCGTTCTCAGGGCCGAACCGGGGGTTGTAGATGAAGTTGCCTACGAAGCGGTCCGGGTAGTTCTGTACCAGCGAGGTGACATACGCCTGGTAATCGCGAATACCCTCACGGCCGCTGCGATTACCTTCACGCCAGGCCGTATTGCCGGGCGGCGGCATAATGCAGCTGACGTCGACACGGCGCGGCTTGCCATTGAGCCAGAAAGGGCCATCCATCATTTTCAGGGTGCGTTCGCCCGTGAATGGTTCACCGGTATGGCGCCAAGCTTCGTCAACGAGGTTGGTTGGATGAACATGCGTATCGATGATCATCGTGATTCTCCTTGATCAGGTCGAGAGGACTTCCCCGGCCGCGAATCACCGCACCTACGGGCCACCGAATTCGCTCGGCGGCGGGCCGGCCCGACTGCTGGCTCGATGGCACCGAGTTCAACACAACCGAACCGACGTGTCAACAGATTGCATGTAATTATCCCTCAGCTACGTTCCACATATACGCAGGTCACAGCTTCAAGCGCGTACCAAACCAGTCTTGATCAACAAAACTCGGGCATTGACAAAGGCATTCTGCTCCGGTTTACATGTATGGGCTGCTCAGTTCCGCTGGAACAGGCCGCGACGCCGGTGACCTCCCGACCTGGGTTAAACCGTTCGGCGGACTCCAGGACCCTGTCCTGGCTGGGAGTTCGATCTCCCCTCGCCTACGGATTGAGGCGGCTCGGCCGCCTGGGAAGGCTCGGGCGGCCATGACGCCAACAGCCACTAATCACTGCGATCTTCTACTCACCGGCGGGACCGTCGTCACCGTCGACGATGCCGGAACCGTGTACACCCCTGGAATTGTGGCCGTCACCGGATCACGAATCATCGCGGTCGGCCCCGAAACCGAAGTCCCCGAATGGCATGCGGATACCGTGATCGACTGCCGCGGCCGGGTGGTACTTCCGGGTCTGATCGACGGCCACAACCACCTCTACCAGGCGCTGGCACGCGGGCTCGGCGAGGGAATGTCGATCGTCCCCTGGCTCTGTGAGTTCATGTGGCCGTACTCGATTGCCATGACCCGAGAAGACGCCATCGCCGCCGCCCGGCTCGGGGCGGCCGAGGCGCTCCGTGCGGGTACCACGACGGTTATCGACAATCATTACGCCCCAAACGATTTGACGACAACGCTCGCTATCGCGGACGTCATCGAGGAGTCCGGGCTCCGGGGTGTGGTCGCGCGAGGCGTGATCGGCGAACGCACCGCGATCGCGGCGCGACGGGGCCAGCCCGCCGGGTTGTTCCGGTACAGCGCCGCCGACGAACTGTCGATCATGCGAGAAGCGATCCAGCACCGTCCGCGCGGATCGAAGGTCGAGGTGTGGCCCGCTCCGCTCAATCTCACCTATGTCGACCAGGACCTGGTACGCGGATGTGTCGAGCTCGCAAGGGAATTCGACACTCGCTGGCACACGCACTGCTGTGAGAGCAGCAACGATCCACTCAGCTATCTCGACGCCTACGGTGTCCGGCCAGTGCAATGGCTGGCCAAGGCCGGGCTGCTGGATGAACGAGCGACACTGGCCCATGCCATCTGGCTCGATGACTTCGAGGTGGAGCAGCTCGCCGTGGCGGGCGCGAGCATCGCACACAATCCCGCATCGAACGCCTACCTCGCCTCCGGCACCGTCCGGCTGCGCGACCTGCGCGACCAAGGCGTCACCGTGGCTGTCGGCAGTGACGGACCGAGCTGCGGCCACCGCCAGGACCTCTTCGAAGCAATGAAGCTCTCGGTCTTCGCGCAACGCCTATCCACCCTGGACCCGACGGTCTGGAGCGCCGAGGAAGCCCTCCAGCTGGCCACTCGCCAGGGTGCCGAATACGCCGGAGTCGACGCGGGCATTCTCGAGCCCGGGCGTCTCGCCGACATTATTGTCGTCGACTTCGACCAACCACACCTTCGACCACTGCACCGCGCCGTCAGTTCACTGGTCTATTCGGCGCGCGGCTCGGACGTCGAAACCACGATCGTCGGCGGACAAATCGTCTACCAACACGGGCGATGCCTCCTCATCGACGAGGACGCCGCCATCGAACAGGCCCAATCCCGGGCCGAACGATTCATCTCCCGCGCCGGAATGGCGGCATTGTGCACGCCCCGGCCGCAGGGGATCGCTCCCACAGAGCCGCGGTCGATATCGATCGACCCAGCACATCGCACCGCCGGCTGAGGAAGTAGCAATGAGTATCTTCACCCGAACACGTAGCCGGTCGACGAAACCCCGACATCCCGTCGATACGGTCCCACCGCTACGTCACCTGATCCCGCTCGGCCTACAGCATGTGATCGTCGCCTACTCCGGCATGGTCACGCTACCGCTGGTCATCGGATTGGGTGTCGGCCTATCCCCGGCGCAGATCACCACACTGGTCACCGCGAACGTATTCGTCAGTGGCATAGCGACATTGCTACAAACCCTCGGCCTGTTCAATATCGGTGTACGGCTGCCCATTGTCATGGGTTCCACCTTCACCGGCATCACCCCGGCCATTATCGTGGGCTCGGAATCCGGCCTACCGGCGGTCTTCGGCGCGACCATCGTGGTCGGCATCATCACGTGGATCATCGCACCCTGGTTCGCCCAATTGACGCGATATTTCCCGCCGATCGTGACCGGTACGACCATCGCCATTATCGGCTTCTCCCTGCTGCCGAAGACGGCCAACCTGATCGCCGGATCGGAGTCGGCGCCCAACCACGGCGCACCTGTCCGATTGGCGCTCGCGGCCGGAACCATTGTGCTCGTGGTGGTTCTCGAGCGGCTCGCACGTCCCGCCATCGGTCGATTCGCCATTCTCATCGCGCTGATCGTCGGGACACTGGTGGCCTGGCCGCTCGGGCTGACCAACTTCTCCGCGACCAAGTCGGCACCGATATTCGGTGTGGTGGAACCCTTTTCATTCGGCGCACCGATATTCGTTCTCTCCGCGATCTTGCCAATGCTCATCGTGCAGGTGGTCAATATGGTGGAGTCGACCGGTGACACCATCGCCGTCGGCCAGGTCGTGGGCCGCAAGGTCGGTCCACCCGAAATAGCCCGGGCACTGCGCGCCGACGGTGTGGGCACCGCGATCGCCGGAGTCTTCAGCTCCTTCACCTTCGTCACCTTCGGCGGCAATGTCGGCCTGGTCAGCATTACGCGGGTCATGAGCCGATACGTGGTGGCCACCGCGGGAGCGATTCTCGTAATCATCGGCCTGATGCCGAAACTCGGGGCCGTTGTCGCATCCCTGCCCGGACCGGTACTCGGCGGTATCGGGGTAGTCATGTTCGGCACATTGGGTGCGATCGGCATCAAATTCATGCTGGAGGCCGATTTCTCCAACCCCCGCAACCACCTCATTGTGGCGATCTCATTCGGATTCGGACTCATTCCGGTGGGAGCGCCCGACTTCTACGACCAATTGCCAGGACCGATGCAGACCGTGCTGTCCAGTGGTATCGCGGCGGGCGGTATCGCGGCCTTCCTGCTCAACCTCCTGCTCAACGGTGTGCCGCGCGAGCAGCCCAAAACCGTCGCACCGGTTGGCGCCGACAGCCCGACCG
The DNA here is from genome assembly GCF_001613345.1 of Nocardia uniformis NBRC 13702. Taxonomy (GTDB): domain Bacteria; phylum Actinomycetota; class Actinomycetes; order Mycobacteriales; family Mycobacteriaceae; genus Nocardia; species Nocardia uniformis. The sequence continues at coordinate 59,109 of NZ_BDCE01000044.1, read as the reverse complement.
ATCCGACAACGGGGACCGACGGCACCGGCGATTCGCCCGAACCGCGTCCCGCGAGTTGAGGAATCATGTCGGACAAGCAATCCCGGGACCTCGGGTCGGATACCACCGGTACCGCCGCCGTCGATGAACGTCCGCCGTTCACGCACCTGCTGCTGCTCGGTATGCAGCACGCGCTGGTGATGTACGCGGGGGTCGTGGTGGTCCCGATTATCGTCGGCACGGCAATCGGGCTGTCCGACTCGCAGATCGCCGATCTGGTCAGTATCGATCTCATTCTCGCCGGAATCGGCACCCTGCTGCAGGCATTGGGGTTGTGGAAGTTCGGGATTCGCATGCCGCTGGTGGTCGGTGCCGCCTCCAGCGGAATCGTGCCGATGGTGCTGGTCGGCCAGAGCCAGGGGCTCGCAACGGTGTACGGTTCGCTACTCGTCGCGGGTGTGATCTGGATACTGGCCGCACCGTACTTCAGCATGCTGCTGAGGCTGTTTCCCTCGGTGGTGACCGGCACTGTTATCGCGCTGATCGGGCTCACCCTCATCCCGGTGGGTCTGCGACTCGTCGCCGGGTCCGATCCGAACGATCCCGACTACGGTCAGCTCGGCCATATCGCGCTGGCCGCGTTCACCATGGCGTTGATGGTGGTGTTCCGGCGGGTGTTCAAGGGTCCGCTCGGTCAGCTATCCATCCTGTTGGCGCTGGTGATCGGCTCGATCACCGGATGGTCAGTGGGGATCGGGAGCCTCGCAGGCGTCGGCGAGGGACCCATTGTGGGCATTATGGGGCCGATGCATTTCGGCCCCCTGCAATTCCATCTACCGTCGATCCTGCTGTTCCTCATTATTGTTTTCGTACTCATGGTCGAGGGTGCGGGACAGGGCCTGGCCGTCGGCCAGGTGGTCGGTAAACCGGTGGGCCCCGACGAAATTGCCCGACTGCTCCGCGTCGACGGTCTCATGACCGCGATCAGCGGTGTGTTCAACGGTTTCGTCTACACCACCTTCGGCCAGAACATCGGGCTGATCGCTTTGACGAAGGTCCGCAGTCGCTATCCGGTCGCGATTGTCGGCGTAATCCTGTTGGTACTGGGCATTATCCAACCGGTCGGGCGGGTGGCCGCCGCCCTGCCCGCACCGGTGATCGGGGCGGCCGCGATCGTCACCTTCGGGGCTTTGACCGTTTCCGGCATTCAAATCCTGTCCCAGGTCGACTTCAACCGTTCCAGCAATCTCATGATCGTCATGCTGTCGCTGAGTGTCGGGCTGGTCCCGGCTTACGCGCCGAGCTTCTACCGCCAGCTGCCCACCTACGCCGAGATGTTCTTCAAAAGCGGTGTCGCTACCGGCACGGTGCTCGCGATCGCACTCAATGTCGTCTTCCACAGCAGGTTCCGCCGCGCCCGCGCCGGCGAACCGACGCCGACCGTCTAGGACTCCGCTCCCGAGAAAGACCACCATGCCTATCGAATACCTCAGCGGCGCAACCGAAAAGCCACGTTTGATCATCGGTATCACCGGTGCCAGCGCCCCACATCTCGCCATCCACCTCCTCACCGCTCTACGCCAGCTCAACACGGTGGCAACACATCTGGTGATTTCCAAGGCCGCGCATCGCACGATCGAATTGGAAACCGGGCTGCGCCCCGACGATTTCGCCGGTCTCGCGGACGTCTATCACCAGCGTGGCGATATCGCGGCGACCATCGCATCCGGATCGTTCCTCACCCTGGGCATGGTCGTGGTGCCCTGTTCGATGAAGACCCTGGCCGGTATCGCGCACGGCTATTCCGATGATCTACTCACCCGTGCGGCCGATGTCTGCCTCAAGGAACGTCGCCGCCTGGTGCTGGTCACCAGGGAAACACCGTTGAGCCTCGTACATCTGAAGAATATGACAGCGGTGACCGAGGCCGGTGCGATCGTCCTGCCGCCCGTGCCCGCGTTCTATCACGGACCGACGACCATCGAGGATCTGCTCGCGCACCTGAGCGGCAAAATACTCGATCAGTTCGGGATACAGCACGACCTGTTTCCACGCTGGCTGGGAGCAACGGCCGCACAAGATTTCGTCGGGGGTTCGGTCCGATGACGTACTCCGACCTGTCGCGTCGGCAGGACCCGCACGCCTTCCTCGAGCACTATCTCGCGACGCATCCGGAGGATGTGCTGACAGTCGACGATGTCATCACGGCGAATCAGGGCGTGACCGGGCTGATCTACGAGCTCGCCGCCCGGGGTCGTGACGAAATGCTGTTGTGCCGCAAGGTCGATGGCATCAGCACGCCGGTTGTCAGCAATATGTTCGCCTCCCGCCGCCGGATCGCGCGAATGCTGGATACCCAGCCGGAGCATCTACATGAGGCATTCGCCGCCCGAGCGGCACAGCCGCTTCCCCTGCGGCACGTGGAGTCCGGGCCGATTCTCGAATCGGTAGCGACCGACGGCGAGGTCGACCTGTCGACCGTGCCGATGCTGCGGCACTTCGCGTCGGACCGAGCGCCCTACATCACCAGCGGCGTCATGGTCGCCGAAGATCCGGTAACCGGTGTCGGCAATCTCAGTTACCACCGCTCGATGATCCACTCCCCCAACGAGTTAGCGACAAGTCTGCATTCCCGTGGCGATCTGTGGCGCATTCTGCGGCAGTACGCCGAGCTCGGGCGGCCGATGCCCGTCGCCATGGTGATCGGCGGCCATCCACTGTTCATGCTCGCCGCATCGGCCCGAGTGGGCTATGAGGTCGATGAACGCGCGATTGCGGGTGGGCTGTTCGGTGAACCACTAGAGGTGGTGACCACACCGAAATACGGGCTCGCCGTTCCGGCTTGGTCGGATTTCGTCCTGGAGGGCACGATCGACGCCGCGGCATACGCGGAGGAAGGGCCGTTCGGGGAGTTCTCCGGCTATTCCTCGAACCGGTCCACCAATAATCTGATGACGGTCACCGCGATAATGCGGCGGCAACGGCCGATCCTCTTCGACGTCGAAGGCGGCAATACGGCCGAGCACCTCAACCTCGCGCGCATTCCACGGGAATCGGAAATGGCGGAGAAGCTCAAGACGCGTTTCCCGGATGTGACCGCCGTCCACTATCCGACGTCGGGCACCCACTTCCACTGCTATGTGGCACTGCGGCAACGACGGCCGGGTCAGGCCCGTCAGGTCATGTTGGGGTTGCTCGGCTGGGATCCCTACGTCAAGACGGTCATCGCGGTCGACAGCGATATCGATATCAGCGACGACTCGGCGGTGCTGTGGGCGCTGGCCACCCATTTCCAACCGCATCGCGACATTCTGACCATCGGTGGGCTGCCCGGATCACCCCTGGATCCGTCCTCGACCGATGACGGGACGACCTCCCGCATGGGGCTCGACGCGACCCGCGGACCGGGCTTCGAGGGGAAACGAATCGAGGTCTCCGAGGATGCCCTGACCCGTGCCCGGACGATCCTCACCCCCACCACGTCAACAGGAGGAACACATGAATGACAAGATCCCGGTGACCGTACTGACCGGATTTCTCGGCTCGGGCAAGACCACGCTGGTCAATCACATATTGACCGCGAATCATGGGTTCCGCATTGCCGTTATCGAGAACGAGTTCGGCGAGATTCCCATCGACAATGATCTCGTCCTGAACGCGGACGAGAAGATTATCGAAATGAGCAATGGCTGTTGCCTGTGCTGTGCCGCGCGTACCGATCTGATCGAAATCCTGCATTCCCTGCTGGAGCGTAGCGACCGCTTCGACCGCATCCTCATCGAAACCAGCGGGCTCGCCGACCCCAACCCGGTCGCCCAGACCTTCTTCGTGGACGAGGAGGTTGAAAAGCACTTCGCCCTCGACGCCATTGTCACCCTGGTCGACGCGAAACATGTTCGCGCCCATCTCGATGAGGACGGTCACGACGGCGTCGGATCCCATGTGGTCGACCAGATCGCCTTCGCCGACCGCATCGTGATCAACAAGGTCGATCTGGTCGACGCGAATACCGTGCGGGAGGTGGAGAAGACGGTGCGTGGCATCAACGCGACGGCCGACATCATCACCTCCCGATACGCCGCCGTGAATATCGCCGACGTGCTGGGAATCGGCGCATTCGATATGGCGCGCACCATGTCCGGTGATCCGCACTGGCTCGACGAGAGCGACCATCAGCACGATCCGAATCTCACGTCGGTGGGGATCGAGATCCCGGGCCGCTTCGATCACCGCGCGCTCGAGACCTGGCTGACCACCCACCTCGACGAACGCGGCGCGGACGTCTACCGGATGAAGGGGTTGTTCGCGGTCGACGACGACCCCCGCCGCTTCGTCCTCCAGGGCATTCACAGTCTGTTCGATATTCGGCCCTCGACCCCGTGGCAGGACGAGGAGCGCACCGGCAAGGTCGTCTTCATCGGCCGCGACCTCGACCGGGCCGCACTCACCCGCGGCCTGCGATCCTGCCTCGTTCGATAACGCGAATCCTCGTCAACCCCTGGGAGTTTCCGATATGGAATTCTTGCGACCGGCCACCTGGGCCGACGCGCTCGCCGCAAAGGCCGAGCACCCCGATGCCCTGCCTATCGCCGGTGGTACCGACGTGATGGTCGAACTCAATTTCGATCTCAAACGGCCGAAGACCCTGCTGGATCTGACCCGGATCGGCGAGCTGACCGACTGGGCGACCACGGACGACTCGCTACGTATCGGTGCGGGGGTGCCCTACAGCAGGCTCATCGCCGAATTGGGCGGCCAGCTGCCCGGTTTGGCGATGGCCGCCCGCACGGTCGGATCCCCGCAGATCCGCAATCGCGGCACGGTGGGCGGCAATCTGGGCGCGGCCTCACCCGCCGGCGATACGCATCCGCCATTGCTCGCCAATGATGCTGTCGTGGAGGCTCATTCGGTACGGGGCTCGCGGCGCATTCCGATCGCCGACTTCTACGCCGGAGTCAAGCGCAATGTTCTGGAGCCCGATGAGCTGATCGCCGCGTTCTGGATGCGCCCGGCCACCGGACCACAGCAGTTCTCCAAGATCGGCACCCGCAATGCCATGGTCATCGCGGTGACCGCCTTCGCGCTGTCCCTGCACCCCGACCGCGGGCGGGTCGGCACCGGATTCGGTTCTGCCGCACCAACTCCCCGCTCAGCGAGCACGGCCGAGGAATTCCTCGAGAACGAATTGCGCACCAGCGATCGGTGGGAATCGCGAGCCGAACTCGACCCCGCGACAATCACCCGCTTCGGCGAACTGGTCGCGGCGGCCGCCTCGCCCATCGACGACGTGCGCGGCACCGCGCAGTACCGCCGCCACGCCCTATCCGTCATGGCTCGACGGACGCTGATCTGGGCCTGGCACGACTATCGGCGAACGGATCATGGGAATTTCAACAGCAACTGAGCACCCGGTCAGGTGTTCTACACGAACCCTCCATCGTCATCGCAACACCCACCGTCATTCCGGCGTGCTTTTGGCCGGAATCCACACCCGGAAGTGGGTGCCACACGGTGTGGATCCCGGCCAAGCGCGCCCGGATGACGGGGTGGTTCGCCATGCACTGTGCGGGTCCTTCAGCACCACGCGCAGGAGTCGATCAGTGTGCCGACCGCATGACGGGCAAGGACCGGCGAAACGTGAATTCGGCAGGCTCCCAGTAGCATTCATCGCAGTCTGCCGCGCCGACATCCGCGGCAGACGGTAGGTCCGGCCATGCGCGACATCCTCGAGCACATTATCCCCTGGTACAGCGGTGGCGACCGGTTCGCCGTGGCCACCGTCGTCGGCACCTTCCGTTCGGCTCCCCGCCCACCGGGCGCGTCGATGGCGGTGTCGTCCGATGGTGAGGCGATCGGCAGTGTTTCCGGCGGCTGCGTCGAAGGGGCGGTCTACGAACTCGCGCGGGAAGCGATCGCCACCGGGTTGTCCAGCGTGCACAGGTTCGGCGTCGCCGATGACGACGCGTTCGCGGTGGGGCTCACCTGCGGCGGCATCATCGATATTCTGGTGCAGCCGGTGGACGCGGTGTCGGCACCGGAGTTCGCCGCGGTGGCCCGTTCGATCGAGGACGGTCTGCCGGTCGCCACGGCGACCGTGGTGACCGCCGGATCGCGACTCGGCCGGCGGTTGGTCGTCTGGCCGGATCGCGTCAGCGGCAGCCTCGGCGACCCCCACCTGGACGCGGCCGTGATCGAAGACGTGGTCGCCATGCTGGACCAGGGCACGACGGGCATCCGGCACTACGGCTTCCGTGGCGAACGACGACGCGACGACATCGCCGTATTCGTGCAGTCGTTCGCTCCCCCACCGCGCATGTTCGTCTTCGGCGCAATCGATTTCGCCGCCGCGGTCGCCCGGATCGGCAGGTTTCTCGGCTATCGCGTCACAGTCTGCGACGCACGCCCGGTATTCACCACCCGCAAGCGGTTCCCCGACGCGGACGAGGTCGTGGTCTCCTGGCCGCACCGTTTCCTGGCCGAAGCCATCGGCAACGACCAAGTAGACGGCCGCACCGTAATATGCGTCCTCACTCACGATCCCAAGTTCGACCTACCCCTACTGGACCTCGCCCTGCGTTCCGACGCCGGATACGTCGGTGCGATGGGTTCGCGTCGCACCCACGACGACCGCCTGGCACAGCTGCGCGCGCGAGGCCTCAGCGACGCACAGCTCGCCCGCCTGTCCTCACCGATCGGATTGGATCTCGGTGCCCGCACACCCGAGGAAACCGCGGTCTCGGTCGCGGCGGAAATCATTGCCGCGCACTGGGGCGCCAGTGGACGGCCCCTCGCCGCGACCACCGGCCGCATCCACGGCGAAAGCGTCGACCATCTCACGCAGCCCTCCAGGTGAGCGCGAGATCGGTGCCCGACCATGTCGCGGCGTATCCGGTCCTGGCGAAGCTGTAGAGAACAGCTTCCAGCCGTAGCAAGCTCGCAGCAAGCGCCGCGAATCGACCGTTCTCCACTGCTATAGTTCGCGACGTAAATTTATGTCCAGCATCGCATTTCGCATTGCTGAATGGTTGCTGTGCTGTTGTTGCGTAGGGAGGGGAGGCCCCGCTGATGCTGGAGGAGGGTACGACCTTCGCCGGGTATCGCATCGAACGTCGGCTGGGCAGCGGTGGGATGGGGGCCGTATTTCTGGCGCGACATCCTCGATTGCCCCGAATGGATGCACTGAAGGTGCTGTCCGATGTTCATCGTGGTGACGAGGAGTTCCAGGCGCGGTTTCTGCGGGAGGCCGAGGTCGCGGCGCGGCTGCAGCATCCGAATCTGGTGGCGGTCCGGGACCGCGGGGAGCAGGACGGGCACCTCTGGATTTCCATGCAGTACGTCGATGGCGCGGATCTCGCGGAGTTGATCCGGGGCGGGCCGCTGGTAGTACCACCGCCCCGAATGCTGCATATCCTCACGGAGACGGCCCGAGGACTGGATGAGATCCATCGCGCGGGGCTGCTGCACCGGGATGTGAAACCGGCGAACATTCTCGTCGCGGCGCAGCCCGATGCGCCGGATCGGGTGCTGGTCACCGACTTCGGCATCGCGCGGCCGGCCGACGATTCGGCGACCATCGGCGACGACGGCAAGGTCACGGCCACCCTGGCCTATGCCGCGCCGGAGCAGTTGAGCGCCGCCGTGCTCGATCACCGGGTCGACGTATACGCCCTGGGCTGCACGCTGTTCGAAATGCTCACCGGTTCGGTGCCGTTCCCGCGCGGGAGTACGGCCGCGGTGATCTACGCACACCTACACGAGCCACCACCCCGGCCATCGGAGCGGAATCCGCTGATACCAGCGGGTTTCGATACAGTCATCGCCACGGCGCTGGCCAAGGATCCGAACCTGCGCTACCAGAACTGTCGCGCGCTGGCGGAAGCGGCGCGAGCCGCCGCGGGCGGGGCGGACCCTCGGGGCGGGTCAGGCGCGCCGCCCGTGCCGGTCCCAGCATCGGCGCACAGTGATCCGGCAGCGCTGTCCAGCGTCACCAGCGCTCCCTCCGCACCGCGACGGCGGCGACTGATCGGTGCCACGCTGCTGACCGTGCTGCTGTCGGTCGCGGCCGTCCTCACGATGGCTTTGCGCGACAACGACACCGACGCGCGGAGCAACGTTCCACAGACGATGCCCGCGCCGCGGGTGGCGACCGAGTGGGGCGAGTACGCGTATGTGGCCGAAGCGTTCCCGGAGTTGTTGCCGTTCTCCCCGGACTACTTCGGCTTCCGGGAGACCCGACAGTGCCGACCGAGATCCGAGGGGAAAGAGATCTCGTTCTCCAAATCGGTGGCGAGCGCGGATGTTCTGTGCGCCGGAGATTACGACCCGGTGGTCACCCTGGATGTGTTCTGCAATGCCGACCGTTCAGCCATTGAGCCCCACTCGGCGATCAATCCCGTCGAAGGCCAGGAAAAGTGGACCCGGTCGTCGGGAACCGGCTTCGCGCGCTGGGGAACGTTCACAACAGTCAAGAATCTGACCGCGGGGTACATCGAAATCTTCTTCGACGATCCGGACCGGAACTTCTGTTACCTGTACGCCACCAGCAGAACCAATGGCGCTGACCTGCGTAACCGCTGGTGGGTCGATGTTCCGGTGTGAGCAGAGCATTCCGATGACAACCCGACGAACAAGGGTGGCCGGGGTCGTGCTGGCGATCGTATCGGCGCTGCTGGCCGGGTGCGTCGTCGAGGGCAATCCGAGGCCCGCGACGCCGGAGCTGTCCGCACTGGATGTTGGTTACTACTCGATCGATCCGCTATCGGAACCCTCCGAGCGCAACGAACAGTACGGGCGAGTGGTGGAATCGGTGCGCATGGGTGAGGCGACAATCGATCCCGCCGAAGCTGATTCCAGCTTGGTCTTCGGACCGAAAGCAATAGGGGCGCAGCCGATTCCGACTCCGGTCAAGGCAACCGGGGTACTCTCGGCCCCGGCGCGGGAGGTGCTGGCCAAGCGGGGAATGCTCGCCGGATTCGCGACAACCGGCATGGATCGCGAAAGCAGCGAGCCGGTCGTGGGCAGTAGTCGACTGCTCAGCATTATCCTCTTGCGCTTTCCCGACGCCGAGTCCGCACGGCAGGCGGCCACGGAGATCGACGCCGTCGATACCGGGGTCAGCACCGAGAATGTGGCGGTCGCCATCCCGGGTTATCCGGAGGCACACGCCCATTGGCGACCCACCGTGCCGACCATGGCCGCGACCATGGCACAGGATTCCTTCGTCATCAGCCTGCTCGTCGGCCACACCAGCACCGATCTGACTGCGATGGCGGCCCTCGCGGGCCGGGCCCTCGGCGCACAACGCACCCGACTGAGCGACTTCCGGGCCACCGCCGTTGGTGATATCGCGGCACTACCGGTGGATCGCGACGGCATGCTGCGGCGCATGGTTAACGAACATCCCGGGCGCTGGCCCTACCCACAGGTGCTCCAGGTAGGCACCGGCGACAACGCCGGCTGGGACTCCTCGATCTGGGTCAGTGGCGTGGTCTACGGCCCCCATGCCGTGTTCCTGCGCGGTCCGCGTCCCGGCACTCAGCGCACCGAGGCCGAAGCATTCATCGGTCAGGCCCGGCTCCATCGCTTCCCGAGTGCCTCGATGGCGCGCCGGGAGTACGAGGAGAACTTCCGGATCGGCGGCGGCCTACGGGAGATTCCCGGGCCGAACGGAGTACCCGACGCCAAGTGCGTTCAGAACCTCGCATCGGCCGAGTCCGTGACCAACTACGCTTGCTGGGTTCTGTCCGGACGCTATGTGGCGATCTACTACGGCCGAGACGAGACGCACACCCGGCAGAAGGTAGCAGCGCAATTCATACTGCTGCAGCGTGATCCGGCATGACCGGCGCCCTCGAGCCCGGCACGATGTTCGCCGGGTACCGGATCGAATCCACGCTGGGCAGCGGCAGTTCCGGGACGGTGTATCTGGTCAGGCATCCACGTCTGCCACGCCAGGACGCGCTGAAAGTCCTCTCGGCGTCCGACGCGAATTCTCGGGCCCGTTTCGTGCGGGAGGCCGAAACGGTTGCCCGGCTGGATCACCCGAATATTGTCGCGGTACATGACCGCGGCATCGAGCGCGGATGGCCGTGGATCGCCATGCGGTTCGTCGACGGTATCGACGCCGCCGAGTTGATTCGCCGCGGATCGTCGGCCCTGTCCGTCGAACGGGTCGTGTACATCGTCGATCAGGTGGCGCGCGGGGTGGACGCGGCTCATACCGCCGGGGTGCTACATCGTGATGTGAACCCCGCCAATATTCTGATCGAAGCGCTTCCGGGCGAACCCGACCGGGTGTTCGTCACCGATTTCGGAATCGCCCGGACAGCGGACCGAACCGCCGCCGACACCGCGACCGGAGCGGTACTCGGCACCGTCGCCTACGCCGCGCCGGAGCAACTCACCGGGGATGCGATCGACGGCCGCGCCGATGTGTACGGGCTGGGTTGCACCCTCTACGAATTACTCACCGGCACAAAACCATTTCCCAGGTCGAGCGTGGCCGCGGTGATGCATGCCCACCTCGTCGATCCGCCGCCGCGGGTCACGGCCGTGCTGCCCGCGCTACCGCCGCAGATCGACGCGGTGATAGCCAGGGCACTGTCCAAGGACCCGCGACAGCGGTTTCCTACCTGTGGCGCACTGGCCGCCGCGACCGAGGCCGCGCTCCTCGGGTCCGCACCGGAACCGGCGTCGTCACAGGCGCATCGGCGGTCGAGACTGCCGGTTGTCCTCGCGGGTGTGGCGTTGGTCGCGGGGCTGGTTGCCGGTGCCGCGATGATTGTGCTCGGACAGGCCGACGATCCCGCACCCACGGCCGCCGCGTCCACCACCGACGTGGCGGCGACCACGACGGCCACGAGCAGCGCCGCACCGACCTCCTGGGGTAGCCACCGGTTCGCAATCGGGCTCTTTCCCGGACTGCTACCCCAGACTCAGGATGCGGAGGGATACAGGGGGATTCGGTGCTCCGCGGTGGACAGCGAACTAGAGCCGATCAGTGTGGACGAACCCGTGGGTGCAGATATCTGGCTGACCTGTCTCGGCGATGGCAATCCGGTCGAACGACTCACCGTGAACTGTTTGATGGTAGGCGTCGGCTACGACGTAGAGCCGTTCACCGATATGACGGTCGAGGGCGACGAGACGTGGCAGCGGCCATCCGGCTCGGGCCGGATGATCTGGGGGACGATCAACAACAAGGGGCTGCTCCTGATCGACTTCGACAGACCGAGCAGGTCGGCCTGCGGGATCGGGGTGGTCGGACTCGACTCGGGGCGGGCGCTGTACGAGCAGTGGTGGCCCGACGCACCGCTGTAGCGGCACGATCCCGCGCGCGTGCCCCCGACATCACCGGAGTCCACGCTCGGGCGTGGACCCGGTCGTCGTTGGCAGGGTCCACCCCGAGGTCCCCCTCCTCACGTCATCGGCCGCGGCGCATGGAAACCGTTGCGCCGGTGACAAACTGACGTGTGCTCATATACAAGCAATGGGCGTTCGCCGCCGCAAGATCAACTGCTGCCCCAGCCGAGGTGGGGTGGTGCCGGCCGCTACCTCTGGTTGGATGTGGTCGCCACGGCAGCATCTCGGGACCATGCGTCCGCACCGGCGGCGGGTCGGGTGTTCGGTGTCAAAAATCGGTGTGCCGGTGGCTGATACGGTGCGGTGGGGGCTTGGGGTTCTACCATCGTCTGCGTCGTGCGGTGATGTGTGGGAGACAGGGTGTTGAGCGTGGAAGAAGTTCTGATTCCGACGCTGGGGGACTTCGTGCGAATGCGGCGCACGCGCGCCGGGTGGCGCACGCAGCAGGAGTTGGCCGAATGCATCCCGTGCGCGCCCGGTTATCTCGCGGCGATCGAGCAGAACAGCAAGGTGCCCTCGGAGAAGATCCTGGCGAAGCTGGCGGAGTTGCTGCGCTTGACCGACAGCGAGCGACGGCACCTCTATCTGCTGGCCGAGACCACGCTGCCGGTAGCGGGGGCGGATTTGTCCGATGTGCGCTTGGAGACGGTCGTATCGGCCATCGACTATCCGGCCGCGTTCTGGCGGCATTGGCGGGTTGTCGCTTCGAACGAAGCGTTCCGGACGATGTGGCCGGGCTTGAGCGAGGCCACCAGCCTGCTGGTGTGGTTGCTCGCCGACCCGTGGGCCAAACGAGTCACCCCGAACTGGGAATGGGAGGTGGAGGTCGCGGTCGGGCAGTTCCGGCATTACGCGGCTGTCGCCGAGCATCGCCCCGTCGCGGAGGACATGCTCGCAACGCTGCGCCCGTACGCGACGTTTCGGTACTGGTGGGCCACCAACGTGGTGTATGAGTATCGGCCCGATCCCCGCCGACGGGTGTGGAACCCGTACGGCGGGGACGACGGCTCGGGTGCCGAGACGCTGCTGCGGCTGGTGGATATGCGGGTCGAGAACAGTGAGCTGCTGCTGACCCTTGCCATCCCCGGCTAGAGGGTGGCCAGAAATTCCCGGATCAGCGGGTCGGTGATGTCGGGATGGGTCCAGGTCACGGCATGGGTGGCCCCGTCGGCGTCGATGTCTTCTACACGGGTCGGGCCGCCCAACTGTCCGGCCAGGGTGCGCATGCGGGAGCCGGTGTAGACGACATCGCCCGCGCCGTGCATGAGCAGTGCGGGGGCGGTGATCTCGTGGATCTTGTCCTCGATGCCTTCGCGTTCGAGGAGGGCGATGACGGCTTGCTCCAGACGTCTGCGATCGGAGGTGCTCCACTTTTCCAGCCAGTAGTGGCGGTGGCGTTCGTTGTCGCCGCCGATCATCTGCGCCGCGATCATGCGCGTGATCTCGTCGAGCGGCTGGGTACCGAGAGCCCACTGCTTCAGCAGGATCGACTTGTATCCGGCATACTCCTCGGGGCCGTAGGCGTCGGCGCGGGTGCCGATGAGGATGAGTCCACGAACACGCGCGGGGGCCAGCCAAGCGGCCCAGAGAGCGACAATGCCGCCGTGGAACAGGCCGCCGAGGACGATCTTGTCGAGTCCGAGTTCATCGGCGACGGCCCAGCAGTCGCGGGCGAGGCGGGAGTAATCGAATGGCGTTCCGGGATCGGTGGTTTCGCCGTGGCCCCGGGTGTCGACCGCGATGACCCGGTAGTCCGGTGCCAGGGATTCCAGCTGCGGCCGCCATTGGGTGGCGTCGAGGAGGATGTCGTGGACCAGCATGACGGCGGGGCCGTCACCGCCGGTATCCAGGTAGTGGATTTCGGCTCCGTCACTGGTGGCCACGAACGGCATAGAGGGTTCCCTCCCAAGGGTTTTCGGGCGCGCCGAACACGCACGTTCAACGCTTGCCCGACAATAACAGGAACGTGTTCTAGTCGGGGTGTGAGGTTGCCATCCGATTCGCCCTCAGAGCACGGGGCGCAGGACTTTCAATCCTCGGCGGATCCGCAACCGTGGACGCATGCCCCTCGCTATTGCGGGTAGTTCGCCTGTAGCCATTGCGCCCCGAACGGTGAGCGGAAGTGCCCGACCGGGCCCTCCGCTTACGCCGATTTCGTGCGGGATGTGAAGAAGGTACGTGCGGAGACCGGCGGCCGCCGAGCCCCGCACTCAGCTGACCGCCGTTCCGAACATGTCGATATCTATTCGCAGCTCGTGGGTGCCGGTTCGCCGCGGAAGCGCGCCTCCACGTAGTCCCAAGCCTCCGGGAATCCGGCTACCGCTGTGGTGAGGTGTTCGGCAATATCGTAGGGACGGAACATCATCGGGACGCCCGCGCGGCAATAGCGGGTGGCGACCTCCTCCACCGGACCGAAGAAGGTCATGGTGTCGTAGCGGCCCTGCCAGAAATAGGTGGGCACCGTGGGGACACCGTCGTGGTAGCGCAGGCTGTTCTCCCGCAATACCGCATGCGCTTCGGGGCTGCTCATCATGTCCTTCGAGGCCGCCAGCTGTTCGGCATTGCGGGTGACGCCGTGGAAGAGCAGGAATCGGCGGCACGCGTCGCGAGTGAATTCCCGGAACCACAGGCCGTTTTCATTGAGCTGGTCCGACACCGGCAGGCGCTCGGGGTATTCGCGTTCCAAACCCATGGCGGCGGCGAAGGCCAGACCGAAGCCGGGATGGGGGTCGAAGCCCAGGGCGAGGGCCATCTCCCGCAGATCGGCCGGGATCCCACCCGCCACCACGGCGGCGAGCTTCAGATCCGGGGCGTAGGTGGGCTGGAGCGCACCGGCCCAGGCCGTGGCCATCCCGCCGCCGGAGTATCCGGCCAGCACCACCGGCACCTCGGACAGCCCCAGTTCGGCGACCTCGCGCACCGCCTTCACGCTGTCGAGGGTCACCATGCCACCGAGCTTGGCCGCACCGTAGGCGGAATTCGGTCCCAGGTAGTCCGGCAGTGAAATGGCCCAGCCGCGCCCGATGGGCAGCATCGCACCCACCGAGTCCTGGAGTTCACCATTGAACAGCGAACGCGATGGACCGCATTGGGCACCCAGCGAATTCACCAGCGCCTGATAGGACACTAGGGGCGGGTTCTTGACACCCTGCGGCATCAGAACCGTGGTGATGGCCATGATCGCGTTGCCGCCGGAGTTGGTGGACCGGAACGCGACCTGCCATCCCTCGGTGCCCACGTAGGGGACGGTGTCGATGCGGCGCACCCGCACCACCTCCCCCGGCTGCTTCTCCGACAGGTCGCCGGGTGCGTGGAAGAAGGGGTCAGGATCGGGGGTGGGATACAGCGGCTGGGCACTCGCGGGGCTGATGAGCAAACTCATCAGCAAGGCACTCGAGACCAGGACCAGCAGCCTGGAGGCGGTAGTGAACACCAGCCGGAAATTACTGCTAAACGGGCAATTTGACCAAATCGTAAGTGAAATATCGTGCAATCAGCCATTGACTCGCGGCCTGTTCTGTCGTTGTTCACAGTCCAGCCGTGAGGTACGGCGACCCGGCCGGGCTTTCCTGCCGATGTACCGCCTCGACGCGCCACTCAGCGAGGTGGCAGGAAGTAACCGCACGCGTCGTGACCCCGCTCCTCCCTCGTCATCCCGGCGTGCTTCTTGGCCGGGATCCACCGTGCGTTCTCAGTGTGGATTCCGGCCACAAGCACGCCGGAATGACGAAGGCGGGACGCGCAGCGACTCCGGCCGCCCCGCTCAGCCCACATCGAGAAGCCCGATGTCGGTAGCGGCCAGCGCACCCGACCGGTCGGAGGTGTCCTTGAGGTCGACCCCGGATCTGCCGAGGCGGCGGGCACCGGCCACCAGGCCCGCGACGACTCGCGCCGCCTGTTCGTAGCCGAGACCGTCGGGTGGATGGATATTGGAGACGCAATTGCGCTCGGCGTCGGCGCGGCCCGGTCGTGGCTGGTGGGTGAGGTAGATGCCGAGGCTGTCGGCCACTGTGAGACCGGGTCGTTCACCGATGAGCACCAGCACCGTGCTCACGCCCAGTGCCGCACCGATGTGGTCTCCCAGTGCGACACGGGCTTCGGTGGCGATCACCGGGGGCGCGAAGGTGTAGTGGTCACCCAGTTCGGTGACCAGCGCCGCCAGGGCGGGGACGGCGTGGGTGGCCACCGCGAGCGGCGAGAGACCGTCGGCGAGAACGACCCCGATATCGGCCCCGGATGTGGGAACGATCGAGAGGCCGTGGCCCGAATCGTCGTGGGCCGGTTCCCGTCCGAGATCGGGGCGGCGTAGATATTCGGAGCGGTCGGCGACGCGGCTGCGTACGTGCACCGCGGTGCCCAGTCCGAGTGCGCCGACCGCCGCGACGAGGTCCGGCACCGATAGCGGCGAATGCACCGCATCGCGGGCGGCGGCGTGCGCGGCGCGGAATTCGAGTACCCGTGCGACCGGCAGGGCATCCCCGGTCCGTCCGAGACCGATCCTGGATTGCGTGGACCGGCGCAGTTCGGTCCAGAAGTCACCGACCGAATCATCCTGCGGCACGGCACTATGCTGCGGCGTCGAATCATCCTGCGGCACTGTCGCTGTCATGCGCTCGCCAATGCCCGCAGCGGGGAGGTCAGCGGTTCCACCGGCAGTACTCGTCCGTCCGCACTCATCATGCCGAGGCGGTCGAGCCAGTCCGCGAACTCCGGAGCAGGCCGCAGCCCCAACATCTTTCGCGCATACAGGGCGTCGTGGTACGCCAAGCTCTGATATCCCAGCATTACGTCATCGGCACCCGGCACCGCGATCACGAACGCACATCCCGCCACACCCAAGAGCGTCAACAAGGTGTCCATATCGTCCTGGTCGGCTTCGGCGTGATTGGTGTAGCAGACATCGACACCCATCGGCAGCCCCAGCAGTTTCCCGCAGAAGTGGTCCTCGAGCCCGGCGCGAATGATCTGCTTACCGTCGTAGAGGTATTCGGGACCGATGAATCCCACCACGGTATTCACCAGCAGCGGATCCAACTCCCGCGCCACCGCGTACGCTCGGGTCTCCAGAGTCTGCTGGTCCACCGGCTTACCGCCGGTGCCCAGGTGCGCACCGGCCGACAACGCCGAGCCCTGCCCGGTCTCCAGGTACATGACGTTATCGCCGACAGTTCCACGCCGTAGGGACTTTCCGGCCGCATTGGCTTCCCGCAGTAGCGAAATATTCACGCCGAAACCGGCATTCGCCCCTTCGGTGCCCGCGATCGACTGGAAGACCAGGTCCACCGGCGCACCCGCCTCGATCAACCCCATGGTGGTGGTGACATGGGAGAGCACACACGACTGGGTGGGTATATCGAAGCGTTGACGCACCTCGTCGAGCAGATACAGCAAATCGGCTGTGGCCCTCGGGGAATCGGTGGCCGGGTTGATGCCTATCACGGCGTCTCCACAGCCGAGCAGCAGACCGTCCAGGACGGCGGCGGCGATACCACGCGGGTCGTCGGTAGGATGGTTCGGTTGCAGCCGGGTAGCGAGGGTACCCGGCGCACCGATGCTGGTGCGGAACCCGGCCCGCACCTCGATGGCTCTGGCGACCGCGATCAGATCCTGATTGCGCATCAACTTCGACACCGCCGCAACCATTTCCGGTGTCAGTCCGCGAGATACCGCACGCAAACGCGAAGCCGCTTCGTCGCGCGCCGATACCTCCAACAACCAGTCCCGCAACCCGCCCACCGTGAGATGCGAAACCGCTTGGAACGCGACTCGATCGTGGGTGTCGATGATCAGCCGGGTGACCTCGTCGGTCTCATACGGCACCACCGGATCCTCGAGGAATGTCGTCAGTGGCACCTCGGCGAGCCGCCACTGCGCGGCGGCGCGTTCGGCATCGGAATGCGCCGCGCACCCGGCCAATTCGTCACCGCTGCGGCGCGGGGTCGCTTTGGCCATCAGCTCGACGAGCCCGTCGAAGCAGTGGGTGGTCCCGCCTATCTGCTGGTGGTACACCGTCATCCGAGCTCCTCCTCGGCCTTGGCGAGGGCGGCGAACTCCTCATCGGGGGTGTTGGCGACCAGGTGATGGCGGCTGTAGAGACCGAAGTAGGCCAGGAAGCCCGCGAAGGCGAGCAGCGCCCAGGTCGCGGCGGTGCGGTCGACGAGGAAGGTGGCGATCACCGCTACGCAGGCGATGATCAGCGCGAAGGTGGTGGTGGCGATGCCGCCCGGAGTGCGGTAGGGCCGCACCATATT
This sequence comes from Nocardia uniformis NBRC 13702, assembly GCF_001613345.1. Taxonomy (GTDB): domain Bacteria; phylum Actinomycetota; class Actinomycetes; order Mycobacteriales; family Mycobacteriaceae; genus Nocardia; species Nocardia uniformis. The sequence continues at coordinate 41,518 of NZ_BDCE01000044.1, read as the reverse complement.
CGGCTCGCGAACCCGCAGCACGATATGGCTGATCATCATGAGTACGTAGCTCACGGCCGCGCCGAAGACGGCCATGTTCAACAGCATCGCGCCCTCACCGGTCAGCGACAGCCCGAAGCCGATGATGCCGGGCACGATCAGCGCGAGCATGGGCGCTTTACGAGAGTTCGTGACGGACAGGCTGGTCGGCAGGTATCCGGCGCGCGACAGCGCGAAGGTCTGCCGCGAGTAGGCGTAGACGATGGAGAAGAAGCTCGCGACCAGTCCGGCCAGGCCGATGTAGTTCACCACTTTGGCGGCACCCGAACCGTCGAGTGCTTCGACCAGCGGGTTGCCGGAGGTCGAAAGCGCCTGTGCCCCCATGGCTCCGGTGGCCAGGAACAGCACGGTAGCGCCGGTGACGATCAATACCAGCATGCTGATGATGATGCCCTTGGGTACGTTCTTCTCCGGTTCCCGCGCCTCCTCGGCCGCGAGGGGCACGCCCTCCACCGCGAGGAAGAACCAGATGGCGAACGGCACCGCGGCCCAGATCCCGATGTATCCGAACGGCAGGAACGATGAACTGCCCGCGGCCGCGGAATCCACCGGAATATCAGTGAGGTTCCCGGATTCGAACAGACCCCAGGCCGAGACCGCGAAGATCACCAGGCCGATCAGGGCGATGACGGTGATGACGAACATCGCCTTGAGCGCCTCCCCCGCCCCGGTGAGATGGATGCCGATGAACAGCGCGTACACGGCCAGATACACCCACCAGCCGTCGGTGATCCCGAACAGGTTCAGCGATTCGACATAGGCGCCGATGAAGGTCGCGATGGCCGCCGGTGCGATGGCGTACTCGATGAGAACCGCTGCGCCGGTGGCAAATCCACCCCACGGTCCGAGTGCCCGCCGAGCGAAGGTATACCCACCGCCGGCGGCCGGCAGGGCGGAGGACATCTCCGCCATACCGAGCACCATGGCCAGGTACATGCCCGCGATGACCACGGTGGCGATGAGCAGTCCGCCGAATCCGCCCTGTGCCAGACCGTTGTTCCACCCGGCGTAGTCACCGGAGATCACGTAGCTGACGCCGAGACCGGCGAGCAGTACCCAGCCCGCGGTGCCCGATTTCAAGGTGCGTTTGGCGAGGTATTCGCTGTCCTCGTTGTGAAACTGCTCTGTGGCCGGCTTATCGGCGGGGATCGCCATCGCGACCTCCTTCTTGCTGAATGGATCTAGCGAGTGTTCGGGGTGGTGCCGCGCCCGGGAACCGGGCACGCGTCGGCGGCCGCGGCGACGACCTGGGGTTCGACCGACGGTGCTGGTCGCTCGCCGCGTTCCCAGTCCGCGCCGGTGAGGGGTTCGGCGGTGGTCAGCGCCCGCAGTTCGGTCTCGTCGTAGACCCGTCCGCGACTGAGGAATCGGAATCCTTCCGGTGATTCCAGACTGAAGCCGGAACCGCGGCCGGGTACCACGTCGAGGACGAGCTGGGTATGTCGCCAGGCGGCGAACTGCGGGCCCGAGATCCACACCGGCGCAATATCGTCCGGTTCGGGTGCGGTCTCGGGTAACTCACCGGCTCGTAGGCGCAGATCGAGCAGGCCGAGCAGCACATCGCGATCGCCGATAACGAATTCGCCTGCGGGATAACACATCGGGGCTGACCCGTCGCAACAGCCACCGGACTGGTGCAGCATGAGCGGTCCGTGCGAGCCGCGGAGGCGACGGAGTAGGTCCATCGCCGCCGCGGTGGCACGCACACGCCGCGGGACGCTCGGCGTGGCGTCGGTCATCAGAAAAAGCCTTGCGCCTTCGACGCGTAGCTGACCAGCAGGTTCTTCGTCTGCTGGTAGTGGTCGAGCATCATGCGGTGGTTCTCGCGGCCGATACCGGACTGCTTGTAGCCGCCGAACGCCGCGTGCGCGGGGTACTGGTGGTAGGTATTGGTCCATACGCGACCGGCCTCGATATCGCGGCCCGCCCGGTAGGCCACCGCACCGTCACGCGACCATACGCCCGCGCCGAGTCCGTACAGGGTGTCATTGGCAATCTTGATGGCGTCGGCGTAGTCGGCGAACGAGGTCACCGAGACGACGGGACCGAAGATCTCCTCCTGGAAGATGCGCATGGCATTGTTCCCCGCGAAGACCGTGGGCTGCACGTAGAACCCGCCGGACAGATCGCCGCCGAGGTCCGCGCGCTCGCCGCCGGTGAGCAGGGTCGCGCCCTCACCCTTGCCGATCTCGATGTAGGACAGGATCTTTTCGAGCTGATCATTGCTGGCCTGCGCGCCGATCATGGTCTCGGTATCGAGCGGATTGCCCTGCCGGACCGCCTTGGTGCGAATCACCGCCGCGCTCAGGAACTCGTCGTAGATATCTTCCTGAATGAGCGCGCGCGACGGACAGGTGCAGACCTCGCCCTGATTGAGCGCGAACATGGTGAAACCTTCGAGGGCGCTGTCCTGGTAGTCGTCATTGGCGGCCAGCACATCGGAGAAGAAGATATTCGGGCTCTTGCCGCCGAGTTCCAGGGTGACCGGAATCAGGTTCTGCGAGGCGTACTGCATGATCAGTCGACCCGTGGTGGTCTCACCGGTGAACGCGATCTTCTTGATTCGCGGACTCGACGCGAGCGGCTTGCCCGCCTCCACACCGAAACCGTTGACGATATTGACCACACCGGCGGGCAGCAGATCCCCGATGAGGTCGATCAGGAACAGGATCGAGGCCGGGGTCTGTTCGGCGGGCTTGAGCACCACCGCATTACCGGCGGCGAGCGCGGGCGCGAGCTTCCACACGGCCATCAGGATCGGGAAGTTCCACGGAATGATCTGTCCGACAACGCCGAGCGGCTCGTGGAAGTGGTAGGCGACGGTGTCGCCATTGATCTCCGAGAGCGAACCCTCCTGTGCGCGAATGGCTCCCGCGAAGTAGCGGAAGTGGTCGATCGCCAGCGGGATATCGGCGGCCATGGTCTCGCGGATAGGTTTGCCGTTGTCCCAGGTCTCGGCGAGGGCGATGGCCTCGAGGTTGGCCTCCATCCGGTCCGCGATCTTGTTCAGCACGATCGCGCGCTCGGCCACCGAGGTCTTGCCCCAGGCGGGCGCGGCGGCATGCGCGGCGTCGAGGGCCAACTCGATGTCTTCGGCGGTGCCGCGGGCGATCTCGCAGAACGTTTGGCCGGTAACCGGTGTCGGGTTCTCGAAGTACTGACCCTTCACGGGCGCGACCCATTCACCACCGATCCAGTTGTCGTAGCGGGCCTGGAACGACATGGCGGCGTCGGGTGTGCCGGGGCGGGCGAACACAGTCATCGAATGCTCCTCGTTCTGTCTGACATTCCTACGTCAGGGTGTGATCGGGAACACTACGAGCGGGCATGTTGCAGCACCGTTGCAAGAAATTGGTCAGATGCCCAGCTTGTGGTCAAGTAGCGCCAACTGGGCTTCTACCTGGGCGTACGTCGAGGAATTCCGGTCCAGCGAAGCCAGATACGCGGACCACGCCGACACATCGTCTCGACCGTCGACCGAACTGGTCCACCGTGCGAGCAACCGCCGATCACCGACCGCCAGCAGCGTGGCACGCAACCGCCCGTGCAGTTCCGAACGCAACTCACCGATACCCGGCGCGAGTGAACGCGGCAGTATCGGCCCCGGATAGGCCCGCAATGCCGCCGCCGCATCACCGCGCGCGAGAGCTCGGCGCACCTCGCCGACATCGGTCTCGAGGTCCATCAACACCCGATAGGGTCGCGAGCCGAGACCGTCGGCCCCCAGAATCTTTCGCACGCGCGACATCTCGGCGCGCACGGTCACCGGGTCCAGTTCGGATTCGTCCAGGAGCATGGCCAGGTGATCGGAGCTCAGCCCCTCCGGGTGATCGGCCAGCAGCAGGAGGATCTCGGCGTGCCGCTGCGACAGGCGAATTCGCTCCTCGCCCCGGATCAGGATCGGTCGGCCGGACCCGAGCACCTGCAATCGCGCGGTCGCGGGTTCCAGACGCGTTGGCGAGCTGAGCAGATGTAGTCGCAATTCCGATTCCGCCGCCAGCACTGTCGCGCGGATCAGCGACAGCACCTCCGGCGCGGCCACCCGCGGACCACCGGTGATATCGATCGCCCCGATAGTCCGTCCGCTGATCGGATCATGCACCGGCGCCGCGGTGCAACTGAACTCGTGCACCGCACGACTGAAATGCTCGGCCCCGAAGATCTGCACATGATGATCGAGCGCCAACGCAGTACCGGGCGCATTGGTGCCCACCCGATCCTCACTCCAGTCCGCGCCCTCGACGAAATTCATCGCCACGGCCCGATCCTTGACCCTCGCATCGCCCTCGACCCACAGCAGCCGCCCGCGCGCATCGCTGATCGCGACCAGCAAACCGGCGTCAGCGGCATCCTCCACCAGTAGTTTTCGCACCACCGGCTGAATCAGTGCCGTCGGATGCGAGGCCCGATACCGCTGCAACTCCTGCCCGTCGAGATCCACCGCCCCGCCGAACCCGTCCGGATCCACGCCATTGCTGCGACTGCGCTGCCAGGAATCGAGCACCACCGACCGCACCGAATGCTCACCGGGCCGAACCATCGGCAGCCTGTCGACACCTTCGACGAACGAGCTGTGCGCGACCGAGACCCGCCGCGCCAACTGCCTGACGTCATCTTCGGGCCGAACGGCAACCCAGGGGCTGCCCCGCGCAACTGTGCTCAATCGACATCCTTCACATTTCCCCGCACTCACTGTAACGCCGGTCACGCTGACGGTGACAGGGATCTACCGCCAGAGGCTCGCAACCGGGTCGCCACCGGGCGAGCGCCCGAAATGTCAGCGTGGCAACCGGCAGACCTGGCGGGTACCGAGCCAGCGCGACGCATGCCGCATTCAGTCGACCGTCCGATACGGTAAGTCCGAATTTTCGCGCCGACGGGGCGAGGCGACCAAGGAGGCGTGCGGGTGCATTCCGATCAGGAACCAGAACAAGTCGACTGGGGCTGGGAACCGGAGCTGGTGCACGACCCCGCCACACCGGACGATCCCTCGGCTCCGCCCCAGCCAGCACCGCCACCGCCGGGGACCAATGGTTTCGCAATCGCTTCGATGGTTCTCGGTCTGCTCGGAATGTGCCTGCTAGCAATGCCTTTCGGGCTGATCGCATTGACCCAGATCAGACATCGGGGCCAACGCGGCCGGGGCATGGCCATGACGGGTCTGGCGGCCTCCGGGTGTTACATCCTGCTCGCGAGCTTCGGAGCGGCCATCGCGATGCTGATCGACACCGACGAATCCACCGACGAGAAGCCCTCGAACCGGGCTCAGTCTGTCCAGGATGTGACCGTCGGGGACTGCGTCGAAGATGTGCGGGAAACGGACCTCATGTTCTCGATCCCTGTCGTTCCGTGCGATCAGCCACACGCAGCCGAGGTGATCACCCAGTTCGACCTGACCGGGCCTTGGCCTGGCCGTGACGAGTCGGCCAGGCGAGCCGACGCAGGCTGTACCGACGAGTTGACAGCAGCCTTGATCGGCAGCCCAATGATGGAAGTACTCGTCAGCTTTGTCTTCTTTCCGGCAGCTGAATCCCATTGGCAGCGCAGCAAAAGGGTCAGCTGCTTGGTCATGCGCGCGGACGGGGACGACCTCACGCAGAGAATCCCTCGCTGATGAGTAACGCAACGCCCGGCGACATAGAGCCGTCCGCGTCAGTACACGTGCTCGCGTTCATCCTTGATCGTCTGGAGCAGTCCGGCAATTCGCGTATTCAGCGCCGGACCTTTACTGACTGACCAAATCTCCGCGTCGAATTCGGTCGATGACGGCACTCGACGCCAATTCATCGCGCGCGTCGGCGTGCTGTTGGTAGTACTGGACCAAGTACAGCAGGAGTGCGGGGTCGATACCGAAGGCCGCTGCCTGAAGGTCGATTTCGCGCTGCATGCGAGGGCGCTGCCAGCGATCGATTCGACTCTTGCCGGTATCGACGCGAATCTCCGAACCGTGCGCAGGCATGATGCGCACTGTTGGCAAGTCATTGACGATGCAGGGGACAACGGCTCCGATCTCCTCCCATGAGATCGTCTTCGTCACCGCCCCGATGACCTGCGTCATCGTGTCGGCATCCAACTGCACGTAGTTGCCGCGCTTCCTCGTAAAGAAATAGCCGATGAGGAAGAGGAACAGCGCGATGAAAGCTCCGACAAACACGAGTTGTACGACATCGATCGCCATGGTAGAAGTGCGATCGTCGTCGCGCCCGAATAGTCGATTGATGACAATCATCGCCCAAATCGCTAGGAAGACAACACCGACCCCCAGCCATACGGCCAGTATCGGCAGCCAGTACCGCACCAAAGACAGGCGGAACGCGGTGCCGTTTTCCGCGTCACCGGCCACCAAGCCAACAGGAAGTCGACTCCGCCGCACCCTCATCTGCGGAAGGACTATGGCCACGAACGTGAGGCCAACCAGAAAACCGACGACACCGAATATCGCACGAAGTCCATCTCCCGATTCGACGCCGTCGAACGTGAAGGGGATAAATGCAAAGGAAACCAGGCTGAAGAATACGAGAACGAAGACCAGTGCGGCGCGCGGTCGTGGCTGGCCCCATTCAGCAGGCCAGGGCGGTAGGGACACGGTGGCGACATCGCTGGCTCCGGACAATTCGAAAGCTCCCCTCGGTATTCGACAATCGAACGACCACCCGCACGAACTGAAGGCTGTTTCCGAACGTCCCCAGGTAGGGGACCTACCCGATCGGCTTCTCTACTGCGTGCGGCCGTAGGACCTAGCGACGGTGGAACTCGCCGTCGGCTATACGGGCGATGAACGCATCCCACTCGCCAAGAGCGAAAACCAGCGCTGGGCCGCTCGGGTTCTTCGAGTCACGCACACCAACCTCACCGCCCGGGAGCCATGCGACCTCCATGCATTCCGAAATCCCTTGGCTGTAGCTGCTCTTGAACCAGGGTCCGCGGGAAAGGTCGACGCTCACTCTCATTCGTCCCTTCTGCTACATACCGCAGCAAGCTCTGCGCGTCATGGCGTCCAACCGCTGCCCTCCTGACACATGCCGTGGATGGGGACGGCATGGCACACCATCTCAGGCGGGGCGGTTGAACTCTCTGTCTGCGACACCAGCCGTGAACGCATCCCATTCGCCCGGGGCGAAGACCAGCGCCGGGCCGGTGGGGTTCTTGGAATCACGAACACCAACCATGCCCCGGTCGAGAAACGCGACCTCCACGCACTCCGAATTCCCCGAGCTGCGGGTGCTTTTGAACCACTCCGCCCCGACCAGACTGTCATCGTTCACTGCTCTTCAGTCCCTTCGTGCTACCTGCCGAAGCAGGTTCCTGCTGGTCGCCGCGTCCAGCGCGGCGTGCTGGATCGTCACGAACGCCCGGCGGTACTTGAGGACGTCGGCCTCTTCCTCAAGGTACATATCCCCGGTGTAGTTCTCGACATAGATGACCGTCGGTTCGGCGACACCCTTCATATCTGGTTTGAAGTCGAGCGTGACGAACGGCCCCACAGGAGTTCCGAGGGGAAAACCCGCGCGGAACGGCACGATCCGAATCGTGATGTTCGGACGCGTACCCAGGTCTGCCAAGTGCCGCAACTGCGCAGCCATGATCGTCTCGTTGCCGACGGTCGAGTGCAGGGCAGACTCGTGCAAAGCCAGGTCGACGGTCACCGGGTCCTTCTTGCGTGTGATGATCGCCTGACGTTTGAGCTTCAGCTCGATACGCCGGTCCTGTTCTTCCTCGAGTTCGTTGGGGAAGTAGATTCGGTTGAGTGACCGCGCGTAGTCGGCGGTCTGAAACAGCCCCGGGACCAGATCGGGCCGGAAGATCTCCATAGCCCTCGCCTCTGTCTCCATGCGCAGGTAGACATCGAAGTTCGCCCGGATCAAATCGTTAAAGCTGTTGTACCAAGTCTTTTCGCCAACTTGGCGCGCGAGTGCGATCATGGCGTCGATCTGCTCGTCGGCGATCTCGAGGATCTTGCCGAGCTCGCGTAGGTCGCGGTCGAGGATCTTGCCCGGCTCACCACGTTCCAGGCGTGAGTACTTGCTGTGACTCCATTGCATCGCGACGGCGACTTCGGCTTGGGTGAGTGCGGTGTTCTCCTCGCGTTGACGGCGGATGTAACGCCCGAGCTGGCGACGCGGCAGCGAGGCACGGGGGTTCTCCTCGGACATCGATCCTCCTCGACACTCTCGAAATGGCAGTTGTCCATTGCCAGAATGGCATCGGTGCTGGCAATTCACCCGGGTTTTCCGAGAATCCCGCGATGACAATCCCAAACCTGCGCGCCGGTGGTGTGCTGGTTGCACACCCGGCCGATATCCAGCCGCATATCCGCACCACCGCAGCTGAGCGCGCCGGAGCCATCAGATGCCAAGGAGGCCAGCGATGTTCGGCAAGAAGTGCGCGAACCCATGGTCGGCACAAGCGATCATCGAGCGCATCGACCGCGAGAAGCACCAGGCCACCGACACCCGGTGCCCGACCACAGAGACCACCGCGGTGGGGTATTCGGTACGCGGGCTGTGGTCATGCCACACCGACCCCGGAACGCTGACCGCCGCGCAGGCTCACATCGCCATGCAGTTGCACCTCGAGTGCGGGGTCAGTACCTGTCGGGTGCGGTGGCGGGCTCGCACTGCCCTGGTCGCGGCCGGGAGCATGGTCCTCGACCCGCGCGCCGCACGGGTACCGGCAGCACCCCACAGATCGCTGTTCATGTTGCTGCGGATCGCGGTGTTCGGTTGCAGCACAATGTTTTACGGCGGTCGCCATGCTCTCCGATGACCGTGACCAGATCGAGTTGCAGGTCATCGCGGACGTCCTCGACACCGTCGAAGCCCGGCTCCGCGAGCGCGAACAGTGCGGGTGGCGGTTGACCGTGCCACGCTCGCGGATCTACGCGACCGTGTTGCTCGCGGTCATCGTCAGCGCTCGGGCCACGCACGCCTTCCCGGCCACCCTCGACCGAGCCGACATCCTCGACGCGATCTTCGACGGCATCGAGCCCCCGTATTCCGGTACTGCCGGACGACCGGTCGAGGACGCGATCAGAAACCATATCGTGCACGTGAATTGATCAAATCGAGCCCAGACGGTCGCAGTCGAACGCTTACGTCGGCGGCTCAACTATTCATGAAGTGTCTGACGCGCTTCGCCTTCCACTCTGAGCGCGTCGGCGAACTCGGAATCAGGTTCCCGAAGTGTCCAACTGCCCAATGCGACAGGACTCAAGCGCCGTCACGACCCGATAAGGTCATCGGGAAGGATCTGGAAAGCGGAGTATCGGCTCAACGGCCGGAGCACCCGAAAGTCCCTGCGGTCCAGCGTCAGAATCCGATCGGTGTCGAAATGATCGGCCAGCACAACGCATGTCGCATCGACGATATCGAGGTTGAGGTCGTAGTACGCGGAGCGGACCTCGAGAGCCGAACGCAACTGTGCGGCACCGATCTCCCCGAGCACGATGCGGGTGGCGGCAATACGATCAGCCAGCTTACCCAAGACCGCATCGGCGACCTTACGCCCGGCGCGGACGCTTGCGACATGATGCACCTCGGTCAAGGCGAGCGGGCTCACCACCAACGCGCTCGCGGCATCCGCGGCCCGCCGGACCGCGAAATGCTCCGGATCGGAACGATTGAACAACGCGAGCAGACCCGAAGTATCCGCGACGACGATCACGCGAGTCGATTCATCGCATCGTGAATGTCGTCCTTGCTGATCGGGCCGCCCAGGTCGAAAGTGTCCTCGTCATCGACCAACGGCTCCTCCCAACGGCGATGCCGCATGAGGTACTCCCGGACAGCGTCACGGGTGATTTCGTGCTTGGAACGCCCTTCACTCTCAGCTTGCGCTTCGAGCGCAGCCTCCTCATCGGAGGGAAAACGCATCGTCCATGCCACAGGGCGATGATACCACTCATGATACCGACGGAGCATCGATACCTCGGTCGAAACCGGCGGAATTGATCGAATGAGCGGCACGGTGGGGCGACTTCCGTCATCTCGCCGAACGCCTCGGTGACGACTTCCTCGCCGGCATCACGCTCCACACCGGCCAGCAAGTATTGCCTTTCGGGCCCAAACGCTCGCAATGCCGGTCAGCGCCCTCTGGGAAGCACCGAGCCCCGAATGCTGATCAGATCGCAAGGCCGCCAATCAGGTTCACCGCCAGTAGCCCGCGCCAGAGAAACAAGTAGGCCCGACGTTGCCGTCGAGCTTTCCTTCGAGTGGCGCTGACGGACACCATACGAACCTCGCGGCGCTGGTCAACTGGCCCGAGATCGCGATCAGGCCTGCCGGGAGTCAGTGTCGAACTCGAACCAGGCTATCACACAGATGTGATAGCCTGGTTCGGTGCTGTATGCGATCGAGATCGAGCCTGAGGTACGCGAGTTCCTCGCCGGATTGTCGCCTGCTGACCTTGCCCGTGCCGACTTCGCCGCCAGCCTGCTTGCCGCCTATGGTCCTGAACTATCCGAACCCTATTGCCGATATCTCGGGGACGGTGTGCGTGAACTCCGGTTCTCGCTCAGCCGCAACCGAGCTACACGCATCACATACTGGTTCCCCGGCGGCCGAAAAGCAGTGCTGCTGACCGTGTTCCACAAAACCCGCCAGCGCGAGACAGCCCAGATCGACCGCGCGAGAATGGCCCGCAAAGTCTGCGAAACCAACCATACCGACCCGACGCACCTCACGTTCGACCCGATGGGAGACACCGAATCATGAACGCGCAGAAAGATTTCGACACCACCCTGGCCGCCAAGCGTGCCACCCCCGAATACCAGGCAGCCATGAAGGCATACGCACTGGCACACGAACTGGGACGCCAGATCCGCGCGGTCCGAGAAGCGCGGGGCTGGACGCAAACCGAGCTAGCCCGGCGAGCCGGCCTGAAACCGCATGCGATCAGCCGTCTCGAAGCCGGTGATGTAGTGCCGACGTTGACGACCCTCGAACGGGTTGCGGCCGCCCTCGATGCCGAACTGTCAGTATCCCTGGCCGCGTAAGCACGACAAAGCGGCATCAGATGCTGAAAGCCGGTTCGCGCACCGTCACAAATACCACGCAGACACTTCGGACTCTCCAACGATCACTGCCGGTCCGGCGACGGTTGACCTTTCCAGGGGTTCGATCGGGCCGGTTCGAATCGGCGCGCGCTCGCCACAAGGGCACCGTCGGCAGGGCTCCCGACCAGCGGCCATACACAGGAGTCCACGGCGAGCAGGGTCGGCCAGGCACGCGGGCGGATCCGGTGGACGTCAACTCCTGTGCCGCACGGCCGTCGCGCTGCTCTGCCCGGAGCTCACGCGTCGCCATCGCGGCGTCTGCGGATGGCCCGTCCGCCGAAGAACACGTACTGAGTGCCGTCGTCGGCGTACAGGAAGTACACACGTATCCAGCCCCGTCCGTCGTAATCGGCCACGAAGGTGTCATCGGCGACCGGTACCAGCGACATCTTCTGTTCGGGGAAACCGAGGTCGCCCATGGACCCGAGGAGGACGAATCGCAGCAGCAGGCCATCGCCGGTATCGGTTATCTCGCACCGCTTATCCGACGACTCGTAGACGCCGATATAGCGGCCAGACTCCAACGGCGGCGGATCCGCTGGTGGCACAACCGGTTCCGGCGGCGTCACGCCAGCAAGCTCGGTGGCGATCTCGGCACTGAGCTCGCTGAATACCTTGCCGATCGCACCACCGTTGGTGAGTATCGTGAACGCCAAGCGATGTTCGGGCAGCACCCGCAGCAGGGCACCCTGTCCGATGGTGCCGCCGTCGTGGCCGAAGACGCGGTGACCGTTCCAGTCGCAACGGAACCACCCGAGCCCCCACGAATCGGACTCGCCCGGTCCGATCCCGGGCAGCACCGCCTGTTCGGCGCGCATCTGCCGGACCAATTCGGTCGGCAGCAGTCGTCGGCCGTCGGGGGCGACGCCGTCATCGAGGTGCATGCGGGCGAAGGTGAGCAGATCGCGTGCGCGGGCGGTGATCAACCCCGCGGGCCCCGCGCTTCGTGGCAGCATCCAGCGATCCGCGCGGCGCAGTGCGCCATCCGGTCCGGGCACATGTCCGACGGCCGCACGATGCAGCAGCGCCTCCTCGGGCAACGTCACCGTGTATTCCAGACCGAGCGGGGTGAACAGCATCTCGCGCATGGCCGCATCCCAGGTCAGCCCGGTCAGCACCTCGATGACCCGACCGGCCAGACTGTAACCGGAGTTGCAGTAGGACCAGATCGCCTCGATCGGCTCGCACATCACATCCGCCAACTCGGGAACGTAACGTTCGAGACAGTCGTCGCCGCGCCCGGTGTCGGTGAACACATCGCCGTCGATACCGCTTGTGTGAGTGAGCAAGTGGCGCATGGTAATTCGCTTCGTCGTGTCCGGATCGGACAACCGCAGCTCGGGCAGCATCTCGATCAGGGGTGCGTCGAGATCGAGTTTGCCCTGATCAACCAATCGCATGATGACGGTGGCCGTCCACACCTTGGTGATCGAGCCGATCTGGAACAGCGAGTCGACGGTCGTCTCGACCCCGGTGTTCAACGCCAGTACGCCGTGCGCGGCCTCGATCATCTGATCGCCATGCGAAATAGCCAGTACCACACCGGGAATACCGTGCCGGGTGGCGATGACGTCCAGTCGCCGCTGCCAATGCGCGGCGTCGAGTGGCGCGATGGCCGACGGCACTCCCGGCGACGTGCTCACACGCGTATGCCGCACCACCCATTCGATAATGCGGCGGTTGTAATCCGCACGGTGCGACGGCCTTCCGTCCAGGATGAAAAGATGCGACGCCTCTGGGTAGAGCACGAGTTCGGCGGGTACGCCGCGGTCGCGCAGCGCGGTGTACCACTGTTCGGCCTGTCCGACCGGACAGCGCTCATCCGCACCGCCCTGCAACACCAGCGTCGGCGCGGTGGCCCGAGCCGCATGGGCGAGCGGGTTCATCCGGGCGATCGCGCCCGGATCCTCCAGGTAGGCCGTACCGAATTCGGCACGGGTCAGCTCGCCGCCCGCGTCGGAGGTACCCGTCAGGCTGACCAGATCACTGACCACGCCACCGGCGACCACCGCGGCGAACCGGTCGGTGCGAGTGGGCAGCCAGCAGGCGATATAGCCGCCATAGCTGTAGCCGCACAACGCGATTCGCGCCGGATCGACCAGGCGCTCGGCGATCAGCGTATCGATCGGCTCGAGGAAGTCGCGCTCGTCGGCCACACCCCATCCGCCGACCGCGGCACGCAGGAAATCCTCCCCGTAGCCGTCGCTGCCGCGCGGGTTGAGCAACAGCACCGTCCAGCCGCGGGCGGCGAGCACCTGATGGTAGGCATGCGCCGGATCCCACACCGCATTCCACGCGTTGTGCGGTCCGCCGTGCGCGTCCACCAGCAGCGGGCCGGGGGTGGGTGCGGCCGGATCGCGTAGCAGCCAACCGTGGACCTCGGTGCCGTCGGAAATTGTGAATACCCGCTCCCGCACGGGAATCGGCGCGATATCCGGCAAGGCGTGCGTGGTGAGTATTTGCTCGACGCCGGTGTCGAGGTCGAGTATCGCTATCTCGGCGAAACTTTCGGCGGTCGACACGACGAAGGCGGCGCGGTTCGCGGCGACCGACAGTCCGGATACCACCCGATCACCGTCAACGAGCGCGCGCGGTCGTCCTTCGCCGGTGATGTAGAGGTGGGTACAGCCGCGATCGCGGACACAGAACAGCGCCGCGCCGCTCGCGGTCGAGTGCGGCAGCGCACCAGGATATCCGGGATGGCCCGCCATCACATTGCGGTCGAATCCCGCTGTGAGGTCGGTGCTTCCGCCGCCATCGACAGGTATCAGCAGCAGCCGGTTATTGCGCACCTCGGTATCGGGCGCGGCGACCGCGAGGAGGTTGTCGCCCGCCGCGCTCCAGGTCACCGCCGCCACCGCACCCGCTGCGGGACCGATCCGGCTCGGCGTACGGCGTAGGGCGTCTGCCTCGACAATGCGTGCCGCCGAGCAGGCCGGGTCACCGTCGGCGAGGGAATCGGCGAAGGTCAGCCGCGTGCCATCCGGTGACCATGCCGGGGTGCCCGCGTGGAAGTCACCGTCGGTCACCTGGCGGGTAGAGCGCGACACGATGTCGAATATGAAGATGTGCGAACGGAATCCGCGCAGAAAGCCGGTCCCGTCGAGCTTGTAGAACCGCCGATCGGTGCGCATCGGTTCGGTCGCCGAGCTAGCTCCGGCGGTGTCGACCGGCGCGCTGAAGGCGATACGCGTACTGTCCGGACTCCACACCGGCGCTCCCGCACCGAGCGGCAGATCGGTCAGCTGCTCGGGTTCGCCACCGTCGGCGGGGAGCCGCCACAGTTGCGCGGGACCGTTCTCGGCGCGCAGGAAAGCGATCCAACGCCCGTCCGGCGACCAGCGCGGGCTGGTATCGGCGACGCCGCGGGTCAACCTCACCGGTTCCACACCGGGCCGGACCTGCCACAGCGAACGGATATCGCGGTCGGCATCGCCATCCACGGTGCGCAGCACATAGATGACCCGGCTGCCGTCGGGCGCGATCGTCGGATCAGAGGGCAGTGCGACCTTGTCCAGATCTGCGAGTTCGAACGGACGAGAATTCGGCATACTTCATTCCTTTGTTGTCAAGAGTTGGCGAGCAGCGTCATAAACCCTCCTCGGTGTTCGAGTGGCTCCAATCGTGAAGGGCGGGGCCGCATGTGACCTCGTCCACGCCGACGAACTCGAGGTCGTGGATTCGTCCGCGGCGACGAGGCGGAGCCGGGCCGATCCGCCGATGCTCGAAACCGGCTGTGCGAAACGCACGCCGGTAGGGAGATACACGGTGGTGGCACTACAGATGCACGGAATTCCGACCGGTCCCGCACTGGTCGAACGGTTCCGCGCCGACCTGCCCGCGATACTCGCCGATATCGAGCAGCTCATCCGCTGCGAATCGCCGTCGGCGGATCTGGACGCGGTGGCGCGCAGCGCGGAGACGGTCGCCGAGGTCGGCGCGGCACTGCTCGGCAGGGAACCCGAACGGATCGTGCTCGAGGGCCGCACCCATCTGCGGTGGAGTTTCGGCGGCCCGGCCGGAGTGCTCGTACTCGGACATCACGACACCGTGTGGCCGCTCGGTTCGCTGCGAACGCACCCATTCTCCATCCAGGACGGACTCCTGCGTGGCCCGGGATGTTTCGATATGAAGGCCGGAGTCGTATTGGCATTGCGCGCGGTGGCCGCGCTATCCGACCGGACCGGTGTGACCGTATTGATCACCGGTGACGAGGAATTGGGCGCACCGTCGTCTGCGCAGCTGATCGAGGTCGAGGCACGCGGCCGGGCCGCCGCCCTGGTCGCCGAACCGGCCGCCGCCTCGGGTGCGCTGAAGATCGCGCGAAAAGGGATATCCCAGTACCGCATTCGAGCAGTCGGCCGGGCGGCGCACGCCGGGCTGGAACCCGAGCGCGGTATCAACGCGGCCGTCGAACTGGCCTATCAGATGCAGGTGGTTGCCCGGCTCGGTGACCTGGCGGTCGGAACCACCGTCACGCCGACCACGATGACAGCCGGGACCACCGCCAACACCGTGCCCGCCGATGGCTCGTTAGCGGTGGACGTGCGGACATTCGACGTGGCCGAACAGGTTCGAATCGATACCGCGCTGCACGCACTGTCCCCCACCCTGCCCGGTGCACGGCTCGAGGTACTCGGCGGTCCGAATCGCCCGCCACTGGCGCCGAGCATGTCGGAATGCTTGTTCCGGAAGGCCGTTCGGCTCGGTGAGCAGCTGGCGATCAGCCCGGTGACCGGGGCGGCGGTGGGTGGCGGATCGGATGGGAACTTCACCGCGGGCGTCGGAACGCCCACGCTGGATGGACTCGGCGCGGTGGGCGGCGGCGCACACGCCGATAACGAGCACGTGCTGATCGACGAATTTCCAGCTCGGACAGCATTGTTTACCGCGCTACTGGCCGAAATCCTAGGTGGGGCAGCATGATGCGCGAACTGACGAATACGCCGGACACCGCAGCGAAACAAGCCGCGGCCCGCGCGGGTGTGACCATCCGTTCCCTCACCGAGGCGGACGAACTGATCGAAGTCCGCCGATTGTGTGACACGGTGTGGCAGTCCGCGCAGGACCGGCCCCTGCCGCAGACGCTGTTGCGCGCATTGGCGAAAGCGGGCAGCTATGTGGCGGGCGCGTATGACGGCGACGAGTTGGTCGGCTTCGCCATCGGCTTCTCCGGCGCGCCCGCCGATGACGCGCTGCACAGTCATATCACTGGCGTTACCGCTCGAATGCGTGGCGCCAATGTGGGATTCGCGTTGAAAGTGCATCAGCGGGCCTGGGCGCTACGGCACGGGGCTGCCGCGATCACGTGGACCTTCGACCCGCTGATGCGGCGCAACGCGTACTTCAATATCGGAAAATTGGCCGCGACCCCGGTCGAATACCTGCCCGATTTCTACGGGCCGATACCCGACATCATCAATGCCGGCGATACGACCGACCGCTTGCTGGTCCGCTGGGATCTGCGCGCCCCCTCGGTCGCCGCGGCCTGCGCAGGACAGTCCGATCACCCGGCGGTCACGAATGGCATTGTCGCACTCGATATCTCGGCGACAGGTGAGCCGGTACCCGGCCGCACCGACGGGCGCACGCTGCTGATCGCCGTCCCTGACACGATTCCACGCCTGCGCGTGGCCGACCCGCCACTGGCCCGGCGCTGGCGCACCGCTGTGCGCGAGACGTTGACCGGACTGATGTCCGATGGCGCGCGAATCACCGGATTCGACCGCGCGGGCCGATATGTGCTGACCACGGAGGATGCGTGAAACTCACCGGAGTCGAACTGCGAAAAGTGCGGATGCCGCTGGTAGCGCCGTTCCGCACATCATTCGGCACCCAGACCGCGCGAGAGTTGTTACTGCTGCGCGTGGCCACCGATGAGACCGAGGGCTGGGGTGAATGTGGCACGCTGGCCGACCCGGTCTACTCCCCGGAGTATGTGGACGGTGCGGCGGATGTCTTGCGGCGCTATCTGATTCCCGCGCTGGCGGCCAGGGATCGGCTCGACGCCACCAATGTCGGCCCCGCACTATCGGTGTTCCACGGGCACCGCATGGCCAAGTCCGCCCTCGAGATGGCGGTCCTGGACGCCGAACTGACCGCGTGCGGAGTCTCGCTGGCCCGGGAGTTGGGTGCGGTGCACGACCGAGTGCCGTGCGGTGTCTCGGTGGGCATCATGGAATCGATCGACCACCTGCTGGAGGTGGTGGGCGGATATCTCGACGAGGGCTATCAGCGGATCAAGCTGAAGATCGAACCGGGCTGGGATGTCCTTCCGGTGCGTGCCGTCCGGGAACGCTTCGGCGACATCATGCTGCAGGTGGATGCGAATACCGCCTATACCCTCGCCGACGCCGATCTGCTCGCCCGCCTCGACCCGTTCGATCTACTGCTGATCGAACAGCCGCTGGCCGAGGAGGATATCGTCGGCCACGCCGAATTGGCGAAACGGGTGCGCACGCCGATCTGCCTCGACGAATCGATCACCTCGGCACGGTCGGCCGCGGCCGCGATCACCCTGGGCGCGTGCCGCGTCGTCAATATCAAACCCGGTCGGGTCGGCGGCTATCTGGAGGCCCGCCGCATCCACGATGTCTGCGCCGCGCACGGGATACCGGTGTGGTGCGGCGGCATGCTGGAGACCGGACTCGGACGCGCCGCCAATATCGCGCTCGCCGCACTGCCGGGCTGTGTGCTGCCGGGCGACACCTCCGCCTCCGGCCGCTACTACCACACCGATATCACCGCGCCCTTCGTCCTGGACGACGGTCACCTTCCGGTGCCGACCGGACCCGGAATCGGCGTCCGCCCCATTCCCGAACTGCTCGACGAGGTCACCACCTCCACCGAGTGGTTGCCGCTATAACCAGGACCGCAGCGTCATTTCGCTACTTTGGGCAGATGACCAGCATTCCACGTGCGAGCCTCGGCCGGATCCTCGACGATCTCGGTTCCACCCTGCTGCATCTGGTCTGCGGGAGCGTGCACGACGCCGAGGAAATCAGCGATGTCGTGATCTACGACCCGCATGACGAACCAGTGCTCACGCCGCATGCGCTCGTCCTCGGTGTCGGCCTGCGCGACGGCGCCGAGTTCCGGCGGGTACTCGACGACCTCGGCGAGCGCGGCGCGGCCGGGTTGATCGTGCGCGCCCCGGTCACCGCCGATCCGGCGCTGCACGACATCACCCGACGGCGCGGTATCGCACTGCTCGGGCTCGTCAACGGTGCATCGTGGAATCAGCTTGCGGCACTGCTGCGTGCACTGCTCGCGGGTGATGTCGACGAGACGAATCCGGAGACGCTCGGCGGTATACCCTCCGGAGATCTGTTCGCCGTCGCCAACGCGGTGAGTGCGCTGCTCGACGCCCCGGTGACCATCGAGGATCGCAGCTGCCGGGTGCTCGCCTTCTCCGGCGGTCAGGATCTCGCGGACCCTTCGCGCACGGAAACCATTCTGCAGCGCCAGGTTCCGGATCGGCACACCGCCAGCCTCGAGGCACAGGGAGTGTTCCGCGAGTTGTATCGCAGTACCGCGCCGATCCGGATCGAGCCGCCGGCCGATCTCGACGATTTCGCCATACCGCGCGTCGCGCAGGCCGTCCGCGCGGGCGACGAAATGCTCGGCTCGATCTGGGCGGCGACCGCCGCGCCGTTGACGCCCGAACTTATCCTCTCATTCCAGGAATCGGCGAAACTCGTTGCGCTGCACCTGGTCCGCCGCCGCGCGGGCGCTGATATCGCACGGCGGCTACGCGCCGATCTGGTCAGCCGGGCGCTGGACGGTGGCCCGGGCGCGGTGGAGGCGGTGCGCAAACTCGGCCTGCTGAACCGGACGGTGACGGTACTCGCCATGACCTCGGGCGATCCCGCGGATCCGCCCTCGGTCGCCGCGCACGGCAAACTCGCCGCCGAACGGGAGCGGCTCACCGACGCGTTGACCATCCACCTCACCGCGGCCTTCCCCACCGCGGCCGCCGCCCTGCTCGGAGATGTGGCCTATGCGATCGTGCCACTCCCCGATCCCGCTGCCGACGATCGCGCCGCCCAGGTGGCCGACGATTTTCTGCAGCGCATCGGCGACCGGGTGCGCCTCTCGATCGGCGCGGGCACGGTGACCCAGGATGTGGCCGGTCTCGGACATTCCAGGGCCGCCGCGGACCGTGCGCTGCGGGTGGCGCTGACGAATACCGCCTCGGGGCGGGTGGTGCGGATAGCCGATGTGCAGGCGGAGGCGCTGCTGCTGGAACTTCGCGATCTCATGCGGGTGCGCGGTGAAACCCCTGCCGGACCGATCGCGCGGTTATTGAAATATGATGCCGCACAAGGTAGCTCTCTAGTTGATTCGCTGCGCGCGTGGCTCGACGCATTCGGTGACGTCACTGCGGCGGCCGCGGCGGTGTACATCCATCCGAATACGTTTCGGTATCGGCTGCGCAGGATCGAGGAGATCGGGCGGATCGATCTGACCGACCCGGACGCCCGGTTCACCGCCATGCTGCAGCTGCGGCTGATCGCCCCGGAGAACTCGCCCGACGACAGCATCGGTTAACCGGCCCGTACTCCGCCCCCTCCGCATGTCCCAACCCGAAACGGAGTCGGGGCCGGTACCGCACAAGCGGTACCGGCCCTACGGGATCGGTTCGTGCAATGACCCTTCGGTTGGCCTGACGGACCATCATACGAACCGGGCGGTGCTGGTGGACGGGGGGCTCGCCAATACGGAAAGAGCACGCTGGCCGCCCGGATAGGCAGGGAGATCGGCACGACTTGGCGGAGCCTCGACAAACCGGAGACCCGGCAGGCGGCCGGCTACGACCGTGATCGCTCGAACAACATCAGGCCCAAGAAAGCGTCGAATTCGGACAACATGCCGATTCGGCATCACCGCGAATGCCCGGCTCGCACCCTACCGTTGGCGTATGCGCAAGTCCGCCCGCCTGCTGTTATTCGCCAGTGCCATCGTCATGGCCGTCGGGGCATTCCGTCCGCTCGTCGGCACCATCGAAGCGCGCGACGTCCGATTCACCGATCTGCGCGAGGGTTTCGCAGCGGAGGACACCCTCGCGCAGATCGGTGAGCAGTCGGCGGCGATCACGTCATCGCTCGCACTCGTGCTGCTCGGTGCCGCCGCCGCGGTCCTGGTAGCCGCGCTCACGGGTTGGCGCGGACTCGCCTCGCTCGGTGTGCTCGCGGGCCTCGCCGGGCTCGCCGCGCTGGCGTGGCGACTGAACGAGCGCTTCGGCGATCAGTTCAGCAGCGACTACCGAGACCTCTTCTCCGACACCTGGGGGCTCTACCTATTCGGCGGCGGTCTGGCCGTCAGCGCGCTGACAGTGCTCGGCCGCCGAGAACGACCGAGGTCGTAGACGCTCGAACGATCACATCGGATACAGCGGGTGCTTGCGCGGGTTGAATTCCGGCTTGACCGACTGCTTGTCGCGCAACAGGCGCAATGCGTGCCTGATCTCCAGACGGGTACGCGAGGGTTCGATGACCGCGTCGATGTAGCCGCGCTCGGCGGCGACCCACGGGGTGGCGATGGTCTCGTTGTACTGGTTGATCATGAATTCGCGTGCCGCCGCGCGGTGTTCCTCCGGCACCGCCGCCAACTGCCGCTTGCCGAGTAGGTCGACCGCGCTCTCGGCACCGATCACCGCGATCCGGGCTGTCGGCCAAGCGAAACTGAAGTCCGCGCCCACCTGCCGCGCCGCCATCATGCCGTACGCGCCGCCGTAGGACTTGCGCACCACCAGGTTGATGATCGGCACCGTCGCCTCGATGATCGCGCGCGGGACTCGACCGCCGCGAATGATCACGCCATTCGCCTCCTCCGAGAGGCCGGGCAGCACACCCGGGGTGTCGGCGACGAATACGAGGGGGATATTGAACGCGTCGCACAGCCGGATGAAGTAGGTCGACTTGTCCGAGCAGGCGGCGTCGATGGAACCGCCGAGAACCAGCGGCTGGTTGGCGATCACGCCGACCGGATAGCCGTCGACCCGGGCGAATCCGGTAATCAGGTTCGGGGCGAACGCGGCTCGGATCTCGTGGAATTCACCGTCGTCGAAGATCCGCAGCAGGATCTCGTGCATGTCGTAACCGGCGCGATCGGAATCGGGGATGATCTTGTCGAGTTCGCGGTCGGTAGCCGTAATCTCCGGTTCCAGACCGGGATTCACGATCGGCGGCTGCTCGACGCAGCTGGTCGGCATGTAGCTGAGGTAGTTGCGGGCCCACTCGTAGGCGTCCTGCTCGGTGTCGGCCACGTGGTGCAGGGTGCCGCGTTTGGCCTGCACCTCGGCGCCGCCGAGTTCCTCGGCGGTGACATCCTCGCCGTTGACGGCCTTGATCACGTCCGGCCCGGTGACGAACATGTAGGAGTCCTTGGTGCCGATGAGCACGTCGGTATTGATCGGCCCGTACACCGAGCCCGCCGCGCACTTGCCGAGAATGATCGACACCTGCGGCACATAGCCGGACAGTTTCTCCAGCTCGCGGGAGATATTACCGAACGAGGCGATCGACCCCACCGCGTCCTGGATACGCGCACCGCCGGAATCATTGATCGTCACCACCGGGCACGCGTTGTCGAACGCGAATCGCAATGCCCGCATGAACTTTTGGGCGGACGTGACGCCGACGGACCCGCCGTACACGGTCTGGTCGTGGGAGATCACCACCACCGGACGACCCCCGATCAGCCCACGACCGGTGACCAGGCCATCGCCGTACAGAGCGTCCGCCTGGCCGGGCTGGCGAGCCAGCGCACCGGTTTCGATGAATGTCCCGGGGTCGAGCAGCATGTTCACTCGCTGGCGAACGCTCGGAATGCCCTTCTTCTCCCGCTTGGCGATACCGGCCTCACCCGCCGGTTCCGAGGCGATCTCCAGAATCTTGGCGAGTTCATCGAGCTTCGCCTGGGTACCGATCACTCTTACTTCCACCTTCCAAACCAACACCTGTGCCCCGAGAGGTTAAGCCGTCTCGACGCGGAACGGGGCAGTGAAAGAGATATACGGGACGAATCACAACAGCAACTCGGGCCTTCAGTCAGGTGTCGGAGCGCAGGAGATCGGCAGGGTCACAATTCTTCGCCGGGGTTACCCGGTGGCAATTCAGGGTGTTCCCCGGTGTCGGGCAGGGTTCTCGGCATACACGACGTGCCCGTCCGGACCCAGAACGTTCCGAACCCGGCAGCCGCACACGGACTGCCGCAGCTCGGCCAATTCTGGACGCGGTTCCACTCCCCCCGACCTGCCGGTCAGGGCAGCCACGGCACGCCCGCGCGAAACAGCACATTGGCATAGGGTGTCGCCTCACCCGTGCGAACAACGAAGCGGCACCGGCCGATTCGCCGCTTGAACTCTTCGTGGTCGATCAGTTCGGCGGCAAGGCGGTTCGTGAGCAGGTCGGCCGCCTGCGGGTTGGCGGCGGCGACATCCGCACTGCCCCACGCGGCCTCCACGGTGACCTCGGCGAGCACCAGCTCGACCACCGGCACGAACCCGGGAAACCCGTAGCTGATGCCGAGATCGATCACCGGGACTCCGGCGGGTACGGGAAGGCCGGAGTCGCTCACGGCGAAAGTATCGGTGTGGCGGAGGCCGACGAGTGCCGATATCAACTCGGCGTGGATCAGTCCACTGGTGCGCACTGAGGTGCTCCAATCATATTGCGGTAGAGCGTGACTAGCTGTGAACGGGAAGTCGCATCGGACAGGACGGCGGTACCTCGGTGCGCGCCGCGGCGATCTGCGCGCGAGTGGGATAGGAGGTGTGCGTGCCTGCCGACCGCACCGCGATCGAGGCGGCGGCGGTGGCGAAGGCCACCGCCTCGCCGAGCCCGAGTTCGGCGGCGAGTGCGCTGGACAGGGCACCGACATACGCGTCTCCCGCCCCGGTCGAATCCACCGAGACGACCTGTGGCGCCGGCTGATACACGACCTCGACCACCTGCGGTTCGGCCGTGCGGCGAACCCACACCGAACCCGTCGCACCCAATGTGGCCACCACGGCTCGAGCCCCGCGCAGGCATAGCGCCCGCGCGGCTGCCCCGGCCTGCTCACGGCTTGCGGTCGCCATGCCACTGATCGCCGACAACTCGTGTTCGTTCACCACCAGCGGATCGCAGAGCCGCAGCAGTTCGTCGCCGAATTCCACTGCGGGCGCGGCATTGAGCACGAACCGACGGGCCAGACTCGCGGCCCAGGTGACCACCCGGATCGGGATCTCGAACTGCGCGACCACCACGTCGGCGGCCCCGAGCAGCTCGGCCTCGGTCATGGCGGTCAGCTCGGCGTCGGATTCCCACTCGAAGTTGGCCCCGGGGTCGACCACGATCTGGTTCTCGCCCGCCGCCACCGCGATATAGGCCGTGCCGGTGCGCCCGTCCGGAAGCTCGCGCAGCCCAATCGTTTTCACCCCCGCACCGGTCATCGACCGCCGGAACGACCGGGAGGCCGGATCACCACCGACCCGGCCGATGAACTGCACGGCTCCACCCGCTTTCGCCGCGGCCACCGCTTGGTTGGATCCCTTGCCACCCAGGTTCGTCCGCGAAGCGGCGGCCAATACCGTCTCCCCCGGTCCTGGCAACCGCGCCACTTCACAGACGATGTCCTGGTTGACCGATCCGATGACCGCGACGCGCCCGCCCCGGATCACGAAACCTGGCTTTCCGCAGCGGAAGCCGCTTCGAGGTTGCCGGGCGCGGCACCGGTGATCAGCGCGACCAAGCGGTCGCCGTCGACATCGGCCACCCGATGCGCGGCCACCGAGCGGCCACGACGCAGCACGACGACGTTGTCGCAGATGCGCATGACCTGGGCCAGGTCATGACTGATGATCAGCACGGTGACCCCACGGTCGCGCAGACCCCGGACCAGCTTCTCGACCGCGGCGGTTTCGCGCACCCCCAGCGCGGCGGTCGGCTCGTCCATGATCACCATCGCCTTACCCCACGCCACCGCGCGGGCAATGGCGATACTCTGCCGCTGACCACCGCTCATCCGCCGTACCGTGGTGCGGACCGAGGGTACGTCCACATCCAGATCACGCAGGATCTCACCGCTTTCGGCAATCATTCGCTTACGGTTCACGACCTTGATCGGCCAGAACGGGTAGACGAGTTCCCGGTTGAGGAACAGGTTCTGCCAGACCGTCAGATCATCGATGAGAGCAAGATCCTGATAGACGGTCTCCACACCCATCTTTCGGGCATCCTCGGGCGATCCGAGCCGAACCGGTTCGCCGCGAAAGAGGATCTGTCCGGAGTCGGGCGGGTGCACGCCGGTCAGGCAGCGCACCAGGGTGGACTTCCCGGCCCCGTTATCGCCGACCAGCGCGGTGACCTCACCCGCCGGAATGGTCACCGACACTCCGTCCAACGCGCGAACGGAATCGAACGACTTCGTGAGGTCTTTCGCCTCGAGCATTGGCTCTGTCATGGCATTCACTTCCGGAATCGCGAAATCGCCGCCGCCAGCAGCAGTACCGCACCGACCGCGATCGGCTGGTAGTACTGCGAGATGCCCAGGATGGTGAACCCATTGATCAGCGAGGTGAAAAGTACTGCGCCGCACACGGTGCCGAGCACCGAAGCCTTGCCGCCGCTGAGTGAGGAACCTCCGAGCACCACCGCCGCGATCGAACTCAGCAGATAGGTGGTTTGCAGGGACGGGTCGGCCCCGCCATTGCGGGCGACGAGCATGACACCCGCGACACCGGCCAACAACCCGCATGCGCCGTAGGCCAGTAACCGAATGCGGCGCACCGGAATTCCGGTTTCGCGTGCCGAGTCGATATTGCCGCCGGTGGCCAGCAGGTGTGTCCCGATCCGGGTGCGGAACAGGATGCCCGCCACGCCGAGCGCGGCGATCAGCGCGAACAGCCAGAACCAGCGGAAGGGTCCGACGCCGTCCAGGGCGAGACTCTGCAGGAACGCCGAATTCACCGCGATGCTGTTGCCACTGGTGAGCAGCAGCGTCAAACCGCTGAGCACACTCAGACTGCCGAGGGTGACGACGAAGTCGGTCATTTGAAAGCGACCGATCAATACACCGTTGACCAATCCCGCCGCCAAACCGCCCAGAATCGCGGCGGCAATGCCGACCGCCACCGGATAACCGTGGCTGGTCAGATATCCCAGTAGCGCCGCCGACCACGGCAGCGTGGCACCTACCGAGAGGTCGATACCGCCCACCACGACCGCGAACTGCTGGCCGAGCGCCAGCACGGTCAGGATCGTCGAGGCGACCAAGAGGTCGTCGATATTCTTGGCGGTCAAGAAGTTCGGAGTGGCGATGAAGAAGGCCAGCCACACGACCACCAGGGCGATCGGCGCGGCGAAGTCGGCCAGTTTGGCGGGAATGCGCAGGTCGGTGCGGCGGTCGGGCGCGACCGCCGCGATCTGGGCGGTGTCACTCACGCCTCCACCTCGCTGACGCTCGGTTCCGCCGCAAGTGCAGACGCTGTGCCGATGGTTCGCTCGCTCACTTGTCCACCAGCCCCACCAGCGGGTTGTCGAAAGGCTCGATGGGCTTGGGGAACGCGCTGATCTGCTGCTCGACATTGTCGCGGCCGATGAAGGCGATCGGCGCGACCACGCGCTCCGGAATGCTCTTGCCCTGATCCAGCGCGAGGCAGCCCTGCACCGCGAGTTCGCCTTCGGCATAGGGATATTGGGTCACCGTGCCGTACAACGTGCCCGCCTGTACGGCCGCCAGCGCTGACTGGATGCCGTCGACCGAGATCACCTTGACCTGGTCGGTGCGGCCCGCGTTCTTGATCGCCTGTGCCGCACCGAGTCCCATGGTGTCGTTGGCCGCGAAGATACCGGTGATATCGGGGTGCGCCTTCAGGATCGCCTCGGTGACCGTGAGTCCCTTGTCCTGTTCGTAGTCCGCGGGCGCGCGCTGCACGATATCCAGCTTGCCGCTGACGGCATCGGTAAAGCCCTTGTCGCGGTTGATTCCATTCTGTTCGCCCGCGATGCCCTGCAGTACAACTACTTTCCCGCTGCCACCGAGCGCCTCCAGCATTTTCTCGCCCGCGATCCGACCGGCCGCCAGGTTGTCGGAGCCGATGAAGCTCGCGTACTCGACCCCGGCCTGCTTCGAGGCCTCCACGTCGATCCGGGTGTCCAGGTTGATAATCGGAATGTTGTCGCGCGCCACCGGAACCAGCGGCGTGATCACGTTGGTGCTATTGACCGGCACCACCGCGAAGCAGTCGTAGCCCTGGGCCGCGAGCGTGGAAATCTGAGCGTTCTCACCGTCGGCATCGGTTTCGGACTGTCCGGCCTGCACCGAGACCTTGACACCGAGCCGGTCGCCCTCGGCCAGCGCGCCGTCGCGCAGTGCCGCCCAGTACGGGTTGGTGAAATTGCGAGTGACGACCGCGATCTTGAAGTCCGCGGACTCGCTGTCGCCGCGGCCACAGCCGACGGTGAGGGCGAGGACGCTGACGAGAGCCATGCCGGCGGTCGCATACCTGAATCGAGAGTTCATCTGTTGTTCGACCTATCCTGGTTTGAGATTCAACTCGTGTTGACAACTCGAATTGATGTGTAGTGTGTGACCTGACTCACGTGCTGTCAAGAGGTTCCGCGGCAGCCGGGGAAAACCACCGATTGAGGAGAGTTTCGATGACAGTCACCCGAGCCGATGTCGCCCGGCTCGCGGGCACCTCCCCCGCCCTGGTGAGCTATGTCCTCAATGGCGGTCCGCGACAGGTCGCTCCGGCGACCCGCGCCCGCATCGAAGCCGCGATCGCCGAACTCGGTTACCGGCCCAATATGTCGGCGCGCAGCCTCCGCATGAACCGCGGACACGCACTCGGCATGGTCATCCCCGACGGATCCAACCCCTTCTTCGCCGAACTGTCCGCGGTGGTCGAAGCGGCGGCATTCGCCAGGGGATATCCGCTGATCATCGGAAACGCCGCCGATGACGAGGCCCGGGAACGGGCCTATGTGAGCGCCTTCATCGACCGGCGCGTCGAAGGGCTACTGGCGATCTCGTCGTCTTGGGAGTCGGGGATCGCCGATGCGTGCGCGGCCGCGGGTATGGCGCTGGTCGCGGTCGACCGGCTCATCGATCCGGCACGCTGCGCGCACGTCATGTCCGACTCGCTCGCCGGCGCCAGCACCGCCGTCGAACATCTGATCTCCCACGGGCATACCGATATCGCCTGCCTCAGCGGACCGCACGTGTCGACCGCCGACGACCGAGTCGCGGGCTACCGCCGGGCACTGCGGCGCGCCGGATTGCCCGAAAATGTGATTGTGCGCGCCGAATTCGGCGGTGCCGCGGGCTATCGCGCCCTCAGCGAAATCATGCGGGGCACTCCCCGACCGACCGCGGTATTCGTGACCAGCGATCTACAGGCCATGGGCATGCTGCGCGCGGCCTACGACGCGGGCCTGCGTGTCCCCGACGATCTCGCCATTGTCGCCTTCGACGGGATCGAGTACACCCGCTACACCCGGCCCGGGTTGACCACCATGGTCCAACCGACGCGGCGCATGGGTGAACTGGCGGTGGAGATCCTGCTGAAACAGATCGACACCGGCATGACCGAACCAGGCGTGCGCAGCCTCGGCGCGGAGTTGAAGACCCGTGGTTCCTGTGGTTGCCCGGACGAGTTCTGAGCGGTTACCCCGAAAGCTCCCCGCCCGAACGTGTTCAGGGTTTGCGGGCCACCCCGCAGTAGCAGGAGATCTTGGCGTCGAAGGCCGGTGAGATCTCGGTGGTCTCCGCGAGTTGCCACCGGTGCGGTGGCACGACTCCCGGGGCGACCAGGTCGAGTCCGGCAAACCACGAGGTGACCTCGTCGTGAGTACGGACCTGAGCGGGGAGTTTGCGCACGCGGTAGACGTCTTGGGCGGCGGCCACCTGCTCGGGAGCGAAATCGGCTGTGATGGTACAGATCACGAGGTATGAGCCGGGAGCGAGGACATCGAGGAATTGCGACATGATCCGGTTGACATCGGTTTCGACGAAATGCAGCAGCGCGATCATGCTCAATCCGACCGGCTTGCTCAGGTCGAGGACCTGAGCCAGTTCCGGGGCGCGCAGGATGGAGTCCGGGTCGGTGACGTCGCCGTCGATATAGGCCGTCGCTCCCGACGCTTCGCCGGTCATGAACGCGCGAGCATGAGCCAGGACGAGCGGATCGTTGTCGACGTAGACCACCCGGGAGTCCGGCGCTACCTCCTGCGCGATCTGGTGCAGGTTGGGTTCGGTGGGAATCCCGGTACCGATATCGAGGAACTGCCGGATCCCGGCTTCGGCGAGGAACCGAGTGCTGCGCTGCATGAACTGCCGATTGACCTTGGCTGCGGTCCGAATATCCGGCCATGCCTTCAGGATTTCCTCCGCGGCCACCCGATCGGCCTCGTAGTTGTCCTTGCCGCCGAGAAAGTAGTCGTATATTCGAGACGTGTGCGGCTGGTCCAGTGGGAGAACCCCGTCCATCCAATCACCGCTTCACTCGCCCGATCGAACAAATCCTATTATCCGCACAGGCTAGTCCTCAGTCCGTCGGACCGAGGGCTTTCGCGCGGAAGCGTTTCGCCTCTTGCGGTGGGAGTTGCTGTCGATCGGCTCCGATCGCGAAGGCGGGCGACGTCGGGCAGGCTCGACCTGGTCACGGTGTTAGTTTCTTTCGGATAGGAAGTAAAGCCGGAAAATCGCCATGGCGGCCGCTGTGCCCGTGGATCATTGGCGCTGTGCCGTCGATCAACAGTCGTATCGCCCGCATCACCGCCGCACTCGTGGAGCCGTACCGCGACCTGCACGCACATCCCGAATTATCCTTCGCCGAACACCGCACCGCGGCGATCATCGCTCGGCGCGCGAAGGCTCTCGGGTACGAGGTGACCGAGGGGGTCGGCGGGACAGGGGTCGTCGCCCGGCTGGTGAATGGGCCCGGCCCACTGGTGCTGCTGCGCGCGGATATGGACGCACTGCCGGTTCGCGAACAGACCGGACTGTCCTATTCCTCGACCGCCACCGATCCGGACAGCGGCGAGCCGACCATGCACGCCTGCGGCCACGATATGCACATCGTCTGCCTGCTGGGCACGCTCGACGCGCTGGCCGCCGCCCGCGATCAGTGGTCCGGCACCGTGCTGGGTGTCTTCCAGCCCGCCGAGGAGACCGGCCACGGCGCGCGGGCCATGGTCGACGACGGTCTGTTCGAACGCTTCGGCACGCCGGAAATCGTGCTTGCCCAGCATGTCCTGCCGATTCCGGTGGGCACCGTGGCTACCCGCGCGGGCGCCCTGCTCTCCGCGAATGACAGCCTGCGGATCACCCTGCACGGGCGCGGTGGGCACAGTTCGCGGCCCGAGACCACGATCGATCCGATCATCATGGCCGCCGCCACCGTGTTGCGGCTGCAGACCATCGTGTCCCGCGAGATCGCCGCCGCGGACCAGGTCGTCCTCACCATCGGAACACTGCACGCGGGCACCAAGGACAACATCATCGCTGATGAGGCCCAGCTCGGCCTCAGTATTCGGACCTACTCGCCCGAACTGCGCGACCGGGTGCTCGCGGCCGTGCGGCGGATCGTGCACGCGGAGGCCGACGCCGCGGGCGCGGACCGTCCGCCGACAATCGAAACGCTGACCCGGCTGCCCATCACCTTCAACGACGCTGCCGCCCTGGATAAGACGCGCGCCGCGTTACGGGATGCCCTCGGCGCGGAGCAGGTCCTGGAAATGGCGGCCTTCCCGGCCAGTGAGGACGTCGGCAATCTCGCCGAGGCCGCCGGTGCGCCGCTGTCCTTCTGGTTCTTCGGCGGTGCGGACCCCGCGAAAGTCGCGGCGGCACAGGAGCGGGGCACCGTCGACCAGGACATCCCGATGAACCACTCGCCGTACTTCGCCCCGCTCGCCGAGCCGACAATCAATTGCGGCATCACCGCCTTCACGGCGGCGGCCGTTGCCTGGCTCGACCCGAGCCGAACCGGTGACGTCTCGACGTCACCGCGACAGGCTTGAGCCCACTCCCGTCGGGCACGCCACGAAGATTCACCTAGTTGGTCTTTCGTTCACTTCACAGCTATCATTCAGCAACACTTCTAAGCGGCCTTCATGGAACGCGAATTGTGTTGTCTTCCTGACCGGATCCGCTCAGACGTTGCCATACTCTGCTCGCCCAGCATCTACGTACAGCACACTCAGCTAATTCCTGGAAAGGATCCCTACACGTGTCGGTATCTGCTGGATCTCGCATGTCTGTCGACGGATGCGACATCCGGAGCCGCGATCCTGAGGTGCAGTGGCATATTTCGGCGTTTCACGCACCTCGCCACGGCGCCGACCACACCGATCAGGTGCGGCGGCTACGGGAACTGCGGGCTCGAATTCTCTACGACAACGGCCGGCGGCCGGGCTTCCGCGACGCCGACGGTGCCCATGTCGATGATCAGGAATTGGATTACGGTGCCTGGCATTTCATTGCCCGGCGACGCCCGGACGGCCCCGTGCTGGGCTACATCCGGCTCTCGACCCCGGCGACCGGTGAGCTGTTCCAGACCCGAGCCCATCTCGGCGAACAGCGATACGAACAATTGCTGGCCACCGAAGGTGCCGGGGTCGACGAGGCCTACGAGCACAGTCGCCTGGTGGTGGAGCATCGAGCCCGCAAACTGGGGTTGGGCGCGTATCTGAACGCGGTCGCCATCGGCGCCGCGCACCACCTCGGAGCCAAGATCATGATCGGCACCTCCGGAACCAAGGACGGCCAGGACCGGTTCCACGGCCGGTTCGGCTTCCATCCGGTGCCGGGGACGCGCTGCTACGTCGAGCGCTACACCGAGGAGGTGGTGATTCTGCTGCACCGAACCGCGGCGGGTGCCGGTGAATACACCGACCTGGTCGACCGGATGCGTGACGAGTTTCCAGCACTGGTGACCGACCATCCCGGCACCTGGCCCTCGGCGAGGTTCGAAACCTGCGGGGCACCACCGGCTCTGGTGGCGGCCGATATCCCGGACCGTGACGGCTGGCAGCCTGTGCTGTTCGAACCGGGCCGCGCCGACGATCACGAGGCATTGACCGCGCTACTCGAATCCGGCCGGGTCACCGCCGTACACGACACCCTCACGACGCAGCTCGCCGAGCTGATCGGCTGCCGCGAACCCGATCGCCGCTACACCGGGGCCGAACTCGATCGCAAGATCGACGAGCAGCTGGACGGGACCGAGGCATGGGCCTACGGCACGTGGGTCTGGTACCCCTGGTCGGGTCGGCTGGTGCATGTGCTGCCGCGCGAGGAGTTCCGGCTCGTCCGCTCCGACCGCAATCGCGACAAGATCCAACGGCCCCAACAACGTCGGCTGCTCGACCGACGGATCGGGGTCGTCGGACTGTCGGTCGGCAACAGCGCCGCGGTCACGCTCGCGCTCGAAGGTATCGGTGGCTCGTTCCGGCTCGCCGACTTCGACGAACTGAGCCTGTCCAATATGAACAGACTGCGTGCGGGTGTACACCACCTCGGGGTCGGTAAGGCGGTGATCTGCGCACGCCAAATGTTCGAGATCGACCCGTATCTGGATATCGAGATCTTCACGAGCGGGCTGAACGACAGCAATATGAGCACGTTCTTCCTCGGCGACCAGGCGCCGATCGATCTGCTGGTGGAGGAATGCGATACGCCCTACGTCAAGATCGCGGCCAGGGAATACGCACGGACACTGGGCATTCCGGTGGTCATGGATTGCAATGACCGCGGCATGCTCGATATCGAACGATTCGATACCGAGCCCGACCGGCCACTGCTGCACGGCAGGATCGGTGGCCTCCGCGCCGCCGACCTACCGGAGCTCACCGCCCAGGCCAAGTCCGATCTGATCTTGGCGATGGTCGATGCCGAGCGCATCAGTCCCGAACTGGCCGCGTCGTTCGGCCAAATCGGCCGAACGCTCAGCAGTTGGCCGCAATTGGCCTCCGATGTGGCACTCGGCGGAGCCCTGGTCACCTCGGCCGCCCGCCGCATCCTGCTGGGTTCCCCCTGTGCGTCGGGCAGGTTCTATATCGACCTCGATACCCTGATCGCCCCTGAATACAACACCGCCGACGCGCTGGACGGGGCCCTCGCATGACCACCATGTACGCAACGGAGCAACCGCGGTCCGTATCCGTACGACCCCCGGTCCCACTACCGGTCATGGTGTCGGGCTCCGGTATTCATCTGCCCGCCACCGTCGTCACCAACGCGGACCTCACTCGGACCCTGGATACTTCCGACGAGTGGATACTCAGTCGCACCGGTATCCGGGAGCGTCGACGACTGGCACCGGAGCTGGCGGTCTCGGATATGTGTGTCGCGGCCGCCCCGGCGGCTCTTGCCGATGCGGGGGCCTCGGCCCGCGAGCTCGACGCCGTCATTGTCGCGACGTACACCTGTGATCAGCCGCTTCCTTCGACCGCGCTGATGGTCAAGGAGCGCATCGGGGCCGATCGCGCGCTGCCCATCGACATCACCCAGGCCGCGTGCGCCAATGGGCTGCAAGCCATCCTGCTCGCGGCCCATCTGCTGAACGTGTCCGCACGGACGGTACTGGTCGTCGCCGCGGACTGTGCGTCCCGAGTGACCGATCCCCGCAACCGCACCACGGGGGTGTTCTTCGGCGACGCGGCGGGAGCCATCGTGCTGACCCGCACCGAATCCCCCGGGGCCGGACTCCTGTCCTGGGACTTCGGATCCCAGCTATCCCACGACGTCGAAATCCGGGCCGGTGGATCCCGACGACCGACCAGCGCTCAGACCGTCGCGGAGCGCGAACACTATCTCCGGATGGACGGCCGTGCGGTCTGGGAGACAGCGACCCGTCGTCTGCCACAGAGCATCCGCGGCGCTGCCGATCGTGCCGGGCTCGCCGTCACCGAGATCGACCACTTCTTCCTGCACCAGGCCAATCTCAATATTCTCACCGCCGCCATGGCCGAACTCGAGGTACCGATACAGCGGGCTCCCATCACCCTCGACACACTGGGCAACACCGGATCCGCCGGCGTCCTCACCGCGCTGCACCGGGCGCGTACCGAGCACCGCCTCCGGGGCGGAGACACCTTTCTGCTCTCGGCCATTGGAGCTGGATTCCAATGGGGCACACTCTGTTTCCGTCAGGCGTAGCCATCGGATTCGACTGCACACACGGCCCACGTTTCGTGCGGATCCCGCGCGAAACGTGAGGCTGTCTGTGGTCCCATACCTGCCAGCCGCTTGAAATCAGCTCTGCGGCGTATTCGGGAATCACCCGAGGAAACGTCTCATTCGCATCGACGTGACTGTCTCGATATCTCTACAGCAGATGGATCGAATGGTCAGGCGGGTTGCGAAGAACCAATAATGCCAACCTTCGATGTCGCACCCCACTTTCGGCAAGAGAAACTCGAGACACGCGAACACACGCCGGTCAATCTATGCCAGAATCGACGAAATACCAGGTCAGCGCCTTATACTTCCACGAATCGACCCCGTATGACCTCTAGATCCACGACAGTGGATTGACTGATTCGCGTCAATATCTTAGAAGAATTAACTTTCCATAGTGAATATTTAACTACAGATAAATACATACCGCACCGCCGCGCAACAAGACCCATCGATACCGAACCGTTATTGCCGATTTCGCCCCAGCCAGATGAGAACAGGTTACATTTCAAATCTCTTACGATTACGGCTCGCGATACCGGGCCGTGCCATTGCTTCACATTTTTGGAGATAGTTATGAGATCGACCGCATCCGTGTTGTTTCGTGCCGGCGTCGTTGCTCCGGTGGCGCTTGCCACGCTCTTCTGTTTCGCCACACCCGCAAATGCCGTCCCCGTCAGCGTGAACTGGAGTTGCAAGGGCACGATCTTCGGGATAGGCCAAACCTCGAGCATGACCACCTCGGTCGACGGCACCGCACCGAGTTCGGCGGCATCCGGCTCCGCCGTGGCTATCACCCTCACCCCCGGTGTGTCCACGGTTCCCAGTTCGGCCTCCGGATTCACCGTGACGAATATCAGCAACCTGAAGATGACCTTCCCGACGCCGGCCAATTCGACGCTGGTCTCGGCGACCGCCTCCGGAGGCACCGTGGCCGGCACCGTCACCACCTCGGGCGGGAATATCGTGCTCA
Source organism: Nocardia uniformis NBRC 13702 (assembly GCF_001613345.1). Taxonomy (GTDB): domain Bacteria; phylum Actinomycetota; class Actinomycetes; order Mycobacteriales; family Mycobacteriaceae; genus Nocardia; species Nocardia uniformis. The sequence continues at coordinate 7,286 of NZ_BDCE01000044.1, read as the reverse complement.
CCGTGCCGGGTCCGATCGCGGGCGGCACCAGCTTCACCCCGCCCGCGGTAACCATCAATGTCACGGCCGGCGCTTCGGGAACGCCGATCACCAGTCAGTACGCGGGGACCAGTCATGCCAACCCCGGTATGACCATGACGACCAGGGTTTCCTTCGTCGGCAATGTCGCGACCGCATGCTATCCGGATCCGTCTCCGACGCTCACCACCACGGCTGTCAGCTGAGTCCCGGGGAGGACGCGACAGCGTGACGGCCGGTACCCGCGCTGACGAAATGTGGTGACTACCTGGGCTGAGCCGCTATCCGCGGCCCAGCCCAGGTTCTGTCCGCGGCATATCGAGCAATTGCCGTGCACTGCTTCGCTTTTCGCTCCGTAAAAGCCACTCCGACCCGGGTATGCGATGCGGACCATCACCTCGGTCACCGTGTCGTACAGTTCATGTCCGGCCCTGACGTGGACGGTGACTCCTGTTGAGAGGTTTCATGTTTCAATTGTTCGAGGGTGGAAGCCTGTGCCTCCGATGCCAACCGACCCGGCTCCGATCGCAGTAGAGCTCAGAAAGGCCCTGGAGTTCTATCACGGAACCCTCGAGGATCTGGCTCGCGAATTGATCAGACTGCTGGGCGTGAACGAGACCGATCGACGTGCGTTGGAAATCGTCCTGCTCGGGGACGGCAAGTCCACAACGCCCGGAATGCTGGCCGAACGACTGGGCCTGACTGCCGCGGGCGCCACGGTCATGCTCAACCGCCTGGAGAAGCAGGGCTACATCACCCGCTCACTACACCCCACCGATCGTCGCCGCGTGATCGTGGTAGCCACAGATCTCGCCGCCCGTCGCGTCCACGACCTGATATCGACACTGGTCGACGAGGGCTACAAGATGATGCTGAGCTGGTACGACCCCGCAGAACTCGAATTGATCGCGGGCTTCCTCACCCGGGTGGGCGAACTACAACGAACCCACCGGCAACGGCTCCGCGATATGGAACCCTATTCGCGACGGCCGTCGGGCAGGTGATTCCAATTCCACTGGGCCACAAGATTCTTCAGCCACGAGATAGTGAGATTCCACCATCGAATCTCGATCATTGCCCGTAGGCTCTCCCCGCATACGGGCAGGCCGATAGTCCACGCAGCCATATATCGGCTCGTACACCACCAATGGCCGATGCATCGACGCCGGTCAGCAGTTCCAGCGCGAAGGCGCCATCCGGGAATGGCGTTGCCGATTGGACACCGGCTCCTACCCGCCGTACATCCTGCAAGGTCGATAGTCGGCAGCATTGCAGGCATACCACGGCCCACGTCTCGTGCGGATCCCGCACGAGACGTGGATGCTAAGCGGCCGAGCGGTTGTCGGCGAAACGATCGTGCCGCGCGTAGCTGCGGTCCGGATTGTTGGACTGTAAGACGCGGCGCACGAACCACCCGGTCACGCGGCGTCCGGCCCGCTCACTGATCCCGGTCGCCCCCGGTATCAATCGTCGCGGCACCTCGATCACGGTATTGATCGTGGACGTGGCCAGGACCGCGGCGACGAAGAGCCGATTGTCGGCCATACCGAGGTAGTCGGAGTTCTTCTTGCCCAGCATGATTCGCCCGTAGGCGGTGGCGTAGCCGGTGATGACAGCGCGCAGTGCGCGGGTCCGCACGCGGTCGTCGTTCAGGCCGTGGATCGAGCCGATGGATGCGATGAGGGCCTTGGACAATGTGCGGGAATCCTCGTCGGGCAGGAATTCGTAATCGGCCTGCAACCACATGAGTCGCCACGCATCGGCCTCGTCGGCGGGCAGCAGTTCGGATTCGAGCCCGAGCAGATAGCCGACATAGCGCCACAGGTGGTACACCGACTCCTTCTCCTGCTTGGAGAACTGCATGCCGAGCACCTGACAGCCGATGATGCTCGCCCACGAGAACAGCAGCAGGGTGCCCGCCAGTAGGGACTGGTTCACCGGCTGATCCCAGTTCGCGTAGTCCCAGTCCGATCGGCGGCTCATACCCGCGCGCACCTGGGCGTGCATGAGCCGCACCCGCAGTGTGTTCTTGAATCCGGCCTCGAACCGGCCGAGGCCGCCGGGGCTGGTGACGTCGAACCACCAGCCGGTGGTCTCCGAAACCCGGCGCGGAGCCATCGATTCGGCGGATAGGCCGCCGGTGCCGACCAGGACCTTGCCCGCGCGCGAGGCCAGATAGCCGCCATTGAGCGACATCATGGGCAGCACCAGGTTCAAAGTCCACGGTCCGACCCGGCCGCTGACCCGAGAGGCGTAATCGAGCTTCCCCTGGTCGACCCAGTACGGGATCGAATCGACCTGCGCGAAGAATGCTTTCAGCTCCGCGGGGGCGTCCGGCACGGCGTCGATACCGCGAGTCAGGGCAATTTCGAACATGCGGCGGCCCTGGCCGGTGGGCAGGCTACGGAACATATCGACCACGGCGTCGGCCAAGGGATCACCCATCCGGGTGAATTTGCGGTAGGCGTCCCGCTGTGCCGCGGTGGGCCGAATATCGCCCGGTGCGAGGAACTTGATCCCGAGGTTGTGCGGGAATTCCCCGAAGAATCCGGGATCGGACAGCTCATTGGAACGCGCCATTGCGTGCCTCCTGTATGCGGCTCCATTTGGTGAAGTGCTTCACCAAACGATTTTGGTGATAGTCTTCACCAAAATCAGCTGCATGGCAACAGGCGAGGTGGCGACGTGTCGGAACTCAGGCGGTACGCGGGCCGAAGCGCCGAGGAGCGGCGAGCACAGCGGCGGCAACGGCTGCGCGAGGTCGGTCTCGAGGTAATCGCGGAGCAGGGGCTGGCCGGGCTCAGGGTGCGCTCACTGAGTGCCCGGGCCGGGCTGAACGATCGCTATTTCTACGAAAATTACGCCGATACCGACCAGTTACTCAACGAACTCCTCGATGAACAACAAGCCGAACTCGTAGCCGAATTGGTCGCCATCATCACGACCGAACCCGCCGATGTACGAGTCCGATTGCGGACCGTGGTGGAAGCCATCGTCACCACGGTCGCGGACAACCCCGTCCGCCGCCAACTGTTCCTCGAACTCCACGCCACCGCCGAATTGCGCCGCCGCCGAGCCGAAGTCGTCAGCGTGGCTGCCAGCATCATGATCGATCAGGGTCGAGAACTCCTCGGCGAGGCCGCGGTCACCGGCATCCACGCCGAACTGGCCGCCCGCACCATCTCCCACGGCGGCCTGGACATACTCACCGAATGGCTACGCGGCGACCTCGAAATCGACCGCCCCCAACTGATCGACTTTCTGGTCGCCATGATCCTCACCGCCTCCGAAATCACCTCCACGGTGCGCCGGGAGATGGCCGCGTCGGAGCCCGCGTAGCGCCTCGCCAGCACCGGCGGGCCAGAGTCGAGTCGGGTGCTTACGGACCAGATCCCGAGCCTCTTCGCGGGCTGCCGTCGGGACTAGATCCAGCCCTTCTCACGGGCTTTGAGCGCGGCTTCGTAGCGGTTGGATACACCGAGCTTGGCCATTGCCGAAGATAGGTAGTTACGCGTGGTTCCCGGCGACAGGTGCGCCCGTCTGGCGATATCTTCGACGGGCGCGCCATCGATGGCGTATTCGAGGACGTCGGCCTCGCGGGCGGTGAGGACGGTATCGCCGGCGCTGATGGCTTCCGCGGCCAACTCGGGGTCGACGTATCGGCCACCACGATGGACGGTGCGGATCACCTCGGCCAGGGTCGCCGCCGAGGTGGTCTTCGGCAGGAAGCCGCGCACACCCGCGGCGAGGGCTCGTTTGAGATAGCCGGGTCGGCCGTGGCTGGTGACGATCAAGGTGCCCGCGCCCGGGGTGAGTCGCTGTAGTTCGATGGCGGTCTCGATGCCGTCGATGCCGGGCATTTGCAGATCGATGACAGCCACCGCGACCGGACCGCTGCCGCCGCGACCGCGCCAGGCGGCGATGAGTTCCTCGCCGGAGCCCACGTGATCGACGACCTCGAGATCGGCTTCGAGGCCGAGCATGGTCGCCAACGCGGCCCGGACGAGTGTTTCATCGTCGGCCAGGAACACAGGAATCATATGTTCTCCCAGTGGATTTCGAGCACGAATTCATCCTGTGACGCGCTGGTGTCGAGCGTCGCACCGAGGGGTGCGAGCCGCTCGGCGAGGCCACGCAAGCCGGATCGCTCGCCCGGTGTGCCGTGCGGGCTGTCATTGCGCAGCGACATCCCCGCATCCCCGAGCGCGAGGATCGCCGACGTCGCCGACGAGTGTTCGACGATATTCGTCGTACCCTCGCGCACCACCCACGCGGCGACCTCATGGAACCGCGCCGGAACATTGGCGGGATCGCCCTCCACGACCAGGCGACAGCCGACCGCCGACAGCAGTGACCGGGCTCCGGCGACCTCCCCGCGCAGATCGATGCCACGGTAGCCACGCACCAGTTCGCGCATCTGACCCATCGATTCGACGGCGAGCGTTTTGACCTCGTCCATCTCGGTCTCCGCCCGATCGGTGTCCCCGGATCGCGACAGCACCACCGCGAGTTCACTTTTCACCGCGATCGCCGAGAAGCCACGGCCGACGATATCGTGCAGATCCCGCGCGAAGCGCAGCCGCTCCTCGGCTACCTGCAGGTCCGCCTCGACCGCTTTGGCACGGTCCAGTTCTTCGACGACCCGCAGTCCCCACATGGTCAGCAGTGTCGTTCCGACGACGAAACCGCCGACAATAAGGGTCAGCGTCGCGGTGCCGAATCCTGTTGCCAGCGAGGAGCCGAAGGCGATTCCGGTGGCGAGGCTGACGCCGAGGACTGTCCACCATTTGTGCCGGATGAACGGAGCGACGGAGAACATGGCGAGTACCGCGACATAAATGCCCGTCAGACGTGCATGGTCGAAAGTCGACTCCCCCGTGGTCAGCCTGGCGACGACGACGGCGACAAGCCACACACCGGCCAACACCACTGTGGCGAAAAGTAGAACCCAGGGCCGCGACACCGAGTTCGATGACAACGCGAACTCGGGTTGCGCGTCCACCGCGGCGATGGCCGCGATACCGGCGACCAGTACACCGAGGATCGACCACCACGAGTCCGTGGTGATCGCCATAGCGCCGACCACCACGACGAGACCGAACTGGAGGGTGAACCGGCTGTAGAGCCGGAACTTGGCCGGCCCGGACAGCTCGCGCCACCAGGACGTCATGCTGCTCAACCGCGGTCGTCCCAGCGGAAGCTCTTGCGGGTCAGCGCGAACGCCAGGACGGTCCATATCGCCAGTGTGGCAAACGGTTGGCCGAATTCGCCGAAGGTGCCCGCGAAGTCGAGCGCCACGTCGGTGGTGGTGGCGGTAGCCGGTTTACCGGAAGCGCCGAGGGACACGAGATCGGAGATGGCCGCGAAGGGTGTCCAGTCGGCCAGCTCGGCCAACCGGTCGGGAAGGATATTCCGGATGGAGGCGAGACCGAGCATCGCGATTGTCATTACCGGCAGGGAGGTGATCTGTGCGGCCTCGGCGTTCTTCGTGACGGCGCTGGTCGCCAGCGCGAGCAGGGAGAACAAGACGATGCCTCCGATGACAGCGAGGGCTGTTGCCAACGGGTTGACCGGGGCGGGCGCGCCGGTCCCGTAGACCACCGCGGCGACCAGCAGCGTGGAGGCCACTGTCACCAGGGCACCGGGCACGGCCGGGGCGGTCTGGATCTGCCAGTCGGCGGCTTCTCCCGTGCGCAATCGTTTCAGCACGCCTTCGCTACGGCGCGTGGTGACCATCGACAGCACCGAGTAGTACTGCACGAATAGCAGCGCGACCAAGGCGATCAGCTCGAAGGTCATGGCCGCCGTGGCTGTCGTGGGCTCCTGATCTCTGATCGCGATGGAATACATGGCCAGGGAGATGCCGACCGGGAAGAACAAGGCCATCCAGACCAGCGTCTTGTTCCGCCGGAACTGCAGATATTCGGCCTTGGCGAGCGCGACGAGCGGGCGGCGGCGGAAGGTGGTGGCGGGTGCCGTGATGGTCATCGAGATACTCCGATCAATTCCGGTGTGGTCGCGTCGGCCGATTCGTTGGCAATGTCGAGGAAAACCGCCTCCAGCGAGGCGGCGCGGGCTTCGAGACCGCCCAACAGCAGACCGTTCTCACGCGCCCAACCGAGCAGTTCGAACAGCGTCCCCTGCAGGTCGTGGGTGCTGACCGTGACGCGTGCCTGCGCGTCGATATGCCCGGCCCGCAGCCGCGGCAATGGCAGTCCGGGGTGGTCGAATACGATCCGCGAAGGATGACCGTCGACGATTTCACGCAGCGTGCCGGTGCGCGCGATCTCGCCCTTGTGCATGATCGCGATCCGGTCGGCGAGTGCCTCCGCCTCATCCAGATAGTGCGTCGTGAGCACGATCGTCACCCCGGACGCTTTGAGGTCGGCGAGCAATCGCCAGGTGCCACGGCGGCTTTCCGGATCGAGACCGGTGGTCGGTTCGTCGAGGAACAACAACCGCGGCTGCCCCAGCAGGGCACACGCCAGATCGACGCGGCGCTGCTCCCCGCCCGATAGCGCACCGACCCGAGTATCGGCACGATCGACGAGATCGACCTGTCCGAGAACGGCATCGGCGGTCGTCGGATTGCTGCAGGTCCCCCGCCACATCTCGAGCGTTTCGCGAACCGTCAACTCGGCGGGTAACCCGCCGGACTGCAACATGATCCCGACCTGCGCGCGAACCTGCTCGCGATCGGTGCGCGGATCGAGACCGAACACCTCGACGGCACCGCCCGAGGGAGCGGCCAGGCCCTCCAACGTGTCGAGCGTCGAGGTTTTCCCGGCACCGTTGGTGCCCAACAATGCGAAGACTTCGCCCTCCTCGACGTGGAGGTCTACACCTTTCACCGCCTCGAACGCATTCTTGCCGTGGCCGTAAGTGCGGCGCAGACCGCGCGCGGTGATGACGTCGGCGGATGACCCTGGACTGCGGAAACTGTGGGAACTTCGATTCGTCCTGTTCACGGTTTCTACACTCGCGGAGACCGTCTGGCGTCAGTAGTACGCGCAGTCACCGAACTGAGACGAGTTCCTCATGTACGGGCGATGACAGATGTCATCCTCGGCGAACCCGGGGATCCTGCTCGATGTTGCCCGACTTGAGCCCAAACCCGACTGACCATTACCGCAATCGAAGCACTCCATCAGGTTCGTGACGCGTGGTCGCCACTTTTGGCCGAAATACTCTGTAGCAGAGCAACTGTCGTTGAAGGCGCTGTCTGATGACAGTGAACTGAGCGAGGCCAGCGTTCGCCGGGTCCTGGG